>NZ_NKUF01000068.1 GCF_003206495.1 Gluconacetobacter entanii | reverse complement strand
CGCCATGGGAAAATGGACCCTCGAAATCATCAGGCGGTCCGATACGACGAAGGGCTTTCAGATCCTGCCGCGTCGCTGGGTGGTGGAACGGACATTCGCCTGGCTGGGACGGTGCAGGCGGCTCGCCAAAGATTGGGAAAAGTCCATTGCGTCCTCAACCGCATGGACATTGATCGCCTCGATCCGCATGCTCACACGACGGACAGCAAGGCATTGTCAAGCTTGGAAAACTTTCGGATCGGGCTCTAAGGCAGCCAAGTGAAGAAGTCACCCTGTTTTATCTCAGCCTGCCTGATGGAAAAGGCGGCATCCGGCTCCCTGTTGTCGCATCCCATGACCACCATCCACCCGCTCCGAAGGTCGCGTCGTAGTAATTTTCCTTTTCGGCTCGTCTGGTAGCGTAGGCCTCGTCCGTGCGACCGAAAACTTCCATTGGATATCCGTCATTCCGCGCCGTGTCCTGCAGGATGAAATCCGGGAAAACGAGATCCCGTTCCGCGTCGAAACGCAGTGGTTTTTCGAATGCGCGTCCCGCTGCCACGAGGGCATCGGCTACCGCCAGTTCATGGCTGCTTTCGAAAGGAAGCATGCTGCGAGAGACGGTCATCAGGGCACCGGTCCTGACTTCCGCCTGGATCCAGCCCCTCCACCGGCTATTGGGGGCTAGGATGTTTCGCGCCGTCACATAGAGCAGCGCTACAACATGTGCCTGCCGCGCCGCTTCGGGCAGGGCGAGCGTGGCTGCCGCCAGTTGGTGCGACCGGGCAAGACGGTTCCTCTCGGCCGCAGGCACTGTCAGAAAGCAGCGGTAACCGTCGCGCTGTCCGCTCAGGGCCATCGTGAAATTGCCCCTGGGATCTGGTTCCAGAGCCTCCACGAACCCGATCAGGAACAGATGGTTTTCCTGTCCTTCTGTCCTGACAATGGCATGGAGACGCCGTCCGAACTTTTCATGCCCTGGGGCAACAGGGCATAGAAGATCGGAGATCAGTCTGCCCTGCGCCCGGATCCTGGTTCCGGCAGAGGCAATCCGACCCAGGGCCACCGTCAGTGTGCGGTGTCTGGCAAATTGCGGCCGCCATTCGGTCAGCCCCGCCCGTTCCCACAGGAGATGGAGCAGCCCGAGAGGCGTCATCCGGCGCTGTCGCGCCTGTCCGGGCTGATCTGAAGCAGGCAGTGGCGTGTCATCGACTGGCCGGGGTGGCCCCTTGCGGCGCAGGCCGATCGACAGGGTCACAGCGACATCCCCATCCTCACCCTCGCGAATTACGCTATTGACATAGCTGGCGCGCCCACTTTTCTTCGGATCAGGCTTGTAGAAGGGGCATGTCTTTTCGTGCAACGGCCCTTCATTTGGCCAGACGGCGAGGTGATAACTGTGACTGTCCGCCCGGTAACGGATCTGTAGAGGCAATGAGGCCCCGCGATGCTGGCACAGGCATCGCGCCTTGTCAGAACGCTCCGCGCTCCGGCTCTCATCATATTTTGCCTTCAGGCGGCGTTCCCAGCGCTCCGGGTCGGTCCGGCGCCATTCGAGCTGGAACCTTTCCCCGCCGGGAAGGATGATGATCGTGCCGGTCATGCCGAGGTTTTTTCTCGCAATATCCTGATCTGGGCGAGGATTTCCTTCTCGGTCATCCCGGTGCTGGCAGCGCCCTCCTTCGATGCGCCTTTTGTCATCGCGTCCCTGACACCCAACATAAGCAGTGCCTGACGCCGGGCTACACCAGGCTGCCGGTCCACGCGGCGTTCAATAGCCTCCAGGCGTCCAAGCAGGTGACCGTCGATGGGAGGTATGGTGCGGGGCTGTGTCCGAAAACCGGGTTTCGGGATGGAGGCAGCGTGACGCAGCATATAGGAAAATGGTGTCAGCATGTCTGTTCCGGCTGCGTGCTCATTCTCTTCATCGTCATTGGCGGTCGCAACCCGGCGTGGTGCGGCGGCGACTGCTGCACCAATCTGTGCAAAATTGCACAGGATGTCTTGAGAACCTGGACCGAGGCGGTCGACTGCTTCCTGGAGTGCGCGAACATCCGGCTCGTCGTGTACCGTGGTCAGTTCAGACTGAAACAGGCCGCCTTCGATCGTCGCGAGGAGGGCGAGCAACTGCTGGTCCGGGGGCACCCGATTCAGGTCCAGCGGCGCTGCAAGCATGACCGGCTGAGCCATGCGGATCGCGCCTGACCGCCCATTGACGGCGGCAAAGAACGTCTTCGAATGGACGATGCGACCGGCATACATCGTTATGGCCTCGCCCTCGATGAGTGACTGAAGGTCTGCCCAGGGAATACGGGCGACTTCCCGGACTTCGGCGCCCCGTCCTTCCCGGTAACTTCCGGCGGAGTTGCCTTCAAAATGCGTGGCTTGACTGACCTCGATCCGATCGGACTGCTTTTCGATCCACTCGCGCGTGCGCATGGCATCCTGCAGGCGCATGGCGTGGGTGAGGTTGGCGTTGCCGAGCAGGGTAAAGGCTTTGTCGCCGATGCGTGTCGTAAGACCCGGAAGATCCTGAAACCCCAGCCAGAACATGCAGTTCAGGCCGCGTCCCATGGCCAGCTGCCGGTCCATGCCGTCCGTGACGTAGGCGGAGAGTTCGTCGTAGAAAAAATGGAACGGCGCGTCGCCGCTGCCTGCCTTGAGCTTGAAGACCTGCTCGGCGGGGCCGTCAAGGCGGGCGCCAAGAAGCTGGGCCATGACGCCGCGGCCGGCCGCGACCACGATCTTGCCCAGTCCGGCCAGCGTATCCGATGAATTCTCCAGCGCGGGCAGCGTGACGACGAGAATGCGGCGGTTCAGCACCACATCGCGCATGTCGATATCAGGGATCTGGGCGCGGAATATGTGCCCGAGACTGACGCCAAGCTGCGTGAAGACCCGGGTGAAATACATCTTGGCGTAGCCATGCTGCTCGCTCGGTTTGTTTTCTTTCTGCTCATTCCACGCCAGAGAGGAATCATATCCTGGCAGTTCGCCCAGATAGGCCTGGGCCGGATAGAGGATGTCGTCGGGAATTTCGGGCACGCTGATCTCGATGGGGTGATCGAAGCCGGGATTGCGGATCAGGAATACGCGATGCCGGGCCATCGTGCCGATCCAGCGCAGTTCCATGGCGTAGCGCATGGTCTCGATGTTGATCGGCACGCCGTGGGTGTCGCGCATCCAGGTCAGCACTGGCGCGATCGTGCCGGCAAGGCCGACAGCACGGTCCCGAAAGACGCCGTTGGCGTCATTGCTCGACGGCTCACCAAGCTGGCTGACCAGCATTTCACGGATGGCGTCGGCGTTGCCGGTCGCAAACGGATTGAACGTATTGGACTGGCGGATGCCGCTTGCGGTCAGAAAATTGAGATTGAGCACCTGGTCGTCCAGCCCGAAGCGGCGGGCAAGCGCCAGTACATCGCCGTGGACCGTGTTGTCACCCTTGCCGTCGATCAGGATGAACCCGGATCCGTGCGCAAGAGGATTGGCCAGCAGGGAGATGGCGGATGTCGTTTTGCCTGCACCCGTTGTGCCTGGCACGGCGGCGTGCTGGCGCCCCGCGTCGGATGAAAGCCAGAGTTGCTGGCCAGTCAGTCCGTCCGTTCCAAGATATATGATGCCTGCCGCCGCTCGCGGCCGACGGGTTTTGGGGTCAAGATCGTGTTTGTCCTTCAGTCCGGAATATCTGGGCAGATGAAAAGGCAGCACGGGTTGGCGGGTCATGACCCAGAGCGTCAGGCAAAGGGCGAGGGGAAAGGTGATCCCGACGATCGCGGGAGCCAGCACGCTGAGCCCTGCCAGAATCATGAGGGCGAACCCGGAACTGCTGGATTGCAGCTCTTCGGCGATCCGGACCGTGAAGGGACGCGTGTCGCGATAGGTAGAGCCGTGTTTCAGTTGCTGGTGGACCTGCGGCCCGCCGATCTCGCGCTTCACCATGCGTCAGTCTTCCAGCCCGAAAGGAGATTTTCCCGTGTCGATCATGGGCGCCACGGGCGCGGTTGGTGCCGTGGGGGAAACCGGCGCCGTCGGCGCTGTCTGCGCGCTACCTGGGGGTTGCGGATAAGTGACGACGGGCCGCTGCGTCATGATGCGTCGTGCGGCATCGATTTCC
Organism: Gluconacetobacter entanii; assembly: GCF_003206495.1. Lineage (GTDB taxonomy): Bacteria > Pseudomonadota > Alphaproteobacteria > Acetobacterales > Acetobacteraceae > Novacetimonas > Novacetimonas entanii. Next base: position 4,804 of record NZ_NKUF01000068.1, on the reverse strand, counting down.
GCGCTCGCCGGGTGACCGTCGGGATTGCCGACCACATTCCCGTCGACCGGCATGAGTGCGCCCGGGACATAGGTTGAGCGGCCCCCTGACGCGCCTTCGTCCGTCATGGGCGAGCCGGAGAGTGGGGGTAGAATTGCAGGCGGTCGTAGCATGCCAGCGGGCCCCGTGTCGGGAACAGCGCGGTCGGAAACCATGGCCTGACGTGTGCCGATGATCAGGATGGCGGCCAGCCCCCCGGCGATGAGCGCGGGCAATGCCTTTTTCAGGCGCCCGCGTCGTGCTGCTGCCGTTTCTGGTACAGTCGGTGCCGCATCGCTTGTCTTCGTCTGCCCGAAATCAGATCCGAGATGGAGATGGAGATGGAGTGGCTGTAAGCCTGTCCCGTCGAGTTCAACGGTGATGGGAGCCCGGCCATCAGCGTGGAGGATGATACGGGTCATGGGAAGATCCTTGTGCTTCGGGCATCGGGCGCAGGATGGCGAGTGCGTTCTCAACCGCAGGGATGTAGATCGGACGCTGGTAGCGCCGTTCTTCGCTCCAGTGCGCACGCGCGCCGGCGGCCTCGATGCGGGGATTGGGATGAAGGTCTTCGGCCGGGATTTCAGCAGGAAAGCCGAGTGAGTGCAGCGCGTACCACAATGATCGGTCGATGAGCTTCACGATGGCGAATGAGGAGGGTGCCAGTACGCCCGCCTGCCGCCGGGCCTCGTGCAGCAGGGTCATGAGCGCGGTCACGCTCCATCCGCTGCGCTCGCAGACCGTATCGATACAGTTTTTGATTTCCTTGTCCTGCAGGGCAGAGCGGGCGCTTCGCACAACGGACTCTGGCACCGTGAGCGGCGCCAGCGGACCATGGGGACCATCAAGGCCAGCGTCGGCCAGGCAGGCAGAGAGTTCACCAAGCAGGGCGAGGGCTTCCCGGCGCCTCTGGAGGTAGTGCATCGCAAAGGCAACGAGAAGCACCTGTTCGACAGGGGACGCGGCGTGGATGCTGGACCAGTGGCGGCCCAGCTGGCGCGTGAACGCTTCGAGCGCGCCGGTTTCACTGTAGCGGTCCTGTGCATCGACAGCGAAGCGCGCGCGCCATTCGGCACGTGTCAGGGCCGGGTCCGCGGGCAGGGGAGTACCATCCGTAGGCGTTACAAGCCTGTCCAGTCGACGTCGGACGAAGCCTTTCAGTGTCGGAAACATTTCTGCCTGGACTGCGATCAGACCTTCCAGATCGAGCGCCTTTGCAAAACGGCCGGGGGCAGCACGCCACATGCATAACCCGCCCATGAGCGCAATCACGATGGCCACCGGCCATTTCAGGGCATTGCCCAGGATCGCAAGGCCATAATAAAGCTGGATCGCCCGCACCAGGTCCGGTCGATATTGTGCGGCCTGCAACTGGAACCGCAGGCGCATCAGGTCGGGATCGGACGTATGCAGCAGGTTGATCTGCCCCAGCATGGCCCGCAGATAGAAGGCCGTGATCTGCGTATGCCACAGGCTCCAGGCCATGTAGCTGAACAGCAGGACCCCGACGATGATGATGATCGAGGAAAAGAGCAGATAGTCATCGCTGGATGACCATGGGACGCGGTTTGTGCTCATGAGCGATCGTCCCTGCGGCTTCTGGCCATCATCGTGAGGGCGATGTCGTAGAAACGCCGGAGATAGGCGTTGCCATGGCGTGGGGTATGAGAGTGATAGAATGCCACGGCCTGCCAGAGGTCGCCGTGTGCCTCGTGCATCGCCTGACCAAGGATCCAGGCGCCTGCCTCGATATTGGCGCACGAACTGTCGCGCAGCGCCGCATATGTTTGCGCGGGCGTGCTGTGCCATCGCCTCGCGATGCGATCAACCCATGTCGTGTTGACCTGCATCGGTCCGAGATCCGCCGTGCCGTTACCGTTCGGGCTGACCATTCCGGGACGGCCGGCCTCGACATAGAGGAGGACGAGCAGCACGCCACGGGGCACACCGGAGATTTTTGCCGAAGCCTCCAGACACGTTGCAATCTGGCGGCCATTTTCTTCGATGCTCGTGGCGCGGGCGGTCGTGCTGGCGACAAAAAAGGGAAACGCCCCGAATGCCGCCAGAGCGAGACGGGGGATCATGTCGCCCCCTGCAAGGTCGGCGCGACATCAGCGATCCGGCCATGGGCTTCGCCCCAGAAGTCGATCAGATGATTGAGGACCAGCGCGTCGTCCATCTCCGCAAGCCTCATCGTGACATCGATCAGACATAACATCACGACCGTAAATGAACCGGCGCGCACCTTGCGGACGGCATAGCCGAGCGCGCTGTCGGGCGTCCTGCTGACATCAAGGGCAAAGCCCGTTCCCGTCAGTTCCAGCCACTGGGTTTCGGCACTGATCAGGAAAATGGGCAGATAGGCTTCAGGGTGTGCCGCGTCAGCCGGTGATACGACCACCCGTTTTCCGGTGCCACGGTCCAGCAGTTCAATCGGCTTGCCGATTTTGGCCAGAAGCCGTGTCTGCGCCGCACTGATCGCCGCCAGGTCGATCGCGCTCATGAGAACCGCCTCCTTTGCCATGTCGGCAGGGCGGTGCGGACCGGCCCGATGAGGAAGCGTCGCATGGAGCGTATCGCGGCCGGCAGCGTCAGCCCGAAAAACGAGATCGTGCCGAAAAACACCACGCCGAAGACCCCGATCAGCAGGGTGGTGAGGCTCCAGTGTGTCACGGAGATGAGAATGGGAAAACAGGCGCGGGCATCGAGAATGAAAACCCGGACAGGATAGGCCGTTGCACGCCACATCACGCGTCTCTCCTTTCTTCCGCCAGAGCGGTGTCTTCGGTGATCAGATCGGCATCAAGCAGTTTGCGGATGGCCTTTCCGAAAGACTGGCCCTGCGCCTCGACCGCGTCGGCCACGACGTCCGGCCAGTCTGTTGGCTCGGTCCGGGTCAGCTTGCGGCGCAGATCACGATCGAAGGTGAGGAATTCGCGGATCGCAACACGCCCGCCGCCCTTGCGGGGCACAAGGCGCTGGTTGATGCAGAACCGGAGCGCCTGAGCGAGGGCCGAGACGAGGTTGTCACGTTCCGAGGGCGGACAGAGCGCGATCGCGCGCTGGATCATGAGGGAGACGCTGTCTGCATGCAGCGTCGTGCCCAGGATACCGCCCATCATGGCGATATTGATGGCTGCATTCATGGTCTCGCCGTCCCGACATTCCGTGATGATGCCATCGCTCATCTCGCGGCGTGTCAGGCTGCGGGTGAACGTGGGAAAAGTCAGGGTAGGAGGGCGGATCTCCGTCTGGCTGATCCGCGAGCCTGAAGGCGGTCGCAGGTCGTCCAGCAGGAACTCGATGGGCTCCTCGCCAGTTGCCATGTCGCAATACACGGTCGGGTCCATGAGTTTTTCGATGGCAAGCCCGAATTGCAACGTGGTCTTTCCGGAACCGGTTGCCCCACCAAACAGGACCATGCCGCTTTTGAGCCTGTTCGTGTCCCGGATTTCCTGTTCGACCATCTGCTGGTCAAGGCTTGCGGGACGCGCGGGGATCGGACGCATGACGACGTGGACGCCGCTGCCCCGCTTGACCGAAATGGGTGAAAGATTGATCCGGAAACGCAGATTGACCTTGCGGTCCAGTGCCACGCTGTAGGCCGTATCGAGGATATGGCCGACACCAAGCATGGCCATCCCGTCAGAGGCATAGACATGGCCGACGATATCCGCAAGCGCGAGGGAGTCCGTCGCTTTACATGTGGCGTAGCGGATCACGCCGTGCACCTTGATCGTGACCGGATGGCCGGTCTTGATGTCGATGCGCGAGGCGCCGAGGCCATGCGCCCAGCGAAGGAGGGAGTCCAGCCCCGGCGCGTTACGCCGTCGCTCCTCGACCCAGGCAAACGCTTTCCTGCCTTCATCCGGCCAGCGTTCGTCGGTCGTGACGGGGATGGTGATATTCATCGGCAATGCTCCGGATAACCGTAGTCGCTTCCGCGCCGGACGTGGCCCTGAAGCCCCGGCTGGCTCGCGATCCGGATCGTGCGGTCATTGAGGTGGAGGGTGTCTCCTCCTCCCACGGCGTCCTGGTGCTCGAACACGACGCGCGGTTCTTCGACGCGCCCGGCGTTCAGCAGCACCCGGTAGCGGGCCATGCCGGTAATGTCGCGCTGCAGGCGCGACAGGTCGGAGAGGAAGATCTCGGTTGCCTGCTTTTCTCCATCTGCCCAGCCTTCGGCCACCCACTGGTTCCAGTGTGACACTTCCGCCTTTGTGCGGGGCAGGGCCGCGGCTACCGGGTGATGCGGTTTGCCCCATGTCCGGACGAGATACGTGCGCCAGTCCGGGGGCGCGGATGTCAGTTGTGCCTCCCGGGTGATCTCGAAAACACATTCTGTCTCGTGCGCCACCTGGCCGGTGTCATTGAGCGCGAAGGCCATCTGTGCCTCGGTGACGATGGGGGGCTGCATGAGGGTCTGGCCACTCCCGATCGGAAGCACGATCGACCGGAAATCATAAGTGGCGTCGAGTGTCTCCTCATGGCGCCGCAGCATCTCGTTGATGGCGAATGCCCGGGCGGCCAGACCGCCCTGCGCGCCGTAAATATGCGCGGCTTCCCGAAGCTGGGCGCTTCGACCGGGTTTCAGGTCATCTCCTAGCTCGTCATTGGGGCGGGTGTTCTCAAGGGCCTCAAGAGAGGGTGGCGCTTCGCCGCCGACCACCTCGTCGAGCGTTGAGGCCCCTCACATGAGGAGTTTCACGTCAATGGCCACTTTCACTGCGAGATCATTTTTTCTTCTCCGTGTTTTGGATCCATGGTCTGAGCCTGTTTAACGACT
>NZ_NKUF01000067.1 GCF_003206495.1 Gluconacetobacter entanii | reverse complement strand
GCGAATGGTATGCTGTCAGATGCCAGCTCGCCATCATGTTCGATGATCGTTTCCCAATGGCCTGAAAAAGTGCCACCGCACAAAATTCTACACAGTCTCGGCGCTTTGCATAGTCAAGATCCTCGTCAAGGAACAGGTCAAGCGAACCGACGCCGATATAGGCCGGTGGCAGGCCGGACAGGTCCGTTGCGCGAAATGCAGCGGCATATTCCGATACACCTTCGCTCCCCGGCGCCTGTCCCAGATAGGCGTTCCATGCATAATGATTGGCAGAGCGCGTCCAGATATATTTTCCCAGTTCCGATGCAGGCATGACGGTCGTGCCCGTACGATCATCCAGCATGGGATAGATCAGCAACTGGAAACAGACAGGCACTTCGGCGCGATCCCGCGCCATCAGGGCAAGACATGCCGTCAGTCCCCCACCCGCACTATCCCCGCCAATGGCGATACGCGCCGGATCAATCGAAAGACCATATGCGTTCGCATGCACCCATTTCAGCACTGCATAGCAGTCTTCTATCGCCGCGGGATAAGGGGCCTCCGGCGCAAGCCTGTAATCGACGGAGACGATGACAATGCCAAGTTCGTTGACAAGGTTACGGCATCGCGCATCGTCCACTTCGGGCGTGCCACTGACAATCCCGCCACTGTGAATGTAAACCAGCACGGGCGCATTATCGTGCCCTGTTCGCGGGGTATAGATCACCACCGGCACCTCAGGAGCCCCGGACGGTCCGGGAACGGCACCAGTTTTGACCTCGACATCCGGATATGGCGCAACCCTGACCCCACGGATCGCGGTAATGAACGCTTCCCGCGTCCGCGCAAGGGTCTGGTCAGACAATCCATCAAAGGACGGCAGAACCTTCAGGGCGGCACGGAACTCAGGGGCGACGGGATTATGGGGCATCAGGATTTTCCTCCGTTATCTGCCACCACGATAGAACCCACCCTGTCCTGCCACCTCATCACAAGCCGCGAATTAAACAAAAGTTGTTTGTTGAATTCTGTATATTTCGAAAACGTACCAATCCTGCCTGCCACGGAAATAGTAAAATCCGGGCATAAAAAAAGCGGTTCCCAGAAGCCGGAAACCGCTGGCAAAAATCAAGGAAAGTTTCCGGTGAAGATTTTTTCAAAAAACTTCACCGGAATACTGCCTTTTTTGAAAAAGGCAGCAGCTAACATCCCCGCCTCAGGATTTCTGCGTGGATGCCTTGTAGATCTGGTCGATGGCCGTTGCCAGCGCCGCATCAAACTGCGCATCCGTCATGGTGCAGCGCAGTTCCTCCAGCAACGCACGCGAGAAACTTGCGATCATGCCGTGGTTCTGCGCAAGGCGTTCACAGGCCTCGTCACGCGAATACCCTCCCGACAGGGCCACAACACGCTGCACGCGGGGATGTTTGACCAGATCAAGGTACAGGTCCGGCTTTTCAGGAATGGAGACCTTGATCATCACCTGATAATCACCGGGCAGGGCATCAAGCCCGCGATGCAGTTCATCATGCAGCAGCGCTTCGGCCTTGGCCTTGTCCGGACTCTTGATCAGCACTTCGGGTTCCATGATGGGGACAAGCCCCCGTTCCGCAACCTGCTGTGCCAGGGCGAACTGCTGCTTGACGATCGCCGCCACCCCGTTACGTTCGGCCAGATGGATGACGGAGCGGGCCTTCGTGCCGTAAATCCCCTTCTTGATGGCCTGATCCAGCAGCGCCTCAAGATCGGGAATGGGCTTCATCAACTGGACACCGCCAGCCTCAGCCTCCAGTCCCTTGTCAACCTTCAGGAACGGCACCACGCCACGATCCTGCCACAGGAAGGTCGGAACAGGCGTATCCTTGACCAGGCCGTTCATCGTCTGCTCGAACAGAATGGCGGCGAGGATCTTCTTCCCCGTAAAGGATGGAGCGGTAACGACCCTGACCCGCATTTCATGCATGAGGGCAAACATCTGCGCATCGTTGCTGTAGGCGCTGTCGGGGATGCCATAATGGCGCAGCGCGCCCGGCGTGGATCCCCCACTCTGGTCCAGGGCCGCGATAAAACCCGCATTTTCAGACATGTTCTTACGCATCTGGGCGATCGACATAGCTATCTGTACCTCCTGTTCCCAATATTCTATATCATCGGGATGATATTTTGAACGTCATATATAAGTGTCCGTGCCTGCGGATATCCCCTTTCCCTTGCGGCTGTATTGGCCATGGCCGCCAAAGAACAGGACACTGGCACGGATGGTCGCAATTACGCCCCCCGATAACTCCCCGGCGGGTCGCATGTTCCGGCCCTGAGGCCTCAGATCAGTCCATAACGCTCCAGCAGGTCGCCAATTTCCGTTCCCGTGGACAGGTGCCGCACCACACCCGAAGCCGGAACCTTCCTGCCATCGCGTAGCTCCGCCGGCGCCTGCAACAGCATGCGGATATCATAGACACTGCCGAAGACTTCGGGGACCGCACGGTCGATATCAAGCAGCGTATAGACCGCCTCCATCGCGGTACGGACGGAATATTCCGTCGTGAACACGGTGTCGCGTGGCGTTTCCGCAAACTGCCCCAGAAAGGCGAGGTTGACACTGCCGTCGGGCACCACCTTCGGCCGGTCCCCGACGGTGCGGGGCATGAACTGCGCCGTGATGAACGGCATCATGCACGGATGGGTCACGGCCCCGGTCGCCGCCATATCGTCGATCTGGTCTGCGGGCACACCCATGTGGAACAGCCATTCCCGCGTGATTTCCTCGCCCGTGCAGTCCTGCATCGGCTTTTTCACGTAATTCCCCGGCACATCGCTGAACAGGCCATAAAGCCATGCGACCATCTGCCCCTTCGGCTGTCCCTTGAAGTGGGGCTGGCGGCTGACGACCCAACTCATCAGCCATGCGGAATCCTGAATGGTGATCGGTCCGCCTGTCACGGTGCGGCCCGAAAACGGGTCGCGCCCCGTCACCTTGTGCACAAGGGCGGGAATACGTGCATCCAGCGTCGTCACCGTCGCGGACTCCCACCGGGATTTCGTGGTGTCGCCACAAAACACGTCCGGCCGCCCAAAGGCGGGATCCTGATCCGCGATGTTGCGCCACAACTGCCAGATGCTCCCCTCCGCGATGGTCGCATCCACGGGTGCGGGGGTATGGTGGTCACCCCAGCGGGAATTTTCCACCATCGAACCATTGGTGACAAAGACAAGGTCACCGCGACCGATATCGACGCCCCCTGCTTTCGCGTCCTCCAGCCAGTCGAGACGTGTCGCGACCTTCGTCCCGCCAGAGGTGTCAACCCGCACGTTGGTCACCCGCACGCCATGGCGGAACACCACGCCCATTTCGGCAAGCCATGTGGCCAACGGGCGGCTGAGGGATTCCTGCTGGTTGAACCGGGTGAATTTCAGCGTATGCAGGTCCTTGAGGCCAAGGATCTGGTGGACAAACCGCGCGAGGTAGCGCTTCATCTCGATCGCGCTGTGCCATGTCTCGAACGCGAACATCGAACGCCAGAACAGCCAGAAGTTCGACCGCATGAAATCTTCGGACAGGACATCACTGATGGTCCTGCCCCCCAGTTTTTCCTCATCCGTCAGGATCAGGGATATGATCTCCCGCCGCGCCTTGCCCGTCAGCTTCAGGCTGTCCCGATCCGGCAGGGGCTGTCCATGCCCGCACATCGCCCGCACCGGGCTGCTGCTGGGATCGGCACGGTTCAGGCGATAGAATTCATCCAGCACTGACGCATCCGGCACTTCGAGCGACGGGATGGAGCGATACAGGTCCCACAGGCACTGGAACTGTTCCTCCATTTCCCGGCCGCCCCGGATCAGCCATCCTGTCCGGGCGTTGCCCGCGCCATCAAGCGCCCCACCATCGGCTTCCGACGCCTCAAGGATGGTAATGCGCGATGGCGGCATCCGTGCATCACGGACCAGGAAGGCAGCCGCCGCCATTCCCGCCAGGCCACCGCCCACGATCCATGCCGAACGGGTGTCGATCCCGGCCGGTTTTTCGGGCTGCACAAAGGATTCAAAATTGCTGTGGGCGTATCTCATGGGACGTCATGCCTGTGTTGGGGCCAGCGCGGACCCGTCTGTTTTTCCTGCTGGAAAACCCTTGTGGTCATAGCGTGCCTTTTTGTCTTTCCTGTCGTTGATGTAAATCAACTTCGCGGGACCGCAATGATCCTGCAACCGGTCTGGAAACGGGGGGCGATGCAACGGGAATTCCCTGCCAGGGACTGAACGTCACGAATGTCTGTCCGCACTTTCCTCGCCAGCTTTCGCCGGGACCGCGTCCAGGCAGGTCGGACAGAGGCATCCCTTCTGCCCCTCCCTGGGGACAGGCAGGACCGGCGTCCGTTCCATGCACCAGCACTGTCCTTCCGGCTGGCAGGAAAACCCGGCCCCGCAATTGTCGCATTTCGCCATTCAATCCCCTTCCCCGCGTAAAAGTGTTTTATGAAGGCGTGTCTTAGCGCCAGTTCCGCCTGCTGGTCGATCACCTGCGCGAAGAGTACATCCAGTCGGCTGGAACAGCCATGTTCCAGGCATCGCTGTGTCAGTTCCCCGTTTTTTGCGACGGCCGTTTCCTTTCGGCCAGCATTGCGTTCACGCCCGGGCTTGCTGCCTGCCCTACTGGTAATGGAGCATGGCGCCAACGAAGCCAAGGCTGCATCATCCTGTGCGGCGGCGATCGCCCGTCCTTCGGATACATCCCACCCAAGGCATCCCGTAACAGGATCAGGACCGGACACGCCCTCCCTTTTGTGCGGGCGCAGGCACACTGGTATGCATGGATACGCACCACCCTCAATCATGTCCCGAACCCGGGCAAGGGTCCGGTCATCACGATTTACATATACGATACCGTATCGTATTTCAATATGGCAAAAAACACGACTGCGGTTGAACCGACCATTTCGAGGTGGCCTACCATGAGGATGATGTCAGGAGGTCCGCAGATGGGAATGGCAGGTAAATCAGGCCCCGTCCCTGCGAGATATGCCTGACAGGAAAATGCCCCATGCCCGGTCAAAAAACCGCCTGCGTGCATCGACATCCTGCACCCGGTTGTGACCCAGCATGGTGTTCTGCAGCGGCCATCCGATCACGAAGCTCATCAGGACGCGTGTCGTTTCCTCATGATTCGTGGATTCAATGCGCCCGGCATCCGCCGCCGCCTTGAGCAGGCGACTGAGGGTGGCGACGAAAGGTTCGACGATCGTTTCCATCATTTCATCGGCGATGAACGGGATGCGGTGCCCGTCGCCAATGACAATGCGGTAGGCTTCGCGCGTTTCCGGACGCAGCATGAAATCCAGAAAGAACAGGGCGATTTCCTTCGTCGCCACCAGCGGATCCTTCGAAGACGCCTCGACCGCGCCTGCCTCGTCCAGCAGCATCCGCCCCCGTTCCGCCACCACGGCCTTGAACAGGTCTTCCTTGGAGGAATAGCGGCGGTACAGCGTCGCTTTGCTGCATCCGATGACGCGCGCTATCTTTTCGAGCGACGTGGCGGCATATCCCTGCTCGACAAAAAGGGCTGTCGCAACCTCAAGAACCTGCCGGTCAAGCAGTGCCGACATTTCAGGTGTCGGGCGTCCGCCTGTATGCTGGGTCCGTGAAAGTGTATCGGGCATTTCATGTCCTTCGAGTACGCCTGTCCACCATGACAATGGCGGCCATCATAACATGAAACCCTCCCGCGACACCATGACGCCCGCTGGCGACGCCCTTCTCGCGCCTTGCGCCAACCGGCAGTGCCTGCATCCCGCCATCGCACGGACATGTCCGTGCATACGGGGAACATGTGGTGAAAAAGGATCGGATCTCTGGCCCTACGCCCGATCCCTTTTCACCTGTTGGTCATTTTTCGCAAATGGGTATGATAATCTCAGGTCCGAACGATCATGGGCGCCTCCGCTGTTGTGGTAATGGTGCAGCCATGCGCCAGCAGGCCGACCAGAAGAGGCGTCTGTCCCGCCGCCCACGCCATGTTGACGAGGCCTGCGGGAACATCGACATCACCATAGGGGCGCGCCATTTCCATGGCACGGGACGCCATGTGCCTGTATTCCCCGACCGTATGGGTCACGCCCCGGACACCGCCACGCCCCGCAGGGGGATAAAACAGGTACTGCGGGTCCTCCCTGTACATGGCTTCCGGCGGGTAATCGGGTTCATACCAGTCAACCACGGCATCGTAATGGTGGTCGCGACCGGGCCGCATCGCGACGTCATGGCCGCTGATCGTGACAAGCAGCACCAGTTTCACCCGACTGCGCGCGCCCGCCATTTCCAGCGCCCTGTCGAGCGTGGGCTTCAGCGGGAGGTAGTCGGCATCATCGCCGATCCCATCCCCCGTCAGGACAGCCACGGCGCCACAATCAACCAGTCGTTCGGCCATGCAGCGTGCATCGGATTGCGTATCCAGCACGACATGCACCGCACCGATACGCGCGCAGGCAAGGACCGCGACGATACTTTCCACCATCAGGGGCAGGTGGATCGCAACCCGGTCCCCACGCTGCACCCCTTGGTCCGTCAGCGCATTCGCAAGACGGCAGACCCGTTCATGCAGTTCGCGGAAGCATACCGCCTCCTCCCCTGCCGCGCCGCGTGACAGCACGGCGATATGGTCGGGACATTCGCCAAGGTGACGGTCCACGCACAGGGCGGAAACATTCAGCGCCCGGCGGCCATGTTCCTGCTGTGGACGGAAACGATGTTCCCGCATGTCCTGCGTCCAGCGCGGGACATGCTGCCCCGCATGGGCGATCGAACGGGCAGAGGCATTTTCATAAGTCGCACTGATCACGGTCCTGTTCCTTGTCATTGGGTCATGTCTGCGCCCGTCATTGGGGACATGACGGGAAAAACCTGGGGAAAGGTTGCGTATGTCTGGCGTCATGACAGATGAAACAACGCCCCCTGTACGGGGCGGCGGATGACCTGCCGGACAGTGACCCTGCGATATGTCCGGCAGGTCGTGCCAGAAAGCACGATCCGCATTTCATGTTTTTCGGAACATGTTTATTTTATGGTTATTGCTGTTCCGTCATGGCGTTTCATGTTTTCTGTTCTTGTTGTTTTTGTTGATCCGGACCTTGCCAAATCCCGATCATGGACGGAAGACGGTTTGCCGTTTAAAGGGGCGAATGCCGCGCCGCAAATTGCAAAGGTTGCGAAGATGAAGAAAGCCGCCACCAAGACCTTCACCGGATCGCGCATCCGCCATCAGCGCAACCGCGTCGGCATGACGCAGAGCGCACTGGCACAGCAACTCGGCATTTCCGCGAGCTATCTGAATCAGATCGAACATGACGTCAGGCCGCTTCCGATCACGCTGCTCGGCGCGCTGTGTAACATTTTCTCCGTGGGGGCGGAATATTTCAGCGACACCGAAGAAACACGCGGCATACAGGCCCTGCGCGAAATACTGGCCGATCCCGTTTTCGACATGGACGCCATCAGGCTGGACAGTATCCAGGCCGCCATGCGCGTGGCACCGGACCTGTGCGCGCAGTTCGTGCGGCTATATCGCGCCTATCTCCTGCGGCAGGAACATACCGAAGCGGCATTGACCGGCGGCAATGTCCCGTCCGCACACGCGACACCGCACGAGGCCCCGGACCGGGTGGAACCTTACGAGGCGGTCAATGACTGGGTCCAGGCGCAACGCAACTATTTCGATGAAGTGGATCGTGCCGCCGAACACCAGTTCGAAAAGATGAAGCTGGATGAAGGAAGTCCCGGCGAACAGCTTGCCCGCTACCTTCTGGACCATCATGGCATCCGCACCGAAATCGACCTTGGCCTGAGCCAGAAAGGCCTGATGTGGCGTCTGGAGCGACGTCAGCGCATCCTGTTCCTCTCCCGGCTTGCCCCTTCGGAAAGCAGCACGTTCTGGATGGCGCAGGCACTGGGGCAGATTGAACATCAGGCCCTGTTCACGCGCGTGATCCGCCGTTCCCGCCTGAAAGAGAGCGAGGCACGGGGCCTTGCGCGCGTCTACCTCACCAATTATTTCGCCGGTGCGCTCCTCTTGCCCTATGAGCGGTTTCGCATGACGGCGCATGACGTCCGCCATGACCTCGAACTGCTGCAGCGCCAGTTCGGCGTCAGTTTCGAACAGGCCTGCCACAGGCTGAGCACCATGCAGCGCCCCGGCCATCAGGGAATCCCGTTTTATTTTCTCAAAACGGATATTGCAGGAAATATCCTAAAGAGTTTCAGCGCAAACCGTTTTACGCAATCCCGCTTTGGCGGTCCGTGCCCGTTATGGAACATCTTTCGCGCCTTCAGCACACCGCAGCAGGTGCAGGTCCAGTTGTCGCAGACAACGGACGGGGCAGTCTATCTCAACATTGCCCGCACGGTCGGACGCAACAGCATTTCCTACCTTGACCGCCCGCGCCTGACGGCGGTTGTTCTGGGCTGTTCGATCACCGATGCGCCACATCTCGTCTATTCCGCAGGACTGGACCTGAAGGATCCGCGCATGATCATTCCCATCGGGCCGGGATGCCGTGCCTGCACGCGCGAAAACTGCCATCACCGCGCCCTGCCGATGGTGGGCCACCGTGTTGACGTTGACAACGAAGGACGTGGCATCGCCCCGTACCGCACGGCGCTGTAGCGCACATATGGCACCTGCATGTTCAGACAGAGGCCGTAAGCCCCCCATCGACCATCAGGATATGGCCATTTACAAAACTTGAGGCGTCGGACGACAGGAATACCGCGGCCCCCACCAGTTCCCCGACCTGCCCCCAGCGACCGGCAGGCGTGCGCTGGCACAACCATTTCGTAAATTCCTTGTCCTCGACAAGATTTTCATTCATTTCCGTCTGGAAATATCCGGGCGCCAGCCCATTGACCTGCAACCCGTGGCGCGCCCAGTCCGTCGCCATTCCCTTGGTCAGGTTCTTGACCGCTCCCTTGGTTGCGGTATAGGGCGCGATACCGGGACGTGCCAGTTCGCTCTGCACCGAACAGATATTGATGATCTTCCCCCGCCCGCGCTGCAACATGTGACGCGCCACCGCCTGCCCCACAAAGAAAACCGCATTCAGGTTGGTCGCAACCAGCGCGTCCCAGTCCGCCCTGCTGAACTGCGCCAATGGCGCGCGGCGCTGGATCCCGGCATTGTTGACCAGGATATCAATCGGCCCATGTGCGTGTTCGATGGCATCCACCCCGGCGATGACGGCTTTCTGGTCGGTCACGTCAAACCGGGCCGTCACGGCGTCCAGTCCTTCATTTTCCAGCATCGCCCGGGCGGCCTCCAGCGCGTCTGGATTACGCCCGTTCAGCACGATTTTTGCCCCATGGCGCCCCAGTCCCCGGGCCAGTGTCAGCCCGATGCCACGCGATGCGCCGGTTACAAGCGCCCGCCTGCCGGCGAGTGAGAAAAGAGTGTCATCCATCATGTCCTGTCCACCTCCATCATGATGATGCGAAGCGTAGCAGTCCTGACGGATACATGCCGGACACGTCTGTGCGCGCGCTGCGAATATCTTTTCAAAACATGTCGAAATGCCGCCTTTTCGAAAAAAGGCGGCATCCGTAGGCTTTTTGTTTCCCGATGAATTATTTAAAAACGCATCGTTCAGGTGGCGATCCCGCCAAAACGTCCGTTCCTGAAATCCTCCATCGCCTGATGGATTTCCTTCTGTGGTTGCCGTCCGTTATGCAAGAGTTTTCTGACCCATATTGACGTGTGATCGTGTGCGGTCTTCTGTAAGGCCTGTTGATGTGGCCTTTCAGA
>NZ_NKUF01000066.1 GCF_003206495.1 Gluconacetobacter entanii | reverse complement strand
TAATTCCAGCGTCTCTTCAACAGACGTACCGCCACTCATCATATCCTGAATCATGGTTACCCATAGATTCAGAACTCAACACAAAATGCAACTGTAGTGCTAGGGCGTGTCGTCATTTAGCATCTGGCGCTATGAGGCTTGTACTCCCGTTTGATCTGTGATGTTTTCTCTCTGTTTTCAGGGAGAGAATGAATGCGACGATATGGCCTGAGTGACAGCCAGTGGAAACGGATAAAAGATCTTCTCCCGGGTCGTGAAGGCCATGTCGGCGGAACGGCTGCCGATAACCGTCTGTTTGTGGAAGCGGTTCTGTATCGTTACCGTGCCGGCATTCCGTGGCGTGACCTGCCTGCCCGGTTCGGGGACTGGAAGAACGTTCACCGGCGACTGCGTCGCTGGTGCGAAGGCGGCGTGATCGAACGGATTTTCCGGCATCTGGCCGCCGATCGCGACAACGACTACATGATGATCGACAGCACGATTGTCCGGGCGCACCAGCACAGTGCGGGTGCCCGTAAACAAGGGGCACAGATCAGGCCATCGGGCGGTCCCGTGGTGGACTGACTTCGAAAATCCACGCCATTGTCGATGCCGCAGGAAAGGCGGTCGCCCTGTCCCTGACGCCCGGGCAGAGAGCGGACATCACGGAAGCAGCCCCCCTGCTGGATGAGGTCGATCCCAAAGCCTTTATCGCCGACAAGGCTTATGACGCCGATCCGCTTGTCGAAAAGATCGAAGAACGGCAGATTACACTGGTTATCCCTTCAAGGAAAAACCGACGCAATCCACGGAAAATCAGCTTCCAGCTCTACAAAAACAGAAACATCATTGAACGCTTCTTTGCCAGATTGAAGCAGTTCAGAGGCATTGCAACACGCTACGACAAGCCGAAGTCAACATTCCTCGCAGCAGTGCAACTCGTTTCCGCCATCATCGGAATTAACTGACGACACGCCCTAGGACTTTGCTCGCGATTTCCGCTATTTCAACAGCTACGGCCATCTGCTGGCTCATGTTGTTCTGCTGAATGGCTGACGCCGCGGCGGCCCCCGTCAGTGCATCAATCGATGTCGATCCCCCGGCAGCCAGACCGCCCGCTGCCCCGGCAGCAGAGGCGACCGTGTTGGTAATGATATTGGCCAGGGCTATCTCTGTATCCCGATCCTTCGTTTCGCTGACGGCCCACGCTACCGCGCTGGGCAGGATGGCAGAAGTCGCAATGCCTGCAGACGCCGTACCAATACCAGCCGCGGCCACATTGCCATGACCAAGTGCCGCCACGCCTGCATTGCCGGCCGCCTCCATCAGGATACGACCGTAATTGTCCTTCCAGTTGGTCTCGTCAAACCCTGCTACGCCCTTGCTGTGCAGCGCATCCGAAACCATTCCCCCGACCTGTCCCACGACCTGCGATCCGACCTACTGGACCTGCAACTCGTTCTATATCTGCTAGGCGCCGAAGGTGTTGGTCAGCGGATGGCTGGACGTGGAGGCCGCGTGGGAGAGGTCACCGCTGGCACTGCCGACTGCAATCTGCACGTTCGACCCGATCGCCGACGGCGCGAGCAAGCTGGCATCCTGATGGGTCGCGACCCCAGCAGCCCACCGGCATTGGCCGCCATGCCCGCACCGATCGCGGTGGCGAAGTGGCCGGTTAGCCCGCCTGTGCCGACCGACGCCGCTTTGAAGAACGGCGGAGCCGTATATTGCCCCGTCAATTTTACAACATATGCTCCAGACCGAGCCAATCAGGTTCATGGCGTGAGCCAGCCCTTCGACATCGTGACGGTCGAGGTTGCGAATAAACTCGCGAGGATCGACCTCCTCTATATACGGCTTCTGTCCCGGCATCACGAAGACCATATGGGGTCCCGGATGGGACAGGCGTGAAAGCAGTTCCTTCTCTTCACCAGTCATGGCAGGCTCATCGTGGTCTGAGCGCATCCCGCTCTTGCCGTAGCTTCCTGTCCGACGGATCTGAGGCAAAACTTCATGCGTGACCCATCTCCGGAAATCCTTTGCTTTTCGCTTCGTGGACTTGAACGTCAGATTGTAGATACCGCTTTCACTCACGATCAGCATGGTCTGCGGGCCACCTTCGGTCTAGATGAACGCTTTCGCTACTTCGTCTGCATCAAGATACCTGATCGCACTCCTCGCGCTTTCGTAATCAAGAGCGCGCGCCACGTCGTCAGCCACAAACCATGTGAACCCGTTGATGAAAACGGAGCGGACCAGCTTTCCGCCAAAAGCATAAGGTATGCCGTCGAGGACACTCTGAGGAGCCGCGTCCGTAAAATTCGCGTGGATCGTGTTGTCTGATTTGACGCACATGGCCGACTCCCCTGGGCGATGGCTGCAAGCATCATCTGGCCCCATCATGCGACCCACCATAACCAACTGCTCGGAAGGGGCAGGCCTTACAGGCCCACCCTTTGCCGCGTGTCCTTCTCTGGCGGCAAAGCCGCCCGCACCAACGGTGCAATGGTGTATGAGGCTCCTTAAATCAGAGGGAGCGACAAGGGAGCGATAAAGGAGCGATAAGGGAGCGGCAGGGGAGCGGAAAGGGAGCGCTGTAGTGGCGATGAAGCCGAAAATCCCCACATAACCGCTGAACGCTGGAAACAGGGATACTGACCGTGGCCAATATCG
The DNA here is from genome assembly GCF_003206495.1 of Gluconacetobacter entanii. Classification (GTDB taxonomy): domain Bacteria; phylum Pseudomonadota; class Alphaproteobacteria; order Acetobacterales; family Acetobacteraceae; genus Novacetimonas; species Novacetimonas entanii. Next base: position 7,242 of record NZ_NKUF01000066.1, on the reverse strand, counting down.
ACGTCCAAAAGCGCCTACGCGAACACGCAATTGCCATGACCACCCAGGCAGCGACCCGTTCCGTCCTGCTCTGGCTAACCGAGCATCATGACGCCGTTGCCGCCATCAGACCGCATGGTGGCTCATGGAAGCCCGTCATCGCCGTGATGCGCGAGAGCGGCCTCGATATCTCCGCAGACCATTCCGGCCTCAGAAAGGTAAGGAAGCTCTGGGTACAGGTCAGGAACGCCCGAAAAGGACATGCTGAGGAACAGACCGCCTCGGTAGAAGTCGATCCCCCCGTCCACAACACCCATCCGAGCCGGCTGCCGCAGGACTGGAAGCCCGACCTTGTCGATGATGGCCAGAAAAACCTCCCCCCCCTCCCCGATGCATCAGCTGTACCCGCACAAAGAGTGTCCGCCGAAAAAAACGCGCAGGTCGCATCATTGCCCGCGACAGTGCCAGCATGCTCGGGCAGCGAGACAACCGGGGAGAAGAACTTTCCCATTGGTCGCGCCCGGGCCTAGGCCATCAAGCGGGATCTTCTTACGCGGCTGAAGCGGAAGGAGCCCGGTTTTCATCGGGAGTAAGGCATGGCATCCGCCACGATCACAGACGCCGCAGAACCAACGGAGCTGGTGACACGCCCAACCCTGCTCGTCGCAATCGGGCGCCAGCGGGTGGGAAAAACGACATTCCTCAAATCACTGGCCGAGATCACGGCCCAGCAGGGAGGCAGACCGGAGATCTGGAACACGGATTCCATGAACCGCTCGCATACGCTTTCATCGCTTGGTCCACAGGTTCTGGAAGCGGACAGCATGTCCCCGACCGGGCAGGCTGCCTGGCTGGAAGGGCAGATCGAGAAACTGGTTGAATCCCGCCATGATGCGATCCTCGACATCGGGGGAGGATGGACTGCGATGCACGAACTGATCCGCTCATCTCCCCTTGTCGCGGCGCTGGACGAGCTCGGGGTCTCGCTTGTGACGATCTTCATGATCGGTATGGAGAATGCGGACATCGACTATCTGCAGGACCTTCAGGAGCAACATGGTTTCCTGCCGCCCCGCACGGCTATTGTCATAAATGAAGGCCTGCTTCCCGTCGGTATCGATACACCTCAGGCGGTCAGCCAGATCCTCGAAAACGAAGCGGTTCTCAACGCTCTGGACCGCGGCGCCGCGCACGGTGTGTTCCCCGCGATCAACGGGCTGAAGAAAATCGCGGATCGTGGGCAGTCGTTCATGGATTTTGCTGCGAACAAGCCGGTTCCCGGACAGCCGAAAAGCTCGGTCTTCGACAGGCTACGGGTCAATCGCTGGCTCAAACGGGACGTACCCCTCTTCCTGCGCGACCTCGGAGCGGACTATCTGCCCCGGATGCCAAAGGGGCTGCCCGACGTGGTTATGGAGAATGTCTGATGGCGGCCCAGGGCGACATCGAGGCGGCAGACCGTGAATTCGCGGTCCGAATGGAGAACCTGCGCCGGGTCGCCGCCCAGTGGGTCGAGCGTCCGATCGCACCCGAAGTCGAAGTGCTTTCGGCGTTGGTCGCAGCGATAGACCAGATCGGCACCCTCTGCATTGAGGCCAGGCGCGCCTCCATCCGCGCCGCTGCCGAGAGCAGGCTGGTGGCGGAACAGCAGCGCGAAACCCTGGCGCAGGACACGATCGCCATCCACAGCCACCTCAGGGACGGCATTGAAGCGGTGCACACGCTGCGCACCATCAACGAAAAGCTGGTCGAAAAGAAACTCCTCGCGATCACCGCAGATATAACGAAAGGATTAAGGGGCGCCATCGAGAGCCAAGCCACGGCCATGACCAGACGGTACAACCTGCAGACGGCCTTTCGCATCCTGGGATACAGCTCCATCGTCCTTATAGCGGGATTTGCGCTCGGACGGATGCCCTGAGCGTGTCCATAACGGACACGCTCAGGTCCGGAACCGAAACGCCGTACGAAGTTCTGACACAAGTCGCATGATGCTGGTCGATCCTGTCCGCCTCGCAACAGGATGCCAAGGTGATCCGGCTCCCCTTTCCATGCTGCCGCACGGCGCAAGCGACCGTGGTCCTCGTAACGTGCGGCCTCGTCACTCCCCCCATCGGGCGGGCACAGACAGTAAACGTGCCGGGCGGGCTCCCGACACATGTCAACGCAACCTATCAGGAACCGGGGCTCGGTGGCTGGACCCCGGACACGACGGGCACAGCCCAGGCCACCAGCGGAAGCGGCGCCGTCACCCAGACAGCGACAGCAGGCACGTCCGACAGCGATGCGCTTGAGACCCTATACCAGCAGTCATGGGGCTATGCGGCAGCCCAGAACGCCGAGGCGCTGGGCGTCAATCCATCGGCGCTTGCCGCGACCTGCGTGGTGGAATCCGGCTGCCAGAACCTCTACACGGCCGGAAACGGCAGTACGATCACAGGCGCGTTCCAGATGAGCAACGGGACCTACAGCCAGACCCTTGAAGAGGCACTGGCAGCAGCCCCCTCGCTGGCCTCGTCCATCACCAGCGGCACGGCAGGCCAGCAGGACCCGGCAACGCAGGCAGTGGCTGCGGCGCAGTATCTCAAGGATGCGGCCACCCGTCTGCAGCACAGTGGCATCAGTAACCCGACAGCCCTTGATGCCCGCGCCTATTATAACTTTGGCCCGAACGCAGGTGCTGAAATCGCGACGGCCGACGACAGCAGCCTCATGTCGTCCTACATATCGAGCACGGCGATGTCGGGGAACAATATCAGTTCAACCACCACGGTCGGCCAATGGCGCGCGGCGGTCGCAGCAAAAATGGGCAGTGCTGCGTCCAGTTCGATCCTGACCGGCTGACAAGGAGTCCAGCATGAGGTTTTCCTGCCGGGCCGCGATCCTTGCGGCCCTCACCTGCAGCATCAGCCACCCGGCCTTCGCGCTGCACAGAACCCCGGTCCGTGCGCTCGACGGGTACAGATGCATGGCCCTTGATGCGCCGGAACGGGTCATGATGGATTTCAGGCATCCGATCCCGCTGCAGAGCGAACCACGGGACGGTGCCCCGAGCATTGCTCCTGCGCTGGCAGTACTCCCCATCGCCACGGACGCACCGCCTACGAACGGCTACGTCCGGAGCATGAATCTCGCATTGCGTCCCGGCTGGGTCTCGACAAGATGGCTGAAACCCTACGACGCGGTCCATCCCGGCATGACCTGCACGCCCTACATCATGAATGACGGCAAGCTTGGCTTCGTGTTCGGCAGGGCGACACAGTAGGTTTGTCATCTCCACTGTCCGGCATGCTGCATGACCGACATTGTTTTTCCCGGGAGCGGATCAGGGAAGGCCGCTGCCCGCCGGGAGGACCGCGAGGTGCCCGGGTCAAGCCTGAGGGCATGCCCCTGAGGTGGACCGGGTTGCCCGGAGCGCGGGGCACCGCCCTGCGCTCCGGGCGGCCCTGTTCACTGAAAGGGGCGTGTCCTCACCGCGCGAAGCGCGGCGCGCAGCGGGCTTGAGGCGGGCGCCTCGCGGCGACATGCTGGTTTCAGGGCATTTTTTTGCAAGCACGATAGCGACCCCGGACACCAGAAGCAGGAACCCGGTTTCCTGGCTCCTGCGGCATAGTCTCTCAAGGCGTCGGATCGTCAGGCCACCAGGGGTCGGGGGCGTCCGCGATCTCGCGCGCTTTCGCTTCGGCTGCGGCAATGGCTGCGACCCTTGCGGCCGTGGTCGCCTCCCGCCATGCGTCGATGCCGTGGTCGGCAATAAAGTCATGCGCGCCGTCATCTTCGGGATGCGGCATTTCCGGGCCGTGATAAAAAGGATTGCGATGCCAGACGTCCCGGTCCGTCAGGACCCATGCGTGGTGGGGCGCAGCACGCGAAAGCGCAAGGGCTTCGTCGCGGTCTGCCATGGATTCATATTCACTCATGCGGGTCGATCCTTGCGGAAAGGTACCTTGCCGTGGGTGGCCGGACCCGCCGTGGGTCCGGCCGGGTCGGTCAGAAGCCGAGGGCGTCCATCTCGGCAGCTGCGGCCCGCTGGTCGATGGTGCGGGCGTTGCTGGCCGTGTAGGGCTTCCACGGGGTGCCGATCATGTCCTCGTAGGCGGCAAGGGCCCCGCGGGCGGACGCGACCAGAGCGGCGGCCTTGATCCCCTGCTCGGCTGCGAAGCGGCGGGCGTTGGCCGCCCTGTTTTCCAGCCCGTCGACGCCCATCCGGTCCTCTTCGCGATACTCGTTGAACTGTGAGGACAGTTCGCGGGCCTGCGCGCGCTTGGCGTCGTAGAACTGGGCGGCCCCGAAGGCGGACGCGACAGCGGCGCCAGCCATGCGCTGGAGGTGCATTTCCAGCCCCTTGTCGTTCTGCTCGCCGTTCCATGTTGTCACGACCAGCACGGGCGATAGGCTGCGGGCAATGACGGTGAAAGCCTGCCGGGCCGTTTCCGCGAGGGCGTCGGCATCGAAGTCCTCAAGGCCGAAATGGGAAACGATCTTGGTGATCTGGTCGGGAACGGGGATCAGGGCTTCGGCGGCCTCGATGGTGATGACAGGCGCGCGCCGGGCCGCTTCCTCGAAACGGCGGGCGGCGGGGGCCTTCTGGCCCGCTTTTGCCTTGCTGGCGGCTTTCTTCTCTTGCACGGAAGCGAGGGCGGCGGTCATTGTGTTGGTAGCGTTGGACATGAAACTAGCCTTTCTGTCTGGCGTCAGCCCTGTCCGGTGTTGGAGCACCGGGCGGGGCGTCTGTGGCGGGAACCATTTCCCTCTCCACAAATAAAGAATAGTACAGACAGAATATAAATACAATAAAAAAGACAATATATTATCAGTAAACATTAGTTTACTATTGTTTTTATTCCCTTTATTTCCTTATGCCCATTTTATTAATCGCAGTATTATCAAGCATCTCATAAGTATTCATCCTGAAGAACCCCCGGGCGAGCGGTCGAACCGTTGCGCGAAAGCGTGGAGACCCCGCAGGGGGCTCCAGTGAGGTTAGCGGCGCAGCCGCTTAGCGAACCAGAGTGAGAGAACCCCGAAGGGGCCGCCCCTGATTTTCTTTTTTTCCTGCTGAACAGAGATGTTTCCCGAACCGGGCCTTTCAGGAAAGGGAACCGTCTCCAGACGCCCAGGACTTACGCCGCGTTTTGCGGGCATGCGCTGCAGGGACACAGATCCAGTTCATCTGTGACCCGCGACATGACTTCAGATACTCTTGATGAAGCCGGAAGGCGTGCCTTCGGCAGGATTGACGAACACCACGTCATCCGGTGCCCGGCGCGGTGTGTCGATGGCAAGAAAAATGACAGGATCACGCAGGATACGCGGCACCGCATGCACCGCACGCCGCGGAAAGACCAGCAGGTGCCCGGGGACAAACGGTGCTTCTTCAGCCGGATCATCAATCCAGAATGTCCCTTCTCCGGAAAGCACATGGAGGACTTCATCACACTGGGTATGATAATGCGGCGGCACGTCCCGATAGATCCGGAACACCCTGATGCTGGCTTCCGGCCTGTCGGTCAGATAGGTATCCAGCAGCATCGTATCCGCGGTTTTCGGGAACGCTGCCGCAATCCTGTTGAGATCGAACCGCCCACCGGTACGGTTCAGGGTCATCAGGTGCTTTTCATCAGTCATGAGGCCTGTTCTCCGCCCGTGTTCCACACCCTGTCTCGTCGAGCGCTTTCATGGTCTTCTCCATTTCAGCCAGGAAAACCTTCGAGCACGATCTTGCCCTTTGCCTGACCGCTCTCGATCAGGGCATGGGCCTGCCGCAGGTTCGCCGCCTTGATCAGGCCGAGGTTCCTGCCAAGCGTGGTGCGGATACGCCCGTCATCCACGAGGCGTGAGACTTCGTTGAGAATTTCGCCCTGCCTGCCCATGTCGGCTGTGCCGAACAGCGGGCGCGTGAACATCAGCTCCCAGTGCAGCGACAGGCTTTTCTTCTTCAGCGGCAGGGCGTCGAGCGCGGCCGGGTCATCAATCAGGCCGAAATGCCCCTGGGGCGCGATCAGCGCGACAATCTCTGGCATATGCCGATCCGTCTGCGTCGTGGAAAAGACGAAGGCGGGCGCACCGGTCGGAAGGGCGGCGACCTGCGCGGCAAGCGGCCTGCTGTGGTCCACCACATGATGGGCCCCGAGGGATGTCACCCAGTCGCGCGTTTCTGGCCGGGAGGCGGTGGCGATGACCGTGACATCGGTCAGGACCCAGGCCAGCTGGATGGCGATGGAGCTGACCCCGCCCGCACCCCCGATAATCAGCACGGCCGGCTTCACGCCGGGGACTGACCGACGGATATCCAGGCGATCGAACAGCATCTCCCAAGCGGTGATCGCTGTCAGCGGCAGGGCCGCCGCTTCAGCCCAGTTCAGGGAACGGGGCTTACGGCCGACAATCCGCTCGTCGACCAGGTGGAATTCAGCATCGGTTCCCGGGCGATCGAGCGCGCCTGCGTAGAAAACCTCATCCCCGATGGCGAAATCCGTGACTTCAGGCCCGGTGCCGGCAACGATCCCGGCGGCGTCCCAACCCAGAACCCGCCATTGACCCGCATCCGGCGTGGCGCTGCGACGGACTTTTGTATCGACCGGATTGACCGACACAGCCCTGATTTCCACTAGGAGATCCCGCCCTGAAGGGACCGGCTTCGGCAGATCGATGTCCTGGAGCGAAGCCGGATTGTCGATCGGGAGAGGCGTCTGGTAACCGACGGCGCGCATGGTGTCTGCTCCTGTGTTGATGAAGGAGAACAGTGAGCATTATGCTGGGTTCGGACAAGAACGCACTTTTAACGCCCATAGTATCGGAAATGATACCGTCATGACCCGTATCCGGCATAAATCACTTGATTGCAGTCCCGGCTGTGCCGTTGAAGCGACGCTTCAGCTGATCGACGGGAAATGGAAAGGAGTGATCCTCTACCACCTGCTCGAGGGAACCCTGCGCTTTAACGAAATCCGCAGGCGCCTGCCCAATATCACCCAGCGCATGCTGACGGCGCAGCTCCGCGAACTGGAACAGGACGGGTTTGTGCTGCGGACAGTCTACGCCGAGGTGCCCCCGAAGGTGGAATACAGCCTGACGCCGCGGGGACGGACCCTGGAGCCTGTCATCATGGCTCTCAAGAAATGGGGGGACGAGAATACCGGGTTCAGGCGGGATCCTGAATCCGGTTCTTCCGCACTTTTCGTGATGATGTTTTTGATTATGCGGGCTGGAGGACACGAGCCCTGAGGAGTTCGAAGCCTGCTCTTCCGAACATGGTTCGCT
>NZ_NKUF01000065.1 GCF_003206495.1 Gluconacetobacter entanii | reverse complement strand
ACAGTATCAGTGCATTTCGCTGGAGCGAAAATACGCAGAAGAAAGATACGACAATGCAATCAATGTGACCTCTTGCATCGTAAAGGCCGTCCACATAAGCGGGACATGTTCCCACCGCTGGCGGCAGCAATCCGCTCATGCTTCTGTCGCGTCAGGCGGATATGGGCGTTATATGTTTTTCTGGTGCCGGTCATTGTCATCACTCCCCATGATGACAGCCCATCATACCACCTTCTGGTGCATGATTCCGAAAACGGGAAACAGGCATGGGATTGGGATAGAGCCAGGCATCGGGAATGGAGCACATTTCGCTGCGCTCCCTGTCCTCATTCCCTGCCTGACAAGGGGGAGTGACCTCCCCCGTTGACCCCCTCCCGTACCGGGCCAGCATAATTTTATGCCATGTTTCCAGAGAGCGTAACCTGACGATCAGATGATTTGGCAGAAAGCGGATGGTCAGGTTGCGGGGGGATCAGTGTGATAGCGGACCCAGTGACAATTTGTTTTAGCTTGCCGTGTCCCAACCGGTCCTGATACGTATTACTTTATGTAATACGGAGTGAAGCCAGTGGAAACGGTCATTATTCGCAAACAGGGAAACTCTGTCGGTGTCACCCTGCCTGCCGAAACGCGTATCCGGCTGGGTCTGGAGGTCGGGCAGGAACTGACACTTGTTGAAATGGCTGACGGCATCAAGCTGGTGAAGCGCAATCTCAAACTGGAACGCCAGATGCAGATGGCGCGTGAGACGTTGCGTGAGCAGGCTGATATTCTTCAGGAACTGACCAAGCGGTAATGGCGGATACGCCCGAATTTCTGGAGCCTGATGTGGTGCTGTTCATGCACGATCAGGCCCTGAAGGAATACGGCGGAACCCATGGAATCAAAAATGAAGACCTGCAGCACAGTGCGTTGGCCCGTCCAGAAAACCGCTGGCACTATGCGGAATCAGATCCGCCGGACACCGCGACTTTAGCGGCCTCATATGCTTATGACATCGCCCGTAATCATCCCTTCAATGACGCCAACAAGCGAACAGCCTGGAGCTGCTGCATCCTTTTTCTTCGGCTAAATGGAACGCTTGTGCAGGTCAGCGCCCCGGAAGCCGTCGAAACCATGGTTGCCCTTGCGTCTGGCGCAATGGAGGAAGACGCGTTCGCAGTCTGGCTTAGGCAGCACTTTCAAGACTAAAAAATTACATGTTTTCGATACCGGACCAGATTTCTCCATGAGCATCCCCCCCCGCACGACCTCCCTGTCCTCCATGATCTGGCAGGTAGCTGATCTTCTACGCGGGGATTTCAGACCCGCAGAATATGGGCGTGTCATTCTGCCTTTCACCGTCCTCCGCCGCCTCGACGCCGTATTGATCCCCACTCGGGACAAAGTGCTCAAGGAAAAGGCGAAGTGGGAAAGCAAAGGCATCGATCCGATGCCGTTCATGGAAAAAGCCGCCGGTTTGAAATTCGTGAACACGTCTGATTTTACTCTGAAAGACGTGCTGGGCGACCCGGACAACCTAACCCAGAACCTTTCCGCTTACATCAATGCTTTCTCGCCTACTGCACGTGACATCTTCGATCATTTCCGCTTTACCGAGCAGACAGACCGCTTGGCAAAGGCCGATCTGCTTTATCTGGTTCTGGAAAAATTCGTAAGTTTCGACCTCAGCAACAAGGCTGTCGATAACCACCAGATGGGGCAGGTGTTCGAAGAACTGATTCGCAAGTTCTCCGAAGCCTCCAATGAGACGGCGGGAGAGCACTTCACCCCGCGCGAAGTCATCAAGCTGATGGTGAACCTGATCTTTGCCGAGTATGACGACCTGCTGACACCCGGCAACCCGGCTGTACGCACCATCTATGACCCCACGGCAGGCACCGGCGGCATGCTCTCGGTTGCGGAAGAATTCCTGCTTGACCATAACCCGGATGCGCGCCTGACCATGTTCGGGCAGGAACTGAACCCGGAATCCTATGCCATCTGCAATGCTGACATGCTGATCCGCAATCAGGATGTCAGCAATATCCGCCTTGGCAACACACTTTCTGATGACGAACTGGCGGATTACAAATTCGACTACATGCTTTCCAACCCGCCCTTTGGCGTGGAATGGAAGAAGGTTGAGAAAGCCGTCCGGGCCGAGCATGAAAAGCTGCGTTATGATGGCCGCTTCGGTCCCGGCCTGCCCCGTATCTCGGACGGTTCCATGCTGTTCCTGCTGCATCTTGTCCACAAGATGCGTCCCGCGAAGGATGGCGGCGCGCGCTTTGGCATTGTCATGAACGGCTCGCCCCTGTTCACCGGCGCTGCTGGCTCCGGTGAATCTGAAATTCGGCGTTTCGTGCTGGAAGAAGATCTGGTGGAAGCCATCATCGCGCTGCCGACCGATATGTTCTTCAACACCGGCATCGCCACCTATGTCTGGGTGCTGACCAACCGCAAGCCGAAGAACCGCAAGGGTAAGGTGCAGTTGATCGACGCATCTTCCTTCTGGCAGAAAATGCGCAAAAGCCTTGGCTCCAAGCGCAAGGAAATGGGGGAGGATGACATTACGCTTGTCACCCGCCTGTTCCGCAATGCGCAGGACGCACAAATTGCCACCATCACCGCCGCCGATGGGACGCAGACGCGCGAAGTCGTGGCCAAGGGTGCGGAACCACCCGAAGCCCCCGAAGACGGCAAGGTCAAACTGGCCCCGTTGAGCCGTATCTTCCGCAATGAAGATTTTGGCTACCAGACCATCACGGTGGAGCGCCCGCAGCGTGATGAGGATAACAATATTGTCCTTGGTCAGCGCGGCAAGGCGAAGGGCAAGCCCATGCCCGACAGCAGCCTGCGCGATACAGAAAACGTGCCGCTGAATGAGGATATCCACGCCTATTTTAAACGCGAAGTCCTGCCTCATGCCCCGGATGCATGGATTGACGAGGCCAAGACGAAGATCGGTTATGAAATTCCGTTCAACCGGTATTTCTATGTATTCGATCCGCCGCGCCCGCTTGCGGAGATTGATGCGGACCTGAAGGATGTGACCGCGCAAATCATGGCGATGCTTGGGGAGCTTTCGGTATGAGTTTTCCGAAATATCCGGCGTATAAGGATAGTGGGGTTGAATGGATTAGGGAGATTCCGCTCAAATGGGATGTCACGCCGATTCGATCATTATCAGCATCTGCTCCAAAAAGCTTTATGGATGGTGATTGGATTGAGTCACCGTTTATAACGAATGAAGGTATTCGCCTTATTCAAACAGGGAATATTGGAATTGGGCGTTATAAAGAGCAGGGTTTTAGATATATTTCTGAGGAAACATTCCAAGATCTTAATTGCACAGAAGTAAAGCCAAATGATCTTTTAATTTGTCGTTTGGCCGATCCCGTCGGGAGGGCCTGTCTTGCCCCGACATTAACGGACAAAATGATTACGTCTGTAGATGTGGCAATCTTAAAGCCTGCCAACTATGCATCTGCTGAATATTTCAAATATGTTTTGTCTTCTCCTACATATCTTTCTTTTATGGAAGGAGAATGTCGGGGAGGAACACGAAATCGAGTCAGTCGAAGTTTTCTTGGGTCTGTTAGAGTTCCCCTTCCTCCACTTTCTGAACAACAGGCAATAGCCAGCTTTTTGGACCGCGAATGCGGAAAAATTGACGCCCTGATTACCGAACAGGAACGGCTGGTTGCCCTCCTTGCGGAAAAGCGGCAGGCCGTTATCTCCCACGCCGTCACAAAAGGCCTGAACCCCAACGCCCCCATGAAGGACTCGGGCATTCCGTGGATCGGGATGGTGCCGGAAGGATGGAATATTGTTAAAATTGGGAAAATATTCAGTGAAATAAATGAACCCGGAAATGATAGTCTTCCGATCCTGAGTGTATCAATTCATTCTGGAGTTTCAGACGATGAACTATCAGAAGAAAAATTAGACCGTAAAGTGACACGTAGTGACGATAGATCCAAGTATATCGTCGTTCGTCCTGGTGATCTGACCTATAACATGATGAGGGCTTGGCAGGGAGGTTTTGGAGCAGTTCAGGTTTTGGGTATGGTCAGTCCTGCATATGTTGTTGCTAGACCAAAAAATATATTTTGGCAGAAAACTGTATTTATCGAACTTCTTTTAAGAACCCCAAATGCAATTGTAGAGATGAAACGGCATTCTCGCGGTGTAACAGACTTCCGATTAAGACTTTATTGGGACGAATTTAAAAATATTTCCATTCCTTTACCTAAATGGGAAGAACAAAATTCCATCCTAAATTTTATTAAGAAAAAAACGGGTCAGTTTGACGCTCTTTCTATGGTTGCCAACAAAGCTATTGTCCTCCTCAAAGAACGCCGATCAGCCCTCATCTCAGCCGCCGTCACCGGCAAAATTGACGTCCGCAACCAGAGCAAGGCCAACGCAGCATGATCGACACAAAAGGCCGCTCTCTGGAACTTTTCTATATCGATGGTCATCCGGACGGTATGGTGACGGCCGAACTGTTCAACTGGACGGGGCATGTGTTCGTCACACCGCGCACGCGTCTGACCGAGGCGCTGCGACGGGAGGAAGCCAGTTATGCAGGCGTGTACCTGCTGCTGGGTGAAAAGGAAGGGCAGGACTTCGCCTATATTGGGGAAGCCGAGGACCTCAGCACGCGCTTGAAGCAACATGCGGCGGCGACTGACAAGGACTGGTGGGAAACGGCCGTGCTGGTCTCCGCTAGCGCAAACCGGCTCAACAAGGCACATGTGAAATATCTGGAAGCGCGGCTGGTTACGATGGCGCGGGAGATCGGACATACCCCGCTGCATAACGGCAACTCGCCCTCCCTGCCGGGACTGACGGAAGCTGATATTGCCAAGATGGAAGCCTTCCTTGCCAACCTGATGGTGGTCCTGCCCGCCATCCGGGTGGATATGTTCATCCAGCGCAGCCGCCCGGCAGGGTCATCACGACCGGTTCCCGCTTTTGAAGCGCCGGAAGCTGGAACGAACCCTGCCACAACGGAGACAGCCCGCTTTTTCCTGCACAAACCACGCATTGACCTGACGGCAAAAGCCATCTTTCAGGATGGTGAATTTATTGTCGAGGCAGGGTCCCAAGCCAGGACTGAATGGCACGGGGAAGGCACCTACAAGCCGCTGCATGAGGAACTGGTACGCTCTGGCATTCTGCAGATGGCTGGCGAACATCGAGTATTCACCAAGGATTATGCGTTCAGAAGCCCAAGTGCGGCAGCTGCCGTCGTATTTGGCCACGCCGTCAGTGGACCTGCTGCATGGAAACTGGAAGATAACCCGGACATCACATTCCGCGACTGGCAGGCACAACAGTTGGAGGCCATTCCCGACGAAGGGGCCGACTCATGACCGACCTGCATAAGGAACACCATCTGGAATCCGAAATCTGCGACTATCTCGGCCGCTCCGGCTGGCTGTATGAGGAAGGGTCTGCCAGCCGTTACGACGTCGGCCTGTCCCTGTTCTCCGAAGATCTGCTAGCATGGGTGCGCGAGTGTGAGCCGGATGCGTGGAAGACACTGGAAAAGACACACGGCGCAGCGGCAGGGACCGTGCTGTGCCAGCGTGTGCGCGATGCCCTGAACACGCGCGGCGCGCTGGTTGTCCTGCGTGACGGGCTGGATATTATCGGGCTGACAAAAACGCTGAAAATCTGCCAGTTTCGTCCGGCGCTGACCATGAACCCGCATCTGCGGCATCGTTACAAAGCCAACTGCCTGCGGGTGGTGCGCCAGGTGCGCTATTCAGCCAGCAATGGCAACGAACTGGATCTGGTGCTCTTTCTGAACGGCGTGCCCGTGGCCACGGCGGAACTGAAGTCAAACTATACCCAGTCGGTTCAGGACGCGGTGGAGCAGTACTGCACCGACCGTCTGCCCAAGCCGCCCGGCAAACCGGCAGAACCGTTACTCTCGGTCCCCGGTGGGGCTGTGGTGCATTTTGCGGTCAGCAACAGCGACGTGATGATGTGCACGCATCTGGACGGCGCCCACAGCCGCTTCCTGCCGTTCAATCAGGGGAATGATGCCGGGGCAGGCAATCCCGGCACCACGGCCTATCTGTGGCGCGAAGTCTGGCAGCCGGACTCATGGCTGGACATTCTAGGCCGCTATATCATCCCGGTGAAGAAAAAGGGGAAGATCACGGGCTGGATCTTTCCACGCTATCACCAGCTTGCTGCCACACGGCTTCTGGTTGCCACCATTCTGGCGGAAGGTCCAGGCCAGCGTTACCTGATCCAGCATTCCGCCGGTTCGGGCAAGACGAACTCTATTGCGTGGACGGCGCATTTCCTGTCCGATCTGCATGACCGGCATAATCACAAGATGTTCGATACCGTGGTTGTGGTGTCGGACCGGACGGTGCTGGACCGGCAGCTTTCGGAAACAATCGAAAGTTTTGAACGCACGCGCGGCGTGGTGGCCTCCATTTCCGGCAATAGTGGCAGCAAAAGTCAGGAACTTGCGACAGCCCTGCATGCGGGCAAGAAAATCATCATCTGCACGATCCAGACCTTTCCCTTCGCGCTGGAAGAAATCCGCCAGCTTGCGGCGACCGAGGGCAAGCATTTCGCCGTAATCGCGGATGAAGCCCATTCTTCCCAGACTGGCGCATCAGCCAGCAAACTGAAGGCGGCCCTTTCAGCTGGAGAACTGGCAGAACTTGCCGATGGTGGAGAGGTCAGCACGGAAGACCTTCTGGCAGCAGAAATGGCGCAGCGGCCTGCTACGGATGCAGGCATTTCCTTTATTGCCTTCACCGCCACGCCAAAGGCCAAAACGCTGGAACTGTTCGGGCGTCTGCCGCACCCCGACCAGCCCAAGGGGGAGAACAACAAGCCCGAAGCATTCCACATCTATTCCATGCGCCAAGCGATCGAGGAGGGCTTCATCCTTGATGTCTTGCAGAATTATGTATCATGGAAACAGGCCTTTCGTCTGAGCCAGAACGGTCAGGTTCTGGATGAGACGGAAGTCGAGGCTTCGGAAGCCAAGAAGGTACTGATGAAGTGGGTGCGGCTGCACCCGACCAATATCGCCGCGCGTGTTCAGATCGTGGTGGAGCATTTCCGCCAGAATGTGCAGCCACTCCTTGGTGGCAAGGCACGGGCCATGGTGGTAACAGCCAGCCGCAAGGAAGCAGTACGCTGGAAGTTGGCGATGGATCGCTACGTTAAGGAAAAGCATTATCCGTTCGGGCTTCTGGCCGCGTTCTCCGGTGAGGTGGATGACCCGGAAAGTGGCCCGGAGCCATTTACGGAAAGCAACATCAATCCTGCCCTGAAGGGGCGCGACCTGCGGGAGGTTTTTGCCGAAGACCCATGGCGGATTCTGATCGTGGCCAACAAGTTCCAGACCGGGTTCGATCAGCCTTTGCTGTGCGGCATGTATGTCGACCGGAAGCTCGGTGGCATTCAGGCGGTTCAGACGCTCTCGCGGCTGAACCGTTGCTATCCCGGCAAGGACATGACCTTCGTTGTGGATTTCGAGAACGACCCCGAAGATATCCTCAAGGCATTCCAGCAATATTACACCAAAGCCGAACTGGCCGACCTCAGTGATCCGAACTGCGTGGTAAACCTGCGCCACAAGCTGGATGATGCCGGGTTATACGATCAGCCGGAAGTAGATCGCGTAGCCCATATCCTGACAAATCCGAAAGCAACGCAGCAGCAGCTTGATGCGGCCATTGTGCCGGTCAGCTCCCGCGTGTTGGGCCGGTATCGCGAAGCCTGGAAACTCTTTCAGGACGAGCCGGAAGGTTCGCATGACCGGCAGGAGGCAAAGGAACGGATTGATGATCTGATCCAGTTCCGGAGCGATCTGGCATCCTATATGCGGATGTACGAGTTCTTCAGCCAGATGCTGAATTACGGCAATCCGGATTATGAAAAGCTGTATCTTTTTGCAAAAATGCTCTGGCCACTGCTGAAATTCGATCGTGAGCGCGAGACGGTCGATACAACCACCCTGCGCCTGACGCATCATCGTATGAAGGATCTTGGCAAGCAGAAGCTGGGGCTGAAGAATGAAGCCGGAGAGGGGCTGGAACCCATAAAGGAGGCGGGTTCAGGGCAACCGCAGGACAAGGCGAAGGTTCAACTCTCTCGTATTATCGAAGCCATCAATGATCTGTTCGAGGGTGATCTGACGGACGGAGACAAGGTGGCATTTGTTACGGGATTGGAAACCAAACTGGCAGAATCGAAAAAATTGCGTGAACAGGCTCAGGCCAATACCAAGGATCAGTTCGCCAATTCACCTGATCTCCAGGAAGAAGGGATGAATGCGACCATCGAGTTGATGGAAGCACATGAGAAGATGGGCAAACAGATGCTCAATGATAATGCCCTACTGCGCACAGTTATTGCCGCCATCGTAAAACAGGGGAGGTTATGGGAGGGATTGCAGGGATAGCCAGACTGGGATGATTTCCACCCCTCCTTCCTTTATTATTTAACTAAACATTAAGGAATCATAAGAAACTTACGATATTGATTTGAAAGATTTTGAACTGCATCGCATCCAAAAATTGTTCCATAAAGAACATTGGCACATTTTTGTACGGCTTGCTCCAATTTATTTTTTAAATCCTTACTGTTTGAAGCATAATCATATGCAGATAAATATCCATTTTCATAAAATTTATTCTCTTCAATACATACCCAATATCTTTATTTTGTGATATTAACCGTGAAATATCATGATATTCTGAAATATATTTCTTTATCTCCCTTATTTGCTCAGGAGACACATAAAAATAACACTCCCTATTTTCCTGCCTAGCCAATGCCATCCCAAGAAAATCTACTGGTTGTGATGGAGAATATATATGACTCTTTTCTTCACTCAATTCATGACCAATAATTTTTAATTCTTCTTCAACTTTTTTCCGTGCTTCTATACATTGAGATTCGGTGTTAGTAAAAATAAGTAGGTCATCCGCATAGCGCACCATTGAGTATTGCGCTCCAACAACTCTATCAAAATCTTTTAAAACAAAATTGCTTAGTATGGGAGATAACGGCATCCCTTGTCGAAGGCCTCTCCCTCTCTGAATGCCATTCTGAATAGTGGCTTTTCGGATTTTTTCACTACTTTCAGCGACTTCGCACTGGATTGCACCCAAAACCAAGGGTGTCAACGATCGTAATTTAAATTGACGCGAAAATTTTTCAGCTAATTCTTTACGATTAATGCGGTCAAAAAATTTAGCTATATCTGCTTTAAAAACCCACGGCTTTTTCTCACGAAGTGCACAGGCAGCTTTTTGCGCCCCTCTAACGCCACGGTTCTGATTTTTTGTGTTTCTTATAAAGCCATAACTGACAGGATTAATAAGTTCCAATTTTTCCGCCTGCTCCTCGATTTTATTGACGAGGGCACGCTGCACTATCCGATCAGATAACGTAGGAATACAGATTAATCTCAATTTTGTAGGATCAGTTTTGGGTATTGCTACCCCCCGCAACAGACTAAATTTATATCCGTCACGAATATTACTTTGAATTTCACGCAGACGATTCATACGTTCATTTTTGAAAGTAGTAGCAGATACCCCATCAACCCCAAGAGTAGTCTTCGCCCCCTTTTTTCTCCAAATTTGCTTCCATGCGAATTCAAGTCTGGAAAGAGATGCCAATTCTTAGAGCCCGATCCGAAAGTTTTCCAAGCTTGACAATGCCTTGCTGTCCGTCGTGTGAGCATGCGGATCGAGGCGATCAATGTCCATGCGGTTGAGGACGCAATGGACTTTTCCCAATCTTTGGCGAGCCGCCTGCACCGTCCCAGCCAGGCGAATGTCCGTTCCACCACCCAGCGACGCGGCAGGATCTGAAAGCCCTTCGTCGTATCGGACCGCCTGATGATTTCGAGGGTCCATTTTCCCATGGCG
>NZ_NKUF01000064.1 GCF_003206495.1 Gluconacetobacter entanii | reverse complement strand
GGATGATCAGATGCCTCGAGCATGGTTCTGCCCTCCAGAGAGTTTCAGCAAGCACACTCTGACACGGCGCGGCTCGCTATCCACTCCTCATGGAATCTGTAATTCCACGATTTGCACCCGTCGCCCGGGACGATGCGCATGGCATGCGCCACCTTTGCGCCCCACGCGCCCCGCAGTAGACGCGACCGAGCCATACCGTGACCGGACGGCTGCCGCCGGGGCCGGTTGCACCACCGGGGCAGGAAGCGCACAGTCACGCTGCCGTCTTCAGGCAGGATATCGCACGCAAGCGGAGATCACCGATGACCACCCTGTCCACCCTCCCCCTGACCCAGATGAAGGTCTTACCCGACCTGCTCGCCGCACCGGTGGGGACGGTCCTCCTCGCCTCGGAAATATCGCGTGACGAGCCCAAGATCGTCATTCGCAGCCGCCTCGTCTCGGCCGAAGGCACGAAACCCGGGCTGATCCTGATGACCCCGGAAATGAAGGGATATTTCGCCCCGGACGAATTCTGCACCGAATTCGTGCGCAGCGCGCTCGACGTGACCGAGGTGATGCCCGCCATCCTGACCAAGATCCTGCCCGGCTTCCGCTACAAGTTCGATGCGGTGGTACGCGGTGACGTGTGGCACCTGCAGGATGAAAAGGGACAGGATTTCGCGGGCCTCGCCATCGGTTCGGACGAGGAGGAGAGCAAGGTGTTCGGCTATGCCCGGATTACCGATGGCCGCATCGGTGACATCATCCCGGCAAAGCGCCTTGCCTATCTGGGGCAACTCGACTTCGCTGCCGCGCCGGCGAAGGTCACTGTGTAAGTGACTGTTAAAAAATAAACGTTTTCGGGGGCGGCCGTCTTTTTTTAAAGGCGGCGTCTTTTGAAGCTTTTTGAAAAAAGCTTCACCAAAAACTTCTTTAAGTTATTCAGATAGTTATATAGCCCAACGAAAACGGCCCCGCCCCCGGCCTTTGATGGCAGGAGACGGGGCCGCGTCAGGCGCGCATCATCCGGGGGAGATCAGGAGATGGCCTGCTTCCCCTCCAGCTTGCGCGATTCAGGCGTGCGCGGCAGGAAAAAGCGCAGGAAACGTGCAAGGTTCGGCGCCAGCTTCGGCCGCAGCAGGCGCGGGTCATAGCCCGAGAAGCGGCGTTCGTTTTCATTGAGGCACAGGTCAAGGAAATCACGCAGCGGCATGTCGATGCTCGCCACTTCCTTGGTGCCGTTGACGGTGAAATTGTTGTCCTGTTCGTGGACATTGCCATCGGCATCCATCGTCTGCGCCATGCCGAGGCGTTCATAGACCAGGAACACCCACACCGCGAGGACACGGATCTCGAACCACGGGCGCTTCCACAGCGGCATCGTCGCGCGGTGCCATGCCAGCCAGTTCGCGAACAGCAGGATATGGCGGCATTCCTCCTGCATCACTGGCTCGAACGTCTCGACAAGTTCCGCCGGGAAGAAGCCCGAACGCTTCGCCACCTCAAACAGGCCGAAGGCAAAGAAACTGTCCACACATTCGGAAAAGCCGGTCACGAGGTAGGCCCACTCCACATCACGCGGTTCGTGGTAGGTCGGCTCCGACGCCAGCGGGATGCCATAGGCCTCCACCATCTTGGAGAGGACCTCCTTGTGGCGGTTTTCCTCCCACGCGTTGCGCGACAGGGCATCCTTCATGTCCGGGTCGTCAATCAGGCGGGCATAGGCCGCCATGCGCAGGCGGGCCTTGCCCTCGGTCTGCACCGCGATGTCCCAGATCGGCAGCGACGTAACCCGGCGCAGCGTCTCCGCATCCAGCTTGGGCCATTCGATGACGGACGGCTTGTAGGGGTTGAAGGTCTCGCGGAACATCTCCGCCACGGCGCGCTTGTGCTCCACCGAACCGGGCTTCAGCGGCCCGGGCACCGGACTCGACCAGTGACGCGCCGTGTAATCCGCCTTCGCCACGGCTTCAGGGGTAGCCGCGCCGGGGTCCTGCGCTTCGGGCAGGTTGGTATAGATGTCTGAAAGTGCGTTCATGTGTCAGCTCGCTGATCGAAACGGTAACGCGGGAATTCACCGATCGGCTGGCATCAAAAAAAACAGTCCGCCGCCATCGCGGCACATGGAACGGGTCGTGCCGACCGGGCAATGAACTGTTCTTCGTTGCACAAGGACGCTGAATTCCTGGCTGACCCTGTTATGCGCCCCATTGGGGCGACAGCAGCAGTATGGGGGCTGCCGCCATCGCCGCCCTTGTCATGGATCAATGAATGTCGGAGATCTTTTCGATCACGCGTGTGACGAGGCCATACTCGATCGCCTCGGGCGCGGACATCCAGTAGTTACGGTCGGTATCCTTGCAGATCTTCTCGTACGGCTGCCCGGTTTCGCGCGCGAACAGGCGGTTGAGGCGTTCGCGCATCTTGACGATCTCGCGCGCCTCGATGTCGATGTCCGTGGCGGGACCACGCACGCCGCCCATCGGCTGATGCAGCAGGAAGCGCGTGTTGGGCAGGCAGTAGCGCCGCTCCTTGTTTCCCGCCGCGTAAATCAGCGCACCCGCCGACGCCACCCATCCGGTGCCGATCATGTTGACCGGGGCCACCGAATCGACAAAGCGGATCATGTCATGGATCGTGTCGCCACTTTCCACATGCCCGCCGGGCGAATTGACATACACGTCAATCGGCCTGTCCGACGCACCGGCCAGCGCCAGCAGGCGGCCGGTGACATCACGGGCGATCTTGTCATTGATCGGCCCGAACACCAGCACCTTGCGCTGGTCGAACAGGCGGCTTTCAAGTTCGCTGATGGGCGAGGAGAGCGTGCGGTTACGATCGGGTTCCTCGGTCTCCGGGCCTTGGGGTTCGGGGATGTCGGGATCGCGCGGATCCTCGTCATCCATGCGGACGCGATCTTTCGGCTGCATGCCGTTCATTGGGCTCTCCCTCTTTTCCGGGGCTGGCATAGTCATCCCCCTATCCTGCGCTGCCTTGGCCGTGGTGCCAAGCCCTGTCAAGCGATCGGGGTCCTGCGACCCCGCGCGCCGCCCCTCGCTATGACGGGCGGGACAGGGTAGTAGGAAACATCGTGTGACATCTGTTTGACGGAGTGGATATGGGCAATCCTGCGCCCGCGCCAAGTTCCGATGCGTTCTTTTTCGTGCGTCGCGGCCGTTCGTGCCGTGGGGCGGCGGGCAATGGGGCACGCCTGGCATGGGCCGTCGCCGCCATGGCCCTGCTTGGCGGATGCGGCTCGGGCCATCGCGATACGGTCGATACGCTGGCGGACTGGTACCACAACCACCAGGGCGGCGTCATAGGGCAGCAGCGCCCCCCCCCACCCGGCGCGCATGACCCGTATCCGCATGTCGGGCTTGGCCCGCGGGAGGCCCCGGTCCTGCCGTCACAGGACCTGCGCGACGACATCACCACCGACCTGCGTGAGCAGCGCAACCTGATCCACCGCGAGGACGCGACGATGGGGCCGATTCCCTCGGTCGCGGAGGTGCCGCCACCGCCCGCGACCCCCGCGACGGGCATGCAGTCGGCGTCCTTCGCCGCGGCCCCGGCCGCCCCCGCCACCACGTCGCGCCCCGCGCATGAGGCCGACGACGCCACGATCGCGATGCCCGAGGTCAGCAACGCCCTACCGACGGATGCGCAGATCCTGCCCACCACCCTGCCCGCGCTGGCCAAGGCCCCGCCGGAGCCCGTGACCCTTGCGGGGATCGGGACGATCGGCACGAACGAGGGCGTCAGCCGTCCCCTGCCGGATTACCAGCTTGACAACGACCAGTGGCGCGCCATCGGCTTCGCCCCCGGTTCGGACCAGATGCAGCACGGGCAGGAGCGCGCGCTGTCGGACGTGGCGCGCGCACGCGGTGACGGGACCATCGTCATCAACGGGTATGGCGACGCCACCACGGCCAGCGCGCAGGGACAGGCGCAGGCCATGTCGCTTGCGATCCTGCGCACCCGTACGCTGGCGCACGCGCTGGTGGCGCAGGGGGTGCCGGAATCGGCGATCCGCCTGCATGCGGCGGCGTTCGGGACTGGTGCAAGAGTTGGCATCGTGCACTAATGTATCGGCCGGTCCGCCATCCTGGCGGCCGGGACTTCAGATTCCCAACCCGGCGCGATCCCTGATCCCGCCTGCCTGCAGAGCAGTCCCATGACCGAAGAATTCCATCGCATCCGCCGTCTGCCGCCCTATGTTTTCGCCGAAGTGAACAAGGCCAAGGCCAGCGCGCGGGCCCGCGGGGAAGACATCATCGATCTGGGAATGGGCAATCCCGACACGCCCACGCCCTCGCACATCGTGCAGAAACTGGTGGAAACCGTGGCGGATCCGCGCGCGCACCGCTATTCCGTCAGCCGTGGCATCCCCGGCCTGCGCCGTGCGCTTGCGGGGTATTACGAACGCCGCTTCAATGTCGGCCTCGACCCCGAAACCGAAGTGATCGCGACCCTTGGCTCCAAGGAAGGGCTGGCGAACCTTGCCGCCGCCATCACCAGTCCGGGCGACACGATCCTGGTGCCCAACCCGTCCTATCCGATCCACCAGTTCGGATTCATCATCGCCGGCGCCTCCGTCCGCTCCATTCCAGCCACCCCGGACGAGGAAATGCTGCGCGCGCTGGAACGTGCGGTGCATCATTCGGTGCCGAAACCGACCGCGCTGATTGTCAATTTTCCGTCAAATCCGACCGCCTATGTCGCGGACCTCGACTTCTACCGCGAACTCGTCGCCTTCGCGCGCAGGCACGAGATCTGGATCATGTCCGACCTTGCCTATGCCGAAATCTATTTCGGGGACCGCGTGCCGCCCTCCATCCTCGAGGTACCGGGTGCCAAGGACATCGCGGTGGAGTTCACCTCCCTGTCGAAGACCTATTCCATGGCGGGGTGGCGCATGGGCTTTGCGGCGGGCAATCCGCGCCTGATCGCGGCGCTGACGCGCATCAAGTCCTATCTGGACTATGGCGCGTTCACCCCGATCCAGGTCGCCGCCGTCGCGGCACTCAGCGGGCCGCAGGACTGTGTCGCGGAAATCCGCAACATCTACCGCGAACGCCGCGACGTGCTGATCCGCGGCCTGCACGCGGCCGGGTGGGACGTGCCCTCGCCCGAAGGTTCCATGTTCGCATGGGCCCCCATCCCCGAGAAGTTCCGTGAGATGGGCAGTGTCGGCTTCTCCAAGCTGCTGCTGAAGGAGGCGGGCGTCGCCGTCGCCCCCGGCCTTGGCTTTGGCGAACATGGGGAGGGCTTCGTGCGCATCGGCCTTGTGGAAAACACCCAGCGCCTGCGCCAGGCGACGCGTGCGATCCGCCATTTCATGTCGGCCCACAACGCGGCCGCCCCCGCGCCACGGCGTGACCCCGCGGTCACGGATTCCGTTTCCTGAACGCTTTTCACTTCCCTTACGGAAAAAACATGACTGCTGCTTCTTCACCTGTTGAGCCCCCTCCCCTGCGCATCGGTATCGCGGGGCTGGGCACGGTTGGCGCCGGTGTCGTCAGGATGCTGCGTGAAAATGCCGCGCTGATCACCGCGCGCGCCGGGCGTCGCCTGGTCGTCACCGCGGTCAGCGCGCGCGACCGCACGCGCGATCGTGGCGTGGACCTGTCGGATGTCGCATGGTGCGACGACGCCGCCGAACTTGCGGCGCATCCCGACGTCGATGTCGTGGTCGAACTGGTCGGTGGCGCGGAAGGCATCGCGCGCAGGATCGTCACCGGCGCGCTGGAAAACGGCCGGCCGGTCGTCACCGCGAACAAGGCGCTGATGGCGATCCATGGCGCGGAACTCGCGACACTGGCGCAGAAGGCCAATGTGCCGCTGATGTTCGAGGCGGCGGTCGCCGGCGGCATCCCCGCCATCAAGACCGTGCGCGAGGCGCTGGCCGGGGACCGTATCCTCAAGGTCGGCGGCATCCTCAATGGCACGTGCAACTACATCCTGACCGCGATGCGCGAGACGGGGCGTGACTTTGCCGACATCCTCGCCGATGCGCAGAAGCTTGGCTATGCCGAGGCCGATCCCTCCACCGACGTGGACGGGGTGGACGCGGCGCACAAGCTTGCGATCCTTGCCGGGCTTGCGTTCGGCCGGCCGGTCGTCTTCGCCTCGGTCTATATCGAGGGGATCCGCCGCATCGGTGCGCTGGACCTGCATTTCGCGCGTGAACTGGGCTATCGCATCAAGCTGCTGGGCATCGCGCGGCAGCATGCGAACGGGATCGAGGCGCGGGTGCATCCGTGCCTCGTGCCCAACACGACGCCCATCGCGCAGGTCGATGGCGTGTTCAACGCCGTCGTGGTCGAAGGCGCGTTTGTCGGCCGCCTGATGCTGGAGGGTCGTGGCGCGGGCGAAGGTCCCACCGCCACCGCCGTCACCGCCGACCTGATCGACATCGCGCGCGGCAACGCCATTCCCGTATGGGGACGCAGCACCGATGGCCTGACGCAGGCCGTCGCCCTGCCGCGCGCACAGTTTTCGGGCCGGTATTACCTGCGACTGAACGTCGTGGACCGTCCGGGCGTGCTGGCGGACATCACGGCGGTGCTGCGCGATGATGGCGTGTCGCTGCATACGATGCTGCAACATGCCCATGCGCGTGAGACGCTGCCCGATGACAGTTACAGCGTGCCGCTGGTGCTGATTACCCATCATACCAGCGAGGCGGCGATGCTGCATGCGCTCAGGCACATCGCGCAACTCAAGTCGGTGCTCGACGAACCGGCCATGATCCGGATCGAGGGGGACTGATCCCTCCTCCCGCCCCCTTACGTTCCCACTCCCCAAGGATTCCCCGATGACCAACGCCACTGCCGCCCACAGCCCCGTTCCCCGGCACACCGCGACGGGAGCGCGGGCATGAGCATGGGGGACATGACGGACGGGGTGCTGGCGGCAGGGACGGTGGAGGATGCGGACAACAGCGCCCTGGTGCTGGGCGTGCGTTCCAGCCTGACGGGACGGCGGTGGCTGTGGCGTGACCCGTCGGCCACGCTTGATTCCGGGCTTACCGCGCGCATGGGCATGGCGATCATGCAGCAGGCCGGGGTGCCCGAAGTCGTCGGGCGCATGCTGGCGATGCGCGGGGTCGCACCCGACGCCGTGCAGGATTTCCTCAGCCCCACGCTGCGCGCGCTGATGCCCGATCCCGCCGGCATGATCGACATGGACAAGGCGGCACGGCGTCTGGCGCAGGCCATCACCACATCGGAAACCGTTGGGGTCTTTGGCGATTACGACGTGGATGGCGCCTGTTCGGCGGCGCTGCTGACGCATTTCCTGCGCCAGATGGGCTGTCGCGTCATCACCCATGTCCCCGACCGCATGAGCGAGGGCTATGGCCCCAATACCCCCGCGCTGGAGGCGATGGTCGCCGATGGCGCGGGCCTGATCGTCTGCGTGGACTGTGGCACGGCGGCGGGGGACATCCTCTCCCCCCTGTCGGCACGGGCGGACATCATCGTGCTGGACCATCACAAGGTGCAGGGCGCGCTGCCACGCATCACCGCGACGGTCAACCCGAACCGGCTTGACTGCGCCTCGCGCCTGCATGGGGCGTGCGCCGCGGCCGTGACCTTCATGGCGGTGGTCGCCACCACGGGCGTGCTGCGCCGCGAAGGGTGGTTCGAAACACGGCCCATGCCGCAACTGATGGACTATCTCGACCTCGTGGCGCTGGCGAGCGTGTGTGACGTCATGCCGCTGACGGGGCTGAACCGCGCCTTTGTCACGCAGGGGATGAAGGTCATGGCCCGCCGCCAGCGTATTGGCCTGAACGCGCTGCTTGACGTTTCCGGTGTGACGGACGACCGGCTGACCTCCACCACCTGCGGCTTCGCCCTTGGACCGCGCATCAACGCGGGCGGGCGGATCGCGGAATCGGGGCTGGGGCTGGAACTGCTGCTGTGCGAGGACGAGGCGGAAGCCCGGCGCCTGGCGGAGCGCCTGGATGCGGTCAACCGCCGCCGCCAGACGGTGGAGGGCGATATCCTCGACATCGCGATGGAAATGGCCACCCGCCAGCGGGAAGAAGGCCACCCGGTCCTGCTGCTGTGCGGCCGCGACTGGCATCCCGGCGTGGTGGGCATCGTGGCGGGACGGGTGAAGGAACGCTTCAACCGCCCCGTGCTGGTCGGTGCGATGCTGGAGGATGGCAGCGTCAAGGGATCGGCGCGTTCCGTGACGGGGATCGACCTGGGCACGGCCATCATCGCGGCGCGGCAGGCGGGCCTGCTGACCTCGGGCGGGGGGCATGCGATGGCGGCGGGATTTGGCCTGAAGGCCGAAAACATTTCCGCGCTGCACACATTCCTTGATGAACGGCTGGAAAAGGCGGCCGCATTGCCCGACGCGGTGGATCTGAGCATTGAAGGCATCGTGAGTGTCCGGGCCGCGACGGTGGAACTGGCGAATGATATCGGGCGCCTGGCCCCGTTCGGTTCGGGCAATGACGAACCGCTGCTGGCGCTGCCGCGCGTGCGCATCGTGCGTGCCGACCGCATCGGGCGCGAGAGCAATACGCTACGCCTGATGATCGAGGGGGAAGGTGGCGGCCCGCGCCTGAAGGCGCTGCTGTTCCGTGCTGGCGACAATCCCATGACGCCCGTGCTGGAGGATCGCAACGCCCCGCCCCTGCATCTGGCCGGATGGCTGCAGGCCCAGACATGGAATGGCCGCACGACCGCCAGTTTCTTCATCCGTGACGCGGCTTTTGCGAATTAATTTTCATATTCTGATTTCAGGGGGTTGACCGCCCCCGCCTGTCGGGATATCTACCCGCTCACGCCTTTAGTCCCGTTCGTCTAGAGGCCTAGGACACCGCCCTTTCACGGCGGCAACACGGGTTCGAATCCCGTACGGGACGCCAGCTACTTTATCGCAGTTTACTGCGGGTCTTGGCTGATTACAGGCACTTTCCTGATTTCCAGTTTGTTGGACTTTGAGCCAATCTTGAGCCAAACGGGTTTCCGTCACTCAGGGATGGCTCAGTGATATCAGGGATTCTCATGAGCGAATCACAAAAGACGAATATCGACCCCATTACGGGCAGAGCGCTGCCTAAAGGTGTCTGGTATCGTGGCCCCAGCCAGTACCAAGCCCGGAAGATGGTGGACGGCAAACGTATTCGCAAAACATTCGCCTCAGCCGCTTTGGCTCGACGCTGGCTCAATGAAAAATGGGCCGAGATCGATCTGGGCCAGTTTCGTGATACCTCCACCATCGACCGCATCCCGATCCGTCAGTTGATCGAACGCTATCGGGATGAGTGCATGGCCCACAGGGAGAATGACCGCATCGGTCATATCCCTGCCCTCCTTGACGATCCTGTGGCATCCTGCAGACCAGCCAGACGGTCCCGGATCGTCGGGTCGGTTACGGCCCGGTTGTGTCGTCCTTTCAGCAGGCGCAGGCCGTTCTTCACCTCGAAAATGCGTTCGATTTTTTCCTGTCGCGCGTAACTGTGCGACATGTCCATGACGCGGCCATTCTCCGGATTCACCATCTGCACCAGAAGATGAAAATGCTGGTTCCAGCTTTCCCCATCATGGCGGCTTTTCTGGTGGCGGACACACAGCTTCACGTCGTCACGTGAAAAGCCGAATTCCTCGCCAATCATCGCAATGGCATCCCGAACCTGCCGTGGGTCCAGTTTTTCCTGACTGGCAAGGATGAAGTGGGCCGCCGCGTTCTTCCGGCCAAAATCACGGGCGTCATCGAACGCCATTCTTACATCCGCCCGTGATCCCCGGATCAGGTGGATGACCTCATTTTCATCGGGCTTGTCCAGAAGGTGGCGCACAATTTGGGTCATGCTGCGTGCGGTCGCCCGGATGCGCGTTGACTTGATGATCATGTCAACGGACCTTCCGGAGCACCTTTGTCACCCGGAGCGCCGTGGCCCTGACTTCATCCGTGGCCTCCTGAAGCCCTGTTACCGCCTCCCCTGCGTTCACCCGTCGGGCCAACTGGTTCAGATTGTTGCCAAGCGCTGCCAACTGGTTGTGGATATCCAGCATGTCGGCATGAAAGTGGGGGCCACCATTCGCCATGGCGTCAAGGGCGACAGCACGGAACCAGATGGGGTGGACGGCCTCCATGCGACATCAATGTGCCATGATGAGGTCGGAAGACCATTCAGAGGAGACCGCCCGGATGAAAGTTACCATAATCGG
>NZ_NKUF01000063.1 GCF_003206495.1 Gluconacetobacter entanii | reverse complement strand
CATTCACCATGCACGTCTTGCCCTGACACGGTAAGGTCTTCCGCAGGAGCGGTGGATTGCTCCACCCGACGGTCCCTGCCTGGACGGCCCCGAGCCTTACTCCCGACATGCTATGGTCCCCCGCCGGGTTTCCCCGGTTGCAGCTGTTACCAGCCAAGGTAAGTCGGGTGAGCATTGGAATCTCCAGCAATCCAAGTAATCTGTTGATTACACTCAGTGAAACGCGCCGATACGGCGCACGAGGAACAGGAAGACATCGCGATCCGATGCGTAGAGCGTCGTGGTCTCCTTCGTGATGTCGACATGGGGATTGTGAGTCATGGTCGCCCAGTCGATCACACCGGGCACCTTCCAGTTGGTATCATCCATGCCGTCGCCGGCAATTTTGCGCACCGCGCCGACCAGTTCATGGTCCAAGATGCGGCCGTAATCGGGACCGGTCACGGCACGCAGTTCCACGCGCCCGTCTTCCGTCTCCAGCGTCTTGACCAGTTCGGCCCGATGCGACAGCAGCCCGTGCTGCAGGTTGATCGCCGCCAGTGGGGCCGGAAGATTGCGCAGGTACGATGATGGCGCACCGACAAGACTGCACATCTGGCCAAAGGACCAGTGGGTGGGCGCGATTGGCTCATGCTGTCCCGGAACGGTCAAAGTCAGACGCTCGGCATTGTCGCGGGACGCCTCCACGCGGATGGCGCGGCTTTCCACCGTACGAGCGGTGGCGCGCTCGGCACGGGCAAGTGTGGCAGCGTGCAGATCTGACAGCGAGAGATACCGCTCGTCGTCGGGGCGGGAAAACCACTCGGACGAAACGCGGGTGCTGCGTTCGCCACGGGAGGAATCAATCCGGAAGCCGCCGGACGCGGCGCCACGGGACGCAGGGAGCAGATGGTGGCTGTGGTCATGGAAAACTCTCCTCTGATGCCGGTTATTCGGCACAGAAGGCGAAGCCGCCCTCTCCCTCTTTCCGGGGCGCCGGACATAAAAAAAGCGGCTTCCGGTGCCCGGAAGCCGCTGTCTCAAAGTTCCAGACCTCATAAGGGTTACTCGGCGGCGATGGCCTCCATACCCTCGTCCACCGTTGCCGTTTCAACCGGCACTTGCTCTGCACCTCCTACCGTGCGCAACGCCTCGGGCAGCCAGCCCGAACCATCGAGCAGCCGCTCTGCCTCGCGCGCCATGTCGGGCTTCTTCAGGTGGGCGATGCGCTCTGCCGCCTCGTCGCCACGTGCGTCCCGCACGGCCTGCAGGATGCGCGCCTTGGTCACCCGGCCGAGATAATTCTCGACCGTGGGCTGCCAGCCCGCCTCGACCATATCGAGGCTGAGAGCCGATGCCAGACGGTCTGCCCGTCTGAGGCGCTCGGTCACGCTGCGCTGGGACACCGCGCCATAGGCGGGCATGCGCTCGTAGAGCGCGTTGACCCCGAAAGACAGGCAGTGCGCCAGCAGTGCCATTCGGCTGGCATCGTCCAGGCCGTCGATCCACCGCCACAGCGCATCCTCGTCATCCGGTAGATCATGCTTCCAGCCCTCATTGCGCTGGCGCAGTGCGTGAGCTGGCAGGCTACCCGGCATGTCGGGTGAATGGACCAGCAGGGAGATTTCGCGGACATAGGCTTCCAGGCAATCCGCACCCGGTGTCTGCCAGTACAAATCGCGCACCAATATGTGCAGCAGTTCGGTCAGGGCGATGTGCGGGTTGCTGGCGAAAGCATCCCGCAGGGCCAGCGTGCGCCAGGCCGTCAGTTCGGTGAGCAACCGGTCTGGCAGCGGCCTGATACCGTCTTCCTCCTCGGGCTCGACGTCTGGAGCAATGCTATCGCCCTCCTGATAACCATGGCCTGTGCTATCATGGTGCTGCCCATCATATGCGGGGCGATCGTATTCATCGGCGCTGCCCGCATCATCGGTCTCTTCCGGCTCAGTCGGCATGTCCTCGGGTAGGACGAAGCCCCGCTCCACCTGCAGCGTGCCATCGCTGGCAAGGCTGACGAAGGCCCCCGCCCGCGCCATGTCAGCGGGATCGAATGCGAGGGGACGGGCTTCCAGGGCAAGAATGGCCTGTTCGATCTCGCCCAGCTGTGCATCCACCTCATCAGGGTATTCATCGGCCTGGGCGTATTCAGCCTCGATGGCTTCCTGCTCGGCACGCAGGGCTTCAAGACGGGCTGTCTCTTCATCGGTCAGGGGCACTTCCGTGCCATCGATCTCGACGAACTGCCTTGTGTGCCCCCATGGGAACGACAGGGCGGTTTCGACCCACTTCCAGCCCTCGGCGCGGACCTGTTCAGCCGCCTCCTGCAGCTTTTCCATGACCAGCCGGTCCAGAATGGCCGGATCCTGCAGCCAGCCGCCGTCATCGGCCTCGAACAGGTCGCGCATGATAGGCCCACCGGCCGCGAGATAGGTGTCCAGTCCGACGAAGCGCACGCGACGGTCCGAAGCCCGCACGGTTTTCTCCGTCAGCATGCGGCGAATAACATAGGGCTCGCGGTTATGGCTCTGGCTGACAATCTCCCAGACCTGCTCCTGGCGGGCATGGTCATCGCTGATGGAAAAGGCCATCAGCTTTTCCAGGTTCATGCCGTCCTGCTCATAGATATCCAGCAATTTGGCCGACACGGTCATGAGACGCAGACGCTGCTTGACCACGGCCGGTGCCACGAAGAACGCTGCGGCGATTTCCTCCTCGGACATGCCCTTCTCCAGCATGTCACGGAAGGCGCGGAACTGATCCAGAGGATGCAGGGCCACGCGCTGGACGTTTTCGGCCAGGGAATCGTCCTCGGCGAGAATGGCCGATCCGGCCTCGCGCACCACGCACGGCACCGGGGCAGTCTTCGCCAGTTTCTTCTGCTTCACCAGCAGTTCGAGAGCACCGAAACGACGCCCACCGGCGGGCACTTCATAGCTGCCGGTTTCGACACCAGCATCATCAAGGACGGGGCGGACATTCAGGCTCTGCAACAGCCCGCGGCGCTCGATGTCGCGGGCCAGTTCCTCAATCGACAGGCCGGACTTCACACGCCGCACGTTGGACTGGGATAGCACCAGCCGGTTGAACGGGATGTCACGGGACGAACTCAGGGTGATTTTTGGAATAGCGGTCGCCATGGCGAAATACTCCATGACGGGCGGACAGGAGACCCTCCCCTACCCTCTCAACCCGTCATGAAAATCCGCGCAGCCCTCTGACTCTGACTGCCGCCCCCACACCAACCCGTCCCCCTTTCCCGGTAGAAAAATGTCGGCAATGGGATGGAAACAGAACGGCCGCTCATATCGTACCAATCAAACCAGCGGACACATCTTACCCTGACGTTTATAACGGCAGTAAGGCATATGTTAGAGGGTTCTCACGTCATGAAGTCACACGACGAAACCAAGGCAAAAAAGATGTTTGCCGTTCTGGGGGCTTCCGGACACATTGGCGCTGCCGTTGCAGAAACTCTTTTAAAAAGCGGTCATGCCGTGACGGTTATCATACGCAATCCCGCCAAGGCCACGATGTGGGCCGAGCGTGGTGCATCTGTTGCGCTGCTTGATATCCATGACACCAGGACGCTTGCCCGAACACTGGAGCAGGCGGATCGCGCATTCCTGCTTAATCCGCCAGCAAATCCTGCCTTGAACACAGACGTTGAGGAACGGAAGACTGTTCTGTCGATCCTGATGGCTCTCAACAGCACGAAGCTTGAAAAGATCGTTGTCCAGTCGACTTATGATGTGCGGCAAGGAAATCATTGCGGTGATCTGGGTGTTTTGCATGAGTTCGAGCAGGGTGCACAGTGTTCCGGAATTCCATTCTGCATTATTCGTGGCGCGTATTACATGAGTAACTGGCTTCCAGCCTTGGCTCAGGCAAAGCATTCAGGAAAACTGATCAGCCTTCTGCCCGCCCATCTACGCGTCCCGATGGTCGCACCTCAAGATGTCGGGGAACTGGCAGCTGTCTTGTTGTCAGACCCGCTCAATAAGGTCGGCATTTACAGCATTGAAGGCCCTATGCCGTATTCGGCCGATGATATTGCTCGTGAGGCATCACAATATTTTATGCGTGATATTCTCGTAGATGAAGTTCCGCGTTCTGGCTGGCGCGATTATTACATAGAAAATGGATTTTTGGAAGAATCTGCCAGTTCTTATGAAAATATGACGGAAATATTCATCAATCATCCAAACCAATTTTCCGTCGATGCCATTCGAGGCAAAACAAGCTTCTCTACGTACCTCCAGCAAAAAACGACCGTTTTGCGGAATCCATCCAGCATGACAGAACGACTGCCATGAAGGCGTTTGTCGCCTGTCTACTCCATTCTTGAAGAAGACATACGACGTTACGAGGGAAGCAACCGGTTTGATTCTGGTGACAGATTTTCACTGGATTTATCATCGCATCAAGTCGTCCGCGAAGCGTCGCAAAAGCGTCTGTAACTGATCGAGGTCAGTATCCGTCCAGTCGACGAGAATGCGGTTCGCCAGCCTCTGGCGGGCCGCATTCAGCAGGTCGACCATTTCCTGTCCCTTTCCAGTCACTGTCGCTTCGCGAACACGCCTGTCCGCGGCAGACGGGTGGCGCTCGATAAGGCCCAGTTCTTCCAGCTTGGTCATCTGTCGGCTGATCGTCGTATGATCACGTCCTGTACGGTCCGCGAGTTCGACAACACCGACAGGACCGTAACGCCCTACGCGCGCCAGAAGCGGAAACAGGGCGCGATCCAGTGGAATGCCTGCTTCTTCGATCAGTCGATCATCCCGACGCGGCCGGTTGATTTCATCGACCAGATCGATGATCGCGGCATGCAGTCCGCGCAGGATATCAGGATCATGTGTATTATTCACGCTTTTTGTTGCCCTGGACGGTGACCTGAGATACGTGAATATTACACATTGATTCGCGGAGTTGCCAGTGTCCTTCGATACAGACGTCCTGATCTCGGGTGCCGGGGCAGCAGGCCTGACACTTGCGATTGACCTCGCCCGACGCGGGGTTTCGTTCCGACTGATCGAGCAGAACACGCAGCCGTTCAACGGATCGCGCGGGAAAGGCATCCAGCCCCGGACGATGGAGATCTTCGAGGATCTCGGCTTCGTCGACCGCGTGGCGGCGGCAGGCGGTCCTTACCCGCCGCTGTGCCAGTATCGTCCTGATGGAACCCATAAACTGTCGCTTCTGACGGAGGCGGAAGTCTTCCCCACTCCCGCCGAACCTTACGCCGCGCCGCTGATGCTGCCGCAGTTTGCAACCGAAGCCGTCATGCGGGAGCGGCTTGCCGAGCTAGGGCATCATCCTCGCTTCGGCACACGGCTGACCGGATTTGAACAGGACGCACATGGCGTAACGGCGAGGATGCGAGGGGAAACCGGCGAGCATATGATCCGCGCCCGGTTCCTCGTCGGAACCGACGGCGGCCGCAGCTTCGTGCGCCATGCCCTGGCTATTGGTTTTCCGGGAGACGCACTGGGTGTGCGTGCGATTGTTGCCGATGTGCGGCTGGAGGGTCTTGATCGGTCCGTCTGGCATCGTTTCCAGCTCGGTTCACCGGCGACACAGGTGATGATCTGTCCACTGGCGGGAACCGATCTGTTCCAGGTTCAAGCGCCCGTGGCACTGGACGGGGAGATCGACCTGTCTCCGGCCGGACTGACCGCGCTCATCGAGGTCCGGACCGGCAGAGAGGACATCACCGTCCGTTCGGTGTCCTGGTCCTCGGTTTATGCGATGAATGCACGTCTGGCTGATCGCTACCGGGTCGGACGCGTCTTCATTGCGGGGGATGCCGCTCATGTTCACCCGCCAACCGGTGGTCAGGGTTTCAATACCAGCGTTCAGGACGCCTATAATCTCGGCTGGAAGCTGGCCTCCGTGCTCGCGGGTGCGCCGGAAGCGCTGCTCGACAGCTACGAGGCGGAGCGCCGGCCGATCGCGTCGAACATGCTTCATCTCTCGACGCGGCTGCTTGGTGAAGCAAAGCAGGGCACCATGCAGCGCGATCGCGAAGCGCGTCAACTCGACCTCGGCTATCGCGGCTCATCATTGAGCACGCCCGGTTCGGTGTGCGGCAGAGTGCAGGCGGGCGATCGCGCACCCGATGCGGCCTGTCGTGGACAGGCCGGGCAACGGACACGGCTGTTCACGGTTTTTCAAGGGGCTCACTGGACCCTGCTCGGCTACCAGCCGCACGACCGGCCGTCGGCCATCGCGGGCGTCCGTATCGTCACCGTTGGCGCGGGGCATGAACTCGTCGACAAAGATGGCGATATCGTCGCAGCGTACGGGGTCGAACCCGGTCAGTGGGTGCTCGTGCGTCCGGACGGTTACATCGCCGGGATATTTCCCTCTGACGGACTGGAGCCGCAGCTTTCGCGCTATCTCGCGCACGTGCTGCCGTCCTGTCCAGCCGATACGCTCGAAGGGTCATGATTGGGGGGAAAGAGGAATGTCGGCTGTCGGGCAATGCAGTCAAAAAGCAGTCATTTGCGCCATTGCCGTTTATTACAGCGCCCTATTCCTCCCCAGTCGTTTCTACTCTCCTGTAACGCGGATCGCCTTGACAACATTTGGCCGTTCGAGACAGACTCTAGAAGCTTGACCTCTCGCTGGGTTCACCTCTGATCTCCAGAATTTATTGGCGGCTGAAACCAGAATTTAGCTTATAGGGTTTGTCATAATTTGAGATTGCATAATTTGCAATGCAATGGAATATAGGCGCATCGCGCAAGGCTTGCCGCAGTATCAGCGGCGCTTTAAGCCCTTCAGGGTCATAATTATGGTGGTAGGATTTTGTCGATCAAGACAGTAGCGCTCATTGGAAGCTTCAGAAAGGAAAATTACCCCAAGGTAATTAAAACCCTTACGACTTTCAAAACAGCAGGCTTAAACGTCTCCTCCCCTTCAGGGGCAGAGATTGTCAGCGGCACTGAATTTGTCCGTTTCGAAACAGATTTGGCTGAAATGACGGATGCGGAAATCCAGACCGCAACACTTGAACGCATTTTTTCCGCAGACGTCGTTTATGTAGTTACGGGAGAAAATGGATACGTCGGCAAAACAACTTGTTATGAAGTTGGGCGTATAATTCAGCGCAAGCAGCCAATTTATTTTTTTGAACATCCGAATGATTTGCCCGTTCACATCCCCGCCGTGAATGTGGCGCCGCCAGATGAGTTTGTGATACGGTTCGTTGAGAAGCTAGAAAAGCCTTCGTGGCTATATCAGTCCGATGTGGGGGAGATTTTTGATGGGGAACGTCGCCTCACCAGCGCATGTCCGCAAAAATAGGAGTCCGAGACCATTCGTACGCAGGTTCGTGCTTTGCGGCAGCATGTCATTCATTCCCGACATGATGCGAATTTCGGAGTTGCTCGCCACACGCAATGTTGTATCTGTGTTGCCCGATGACGTTGATCTGACATCTGAATACGGCACTCAAGAACAATACAATCGGTTTAAGCGCGGAGTGTCTAGATCCCATATAAATAAAATTCGCGATCCGCAAAGTATTGGTATAGTTGTTGTGAATTTCAATAAGAGAGGCGTCAAGAGTTATATCGGCCCCAATACATTTGCTGAGATTGCTATAGCCTTTGCCGATGCAAAGAAAATATTCATAATGAACGGA
The DNA here is from genome assembly GCF_003206495.1 of Gluconacetobacter entanii. GTDB lineage: Bacteria > Pseudomonadota > Alphaproteobacteria > Acetobacterales > Acetobacteraceae > Novacetimonas > Novacetimonas entanii. The sequence goes on along the minus strand of NZ_NKUF01000063.1, from coordinate 2,705 downwards.
ATGCCATCTGGATACAGTGACGAACTGAACGCTTGGGGTGTGAGAGACCTCAATGGGAATCTTGAGCCACTTGTGAGCGAATACCACGAACAATGCCGTCACGATCGAAGCCAACTCAACTTTCCTTGGTCCTAGCCCCAGGATCTATTCACCCAAGAATTCTGTTCCTCCATTTTTTTGACCTTCACTTTCTTGAAGAGCGTGGGAACTATGCCCGGACCCAGCGGGTCATGTCCGAAATGGACTTGGCGGTCCGAATATCGATCATTACGGGCAAAAAAATCCTTGTCCCTGCTGCATCGTTTTATGAAACGGATATTGCCCGGTCAGTCCTAGAGCCATTTTTTGCTTCCGACATCGGCGACAGATTTAATTTGGTCGGCAGCGGAAGTTCAGTTGAAGAGTTCCGATGGAGCAAGGCCGATCAGTACCGAACGGGATCAATGCAGCATACCCTGTATTCTAGCATCCTAGACCAAGCCGCTGGCTGGCAGCGACGAGAAAGAAGCGCTACCAAGGATATAACGGGATCTTGGATCAAGGATGCTGAAACAGGGTCTATTGTGGACGAGCTTCATGTTTGGAAGCCGGAAGGAATGTCGCCAACGGCCTTTGCGCGTGCATTCATCGAAGTTCCCGAGAAGCTTGGGGGCGAAGCCTTCATTGCAAAGCACGTCGAAGCGTTGCTGCCTCTTCCGTCGAAAAACATCAATGTAACGAATACTCTTCACCAGACAATAAACTACCATTACTTCAACAGCTACGTAACGGAATTCAAGGCATCCGTGTTTCAAAATATGAACCATCTCGGTGGCGAGGCCATCCCATCTGGAAATCCAAAGGATGATATAGACTTCTCCATGCTGGTGAAGGTATGTCGTGGGAAACGAATATTAGACCGTATTCTCCGGAGTTCGATCAGTCATCTTGATACGTTTTGCTATGACACAGATTTTATAGAGGCCTTTAACATGTCGCAGACAAGTGGTTACGCTCCATTGCCCGTGCACGAGATGGCAACGGCGAGGTTCCAAGCGGACCTCGCAATCCTAACTGCACTCCCTAAGGAACGTGAGGCAGTGGAAGCCGTGTTCGGAAAAGGAGAAATCAAGCGCTTTAAAGACGATCCTAACGTCTATAAGCTCATTAACTTCGAAGTCAGGGGTAAACAGAAGAAAATCGTTGTCGGGGTCTTGTCAGAGATGGGGAATACAAGAGCTGGATCCGCATCGACTGACTTCCTACGCTCCTGTGCCCCTGAGCGTCTCTGGATGATTGGGATAGCCGGTGGCTGTCCGAGACCTAATGACGCTAAGGAGGATATAAGGCTTGGCGATATCGTGATTGCAGACTCGGTCTGGGAAAGTGATTTCGGAAAGATGAATCCGGACCAGACATTTGAGAACCGCGCTCTCTCTCAGCGCGTGTCATACGAGCTCAACCAGTTTGTGAAGCAGTTTCAGTCAGAAAAGTCAGGTTTCGACACTGGATGGATCGAATTCCGGGACAAAGCCCTTAATGAATACGGACTAAGCGCAAACGATTTCCCGCCAGATATTTTGCACGGCAAAAACAAAAGGGTCTTGAAGCGTGCAGACGATCCGAGGCGAAAGCTTTCTCCCTCCATTGTCCATTTTGGTGGCGTTGCAGCAAGCAACACGCTTTTAAAGAGCCCAGAAATACGTGATGAACTCAGGGATAAACATAAAATAAAAGCCGTGGAGATGGAATCGGCCGGACTTCGGGATGCTGGTTGGTCAAGATCCGCAAGAATTGCGGTATTCCGTGGAATTGTCGATTACTGCGACGCGTTCAAGAATGATGATTGGCATAATCCCGCTGCCATTTCAGCTGCTGCAGTCGCAAGATTTATTTTTGAAGCAATAGCAAATTCTGAACCGACGTAACCCTGCGAGCGTTCGGTGAATCGACCTGTTCTGGTCAGGTGTGCAGTTGTCCTCATCAAGCCCATCGCTCGTCGCGCATACGTTTTGGAACAAAGTCTAAGTTGCTGATAAGGAGAGGGGTGCGAATAAATTTCTCTGCTGCCGATGACGGGAGAAAACCTTTCTCTCACACGGACAGACTACATTACCTCTGACGGCACAGACAGTAAACGTCCGCTTACGGAAAGACGTAGGCGCTTGCTCTACGTCTGAGATAGGGCGTAAGCGGACTATTTCCTGAGCCTGATGATTCCGAGTTCGCGCCACATCCACCCAAAATCGTAGGCAGCCATGGCACCGCCACTCCCTTGGGCGTGGACCGTAGCGTTTTCGATATCCTTCAACCAGATGGCCACCTTTTTACGCCCTGAGGCTGTCTGGACGGCCTGGCGCGGCGTCAGATCCCCCAGGGCCGGGACTGGCTCATCAAGCACCTGCCGATAGTGCCGCTCCAGCATCTGCCCGATCATCCGGGCTTCCTCCTCGGGCGGAATCTGCAGTTCTGGCGAGACTTCCCGTCCATGCTTCCCCTGGTCTTCCATCGCCTGCGCCGGCGTCATGATCTGCGTGAGCGGAGCGCGCACGAGATCTCCCAGACCAGCCTGCAGCATGGCACGGCCACGTTCGGCACGCTCTTTCGAGTTCACCTGCAGCCTCAACGTAACCGGCCGTTTGAGGCCGCCTTATGATTGAGGATTGTGACTGGTAACTTACCGTCGTTAACGACGTCGTTATTGACGTCATTTGAGAGGTAAGAAT
>NZ_NKUF01000062.1 GCF_003206495.1 Gluconacetobacter entanii | reverse complement strand
GATTATGGTAACTTTCATCCGGGCGGTCTCCTCTGAATGGTCTTCCGACCTCATCATGGCACATTGATGTCGCATGGAGGCCGTCCACCCCATCTGGATGGGACCGGGCCGGACGATGGCCACCTCGATCACCAGATCATAGAACACCCGGGGCCTGAGACGCGGCAGCATGGACATCTGCGCCCTACTCTCGATCTGGAACACCCCGATCGTGTCGGCCTTCCGGATCATGGCGTAGGTGCGTGGGTCCTCGGCCGGGATGGTCTGCAGCGTGTAACGCTGCCCCTTGTGTTCGGCCAGAAGGTCCAGCCCTTTCTTCATGCAGGTCAGCATGCCAAGGGCCAGCACATCGACCTTCATGAATTTCAGGACATCGATATCGTCCTTGTCCCATTCGATGATCTGGCGAGCGTCCATGGCCGCCGGTTCGATCGGCACCAGCTCATCCAGCCGGTCATGGGTCAGGACAAACCCGCCGGGATGCTGCGACAGGTGGCGCGGCACGCCAATCAGGCAGCGCGCCAGATCCAGCGTCAGCCGGATGCGCCGGTCGGACATATCGATCCCTGTTTCATCCAGCGCGCCCTCATCCAGCTTGCGCCCCCAGCCCCAGATCTGGCCGGACAGGGTGCGGATCAGGTCTTCGGGCAGGCCCATGACCTTGCCGACATCACGCAACGCCCCTTTCGCACGATAACGCGTCACCACGGCGGTAAGGGCCGCATGGTTACGGCCATAATGACCATAAATCCACTGGATTATCTGCTCCCGGCGCGCGTGTTCGAAATCCACATCGATATCGGGCGGCTCGCGGCGCTCTTCGGAGACGAACCGCTCGAAGAGCAGCGACGTCCGTGCCGGATCGATGGCGGTAATCCCCAGCACGTAGCAGACAGCGGAATTGGCCGCCGATCCCCGCCCCTGGCACAGGATGTCCTGTGAGCGGGCGTAACGGACGATGCTGTGGACGGTGAGGAAATACGGTGCATAGTCCATGCGCCCGATCAGGGCGAGTTCATGGTCGAGGGTTTTCCTGACCTCGGGCGGAATGCCTTCGGGATAGGCCGCTGCCGCCCCTTTCCAGGTCAGGGCTTCGAGCGCCTGCTGCGGCGTCTGGCCGGGGACGGAGACCTCATCGGGATACTGGTAGGCCAGGTCATCAAGGCTGAAGCGGCAGCGCTCCACAATATCCATGGTCCGGGCTACCGCTTCGGGATAGCGGCTGAACAGCCGCGCCATTTCCGCGGGCGGCTTGAGGTAGCGGTCCGCATGGCGTTCACGGGCAAACCCGGCCTCGTCGATGGTGGTGTGGTTGCGGATGCAGGTCACCACATCCTGCAGGATGCGCCGGTCATGGGTGTGGAACAGCACGTCATTGGTCGCGACCGCTGGCACCCGCGCCTGATGGGCCAGGTTCGCCAGTTCATACAGCCGCATCTGGTCATTGGGCCGGCGCCGCAGGGTCAGTGCCATATAGGCCCGGTCGGCAAAGGCGTCCTTCAGCTTGCGAAGCTGCAGGGCACAGGCATCATTCGCCGTATCCGGAAGCAGGATCACAAGGAGCCCGTCGCCCCATGCTACCAGATCTTCCCAGAGCAGATGGCATTGCCCCTTCCCGGCCCGGGCCTTGCCAAGGGTGAGCAGCCGGCACAGGCGACCATAGGCGGCCCGATCCGTCGGGTAGACCAGCACGGGCGCAAAATCGGCGAGGTCGAGACGGCAGCCCACGACCAGGCGGATGCCGGTCTCTTTGGCCGCGACATGGGCCTGCACCATGCCCGCCAGGGAATTGCGGTCGCAGATGCCCAGCGCTTCAATGCCAAGGGCCTTCGCCTGCTCGAACAGTTCAATCGGTGAGGATGCGCCGCGCAGGAACGAGAAATACGTCGTCACCTGCAGTTCGGCGTATGGCATGCTCATTCAAAGAAACCGTGCAGGAACCAGCCCTGCGAACCCGTTTCACCATGTTCGCCATCCCCGGTCCGGTAAACCCAGAATGTTTCCCCGCTGGTGTCTTCCACCCGGAAATAGTCCCGCACGGTGGTCAGTTCGGTATCCCCTTTCCACCATTCGCCAAAGACCCGCTCGGGGCCATCGGCGCACCTGATCCGGCGGCGGATGCCGCGCCAGATGAAGAAGACCGGTGGATGGTCGGGCAGCACCGCCATGGTCTGGATCGGCTCGGGACGGGGCAGCAGGCGGGTGGGGCGTGGCCAGTGATCCGGCCACTCCTTTCCATCCTCGGCTGCAAGGGCGGGCACGCGGCAGACGGCTCGCTCTGGCACGTCGCTTTCCACCGGGGCGAAGCGATACAGGGCCTGTGTGCCGACGCGGTTGGCCAGGGTATCGATCAGGTCGGAGACGTCTGCTTCTTCCTCCTCGATCAGGGTGGAGACACCCTGGCGGTGGAGGATCGGCTCGGCCAGCGACGCGGTCAGCACCATGCGCTCGATTCCGAAGCCCGGATCGATGGTCTCGATCCTGTCACAGAGCAGACGGGTCAGGCGTCTGACATCCCGCACCGGCATGGCCGTGGACACACGGACGGCCTCGGTGCGGCTGTCCACACGGTGCAGCAGCAGGTCGAGGCGGCGCACACCCTGCTCGCGTTCCTCCAGCCCGGCGCACAGGGGCGGTACGAGTTTGGTGATGTAGCGGGCTATGGTCTCGGCGGCGCTGATCTGTTCGGCAAAGCTCCGGCTGACCTGCACCGGTGCCTGCAGCCGGACCGGGACAATGGCTTCCGCCTGCCGTCCGAAAGCCTGGTCCAGCCTGCGGGCGACATCCGGACCGAAGCGCAGGGCCAGCGGCGCGCGTGGCATGCCGGCCAGCGGGCCGATGCGTGACACGCCCAGCCCATGGAGGCCATCGATGATGTCCGCTGGCAGGCGCAGGGCTTCGATGGGCAGATCAGTGATCGCTGCCGCCGTCTCACCGGGCGGCACGAGGGTAATGCGTCCCCGGCCATAGCGCGCCAGCGCATGGGCCGCACCCCATGTATCGGCAATGGCTGCCCGGGTCGTGATCCCGGACTCCTTCAGGCGGGTGACCATGTTCTCCAGCATGACGGCCTCGCCCCCATGCAGGTGATCGGCACCGGTCGTATCCAGCACGATGCCGTCTGGCGGATCGGGGGCCACGATGGGAGCGATGCGGTGCTGGAACCACAGCGCCAGCCGCTCCAGTCCAGCCCGGTCACCGTCCGGGTCGGCGTCCATGATGAGCAGATCGGGATGAAGCGCCTGCGCTTTCGCGACAGGCGTGCCGGGGCGAAGACCCAGCCTACGGGCGGCGAGATCGACCGACAGCACGACCCGTCGCCGCCCTTCCCGTCCGGCCAGCACCAATGGGCAGTCAGGCGCGGGCGCGTCGCCGCCCAGCCGCTTCCTGAGCCGGTCTGTCGGCCAGAGCGGCAGGTAGAGCGAGACGACACGGTGCCAGTCTCCCTTTGGCATCACAGGCCTCCACTTCGAAATCGGCGCATTCGCCCGCGCGGGCACGGATCAGTTCGAGCAGCCAGCGGGACCGGCCGACGCCGGGCACTGGCAGCGGCACGGATGGGAGGACCGAGACGCGCCACCGCGTAACCGAAGCCGTGGGCTGGCCAAAATCGGCCGCATCCGTCTGTCGCCGTCAGCGCCGTATGGCGATGCCCAGCGCACCGGATGTCTCGGCCGCCAGCTGCAGGCGGCGTGACGCTGTCATGGACAGGCGGGCGACCTCGGCGACAACCGCGCCCAGCCCCTGATGGCGCAATGCTTCCTCGAAACAGGCCAGGACATCGACGTCCGAACTGGCCGCGACATAGATGGTCCGTCGCGCCGACAGGCCGACCTGCTGCAGTGCCGGGGCATACAGGTCCTGACGGGTGGCGATCCACAGCACCTTTCCGCGTGTCCGGGCTGCGATCCCGGCAGAAAACAGCCCGGATGCCGCTGCATTCAGGGCGTCATGGCCGCCGCCTGCCACCTCATGCAGCGCGCCCAGCGCCAGGCCACCATCCGGCAGGCGACCGTCAATCTCGGGCACACCGAAGGGTAGCACGCCCCGTCTGCGCCGGCCCTGGCCTTCGAGGCGACTGACCTGTGCTCTTAGCGCCTCCAGCGCGGGACGGGGTTCGGGTGCGGGCATAGGGGTGGACAGTCCATTCGGGTGTTTCTGACACGGAATCAGCGATTGTGTTCGTTATTTGTTCTGGTACAGTGACGAATGTCAACCCATTCTGGAAAAGCGGCCGTGATCCGGACGCGGGCACAGGCCTGTCACACGGTCCAGGCTCGATGAAAACTGTCTGGATTGGAGGGGTTTATCAGGAACAGTCCGGCCATCCCCTTCCTGCAGGGTGGATACTGCCCGGCAGGACACCCATATCCGGACTCGCGAAAGGACGGCGTGATGTGCAACCTCTATGCGATGACCGGCAGCCAGCAGGCGATCCGGGAGGCGGCCCGGGTCATGACCGACCGCACCGGCAATCTCCGGCCCCTGCCCGAGATCTGGCCCAACACCATGGCGCCCATCGTGCGGAACGCGCCGGATGGGCGGGAACTGGTCATGGCACGCTGGGGCATGCCGACCCCGCCGGGCTACCTGAAAGGCCACAGGGTCGATCGGGGTGTGACCAATATCCGCAATCCCACCTCGACCTGGTGGAAGCGCTGGGAAGGTGTGGCGCATCGCTGCCTGGTGCCGCTCACGTCTTTTTCTGAACCGGAGCGCCTGCCGGATGGGACTAGTAGGCCCGTCTGGTTTGCCCGCAGCGATGGGGAGCCTCTGGCTTTTTTTGCAGGGATCTGGTGCCAATGGACGTCAGTGCGGAAACTGTCCGATGGCGAGACGACGGATGACCTGTTCGGCTTCCTAACCACTGTTGCCAATCGGGAGGTGGGCGCCATTCATCCATAGATTTCTGCAAAGACCAGCGTTGAATCATGTCCACGTCAGTCTGGAAAAACCTCTCGTCAATAGGCCCTATTCCCCATCCCTGTGGCAAAGGTTAATCTGGCCAGACGTGATTTTCAGACCGTCCAAAGGCTTGCCAGATTATGTCCGCGCTTTCCCAACTGCTTGATACCTATAGAAATCTATCCGTCACAGAGCGCGAGAAAGGGACCTACTTCGAGGAACTGATTGTCTGCTATCTGCGGACAGAGCCGAGCTACGCGGACCTGTATGACCAGGTATGGACATACAAGGACTGGGCAACCGAAGAAGGCTATGTCGCGAAAGACACGGGTATCGATCTGGTCGCCAGAACGCGGGGAACCGGCGAATACCATGCTATCCAATGTAAATTTTATGCCTCGTCCCATCGTATTAGCAAACAGGATATCGACAGCTTTTTCACCGCCTCGGGAAAAAAGCATTTTGCCCGACGTATCATTGTCGCCACGACCAACCACTGGACCGACAATGCCGAGGCATCGCTTGCGGACCAGCATCCGCCCGTCAGCAAGATTGATCTGTATGACCTGGAAACCAGCCTGATTGACTGGTCGCAATATCAGCCCAAGATTGCGCCTATCCTGCGGGCGCAGAAGAAAGCCCGCGAGCATCAGGAAACCGCTATCCGCCGGGTTCTGGCAGGCTTCAAGTGCCATGACCGTGGCCGTCTGATCATGGCCTGCGGGACGGGCAAGACTTTCACCAGCCTGAAAATCGCGGAACAGCAGGTCGGTGCCGGTGGTCGTGTCCTGTTTCTCGTCCCCAGCCTCTCCCTGCTGTCCCAGACCCTGACCGAATGGACCCAGGAAAGCCAGGTTCCGCTCCACAGCTTCGCGGTCTGTTCCGACAGTGACGTGGGGAAAAAGAAGGCGAAGAACGACGACGAGATTAAGGTCAACATCCACGAAATCCGCTACCCGGCAACCACCAGTCCCGGCCGTCTGGCGACCGAACATGCCAAACGGCATGACGACGCGCATATGACGGTCGTGTTCGCGACCTATCATTCCATCGATGTCATCAGCCGTGCCCAGAAGGAGCATGACCTCCCCGAGTTCGATCTGATCGTCTGCGATGAAGCGCACAGGACAACAGGGGTCACTTTCGGGGGGGAGGAAAATGATAGCGCCTTCGTCCGCGTCCATAACCAGGATTATCTGGCTGGCAGTCACCGCCTCTACATGACTGCCACCCCGCGTATTTACGGCGATGTGGCGCAGGAAAAGGCCGAAAAGGAAGGAGCCACTGTCTATGGCATGAACAATGTGGCCATCTACGGGCCTGAGTTCCATGTCATCACCTTCTCCGAGGCCGTTCGGCGCAAACTGCTGGTGGACTACAAGGTCATCGTGCTGGCCGTTGACGAAGGAACCGTCAGCCGTAGCGTCCAGAAGCTCTTGGATGATCCCGATAACGGGCTGACCGTCTCCGATGCCTCCAAAATTGTCGGATGCTGGAAGGCGCTGGCGACGGGCGGATTGCCTCGTGAAGGGACAACTGTCCCCGAACCGATGAAGCGGGCCGTCGCCTTCTGCCAGGTCATTTCTCCTGACTACAAGGGCAGAACACCCAAGGTCAGTTCCATCCAGATTGCCGATATGTTCCAGCAGGTCGTGGAGGAATATCAGGAACAGGAAGGCATTGAACCTGAAGCCCGTCTGATCTGCGAAGCCGAACACGTCGATGGCGGGATGAACGCCAGCGAAAAGGAAGGCAAACTCGCCTGGCTGAAGGACGAGACCCCGGAAGGCATATGTCGGGTTCTGTCCAATGTCCGTTGCTTGTCGGAAGGGGTGGACGTGCCGGCGCTGGATGCAGTCCTGTTCCTGACCCCCAGGAATTCACAGGTGGATGTGGTCCAGTCCGTAGGCCGTGTGATGCGGGTCGCACCTGGTAAGAAGCGCGGCTATGTCGTACTGCCCGTAGTTATCCCGGCTGGGGTTGAGCCAGACCAGGCTCTGGATAACAACAAGACCTATCAGGTGGTCTGGCAGGTGCTTCAGGCCCTGCGTTCTCACGATGACCGTTTTGATCACATGGTCAACAAGATGGATCTTCAGGCCAGACCTGACACATCCCGCATGGAAGTCATCGCAGTCACGAAGAAGATCACGGCCAAGACAAAGGCCCTGACAACAGGCACAGCCAAGAAAGCCCATTCGTCCTACAAAATTGGAAAGAAGGCTTCATTCCCTGACGACGACAGGCAGGAAACCCTGCAATTTGAAGTCGGGGAAATCGAACGGGCTATCTATGCCAAAATCGTCAAGAAGGTCGGCAACCGCCATCACTGGGAAGACTGGGCCGACGATATTGCCCAAATTGCTCAGACCCACATCACCCGCATCAAAACCATTCTGGAGAATCCCAACAACGTGGAAGCCCGGACCTCGTTCAAGGAATTCACGTCAGACCTGCGGACGGAACTGAACGACAGCATCAGCGAGGACGAAGTCATCGAGATGCTGGCGCAACATCTCATCACCCGCCCCGTGTTCGAAGCCCTGTTCTCCGGCCATAGCTTCATTGGCGACAACCCTATGTCCAGAGCCATGCAGACAGTTCTGGATGCGCTGGACAGGCATAGCCTGCACAAAGAAACCGACAGGCTGGAGGCATTCTATACCAGCGTCCGTGAACGGGCTTCGGGGATTGATACCTCCTACGGCCGCCAGAAGGTCATTAAGGAACTGTATGACGGTTTTTTTCAGAAAGCCTTCCCACGCCTGAAGGACCGCCTGGGTATTGTCTACACGCCTATTGAGGTGGTGGATTTCATCATCCGTTCCATCAATGACGTGCTGGAAAACGAGTTCGGTCAGACCCTCGGGAGCAAGGGTGTCCATATCATGGACCCCTTTACGGGCACTGGCACATTCATCACTCGGTTATTGCAGAGCGGGCTGATTACGAAGGAGCAGATGCTCCATAAATACCGACAGGAACTGCACGCTAACGAAATCGTCCTGCTGGCTTATTATATCGCTTCCATCAATATCGAGGCCTCGTTCTCCGATCTGATGGACGGGACATATGAACCCTTCGAGGGTATCTGCCTGACGGACACCTTCAGGCTGAACGAACCGCATGATCTGGTGAGTTCAACCCTGGAAGATAACAATCGGCGCATCCGCAAACAGAAAAAGCTGGATATCCGTGTCATCATGGGGAACCCGCCTTACTCGGTCGGGCAGGAAAGCGGAAACGACAACAACCAGAATGTGACCTATCCCACCCTGGATACACGGATTGCGAAGACCTATGCGGAACGGTCCAGCGCCACGAACAAGCGCGCCCTGTATGACAGCTATATCCGCGCCATCCGCTGGTCATCTGACCGCATTGGGGATTGTGGCGTCATCGGTTTCGTGACCAACGCAGGCTTTCTGGATGCCAATACGGCAAATGGTTTGCGTCAGTGTCTGGCCGAAGAATTTTCCTCCATCCATGTGTTTCATCTGCGGGGGAACCAGCGTACATCAGGGGAAACATCTCGCAAAGAAGGTGGAAAGATATTCGATGCTGGAAGCCGGGCGCCGATTGCCATTTCCCTCATGGTCAAGAATCCAAATGCAAAGGAACAGGGTCGTATTCTGTTCCACGATATTGGGGATTATCTGACCCGTGAGCAGAAGCTGAAACGTATTCAGGAACTGGCCAGCATCAATGGCCTGACTGGCGAAGACCTGTGGCAGACAATCACGCCGGATGAACATGGCGACTGGCTACGGCAACGGGATGACAGCTTTGGAAAATTTATTGCCATTGGGAGCAAGGATAAGGATGCGGGACCTGTGCTGTTCAGTCTGTTTTCCCGTGGCGTTGCAACAGCCCGTGACGCATGGTGCTACAATTCATCCCATCAAGTATTAACCGAAGATATGCGGTCCATGATTGATGTGTATAATTCGGAACGAGAACGATTTCAGAATGAATACCCTGATGCATCTTCAAAAGAACGATTAGAAAAGGCCAAAAATTTTGTCGATAGTGATCCACGAAAGATAAGCTGGAATCGTTCACTGCTTCAGGATTTTACCCGAGATAAGCCAGCATTATTTAACCCTGAGCATGTCGTAAAATCGGTTTACCGGCCATTTTTCTGTCAGTGGATGTACTTTGACCGGCAGATTAACGACATGATTTACCAGATGCCTCGACTGTTTCCTAGCGCTAAGGCGGATAATAGAGTGATTATGATTAAGCAACGCCAGAATGATGACAGTCAGTTTGCACTCATGAGCAAGTCTGTCCCAGATTTGCAAAGTGATGGTGGAACACAATGCTTTTCTGAATATTTATATGAAGAAGTAGGACAGGACAGGACAGGACAGGACAGGACAATTATACTCGGTCAACAGCAGAAGTACAAGAGAAGAATCTTGTTATTTGCATAGCCAGTCCGGGAGAAGACCGGCCTTTCTCAACAATGATGATATCCTGCACTCCGGACCTGCACCTTCTACACGGAGGCCAATGCTTTCCGATGTTTCTTTACGAAACGGAGGACAGCCAATGAACACTTCCCAAGGCAGTCTATTTGAACAGACACCTTCTCAACCACGTCTTGTACGACGCGAAGCCATCACAGATGAGGGATTGAAGCACTTTCAGGATGCCTATCCGGGCAAGGAAATCAGCAAGGCAGACTTGTTCTATTATGTCTATGGCCTTCTGCATTCGCCCGAATATCGGGAACGCTACGCGGATACCTTGCGAAAGGAACTGCCCCGCATTCCCCGCATGAAGACATATGAAGCCTTCAAAGCCTTCTCGGATGCTGGTCGCAGGTTGGGCGAAATGCACGTAAATTTTGATAGCCAACACATCTATGAAGGCGTGGAGATTGACTACGGTAAAGGATCACTGTCACCCGACAACTATCGGGTGACACAGATGAAATATGGCAAGGGCAAGAACAAAACCATCCTGCATTACAATGACCGCATCACTATCACAGGTATCCCTCTGGAAGCCTACGACTACGTGGTGAACGGCAAGCCTGCCCTCGACTGGGTCGTGGAACGTCAATGCGTGAAGACCGACAAGGCCAGCGGTATCGTCAATGATGCCAATAACTGGGCCATCGAAACCATGAACGACCCCCGCTATCCGCTGGACCTGTTCCTGCGTGTCATCACGATCAGCCTGGAAACCATGAAGATTGTGAAGAATCTTCCAGCCCTGGAAATTCTGGACAACTGACAGGCTGCTAACAGGTCATGAAAGCATGACATTAAATGCCATACCTTTACGAACTTATCGGACTTGACAGATTTATCGAAAATGAGGAGTATACGGCAGGAGATACGCCATGCCCAGAGCAACTGCATCCTCTTTCACCACAAAATCGCGCCGTCTTGCGGCGAAAACGCGTAGCGGCGCTGTGGTTCTCAGCGCACGCGGCGTGCAACCCGTTTCTATTCCTGTCGGACGCACTGCGCTGACATCTGTCGCCAGACAGGTGGGAACAGCACGCTCTGTGATCGAAAATCTCGGCCACGCGCTGGCGGAGACCCGGAAAACAGGACGTGGCGTCCGCTTTTCAGTCGAAGTCACGCCCGAAGGTACAGTTCGGATTGTGCATCCTCCAGAGAATCAGGACATTGCAGGCACGCAAGCGGCGGAGCGCACGTCCGGTAGCGGTCTGGCGCGCGCGAAGGCGCGTGGCAAGGCGCTGGCCGCCAGCATTCTTGCCCGTGAGGATATGGTGACGGCGGAAGAACTGGCGCGGCGCATGGGAACAACCCGTGTCACGGTGAATGCCCGTCGGCACGCTCGCCAGTTGATCGGCCTCGAAGGCCCGACGCGCGGTTATCGTTACCCGACCTGGCAACTCGATCGCGACGGTCGTCCGTTCACTATCATCCCGAACCTGTTTACCGCGCTTGGCGACAGTCCGTGGACCATTTACCGGTTCCTTACCCAGAAGCACCCTGAACTCGAAGGACGGACTGCAATCGCGGCCTTGGAGAAAGGAGAAGATAAACGCGTCCTCTCGGTCGCGGCCAGTATCGCCGAGGGCACCTTCGCGTAAATGTCGTCCGCAAGCCTACCCCCCAGCAACTTCGACCAAGCTGACCTCGCTATGACAACAGTACCAGCCGGTACCCGTTATGGGCGCATTCTGTTGCGGCGGTTTTCGGACACTCTGGGTTTCGGCAAGAACGAGAGCCGGTTCAGCGATCCTAGGGATCTGCCGCCACCTGAGCGGTTTGGGGTTCTTTATGTCGGCAGCACCCTGAAGGTTTGTTTCGTGGAAGCCATCCTGCGCGACAGTCGTGATGGCGTAATCGGAGAGCTTCTGCTCGCCGAGCAGGAAATCACCGACCGTGATTATGCAGAGATCGTGGTGGTCACTGATTTGCGGGTTGTCGATCTGCGGAGCGACAATCCCTTAAGGATGGGCATTCCCAGCGATGTAGTCGGCGGGTCGGACCAGCGTCCCGCGCGCCAATGGTCACTCGCACTCCATAACCATCCTGCCAAACCTGACGGTATTCTCTATCCCTCCCGATTGAATGAGGAAATCAATCTGGCAATCTTCGAACGTGCCATTCCAAAACTATCGGAAGCTGCTAGGATGAATCTTCATGGAATCTTCGCACTCGAAGATATTCTCGATCTCTTTCAGGTGGCCATCAGAGCCCGATCCGAAAGTTTTTGAACAATACCAGCCTGTTGTGATTCATCCGTCTTTGCGAAGAGATGGAGTGAATGGTGACATGGACTGGTATTGCCC
>NZ_NKUF01000061.1 GCF_003206495.1 Gluconacetobacter entanii | reverse complement strand
CGCCATGGGAAAATGGACCCTCGAAATCATCAGGCGGTCCGATACGACGAAGGGCTTTCAGATCCTGCCGCGTCGCTGGGTGGTGGAACGGACATTCGCCTGGCTGGGACGGTGCAGGCGGCTCGCCAAAGATTGGTAAAAGTCCATTGCGTCCTCAACCGCATGGACATTGATCGCCTCGATCCGCATGCTCACACGACGGACAGCAAGGCATTGTCAAGCTTGGAAAACTTTCGGATCGGGCTCTCAGAGAGTGAGTAGTCGGAAGCAACGGTCATTGAAGAACTGCCACGACACGCGCAGCTTGAGGCGGCGGTACAGTTCGGACAGCAACATATTGTCAATGCGGCACTATTGCCCCAGATGCCGACCTCTTTGAGGTCATAGGATACAACGAAAGCCAAGAAATTCTCTAGAACAGGGAAAAGGCTGCCGCTACGTTGCAGAGCGGCATATCGCTGCGCTTGTGCTGCCTTCGGCTGCCGTGCACACCATTCCATCGTGGCGTTGTCCCGCTCATTCCAAAGAGTCTGCAATCGCTAACATCATGCCATGGGAAACACGACCATATCGATCGACGCGTCTCCCTGGCGCACCAATTCCAGCCCGGCCACAAATGTCGCAGCCACAGCCGTTCGACAACCAATGGTTCCCTCAGGTTTGGTAGACGCCATCGCAGGAACACAGTCCCATATGCTTCGAAAGGTTCCATTCTTTATTTTCTCACGCATAAGGACCAATGCATCGCTCACACGCCAGTAGGAGGGCATATCGATCCGATAAATCGGGACGGATGTCTCGACCCGTGCCAATTCCCGTTCCAGCGCACCAAGGCAGGCTTCCATCAGACTGAAATACGTCCCCTTCCGTACAGAAACACTACGATCCACGTCTGTTCCGCCCCGCGTAAAAACCGACACGCCAAGCTGCGGTCGCGCCTCCAGCCAGTCCGCTGCCGCGCGCATCTGCAACAACCCCTCGATCTGGTCCGCCGTCCGGCGTGCCTCGCTCTCGGCAACCTGCTTTTCCGCCTGCGTGGCAAACAGCAGCCGCGAGCGCAGGAATACCAGCCGGGCGATCCAGATCAC
This sequence comes from Gluconacetobacter entanii, assembly GCF_003206495.1. Taxonomy (GTDB): domain Bacteria; phylum Pseudomonadota; class Alphaproteobacteria; order Acetobacterales; family Acetobacteraceae; genus Novacetimonas; species Novacetimonas entanii. The sequence continues at coordinate 10,660 of NZ_NKUF01000061.1, read as the reverse complement.
CCAGTCCGCGCGCTGCATGAGTGGCGTGGTCTGGGCCAGCCGCTCCGCCTCATCCACAAACTGGGCCGCTAGGTCCGCAATGGACAAGATGCCCAGATCCAGGCGCTGCCGTTCCGCCAGATCCAGCAGCAGGTCCAGCGGCCCGTCAAACCCCTCGACATGGAATTCCGGCACCGCTGGACGCGGCAACCGACGCGGCGGATCACCCCAGTCTTCGTCCTCGTCAGGCGGCATTGGTGGCCTTCCCGGCATCAGTGCGCGCGTACTGCGGCTGGATGTCGAAAACCAGCTCTGGCCAGTCCGTCCGCACCCGGTCCAGCGCCTGCCACGGTGTCCATTCCGCCGACCAGAAGCGGTAGACCAGCCGGGCACTGCGGCGCGCGCGCTGGTCGCACATCGCTTCAACCTCCACCCGGCGCAACGGTAGCAGCGTGCCCCACTGTGCCTGCAGCCAGGCTGCCGCCACGCGGGAGTCCGCTCCTGCTTCCAGAATGGCCCCTGGAACCGGTACCAGCCGGTGCAGGTCAAACGCGCATGACGGCGTGCCTGCCGCCTGGTGCTGCAGGGCGATCCGATGCAGGCGTTCGGATGCCTGGCGCAGCAGCCGGGCCAGCGTCACTGCCTGCGCGCCCTGCCCCGCCATCGGCGCCAGCAGGCGTGCCTGTTCGTAGTCGAAATCCACCTGCCAGGGAATGATCCCCGGACCCTGGGCCGCCAGCCGGAACCGGGCCACTTCGTCTACCGGACCGCTCACCGTCAGCATTGTCCGGATCCAGTCTGGGGTCGGTCTCAGCATGCGTTGACGCGCTGCCGTCCGGACTGAGGACTCTGGCGGGGATCCCGATTTTGTCCGGCGCGCCCGTGGGGACGGCCGATCCGGGCACCCCAGCGCCCGGTCCAGCACGAACCGGATCCCTGGCACCGACAATGGATCCCCGACCGTGCCGTGCGCATCGATCCCCCGGAACGCTGCCCCCCAGCGCAGTTGCGCCGCATCGCGCCAGGCCGCCCAGGACCGCACCGGACAGACGGCCGGATCCCGACGCCGCCGCAGGCGACGCAACTGATGACGCCCGGACCGGGGCCGCAGCAGGGCGACGGTCATGCCGTCTGTCGTGTCGCTGATGTCTTCCACCGTCAGCCGGGCCAGCGCTTCAGCGCCGATGTCCAGCGTGGCCGCCAGCAACAGCAAAGCCCGGTCGCGTAGGCCGGGCAAATCGGGGCCGCAACGTCGCGCGGCGGCCAGCAGGGAAGCCGCATCGACCCCGGCCCCGGTCCGGCGCACCCGCGTAGCGGGCAGGGCGACATCGAGCCCCTCGCCATTGGCGGCACACCACGCCGTCAGCGCCGCTCGATCCACCACCAGGCTCTGCCGCGGCCGTCCGGCCTTGGCCCGGGCCTCCAGCCACGCTGCCACCGCCACAGGGCCGACCGGAAAGCCGCTATCGGCGGGCAGGGTGCCGACAAAGGCGCGCCACGACGCTGCGTAAGCCCGCGCCGTGGCCGGCGATAGCCCGGTCGGCGGCCGCGCCGCCTGCAGCGGTCGGCCGGTCTCAGCCATTCTGATCGGATCCCCGGTTTTCGGCCCCGAACGCCCTGCGGGCCAGCAGCGGACAGGCGCCCGAAGCGGGCAGCCTGTCCACCCTCAGCGGGAAAACACGCCTCCTGACACAGACCATATTAAGGCGTTTGCGCTTCATACAATGCGTCGTATCACGTTAATGGGTGTTTAGAGAACGAAAAAGCGCCTGATTGATCCTGAAAGGCGCGGTTTTCCGGACTTTCTGTTCCCTCCCTTCCTCGCCGGGAAAAATCCGACCGATCAAAAACCTACTTCCGATAAGTTATCTTGTCGGAAGTAGGTGAAAATTTCCAGAATGCCTGCTAAAATTCCGAAATGTGCCTGTTTCCGAGCCTTTTCGCCAAGCCTGTCTGCGTACCCCTTCCCTGCTGCCCAGGTGACGGCCAGGGACCATACGCGCAGGCAACCCTGCCATGCTGAGCGACGTCCGGATCCTCGGCACCAGCAGGCGCGCGCAGGCCGCGCTGCACGCCCGCGTTGATCCGCTGACGCAGCAGCGTTTGGCCGAGACACAAGACCCGGCGCGCTGGCGCGAAATCCTCTCGACCGCGCGGTTCACACCACCCCTGCCCCTGCTTCTGGCCGGCATCGAATTGCCGGACGGTACCTATTCCCCGGATACCCCCCTCGCCCAGAACGTGCCGTATGCGTCGGCGGCCCAGCAGATGGCTCAGGACCATGTTGCCGACATCCCCTCGGGGTTCGAACTGGCCGTCGGACTGGAAATCGATGATGGCATGCCCAGCTTCCTGGCCTGGTTCCGGCCGCTCCAGTCCGTAGGAGCCTGTCCCGGGACGGCAGACGCAGCACCCACTGCGCCCGTCGGGCAACCGGCTGCAGCCGTCGCGCAATGGTTTTCCGTCGTCTCGGCACAACCCGTTCCCGAACATGATGGCCGCCTGGCTACGGCCCGTCAGGCCGCCGATGCTTATATGCACCGTAGCAAGGCCGAAAACACGCTGCGCACCTATCGCGCCGCCGTGCGGTCCTGGTGTCGCTGGGCTGCCAGCCACGCCCTGCCCGCCCTGCCGGCCCGCAGCGAGGATGTTGCCGCCTATCTGGCCGACATGGCGCTGCAGGGGCGCAGGACCAGCACCATCGACCTGCATCGTGCTGCCCTGCGTTACCTGCACCACCTGGCGCAGATTGCCGTACCCACCGCCCACCCGATGGTGACCGCAACGCTTGCCGGCATCCGGCGGGAGGCAAAGGAGGTGCTGCCCCGCCAGAAAACCGCGCTCACCTGGGACAGGCTGGTCCGGGTCGTCGAAGCCATCAGTTCCCATGATCTGGTCGGTGCGCGGGATCGGGTTATTCTTCTGCTCGGTTTTGCCGGTGCGTTCCGACGCTCCGAGCTTGCGGCACTGAAGGTGGACGACATCACGGTGGACGAGGATGGCATGCAGATCCGGCTGGGCCGGTCCAAGGGCGATCCCCAGCGCAAGGGTACTCTGATCGGCATCCCGCGGGGCCTGACCCGGAACTGCCCGGTTCTGGCATACGAGACCTGGCTCCGGCAGGCCGGGATCACGGAAGGTCCGGTCTTCCGGCGCATCTGGTCCGCGCGGGGCTACAGGGCAGGCGCCACGCCCGTCGGAACCCCGCCCAGGATCGGGCCGCACGCCCTGTCGGACCGGGCGGTCACGGACATCATCCGCAAACGCTGCGGCGACACTCACCTTGAGGGGGACTTTGGCGGACACAGCCTGCGCCGCGGCGCCATCACCACGGGCGCAAAGGACGGGTATGATCTCCTGGAACTGAAGCGCTTCTCGCGACATAAAAGTCTCCAGGTCGTCGAGACCTATATCGACGCGGCCAGCATCAAGGCCCGGCATCCGGGAAGGTCAAGATTCTGAGCCTGTCTTGACCCCATTTTCCAGAACGCCTCCACTCGCCTTCACATGTGAAGACGCACCAGTAGACATATCTGCTTCATAGATCATGCCAGCCTTATTCGAAGATAATTTCTCCCCGCATGAACCGCCGGACTGGAACGTCTGACTTGGGGGGGCAGCAGAATGTCTGCTTCAGAACTGGCCTGATCATAAACTGCCACCATGGGAGCACGTATAGTCCTTGAATTTCCCATGAGGATTTTTCAGATTCTGACACGTGAGGATGAGGCCGTATAATTATTTCGGGTAATCTTCCCATCAAATACAGAATCGACTAGCTGCGAAAAAAGTCAGGAGAACTAATTATCAAACGGAGAAAGTGCTTCAATAATTCGGCATTCTGAAATATTACCTCCCCGGCATGATTTTATTATCGTAGAAAGTTCATGACGCAATGCCTTGAGATCCGCAATTTTGTGCTCAATCTCTGCCATATGGTCACGAGCAATTCTATCAACTGTCTTACAATCCTGGGTTCCCTGATCCGTTAGGGATAATAGAACTCTTACCTGATCTAATGAAAAACCCAGATCACGGGATCGACGAATAAAAGACAGTCTCGCGAGCGCCGCATCATCATAAACGCGATAATTGCCATCGGTCCGCTGTGGCGGAGCCAGCAGTCCGATCCGTTCATAATAGCGGATCGTCTCGACTTTGGTATTCGTTGCCTTTCCCAAGGCGCCAATCGATCGCATTCCCTGCCTCTTGACCCTGTAGTTGCTACAGGCAGCATACATTAAAACAGATGATTCGTCAGGGAGGCGCTGGATGGCAGGAGGATGCTGTGGTGGATGCACAGATACGCCGCTACCAATCAATAAATCATGGCGGAGAGCGCTCCTGATCGCGCTTTTTCTCAATGCCAGCATGTTTGCCGTTGAAGCTGGGGCTGGCGTGTCGGTTGGATCTGCATCCTTACAGGCGGACGCGATTGATTTCCTTGGCGACAGCGCCAACTACGCAATAAGCCTCAGTGTTGCCGGAATGGCATTGCGATGGCGAGCTGGCGCGGCCTTTCTGAAAGGCCTGACCCTGTTCGTGGCTGGGATATGGGTAATGGCCAATGCTGGGTGGATGGTAATGAACAGCAACCATCCGCCTCACCCAGACGCAATGGGCGGCATTGGTCTGCTTGCCCTCGCGGTCAATCTAGCCTGTGCCCTCATATTATGGACACATCGGAAAGGTGATGCCAACCGCCGTTCCGTATGGATCTGCTCTCGTAATGATGCGATCGGAAATGTTGCCGTTGTGCTGGCAGCTCTGGGCGTGTTTGGCACTCGTTCTGCGTGGCCGGATATTGCGGTAGCTTCCATCCTTGCGATGCTTGGTATTAGTGGAGGTGTGCAGATTATGCGACAATCGAAAGTAGAACTAACAGATAAAAAATCAGATATATCACGACATATCAATGTATAAATCATATAATACTCTAGAATATATTAAGCAGGTAAGGAGACGAACACGCTATAATGCGGCATTCATTCTCCTGATTTTTCCCCTGCTCTGTGGCTGCACAAATAGTGGTCACTCAAATATTTCGCCGGAATCAGATGTCCAGAAATTTTCCAGCCGTCAATTTACGGATGCCGGATTGCAAGAATTCATTACAAAAGTTCTCGGACCAAACGTATCGAGTCAGGAAAACGCATGGGGCATCACTCGCCTGACGCTTGCTACCTTGTATTTTCATCCCGATATCCTTGTAGCTAAAGCTGAACTGGAAACGGCTCGCGCTGGAATCAAGACAGCCGGTCAACTGCCCAATCCCAGTTTCACGGTGCTGGGTGGCCCATCGGCTCATTACGTCGGCTACGGCGCGTCAATACTGATCGAATTTTTCGGCAGGCGTTATCACCGTATCAAAGAAGCCAGATATCGGGCTGCGGTCGCGCAATGGGAAGTCATCAATACTGCATGGAAACTACGCAGCGACACGCGGTCTGCTCTTCTCGGCGTCTGGGCTGTATCCGGGCGCCTCAAGCTTGTGGAAGAGACTGCGGCAGCTAAACGCGAACTCTTTACCCTGGAACAGGCACGTTTTGATCAGGGACGAGCATCCGCTTTCGAAATATCGCAGGTACGGACGGAAATGATCCATGCCGAGTTGTCTGTCAGTGATCTGCGGCGCGAGTATGCCGTCCGTAAGGCAGCTCTGGCAGGAGCAATCGGGGTTCCTGCCGAAGCACTTGATTCCATTGCTCTTGATACAAAAGCATTTGATGTCTGTCCCTACCTCATAGAATACCGCGATTCACAGGACATGAGATACCAAGCCGTAATGCAACGCGCGGATCTGCGGGAACTTCTTGCGTCTTATGACGCCGCCCGACAGGCTCTACGGGTCGAAGTTTCTCGACGCTATCCCGATGTCACCATCAGTCCCGCCTATAACTGGGATATTTCAAATCGCTTTGAGGTAAATCCCTCTCTGCAAATTCCGATTTTCAATCAGAACGAAGGCCCCATAGCTGAAGCTGTTGGGCAGGAGCATGAGGCGGCGGCTCGTCTCCGGCGTGCAGAGAACACGGTGTTTAAGTCCATCTCGCAGGCTACGGCCAATTACCGCGGCACGACATCAATTCTGCTACAGGCGGAAGAACTTGCCAAAACCGTACGGGTAAGGCTGAACCAGATGCAGCACCGCCTTCAGTCAGGTGCAATCGACCGACCAACGATGGTTATGACTCATATAGAGCAGATTCAAGCGGAGACCGCTCTTCTTGAAGCAGAAATTCAGCAACGGCAAGCCATAGGTCAGATCGAAGATGGCATGCAGCAGCCCATTTTTGATCACACCAATGCCGCGCAGGCTTCCGGCCTACTTGAAAATAACCACAGGAATTCACCATGAAAGCGAGGGCCTTCTGGCTGCCTCTTGCAGGTCTTTCTGTCTTCCTAGTTCTAAACGGGACAGACATTGCCATTGCAGATGATGATGATCAACCAGTTTCGGTTCTTGGTGCAGAGGCGACCGTGACGGTCTCCCCGGAAGCAGTTACGAAGAGCGGCATTGCTTCTGCACGACCCAGCATCGTGCCTTGGAGAAAGCTGGTTCCCGCCTATGGTTACGTTCTGAACGCAACACAACTTATCACTCTTGTTAGTAATTATGCTGACATGAAAGCGCGGCTGGAGAGCATGCAGGCACAGCAGACGCTTGCCCGTGCGAAACTCGATCGTGACAAAGGACTGTATCGCGATCGGCAGAATATCTCTCAGGAACAATTCCAGGAGACAACAGCTAGATTTCAGTCCAATTCAGCTATGGTAAAAGCAGAACAGGTCCTGGTAAATAACGCACTTAATATTATCAGACAGCAATTTGGTTCGGTCATATCTGACGCTACCGAAAAAAATACAATTTTCATTACACAGTTACTTCAACAACAAGTGGTCTTGGTCAAGGTGACCCTTCCACCAGATACGGATCTACCAACCCCACCAAGTCAGGCGGATGTGACCGATTATGGAAACACGGGTGGACACGGGACAATGCTCCACTATTTGTCTCCTGTAACCATGACCGATCCTGCTATTCAGGGGCGTAGCTTTTTCTATTTTGCGTCGGCTGAAAGTCAGCTTGTCGCGGGCATGAATGTTTCCGTTCTCCTGCCTACCGAAGAGGAACGTCCCGGTATCCGGATACCTGCATCAGCTATTATCTGGCTGCAAGGTAAGTCGTGGATATACCGTGATAACGGACACGGAAAATTTACACGCTTACCCCTTACGACCGACGTGCCGGACCGAGAAGGTGGCTACCTGATCCAAGATACTCCAGGACAAATCACACACGAAACGCAAATCGTCATAGAGGGTACGCAATTACTTCTGTCTGAAGAATTCCGAGCTCAGCTTGAATCAGGAGACGATGACGACTGATGACGGGACGTTCTTTCAGCCTTCAGGCAGCTATTATCGGGTTTTCGATCCGCTTCCGGGGCGTGGTTATCGCAACCGCATGTCTGTTGTTCTTCTATGGCCTGTATGGCTTGAGACATGCCAGCTATGATGTGTTTCCGGAATTCATTCCGCCACGGGTCACGATCCAGACCGAAGCCGCTGGTTTCACGCCGGAACAGGTCGAAACATTGGTTAGTCGCCCAATGGAAATTGCCCTGACCGGCCTCCCGGGTATTCAGCGCGTGCAATCGACTTCGATTCAGGGACTGTCAGTCGTCAACGTCCTGTTTGCGACATCGACCGATATTTATCGAGCCCGGCAACTGGTCGGGGAACAAATGAATGTTGTTGCACAGCAATTGCCAGCCGGTGTTCATGCTCCGACTATGACGCCACTGACCTCATCCGCCGGTCTGGTACTGGTGATCGGTCTGACGTCGGAACAACAGTCCTTTATGCAGTTGCGCACGCTTGCTGACTGGTCATTAAGGCCGCGTCTGCTGGCGTTGCCTGGTGTGGCTGGAGTCAGCGTGTTTGGCGGGGAGCGTCGGTCACTCCAGATACAGGTACATCCAGACCAACTCATCTTGCATCATATCGGACTCGATGACGTCCTTGCGGCTGCCCAGGAAGCGACTGGCATACAGGGGGCCGGCTTTATTGATACCCCGAACCAAAGAGTCGTTCTTCAGTCTGACGGTCAGGCCCTGACGCCAGAAAGTCTGGCCCGCACTGTGATTGTCCGCTCTGATAATGGTGCTGTCACACTGGGCAGCATTGCCACTGTAACTGAAGCCCCTATTCCTGCCTTCGGTGCGGCCAGTATCGAGGGAAAGACAGGCATTGTAGTTAATATATGGGAACAGTACGGTGCCAATACAATGGCCGTGACCCGGGAAATCGAGGCGGCACTTACCGATTTCCGCCCGCAATTGCAGGGACAGGGGATTACATTGCATGCTGACCTGTTCCGACCCGCCAATTTCATTACGACCGCATTGGGGAATGCCACACGAGCATTGCTTCTGGGCGGTTTTCTGGTGGTTGTCGTAATCTTTCTTTTCCTTTTTGACCTGCGAACCGCTGCAATCTGTTGCGCCACCATACCTTTGGCTATTCTGATAGCCCTGTCGTTGCTGGAGACACTCGGGGTTACTTTGAATGCCATGACCTTGGGGGGCCTTGCTATTGCCATCGGCGAGGTTGTGGATGACGCCGTGATCGGGGTCGAAAATGTTACACGCCGATTGCGTGAAAACCGGCTTCTGGTCCAGCCCGCATCTACAGCGCGCGTCGTACTCGATGCGTGCGTTGAAGTCCGCAGTGCAGTGGTTTACGCGACCTTTGCTGTCATTATCGTTTTCTTGCCTGTCATCGCCCTTCCCGGACTTTCGGGACGACTGTTTGCTCCACTGGCAACAGCTTATGTTCTTGCGGTCATGGCTTCTCTTGCCGCTGCTGTAACCGTTGTACCTGCACTCTGCGCATGGCTCTTGGCGACGCCTGGAGAAATCCGGAGAGAGCCCCCCCTGGCAGGATGGACCGCCAGAGCTTATGAACGTCTTCTGGCCAGATTAATGCGCCATCCCCGATTTGTTATAGGCGGGATGATCCTGACCACCTTGATAGGGTTTGCGGCCCTTCCATTCCTTGAAAGCGATTTCATTCCCGATTTCAAGGAAGGCCACCTTATCATTCATATGACGGCAGTTCCGGGGACTTCCCTGGAACAGTCTCTGAAATTAGGCAGACAGGTTACAGAAAAACTTCGTCAGCTTCCCGAAATCCGTTCGGTTGCTCAGAGAGTCGGACGCGCCTCGCTGGATGAGGACACGTATGGACCACATACCAGCGAGTTTGAGGTTGATTTGAATCAGGTGGATGGGAAGGCTTCCCGACAGATTGATGCCCGCGTTCGCAAAGCGCTTGACGGGTTCGTTGGGGCCAGTTTTTCTGTCAGTAGTTTTTTGACGATGCGCGTAAACGAAACCCTTTCTGGTTCGTCTTCGGCTGTGGCAATCAATATTATTGGCGATGATCTGGATGTATTGGATATCCAGGCAAATAATATTGTCCGCATGTTGCATCAGATACATGGCGCAACAGATGTCCGGATAGAAGCACCTCCTGGTGTTCCGGAACTTGCTATTCAGCTACGCCCTGCTGATCTGGAGCGCTGGGGGCTTCGGTCGGCGGATGTACTCCGATCCATCCATACAGCCTGGCAGGGTGAAACCGTGGGGCAGATATACGAGCGTTCTGCGGCTTTTAATGTTATGGTTCGTCTTGATGACGCAAGTCGTAATGATGTTGCGTCTGTCGGTTCCCTGCCACTGCATACTGTTCACGGAAACTACGTACCACTCCGCGCTGTTGCGGACATATATGAGACGAACGGTCGCTATCAGGTGTCACATCTGGGAGCACAGAGAACACAGACTGTCACCGCAAATGTTACAGGACGATCAGCTCAATCTTTCGTTCAGGACGCACGCACGGCTATAGCAAAAAATATCAAACTGCCTCTTGGAGCCTACGTTCAGTTTACATCCGCAGCGGAAGCTGAATCACAATCACGCAGGGAACTGTTTATAAATTCCGGGCTCGCTGCCATAGCGGTCATGATTCTGCTCTCAATAATCACACAAGGATGGCGCAATCTCGCTCTGATACTCGTCAATCTTCCCTTCGCATTTGTGGGCGGCATTCTGACAATCATTGTTTCCGGCACAACGCTAACTCTGGGGGCAACAGTCGGCTTCGTTACACTATTCGGGATTACGCTTCGGAATTCGGTGATGATGATTTCGCATTTTGAGGCTTTGGTCGAGCGGGAAGATCTCACATGGGGAGTAACAACAGCGCTCCGGGGGGCCAGAGACCGCGTCGTCCCCGTACTCATGACATCGCTCGTTACGGCGCTTGGACTGGCGCCTCTGGCTGTTGATATGAATGCGCCTGGGCGGGAAATCGAAGGACCTATGGCAGCTGTCATTCTTGGAGGGCTCATGACATCAATGATACTTAACCTGTTTGTTTTGCCTATTCTTGCTGTCAAATTTGGTAATTTTTCTGAAAACGAAACGGGAGTTCCGGAAACCTTGTTCAAGTGACAGGTATGGGCCACTGCTGCACCGAACTACTTGAAGATTATGTCCGATATGCCAATAGATGAGGTGGTCCCGTCCGTTCGGACAGTTTTGCGGGCTTGATAAGCTATACCCGATTGTTGTTATGCCGCCCTTCTGACGGCGTTGCTGTTGGCCATCTG
>NZ_NKUF01000060.1 GCF_003206495.1 Gluconacetobacter entanii | reverse complement strand
GCCACATCAACAGGCCTTACAGAAGACCGCACACGATCACACGTCAATATGGGTCAGAAAACTCTTGCATAACGGACGGCAACCACAGAAGAAATCCGTCCATCCCCACATGTAAGGCCATCCTGTGGGCCTTATTGCGGGCCTTAATTTCTGCTGCATCCTTGTGAGCTTTCACCGCCTTTGCATGTTCGGCTGATACGGCTGCCTCTCTAGCCACAAGAACGGCTTCTCGCGCTTCCATCTCCCTGACCAGGTCTGCTTTTGCGGATTCCAGTTTTCCCCGCTCCTGGGCAACCTTGTATTCTTCCGGCTCCAGCCGATCCTGGTCGCGGCCCACTTTCGCCTTGCCCCGCTCGACCCATTCCAGCCCCATCCTGTCGCGAAGATGCTCGGTCCATAAGTCCTGAAGCGCCCGCCCCTGAAAAACGGGGCTGTCACATCGCTCCATGACGGGCTTACCGGCTTTATCGAAGACTGGTTCGAAAAGTCCGGATTCTGGACTTTTAGCTTTTTTCTGCCGCTCTCCGAACCGTTCTAGGGCCAGTTCCTTGCCGAACTTGGACAGGCTGATCCAGTCCTCAACTACCTTCCCGCGCCGGGTGGTCTTCTCGTATTTCGGTACGAAAAAGACATCGACCCCATGCCGTCCGGCTTCATCCCGGTCCAGTCGCGCCCGGAAAACAGCCCGCCCCCCATGCGTTGCGTTGATGAAGGCCACAGCCTCACCCAGCATCCGTTGTTCGTTCTCAGGGGTGACGGGCAGGTCCGTGGGGAACTGTAAGAAGCCGTGCCGGGCCAGAGCACGTCCCCCCTTGTTGCGCTTCGTCCCTTCAACATGGGCGGCATAGCTCTGTTCGAGATCCAGCCCCTCGCCATACGGACTGTAAACCAGCGGCGGAACATCCCGGATGGCCCGTTTGCTGCCAGCGTAATCGAGGCGCTTTTCGTGTCGTCCCATCGCCGCCAGACCCGACGCATCGAGGGATTTCATCCGCACAGACCCAGACTTGCCCTTCATATTTTTTCACCACAACTCGTACTGACTTGATACAAGTTGGTATCCTTTTTATAAAAAGGATACCCGCTATCCGTTTTTGGGACCCTACCCAAAAACAGCGGACAAGGGGAGACCCCTTTGAACCCCCTTCAAGGACTGACGATGAAGGATGGAGAAGTTGCCCGGCTGCTGTCCCTGATCCTGCGGCATGAGCCGGAACGGATCGGCCTGACGCTGGACGGGCAAGGCTGGGCAAACGTGCCCGAGCTGATCCGGCAGGCGAAGCGGGCAGGAAAGCCGTTTGACCTCGCCACCCTGCAACGGGTGGTCGAGATAAACGACAAGCGGCGTTTCACCCTCTCGCCGGACGGCCTGCGCATCCGGGCCGCACAGGGGCATTCCCTTCCGGTTGATCTCGACCTGCCCGCCGTCCAGCCACCTGACCGGCTTTGGCACGGCACCGCCCGAGACAACCTCGATGCGATCTTCCGAGAAGGGCTGAAACCGGGCCGCCGCCAGATGGTCCACCTCTCCGCCGACAGGGAAACGGCGCAGCGTGTCGGGGAGCGGCACGGAAAGGCCGTTATTTTGGCCGTAGAGGCCGGTCTGATGTTTCTGGATAAGATTCCATTCTATCAGGCCGACAACGGCGTGTGGCTCGTTCCTAGCGTCTCTCCGGCCTATCTGGCGTTCTGACGGGAAATACAGACTATTCCCACACACTCCTTCCCCTTGAGCAAATCCCATCTAGCTCGGTTCTGCTGACCTTACAGCACCAGAGCGAGCGCAGCGCGGGAGCGCCGTAGGCCGCCAAAGGCGTCTGGTGTGGATAACTCCCTGCCAAAAGGGTCTCTGATCCGCCCCCGAGGGCCCACAGGACCCGAGGCCCGCTACCGCTCACGAGGGCGTTCGCGGGCCTCGTCCCGTGGGCTTCGTGGACGGTCCTTAAGATCATAGAAAGAGAAACAAAAAAAGTTGTTTTTTATCAGTATGTTATTTGGGGGGGGTGCCTCACCAGCTATGAGGCACCCCTGCCTCATAGCTGGTGAGGCAGGTTTGAACGAAATTCGCTCATTTAATGATGATATTTATTCCATTTCTGGGAAAATTTAGATAAGAGATTTGAGCAATATTTGCTCACGCCATGAGCAGATATATTTTCTTTCGGGTATTTTTTCTCTCACCTGTGAGGCAGGGGTGCCTCATGGGCGCAAAGGCATAGGGTGATGTGGTGAGGACTCGAGAATTAGGAGTAACAACGGCTCCATCCGGATCATGGGTGCAGGTCGAACGAGCAGCGTTGGAACGCTGGTCACGGTTGGGGATGGAAAACCCTCGCGCTGCATCTGTGATGATGACACTGGTGCATCACATGGGTCGCAATAATGCTGTGGTCGTGTCGCAAAAAACGCTTGCTGAACTATGCGCGTGCTCTCGAGCAACGCTTCAGCGGGCACTCGATACCCTTCGGTCAGGAAACTGGATTGATGTTCGTCAGATCGGCCCGACTGGTACTGCCAACGCCTACATCGTAAACCGCAGGGTTGCGTGGTCCGGTGCCAGAGCTGGACAGCGTTACGCTCTATTCGATGCTGCGGTCGTGGTCTCAGCCACAGAACAGCCAGACGCCGAAACCCTAGACGACCTTCCTCCCCTTGAATCCATCCCGGCCATGTTCAAAGGCGAACGCCAGTTACCGACCGGCCCCGGTATGCCTCCCCCTTCCCAGCCATCTCTTGACGGTCTGGAACCTGACTTGCCCGCCACCAGCCGCGACGATCCTGCACAGTGAGTGCGCACACCCCTGCACACCTATCGCCTGCACAGGCTGCACAGGTAGCTGACGTCTCCCGCTGGACGATCATGCGGGCTATAAAATCATCAGATTTGCAGGCTTTTCGGGACAACAAGAACCAATGGCGGATCAAAGCTGACGATCTGAACGCATGGCTCGCAGCACACCCTGCACAATGTGCGCACACTGTGCAGGAAGATGTCGATGCACACCCTGCGCACACCCATGCACACCCAGATCCGATCGCCCAAGATACGCTCGAACTGGTGCGCGTGAAGGCTGAACTCGAAGCCGAAAAGACACTCCGGGCGACCATCGAGGCTGACCGCGATCACTGGCGTGAATTAGCCCAGAAGCTGGCTGAACCACGACCTCGCAAATGGTGGTTCTGGTAACGCTCAACCCTTTTAGCTTCTCTGCACCATCCAAGTTTGGTAATGTTTTATAATGTTTTTGTTGACAATGTTTTATAAGGTTTTATATTGTTATGGAAGATGGTGGACCATCAGAGCGTTTTCTGACTGTTGGTGAAGCAGCAGCTTACCTTGGTGTAACAGCAACGACACTGCGGAATTGGGACAAAACCGGAAAGCTCACCCCGCATCGCCACCCGATGAACGGTTACAGGCTATATGCGGAAACAGATATCAAGGCTTTAAAAAATGTCATCTACAGTAAAAAAAGTTGAAGAATCACCACAAGACTTATTCTACGACGCTGATGGGATTTCCGTTTACCTTGCGGATGCTAGAAACAAGCTAGCTGATTTCTCAGATAATGTTTTCCAGACTTGTGTTACATCACCACCTTACTGGGGCTTGCGAGATTACGACCATCCAAATCAGATTGGCGCAGAACCTATTCTTGATAATTATATTAAGGACCTTGTCGCAGTATTTCGACAAATCCATCGCGTTCTTAAGGACGATGGAACTTTTTGGTTAAATATTGGCGACGCTTACACAAGTGGGGGTCGGACATGGCGCGCTCCAGACAAAAAAAATCCGGGCCGCGCTATGACATACCGTCCCGACACCCCTGAAGGCTTAAAGCCAAAAGATCTGATCGGATTACCTTGGAGAATTGCTTTTGCACTCCAAGCTGACGGTTGGTACCTTCGCAGCGATATCGTTTGGCACAAACCCAACTGCCAGCCTGAATCGGTCAAAGATCGACTTACCCGGTCTCATGAATACGTATTCTTATTCTCCAAATCAGAGCGATATTTATTCAATCACGATGCTATTAAAGAACCTGCTCTGACCGGAAACGGTCTTAAAAATCGTCGTAGTGTTTGGAACATAAACACAGAAGGGTTTAAGGGAGCGCATTTTGCGGTATTCCCAACGGCTTTAGTAGAGCTGTGTCTTTTGGCTGGCTCCAATCCGGGCCATCAAGTTATCGATCCATTTTTTGGTTCGGGAACCGTGGGAGCTGTTGCAAAAAGCCTTAATCGCAAGTGCGTCGGAATCGAAATGAATCCAGATTATGCTGATATGGCAACAAATCGTATTGATGCCATATCCTTACCAACCCCTAAATTACTATGAAATCGGATCATCCTCAAATACAAGTTCTTTATCTGCCTGCTGCCTTGGGAATATCCAATTTGCATGCACAATACATAAATCTTTTCTAAGGCACTTAACCTGAAGCTTTCTCTCTGTTCCCCCATCAAAATAAAGCTGGAATTCAACGCCATCATGATCAGATACAGTACAATATCCAGGTTTTGGTGTTTGTTTACTATTTGATACGATTCTAAATTCTCCAAATTCAGCACGTTTCAATACTTCTTTTGGTATTTCTACCAATTCATAATTTTCATTTGTTTTATCTTTAAGTCGTCTAAGCGTAAATATTCGATCATACCGTGTCATATGGTTATAGAACCGCTCAAGAAGCCCATGAAGGTGCTCAACTTTATCAGTCCATTCACCCTTTCCTAACTCCATGAATTTAGAAATATGAATTGTTCCTACTTTAATACCTTTATCCGCTTGTGTTTTTAATGAAACCCGCATGTCATTAATAGTTATGTCATGCCCCGGATTTCCTTTTGGAGCACATTTTGCTTTGACTCCACAGCCCTGCAATACGCGTTCAAGCGCATATTCAAAACGATCTTTAGATAAAGCTTCTGCCGAAAAAACATGATGAATCCGCAGTGTATCTCCAAAATCTTGAAGTACATTATTTGTAACTAAATCTGAATTTTCATTTCTCCAAAACTTTTTTGGTTTTTGAAGTTGATCAATAATACGACTAATAGCATCAAGCTGGTATTCTGTTAAATTCGGCAGACGCTTAGATATGTTTTTAATACGACCCTCTTCTGACATCTATATTTCCTAAAGGTTGTTCTATCTGTTCATCAACAGACTCTGGATAACTACCCCAATACCATTGATAGCCACCCAACCCCACCCGGACGCCTTCGGCGGCCTACGGCGCTCCCGCGCTGCGCTCGCTCCGGGTCTGCTCTACCTTTTGCTTGGAACGTCTGCTTGCAGGTAAAAACAGCGCCAATCCGTTTCGGGGTCTGTAAAATGCAGTGTAACCCTTGTAACCAGTGTAACTGGTTTTCAGATTGGCTGTTTTCCGGCACTTTTCTAGCCTGTTTCCAGTTACACAAAGGAATGGGCAATGTGTAACCCGTGTAACCAAGGACGGATGAGCCATCAGTTACCTCCGTCCACAATGTCGCCATTCACGACATAGAAACGCGCTGCCTTTTCTTTTTCTGGGTCTTTGATGACGGAGGTCGGACTCCCTCCCCCGCCCGAATTGAGATACC
The DNA here is from genome assembly GCF_003206495.1 of Gluconacetobacter entanii. Lineage (GTDB taxonomy): Bacteria > Pseudomonadota > Alphaproteobacteria > Acetobacterales > Acetobacteraceae > Novacetimonas > Novacetimonas entanii. The sequence goes on along the minus strand of NZ_NKUF01000060.1, from coordinate 6,430 downwards.
CGGCAGCGATAAGGCTTTGCGCGGCCCGCCTAGCATCCAGTCCCTTACACACGACCTCACGCCACGCGGCGGGGAAGATCAGGTATTCCCATTTCTCCGCACCGCCTTCTGTCGTCACCTTACGGCGGTATCCGGCGCGGTTGATCGTGCGGGAGCGGCTATCATCGCCGTCGCCATCGGGACCACCCAGCAGGGTGAAACGGCTCTCTCCGTGTTGCTCAATGAAAAGGCGGACCTGTTCGATTGCGGTCCTGTCCTCCGCTGCCTGGGTGCCGCCACGATCATCCAGCCATGAGCGGAAGCACACCAGAGCCGCCCGCGTAGCCTCCCCGCGCTGCCACGGAAGGACGCCATACGCGGTTGCCATTTCACCCGCAGCAGCCACCAGTCCAAACCGTCGCACCACGGAGCGCACCTGCCCATCGACAGGGCCAGAATCAGGCAATGCCTGTTCCTCAAACCGTGCCACGATCTGCTTGATGGTATCGGTAAGGGCAGCCTCATCCTCATTGCGATCCATCACAAGGGCCTGCAACCAGGCACGGCTTGCGGTGCCGTAGCTTGTCCGGGCCGCACGGCGGATATGATCGGCAAGGTCGCCCGGTGAGGCCATGTCATGCAGGTTTTCAAACAGACCCATCCCGGCCCCGGCATCGGCCTGCACGTTCACAAGCCGGACCTCCTGCCCCGCCATCGGGCGCTGTCCGGCCTCCCCCATCTTGGTCGCCAGCGTGATTTCGCCGGTGGACAAGAACAGCACGCGCCAACTCTTGCGGGCACGGGCTTCGCCATTGCGCCCGGCACGCTGCTTGCCGCTGTTGTTCGCCAGCATATAGGTGATTTCACCGACTTCGCGGCTGTTGGCCTGCCCCATCTCATCGAGAACAAGCAGGGTGTCGGAGGTCTCGGACGCGATGCCCTCCGTCCCGTTGGACGTGCCACGCCATGAACGCACCTGCCCGTCACGGTCGCCCTTACCCCATACCGAACCCGCCGCGAACAGGGATGTGGATTTGCCGGACTGGCTCTTGCCCACAATGTGGAACCCACCGGACTGTTCGCCCATCAGGTCCAGCAGCGGGCCGCAAAAGGCAACAGAGAGGGAAAAGGCAAGGCGGCTGTTCCCTACTGCATACGCGGCAATATCACGCTTCCAGTCCACCAGCGTCCCGCCTGTGCCGTATTCCGCGCCCCGTGCCATGCGGGTCGTCTGAAACACCACATCACGCCGCCCCGCGCCAACCGTCACCCCATTGGGCAGGACAAAGGTGGCGTTGCCATTGTCATGATACCATCCCGACTTATCGACACAGCGCAGGCGGCGCACGGTATGGACAGAGGCAAAGAACTGGCGAAGCAGGCGTACGCCAGAAACGGTGCAACCGAAACCCGCGTCCTCAAGCTCACTGGCAATGTCCTTGCCGTCACCATGCACCATACGCTTTGGCAATGCCCACTGGTGAGGCTTTCCGTCCGGGTCCAGCCAGCTAATCAGGACACCCCACCCCATGTTGTCCACGTCGCGCGTCTCGGCAATCACGTTGAAGGGGATGCAGACCTTTACCTTCTTCGGAGGCAGGTCGCCTTCCTGTTCATGGGTGAAATACAGTCCACCGCGCTCCATGCTGTAACCATGCGGCATTTTGACGTTTGCGACGGCTGGCGTGGCCTGATCCAGATAAGGGCGCAGGAAATCCACATCGGACGTTTCCCCTCCGCCTGTCAGGTCATCCGGCACGTCATCGGCCAAGTCCCAGCCGGTAGGCAGGTTGTCGGGCACACCCACCGTGCGCACCATCGCAGCCCCGACATCCTCAAGGGCGGCAATGACCGCATCGGCATACCCGCTGCCAGCGTCGTCATTATCCGGCCAGATTGTCACGCTACGTCCCGCCAGAGGCGACCAGTCATTGTTTGCCGCTGCCTTGCTCCCGCCCTGGGAGGTCATGACCACATAATCAGGGAACAGACGGGCTGCCGCGTCCGCCGTCTTTTCGCCTTCCACCAGCAGCACGGGCACGTCAGGGAAGGCCGCCAAACGATCCAGTCCGTAAAGCGGCAACGGCTTGCGTCCCTGCTTCCAGTGCCAGCCGGTGCCGTCACGGCGGTTACCCTTACTGTCCGTCCACACACGGCGGCCATAAGACAGGGGCAGAATATCCTTGCCGCCGTCCTCGCGTTCCTTGCGGAACCGGGCACAGAGGGGGCGGCCCTCCGCATCCCGGTAAACCCATAGGAATGATGCACCACGCGGCAATTCAGGTTCACAGGGGGCGGGTGTGATCGGCTCCCACTGTTCGCCAGACGGGCCGCCGATGGTCTGGGCTTTCGCCTTTTCCTCATCTGTCAGGGGCGCAAGCGGAGCAGCACCAGACAGGCACGACATTGCGGGAAGGCTGCTGGCTGCGGAGGTAATGCCGGTCATGACCGCACCCCCATGCCAAGCATAAGGGATAACTGCCGCGCCGCCTCAAGCTGGGACAGCCCAAACAGATAGGCCGCAAGGGATACGGGATCACCGCCCCGGTCGCCCGTAGCGAAATCAGACCATCGGCCCGTGTTCATGTTCACTTTGAACGAGCCGGGGTTACGATCACCCCGGCGCGGGTTCCGCGACACCCATTCGTGCCCCTCACGCCTGCCATCTGGCAGCCAGCGCAGGAGGAGGGCCGTCAGCACGCCAAGGGCTGCGCTGTTGATTGCCTGGAAGTCTATTTTACCCCCCGGATTCGTGTGTACTGAGTCCGGGTGTGCATGTGTCTGTGCCATGTCAGGCTTGCCACCTTATTCAGGTGCCGCCCGTCATTTTACTTGGGAAATCCTGCCACGGTGATGTATAATGCCTGCGATCACTGGATATCATACATCACCGGCGCGGCTCCCTCAGTTAATGACGGGGGCCGTTGCTTTTTGGGATGAATGTTGCGCTGGGAAGCGACGCGAGCCATGCCAGTCCTGCCCGGAAATCAATCACCGTCCGGCTTCCCAGCTTCTTTGCGATCAGCTTGCCGTCATTCAGCTTACGATATGTTTGCGTGCGGGACATGCCCGTCCGTGCCACCCACTCAACCACCGATACATAATGCGGAGGTGCCTTCTCATTGCCGCCAGCAGTCACGCGCACCCCCTCAAACCATAGCGTGGGAGGGCGCGCAGCCAGTGCGGCCAACAGGCAGACGGGTGGCAATGACGGGCAGGTCAGACCGGCGCACGAAGCGGAAACGGCCCCGCTTGATTGTGGGGATCATCCCGCTTGCCGCGTAGGAGTAAGCCGTCGTCATCGCATGGAAGCTATCGCCAGCGCCCCGAGTCGCACGCTGGCTGTTCAGTTCCGCAATCGCATCGGCAAAAGGGATCAGGTCGTCGTTTTTTTCGGTCATAAAGCACCGCAAACCAAGGGTTACAGGGTGCTATCAAGGCGTCGGGAATCGATGGGGCTTACGCGCTTCGCGAAAGCAACCCTTGTCAACCAAACTAAAACCCGGTTAGAAAAACCGACAGGAACCGACTGCAATGGAACCTGTGTTGTTCTAATGGGATTGGCGGTTTTCCGCCGCCCTGACAGCAATGACACTACCAATGAGAAGCTGCTTTGGAGTTAGCACCTCCAGGCGGCTTTTCTTTTGGCGATTCACTCCCGGAGAAGCGAGTCACGCGCCACATGTTTCCTATACACCCCAAACGAAGCGGTTCCAATACGAAATGCCGTAGGAAGTCTCCTATGTCTCCACACGGCACAATGACCGTCGTGGGGCTGGTCCCACACCATGTGCGTCATAGACACGCCTCCACGGGCTTCTGTGGGCCTCTAAGGGGCATCCTGATGTGTCACCTAAGGTGACAGTTGCGGACAGGAGGGGACAACCACGGACAAACATGGAACAGGATTGACCTTGGGGAACCGGCTTCGGGGCGCTGGCACCCCACGGTTAAGCCCTACATCGTCTCTCATGAAATGCAGTCCTCAATGGCGTGTGCATATCGACCGATCCCATCGGCCAGCCATGCCAGTTCAGTGCCGGTCTGTTTGTCCCCCTCCGCCATGCGGGCCAGTATCCCCGCCATGACGCTGATTTCCGTAGTGGCAGCCTGTATGGCCGCCAGCCGGTCTGGCGTTGCCAGACTGGGCGGCGCTGTATGCGCGCGCCATGCCCGGTGGCAGGACGCGGAACTACTGCCCATCGCCTCGCGCGCATCGCGCGTAGGACGTGTTCGGCTCGTTCGCCATGCTCCCTCGCGTGCGCGCGCGTACTGCAGCCTGAATATCTGGTTTTGTCAGGTTTTCCATGCTCCCTCGCGCGCATCGCGCGTAGGGTCTGTCTTATTTGTAGCGGCCACACCTGTGTAACTCGCGTACGGTTTGGGCCGCAGAGATAAACCAAAGGGTCCGCACAGTAAGCGGTCCCTACCCCTGTTCAATCTGAACATACCTCCGTCATGCTGCCATACGCCGCCTAATGTTCAGCACGGTCGAAGGGGAAACACCCGCACGGGCGGCAATCTCACGTAAGGACATGCTTCTGCCCTCCTGGGTGGCAAGTATCCGCTTCACCTCCGCCCGGCGCTGTCCTGCCGTGTTCAATTTGAACGAAGGGGGTGTGTCCAGATTTGGACCGGCCCAAACATGGGGATTTCCCACCTTATCGCTCTCATTGCCAGGAATATCGGCAGCGGGTGATAAACCGGGAGACTCCCGTGTTTCCGATGCTCCAAAGCCCGCCGCCTGTAGCCGCTCAAGGTCATCAAGAACGGCCTGGGGGCTATCGCGGCTCCCCTGTCCGTCCAACTGAAAGCGCAGGCGCACAATCACGTCGGACAGGTCACGGGCCGGGATGAGCTTCTCCACCATGTCGCACAGGTGCCACCGCCGTTTGTCAGCACCGTTGCTCAGGTAATCATATTGGTTGTTCCCGTCCGCCACGTTGCGGTCATCACACAGCCTGTCCCACGCCTCATATTCAGCCAAAGCCGCCGGGATGGTGTCGGGCCACGGGATAGCTTGACCCATCGCTGCCACTACACGCTCGGAAGGGCTGAAGTTCTCGCCGTCAAACGATGTGGCGCAGCCGTCTTCTCCAGGATCACGGAACGGCTCAATAGCCGCATCCAACGTCTTTTCTTCCGCCGTGGGTGCGAACACGGCTTCCTCTGACCCATAGCGGGCGATCACCTCCGCAATGCGGTCTGCATTGTCGCGCATCCAGCGCCGCCGCCTGGCATCATGCTCCCGCTGGTAGGCCCGCATATGGGCCGGGTTGCCCATGTCATAGAACCTGAGACCCCCCGGTCCCGGCTGGGGCAGGTCATCACCGAACCCGGCATCCGCCAGCAGGCTTGGAATGTCATCCAGCACGTATCCATATGGTTCAACTATCGCAGCGGCGCGTTGCCGGGCGGCATCTGCCTCGCCTTGCTTCCCGCCCTCTGCCAATGCCCAGACCTTCGCCAGACGCTCAAGATTGATACCGGATTGCGCCATTGCCTGTCCTCACCCTGTTCAAATTGAACATTACAGGATGGGCGGAGGGTGTACAAGTTGAACAGGACGCCGGGGGACATGTTAAAGGCGTTGGGTTTTGATAACACATCGACCGGACGTGTTAAGGGGTGGGGGGCCTCTGTACCCGCCCTGTAAAAACAGGAGGGCCACCGCTCAAGCATGCTGTTATCAGCATCCCAATCCGCTGTCAGTTACACGGATTACACCTCCATTCCCACCAGATGTAACCAAATCACTCGCATGAGAGTGGCTGTTTTCTGTCATTTTCCAGATTGGTTACACCGGTTACACTGGTTACACCAAAAAACACAGACCCCGAACGGGAATCGTTGGTGTAATCCAGCCATCATGGCCTGTTCCTGTGTAACCCGCAGCAATAGGCAGCCCATTCATCCATCAGGGCGCGGCGCTTCTCAAACAGGTCGCCCCGCCGGTAAGCCGCTTCCACCTTGTTTCCGACCGCATGGGCAAGGGCCATCTCCACAACCTCATTCGGGTAGTCTGTCGCTTCCGCAGCCCAGTCCCGGAACGTGGACCGCAGGCCATGCACGGTCACGTCCTTGGTCCCGGCTGCAAGATGCAAAGCCTTGGACAGCGCCACGTCAGTCAGGGGGCGTGATGGCCTGTATCCGGGAAAGACAAAGCCAGCGCCATTTGTCGGCTGGCACAGGTCGTCCAGAATATCCGTGGCAGGCATGGACAGGGGAACACGGTGCAACCGCCCTGCCTTCATCCTCTCCGCCGGTATCGTCCACACACGGGTGGTCATATTTTTGGTACGCCCTGAAACACTCTGGGACGTAGGTTAGGCGGACTTTCGATCCGCCATTCATTTTCAGAAAATCGCAGAATATAGCCGTTTTTCAGGGGTCGCCTTTTGGCTTACCCCCCTTAATACCCCTCTTAAAACTGCCGCTTGGATGGCTTTGG
>NZ_NKUF01000005.1 GCF_003206495.1 Gluconacetobacter entanii | reverse complement strand
CCATAAGACTGCCTCGATGAAAAGACGGTTGTCCTGCCCGCTGCGCCCGCGATCTGTTTTCTTGCCAAGGCACAGCGGTTCCATTTTCGCCCATTGGGCGTCTGTCAGTACGAAGCGATCCATACAGGCTTTGAATCATATGCAGATGCTTGAAAAAAGCATAATTCCCAACAGGCCCTGGAAAAAGCTTCACTAGAAATTTTTATTCCCTGTTTTTGTCAGTGCGTCAGTTGCACGACATTGCGCGCCATCGACATGACGACCCCCTGCACGCCCGAAATCAGGATCTGCACCCCGATCGACAGCAGGATCAGCGCCACAAGGCGTGAGACAATGCGCGTCCCGGTCGTCCCCAGCAGCTTCATCAACTGCTCGGCATAGGCATAGGCGATCCAGATGATGCACGCCACCGCCAGCGCCGCGGCGGACAGGATGCCATAGAACATAACCGTGCTGACGCCGGTCGATCCTTCGGAACTCAGCGCAATGGCCACGGCAATGGTGCCCGGCCCGACGGTAAAGGGCATCGTCAGCGGAAAGAACGCCAGTTCCATCCCGTTGGTCCGCGTGGCGCTCAGGCCGCCCTGACTGGCCTGTGCCTGCTTGCGCGCCTCCTCGGTTTCGGGCGCCTGCAACAGCGACCACGCCCGCACCGCCACCACCAGGCCACCCGCGATGCGCAGCGCGTCGATCGTAATGCCGAAGAAGGACAGGATCGTCCCGCCCATCCAGATGGAGGCGATCATCAGCATGGCGGAATAGAACGCCACGGTCCGCGCCAGCGCCACACATTCAGCCCTGCTGCGCCCTGCCGTGACCTGCGCGAAGATCAGCGCCGCACCCAGCGGATTGACGATGGAAAACAGGGCCGGGAACGCCATCAGGAACGCGCCCGACGCACTGGTCAGGCCAATGGGCACGCTCAGATGACTCAGAACATCATGGGAAACGGCCACACTTCATGCCTTTTCTCGGGCTGGACTACCGTCATGCACGGGGGGAAACGGTCTTCGCGTTCACAGACATGCCTTTATCCGCTGATCCACGCCATATCCACCCCTAGTTGTGCATGAGCGATTGCAAAAGGCGCGCATCCGTCGGACGTGCACACAGATAGAATGTCTCCACCCCGGGGGAATGGGCTTCCTGCGCCGGACCAGGCAGCGGCCATGCCGTCAGGCCGAGGTCATTGTAAACCGACAGGAACATCGACCCCACGCACCAGAAGGCAGGCTGGCGTCCCTCCTGCACCGCAAGGTCACGCAGCCACCAGATGGCGGAGACGCAGTCCTCCGCATTGCCGGCGGGATCGCCCAGCCCGATCAGGAACGTCCCGCGCCGCACGAACGGCAGCAGCGCCTGCCCCCGCGCGCCCACGATCAGGCCAGAGGGCATCCACGCGACACCCACCGCGTCAACGGCATGGTCAAGCATGTGGTACTGCGCCTGCCCCTCGCCATCCCATGGCATGATGGCGATGCGGCCGGGCCGGATCAGGCGCATGATCATCAGCAGCCACAGCATGACCGCCAGCCCCATCGTCCAGCGCCCGACGCCGGAGGAGGACGCGAACAGCATGATCTCCCACCAGCTTCCACCCAGCGCATCATGCGGCCCCGCACAGGCCAGCACGATCACGCAGGCGATCAGCAGCAGCAGCGACATGATCGTGGGAAAGGAGAGCGGTTCGCTCAGCACCCTGGCATGGCGGTAATAGGAATTGCGGAACGGCGCGATCAGGATCGCCACCAGCGCCATCAGGGCCGGGATGACAAGGGGCGATCCCCGCAGCAGCGTCAGTCCCGCCGCCGCCGCCAGCAGGCCCAGCGTGACCTTCCACGCCAGCGTCACGCGCTGCGACAGGCCGATGGCCAGCCCGATCAGCGCGACACCAATCAGCGACAGCAGGTAATCCCCCGCCATGCCGAACAGCGTATGCAGCCTGCCTGCGGCATTGTCCCACGTTTCGGGGTCGAGGATGGTCAGCGCGATCAGCACCCCACCGCACAGCGAGACCGCGCCGGTGGCCACGGCAACGGAAAAATCCGCCTCGCTTTCGCGGATCACGACACTTGGCCGGGCGGTGCGCGGCCCGCGCGCGGGACTGTCCTTCCCCGCCTTGCGCGACAGCAGCACCGCATCCCCGCGCAGGAACAGTTCATGCCCCGCGAACATCACCCCCGCAAGGAACAGAGGGATGATGTAGTAGAACAGCCGGAAAATCAGGATGGCGGTAATGATGCTGGTGCTTGGCATGTAACTGCCCAGCGCAAGCATCATCGCCCCGTCAAAGACACCCAGCCCCCCCGGGACGCTGGCGACCAGCCCTGCGGTATAGGACGCGATGTAGATCGCAAGGAACACGCCATAGCCCAGGCCCGGCGCATCGGGGAGGAAGATGTAGGCAATGGCCGCCGTCGCCGCGACCTCCGCCGCCGAAACCACCGTCTGCGCCACCGCCATGGAGGAGGACGGGAACGTGATGGTCCACCGCCACAGCGTCACCTCGTTCAGGCGACGGCCCAGCAGGATATAGAGCGCAACCCCACCCCACAGCAGCAGGCCCACCCCCTCCAGCAGCAGGTGCGGCACCCGCGCGCCCACCACCGGCACCATTTCAGGTTCCCACAGCAGGACACCACCGATCAGCACCGCCGCACCAAGCAGGTAGGTGGCGGAGCAGAATGCGATGATCTGCGCCACCTCCAGCGGGCGCAGGCCCCAGTTGCCATACAGGCGAAACCGCACCGCAGCCCCGGAGATGGCCGAAAAGCCAAGGTTGTGCGACAGGACATAGGAACAGAACGCCGCAAAGGCGGTGCGCCGGAACGGCATCGTGCGCCCGATCTGGCGTACCGCCAGCCAGTCATAGAAAGACAGCACGACATAGGACAGGACGGTCATCCCCGCCCCCGCCCACAGGGTGGCGGCCGGAATTCCCGCCAGCGCGTGACGGATATCCGCCCAGTGCAGGTGGCGCATCTCCCGCTGCACGACGATGATGGCGGCAACCATCAGCACCAGCCCCATGGCATGGGGAAGGTGCCGCAGCCACCTGCGCAGTCCAGTCACCTCCTTCCCCCCGGCGGCGGGGGACGATCCGGGCTGGCGTGACGGGGGCAGGCCGGGCGTCACGGAAAATACGGTCCCATCGGACGCGAAGTCATCGCACGTGCAATCTCTGCCACGCCTACGATTGTGCGACCTGCGACGCGCTTCGGGTCAGCGCCGCCTCGATCAGGGCGACCGTCTCGCTGGCGCCATAAAGGGCGATGAAAATCCCGAAACGCGGCCCCTCCTTCTGCCCGAGCAGGACTTCGTAAAGGCAGCCAAACCAGCTACGCAGAGGCTCGAAGCCATGCCGCTTGCCGATCTCGAACACCAGGTTCTGGAAATCGTCGGGCGTGGCGGTGGCCGCATCCATCCCGCGCAGGGCCTCCGCCAGGTCGGACAGGGCGGCGGTTTCCTTGCCCTCGGGCGCACGGTAATGTTTCGTCGGCCGCACGAAATCGGCGTAGTAGACGATCGCATGGTCCACCAGCCGCGCCAGCATCGGATCGCGCATGGGCGAGGCGTCGGCGTCATAGCGCTGGATGAATTTCCACAGCACGTCCGGCGTTTCGGCATTGGCCACGCTGGCGAGGTTGAGCAGCATGCCGAACGTGATCGGGCTGCCTGCATTGGCGGGGATGTGGCCTGCATGGATGAACCATGCCGGGTTGGTCCACAGCGCGGGGTCATCCGCCTCCTGCGCCGCCAGCGCGCGCGTCACGTTGGCGAGGTATTCGTCCGTCGCCTTGGGGATCACGTCGAAAAACAGGCGCTTCGCCCGCTGCGGGGCGTTGAACATATACTGCCCCAGGCTTTCGGGCGGGGCATAGCGCAGCCATTCCTCCACCGAAATGCCGTTGCCCTTGGACTTGGAAATCTTCTGCCCGTTTTCATCAAGGAACAGTTCATAGGTCAGGCCCGCCGGGGCGCGGCCGCCAAGGATGCGGCAGATCCTGCCCGACAGGCGCACGCTGTCGATCAGGTCCTTGCCCGACATTTCGTAATCGACACCCAGCGCATACCAGCGCATGGCCCAGTCGGCCTTCCACTGCATCTTGGCATGGCCGCCGGTCACCGGGGTCTCGAACGTCTCGCCGTCCTCATCGGTCCAGCGCACGGTGCCCGCGACCGGGTCGATCGCATCCATGCGCACCTGCATCACCTGCCCGGTGCGCGGATGGATCGGCAGGACGGGGGAATAGGTGGCGCGCCGTTCCGCCCCCAGCGTGGGGGCGATGACGGCCACGATCTCGTCATGCACCTCCAGCACGCGTTTCAGGGCCGCGTCGAAACGCCCCCCTTCGTAATAGGCGGTGGAGGACGCGAATTCGTAATCGAAGCCGAAACTGTCGAGGAAGGCCTGAAGCCGGGCGTTGTTGTGGGCGGCAAACGATTCATGCGTGCCGAACGGGTCGGGCACGCGCGACAGTGGCCGGCCGATATACTGGCGCAGCATGTCCTGGTTGGGGACATTGTCGGGCACCTTGCGCAGAGCGTCCATGTCATCGGAAAACGCCAGCAGGCGCGTCGGCTTGCCCGTGATGGCGGTAAAGGCCTGGCGGACCCATGACGTGCGCGCGACCTCGCCAAACGTGCCGATATGCGGCAGGCCCGATGGCCCGTATCCCGTTTCCAGCAGGACGGGACGTTCGGCGCTGACGGGCCTGTCGCCGACATGGGCCGCGAGTTTTGCGGCTTCCTCGAAAGGCCATGCCTTGGGCAGCGGGGAGGAGGGAATGCGATACTGTTCTGACATGGGGCCGAAAGCTATGAATTGCGGAAGGGCGGGTCAATCATCACCTTACACCATAATCGGCACCAAAGATAACTTCCGTTACAGGGAACAGGCGACATCGGGGCACATGTGCCCTATATGTTCACGATCATGACAGCCCCACCGTCCCTGCCGGATACCGCGCCTGCCCTGATCGTCAGACATGACGCCTGTTCGGTCCTGACGCCCGACGGGGAGATCCTGTCGCTTTCGCATGACGAGGTGCGGCGCGAACTTGCGCACTGGCCCGCGCCCGTGGTCATCCATGCGCCCGCCACCGCGCGCCGCCTCGACCTGCCGCCACCGGGGCAGCCCACGCCATGGCTGGACCTGCTGGAACTGTTCGCCTTCGCCATGCCCGCGCGGACCGTGCCGCCTACGGTGCGTGGACTGGCCCGCGCGCTGGATTTCCCGCTCGCCCGTATCGAAAGTGCGGAGGCCGACCTCCTGCTGGACATGGCCGACGACCTGCTCGGACGCATCGCGCGCCAGCACGATGGCCCGCATGGCCCGATGATGGCGGCGCTGGCGTTCAAGATGCGCCAGATGGGCTGGGCCTGGGTGGAGAGCGTGTGCCACGCGCTGCGTGTCGGGGCGGAAATCCCGGCCGAACAGATCCAGCCCAATGATGCCATCCGCGTCTGGCGCTCCCTGCCCAAGTGGGAGGATACCGCCCCCCGGCCGCCGCCCGGCCCGCATCCCGTCACCCCGGCGGAGGCCCGCGCCCGCCTGACCGAGATCCTTGGCCCCAATGCGCGCACCCGTGCGGGACAGGCGGATTTTGCGGACGTGGCCACCGCCGCCTTCGCCCCGCGCGCGCAGCAGGGCGCGCCGCACATGGTCCTGGCCGAGGCCGGGACCGGCACGGGCAAGACGCTGGGCTATATCGCGCCATCGAGTGTGTGGGCCCGGCGCAATGACGCCGCCGTATGGATCAGCACCTATACCCGCCACCTGCAGCGCCAGATCGAATCGGAACTGTCGCGGCTGTATCCCGAACCCGCCGTGCGGCGCGAACATGTCGTGATCCGCAAGGGGAGGGAAAATTACCTGTGCCTCCTCAACATGGAGGAATCGGTCAACATCGCCCTGTCACGCGGCCCCAAGGCGGCAGGGGCGATGATCGGGCTGTGCCTGATCGCCCGCTGGGCAATGGCCAGTGGCGATGGCGACATCGCGGGCGGCGACCTGCCGGGGTGGTTTGGCGACCTGTTCGGGCGCGGCCTGCTGGCGGGAATCGCGGACCGGCGGGGGGAATGCATCCATGGCGCCTGCCCGCATTACCAGCGCTGCTTTGTCGAACATTCCATCCGCCGCGCCCGCACGGCCGACCTTGTGATCGCAAACCATGCCCTCGTCATGTCGCAGGCGGCATGGCACGCGCTCGACGGGGCAGGAACCGGCAATGAGGACAATATCCCCACGCGCTATGTCTTTGACGAAGGCCATCACCTGATGGATGCCGCCGACAGCGCGTTTTCCACCGAACTGTCGGGGCTGGAGGCGGCCGAACTGCGCCGCTGGCTGCTGGGGGCGGAAGGGGCGCGGTCGCGCGCGCGCGGGCTGAAGCGGCGGCTTGATGACCTTGTGGTTGGCATGCCGCAGCTTGAAACCCCGCTGGATGCCGCGCTGATGGCTGCCCACGCCCTGCCCGCCCCCGGATGGTCCGCCCGCCTGGCCGATGCGGACGCGCCGGAGCCCCAGCCGCCCGAAGACCCCGACATCCCGCCGCCACAGGGCGACCTGATCCCCATGGTGGTGGAACCTGAACCCGTCCTGTCGAACCCGACCGAGGCCCTGCTGGTGCTGCTGCGCCGGCAGGCGCTGGCGCGCACGCACGGCGGCCCGAATGCCCACCGGCGCGGTGCCGTGGAATGTGACCTCCATCCCGTTCCCGAAGAACTGGTCGAAGCCGCACGCACGCTCGCCCGCGCGCTGGAGCGCCTGTCCACGCCGCTGCGCACGCTGGTCAACCGGCTTGGGGAACGGCTGGAGGAAGATGCGGAACAACTCGACAGTGCATCGCGCGAACGCATCGAGGCCGCGATCCGCGCCATCCGCAAACGTGCGCTGGCGCGGCTGGATGGCTGGGTCGCGATGCTGGGCGCCGTGGGGACGGAGCATGTGGCCGAACCGGGGCAGGTGCCGCAATATATCGACTTCATCCGCCTTGACCGGCGCGAAGGCCAGAAACCCGGCGAGCGTGACGTGGGGCTGTACCGCCACTGGCTGGACCCGACCATTCCCTTTTCCGCCGTGCTGGCGGCGCCCGCGCATGGGCTGCTGGTGACATCGGCAACCCTGCGCGATGAAAACGACACCACGGACGAGGACGAGGCCGAACGCGCATGGGAAGCGGCCGAAGCCCGGTCGGGCGCGACGCACCTGCCGATGCCAGCACTTCGCGCCTCGCTCGCCAGTCCGTTCGATTACCGCAGGCAGAGCCGTGCGTTCATCATCACCGATGTCGCCCATGACGATCCGGCCTCACTGGCCGGGGCCTATCGCACCCTGTTCGAGGCGTCTGGCGGTGGGGGGCTGGGTCTGTTCACGGCGATATCACGATTGCGCGATGTCCATGCGCGGCTTGCCGGACCGCTGGAGATGGCGGGCCTTCCGCTTTATGCGCAGCATGTCGATCCGATGGACAATGCGACGCTGGTGGACATCTTCCGCAGCGAACATAATTCGTGCCTGCTGGGGACCGACGCCATGCGTGACGGCGTGGATGTGCCCGGACAGGCGTTGCGTCTGGTTGTGTTTGAACGGGTGCCGTGGCCGCGTCCCGATATCCTGCATCGCGAACGACGCATCCATCTGTCGGGTGGGGCGCCATCGCGGTATGATGACCGCATCGCGCGCCTGCGCCTGCGCCAGGCCTTTGGCAGGCTGATCCGTAGCGAGACGGATCGTGGGGTCTTCGTCCTGCTGGACCGGCGCACCCCGTCGCGCCTGCTGTCCGCGTTCCCGCCGGGGGTCGCGGTTCACCGCATGGGACTGGCCCATGCGGCGCGAGAGATCACGCGGTTTCTTCAAACCGGTGACGGAACGCCAGACGTCCCGCCAGCACCGTGATCCTTCGGCAAGCCTGCGAAGGCTTACAGCGGCTTGAGGTTGCTTGCCGCCGCCTTGCCACGTTCCATCGTGATGTCGTAGCTGACGGCCTGGTTCTCATCCAGGCCACGCAGGCCAGCGGCCTGCACTGCGGTGATGTGCACGAACACGTCCTTGCCACCATCGTCAGGCATGATGAATCCAAAACCCTTGGTCGCGTTGAACCACTTAACTTTTCCGGTTGCCATAGCCGATATACTCTCCTGCGCCTCTTTGCCGGTCCCAATACCGGGAATTCGGGCTCTCGCCTTTACGGTCATGAAAAAAACAGGGCATCCGGAAAAAACACCCAGTCGGATTTCACGTCGTTCGTGCTGCCTATAGGGGCAGCATGAATAGCTGCCCCTTGTCAAATCGCATCTCTAAAAAAAAAGTTCATGATGACAAAAAAAGAGGGAAGACGGACATGCCGCCTTCCCTCCTTTTGCGTCCTGCAGGGCCGGAAATGGAGGGGAAAGGCGGTCCCGGCCGGAAACCACCCTCCCCCTTTTTTCCCGGACCCTGTTGTCCCGGGTGGGGGCTGGATCAGAAATCCATGCCGCCCATGCCACCCATGCCGCCCATTCCGCCTTCCGGCATCGCAGGCGCCTTCTTTTCCGGACGCTCGGCCACCATCGCCTCGGTGGTGATCAGCAGGCCGGCAACCGACGCCGCATCCTGCAGCGCGGTGCGCACGACCTTCATCGGGTCGATGATGCCAGCCGCGACCAGGTCCTTGTAGGTGCCTTCCTGCGCGTCGAAGCCGAACGCATAGGTTTCGTTCTCCAGCACCTTGCCGGCGATGACCGCACCGTCCTCGCCCGCGTTGTGGGCGATCTGGCGCAGCGGAGCCTGCAGGGCCTTGCGGATGATGCCCGCACCGACGCGCTGGTCCTCGTTGTGGAAGTGCAGGTGGCCCAGCGTCGTGGACGCACGCGCCAGCTCCGTGCCACCACCGGGGACGATGCCTTCCTCAACCGCGGCGCGGGTCGCATGCAGCGCGTCATCGACGCGGTCCTTGCGTTCCTTCACCTCGATCTCGGTCGAGCCACCGACGCGGATCACCGCAACGCCACCGGCCAGCTTCGCAAGGCGTTCCTGCAGCTTCTCACGGTCGTAGTCGGAGGTGGTTTCCTCGATCTGCGCACGGATCTGGCTGCAACGGCCCTTGATGGCCTCGCCTTCGCCCGCACCCTCGACGATCGTGGTGTTTTCCTTGTCGATGTGCACCTTCTTCGCGGTGCCCAGCATGTTCAGCGTGACGCTTTCGAGCTTGATGCCCAGGTCTTCGCTGATGACCTGCCCACCGGTCAGGATCGCGATGTCTTCGAGCATCGCCTTGCGACGGTCACCAAAGCCCGGAGCCTTCACCGCGGCGATCTTCAGGCCGCCACGCAGCTTGTTGACCACCAGGGTCGCCAGCGCCTCGCCATCGACGTCCTCGGCGATGATCAGCAGCGGACGGCCCGACTGCACCACCGCCTCGAGCAGCGGCAGCATCGGCTGCAGCGACGACAGCTTCTTTTCGTGGATCAGGATGTAGGGGTTGTCCAGATCGACGGTCATCTTCTCCGCGTTCGTCACGAAATACGGGGAGATGTAGCCACGATCGAACTGCATGCCCTCGACCACGTCGAGTTCGGTGTGCAGGCCCTTCGCTTCCTCGACGGTGATCACGCCCTCGCTGCCGACCTTCTGCATGGCCTGCGAGATCATTTCGCCGATTTCCTTTTCGCCGTTGGCGGAAATCGTGCCGACCTGCGCCGTTTCGGCAGGCGTCGTGATCTTCTTGGTGTTCTTCTTCAGTTCCTCGACAACCGCGCCGACAGCCTTGTCGATGCCGCGCTTGAGGTCCATCGGGTTCATGCCGGCGGCAACGGCCTTGGCACCTTCGCGCACGATCGCCTGCGCCAGGACGGTCGCGGTGGTCGTGCCGTCACCGGCGATGTCGTTGGTCTTGCTGGCGACTTCGCGCACCATCTGCGCGCCCATGTTCTCGAACTTGTCAGCCAGTTCGATTTCCTTGGCGACCGAGACACCGTCCTTGGTGATGCGCGGTGCGCCAAAGCTCTTGTCGAGGACGACGTTACGTCCCTTCGGACCCAGTGTTACCTTGACCGCATCGGCCAGGATATCCACGCCACGCAGCATGCGCCGACGTGCTTCATCGCCGAACTTTACGTCCTTGGCAGCCATTTTCATTTTCTCCAGTAGGAAAGGTTATTTTTTCGAATCAGACGCAGGTGCGCGAGATCAGGCGACAACGCCCATGATGTCGCTTTCCTTCATGATCAGCAGCTCTTCGCCATCGATCGTGACTTCGGTGCCGGACCACTTGCCGAACAGCACACGGTCACCAGCCTTGACGTCGAGGGCAACGATCTGGCCCTGTTCGTTGCGGGCACCCGCTCCGACCGAGATAACCTCGCCTTCCATCGGCTTTTCCTTGGCGGTCTCGGGGATGATGATCCCACCGGCTGTCTTTTCCTCGCTCTTGAGGCGACGGACAACCACGCGGTCATGCAGGGGACGAAATTTCGTCATTGGATGGATCGCTCCATAATCTAAAAAAGGTAACGCCCTTGAATTAAGCAACGCCACCGGTTTGGCGCGCGCGCCAGGCCGCATCGCGTTAGCACTCCCCTCATGAGAGTGCTAAAGAGCAGATAGGAAGACCTCTTTTGGGTGTCAAGGGAAGCAGCAGGATTCACGATCAAGTTTCCCATCCCCACGACGCGGCCCGCATGGGGGCGCAGGCCAATCCATAAAATATTATTTTAAATCAATATGTTAACAACATTCCTTCACCACCGCCCCCGGCCCCGCACGGGCTGCATGCGTCCCCTGCACCCCGCGCCACCGCCCGAGTCCCGCGCACGCCGTCATCACACCCGCGGTACCGCCTGTGTCAGGGGCGGCGGTGAATGTGATATAGGTCTGGCCTTCACCGATGGCCGCATGGGGTCGTCACATCATGCACGACCAGCCCACACCAGAGGGAGACATATATGGGATCGATCATCACCCTGACCGCCACGGACGGGCACAAATTTTCCGCCTATCGCGCGGGGCGTCCCGATGCGCGGCGCGCCGTGGTGGTGGTGCAGGAAATCTTTGGCGTCACCCCCTATATCCGCGCCGTCTGCGACCAGTTGGCGAGCGAAGGGTATCAGGCCATCGCACCCGCGATTTTCGACCGGGCGCGCCGTGACGTGATCCTTCCCTATTCCGCCGAAGGGATGAAGGAAGGGCTTGCCCTGCGCGCGCAGACACCGCTGGAGGGGACACTCCTGGACCTTACCTCCGCGGCGGATGCGCTGACGACGGAAAAGAAGGGGATCATGGGGTTCTGCTGGGGCGGGACGCTGGCGTGGGAAGCCGCATGCCGCACCACCACCTTCGCCGCGGCGGTGGGATGGTATGGCGGGGGGATCGCGGCGGAACGCGCGCTGACGCCCAACTGCCCGGTGCAACTGCATTTCGGGGCGGATGACGCCCACATCCCGTCCGGCGACATCGACGCCATCCGCGCCGCGCACGAAGATATCGAGATCTTTGTCTATGAAGGGGCGGATCACGGCTTCGGCTGCACCGACCGCGCCAGCTACAACGAAACCGCCGCAACACTTGCGATGCAGCGCACGCTCAGCTTTTTCGAGCACTGGCTGTAAATGAATAAAAGTTTTTGGTGAAGCTTTTTCCAAAAAGCTTCGAAATACACCGCCTTTTTGGAAATAAGGCGGTACCCAAAAACTTTTAAATGATTTCAGTCTTGCCCATCCCCCAAGAAGGGATGGGCACAAGCAGCCTCAGCCGCGTGCGAGCACCCGTCCCGCGATCGCATCCAGCTTCGCCAGCAGGGCGGGATCGCGGCTGTCAGGCGCGGTGATGATGGCATGTTCCAGCGCACGGTCACATCCGGCATGGCACGGGCCACGCGGCTTGCCCAGTTGCGGGATGACCGCACGCACCAGCGCACGCGCCCGGCTGGAATTTTCCTGCATCACCTTGACCACCGCATCGACCGTCACGCTGTCATGACCATCGTGCCAGCAGTCATAGTCGGTCACCATCGCGACGGTGGCGTAGCACATCTCCGCCTCCCGGGCGAGCTTGGCTTCGGGCATGTTGGTCATGCCGACGACCGAGCATCCCCATGAACGATACAGGTTGCTTTCCGCGCGGGTGGAGAACTGCGGCCCTTCCATCACCAGGTACGTGCCGCCGCGCGTGACATCCAGCCCCAGCGCCCGGCACTGCCCTTCGAGGACGTCGCCAATGCGCGGGCATAGCGGGTCGGCCATGCTGACATGGGCGACACAGCCCGTATCGAAGAACGTCTTTTCGCGCGCGAACGAACGGTCGATGAACTGGTCGATGACCACGAAATGGCCCGGCGGCAGTTCTTCCTTGAGCGATCCCACGGCGGAGAGCGAGACGATGTCCGTCACCCCCGAACGCTTCAGCGCATCGATATTGGCGCGGTAGTTCAGGCGCGTCGGCGGCAGCTGGTGGCCACGGCCATGGCGCGGCAGGAACACGCAGCGCACGCCATCAAGCCGGCCGAACAGCAACTGGTCCGACGGCTTGCCCCACGGGGTTTCGACCGTGCGCCATTCCTTGTCTTCAAGCCCTTCGATGTCATACAGGCCGGAGCCTCCGATCAGGCCGATGACGGGCTCGATCACATCAGACGGGTGGGCGGGTTCAGTGGACATCGGACCATATTCTCCGTTTCAGACAGAAGGTAAGCACAAGCAGGACCAGCAGGAACACGATGACACGCACACCCGTGCGGTGGCGTTCCTCCAGATGGGGATGGGCCGCCCACGTCAGGAACGTGACGACATCATCGGCCTGCTGCGCCGCGGTGGGGGCCGTGCCGTCGGCATAGGTCACGCCGCCATCATGCAGCGGCGGCGGCATGGCGATCAGCCCGTTGACGGCATAGGGGTTATAGAAACTGCCCGCCGGGACCTGCGTGCCCGGCGGCGGGGCCTGCCCGTATCCCAGCAGCAGCGCGCGCATGCGATCCGCCCCGCCGGGATAGACCATCTCCAGCCGCGACTGGTCCGGCGGCCGCGCGCCATGGTTGGCCGCCGCCGCAATGGCAGGCGTGGCATAGGGCGAACGCAGGTGGTCATCGGCGGTGGCCGGGCGCTTCACCGGCTTGCCCGCCGCATCCACGCCTGCGGGCACCTGATGCGCATGGGCGATGCGGCGCACCTGCTCCTCCGTCAGGCCCATGCCACCAAGATCGCCATAGGTCAGCGCCGTCATGCCGTGGCAGGAGGAACAGACATGGTCATAGACCACGTATCCGCGCTGCACCGCCGCCATGTCGAACGTGCCCAGCGGTCCCGTAAAGCTCCACGAATGGGGCGGGACCGGGGTTGCGGACTGCGCGCGCGCGGGACTGCCCTGCCCCGTGGCGAGGGCCGACAGGACAAGGCAGGCAGCAGCGGCGCGGAGGGCGCGCGGGCGGGGACCCGGCGCGGCCGGAAGGAAAGGCAGGAACCGTATCATCCGGGTTCAGGCTTCGTCACAGGCAGGAAAAGGCAGCATCTTGGTCCGGTCATGTCCGTATCGGCACCGGGCAGGAACCCGCGTGTTCATCTGGCGCCGAACATACCCGCCGCCGTTGCCTTTTCCTAGCGGCGGCACGACCTGTCTTGCAATCGAAAGGACAAACAGGCACCCATACCCTTTCACGGACCCAGAGCTGAAGCCAGACCTGAAAACAATGACCCAGATGACCAACGCCCGCCCGCCCCTTGCCCATGACACCATGAAGGAGGCGGCCCGCACATGGTTCGAAAGCCTGCGCGACCGTATCTGCGCCGCCTTTGAACAGATCGAGGACGAGGCCGCGCGCGACGATGCCCCCACGCTTGACGGGCGCAGCGCGCCGGGCCGTTTCGAACGCACGCCATGGAACCGGGGCACGAATGAGGACGGATCCCCCGGCGGCGGCGGCGTCATCAGCCTGATGCGCGGGCGGGTGTTTGAAAAGGTGGGGGTCAACGTCTCCACCGTGTCGGGCATGTTCAGCCCGGAATTCCGCCACTCCATCCCCGGCGCGTCCGAAGACCCGCGCTTTTTTGCAACCGGCATCAGCCTTGTTGCGCATATGTGCAGCCCGCTGGTCCCGGCCGCGCATTTCAACACCCGCATGATCGTCACGACCGAAGGCTGGTTCGGTGGCGGCGGCGACATCACGCCGATGTTTCCCGACAGTGCGGAGGCCATTGCCGACGCCCGGCGTTTCCATGACGGGTTCCGCACAGCGTGCGAAAAGCACGACCCCGAATATTATCCGCGCTTTCGCGACTGGTGCGACAGGTATTTCCACCTGCCCCACCGCAACGAACCGCGCGGGCTTGGCGGTATTTTCTATGACCGCCTGCACAGCGGCGACGCCGATGCCGACTTCGCCTTTACCCGTGACGTGGGGCTTGGCTTCCTCGAAACCTATCCCGACATCGTGCGCGGCCGCATGATGGAACCATGGACCCCCGCCCAGCGGGAGGCGCAACTGATCCGGCGCGGACGGTATGTGGAGTTCAACCTGCTGCATGACCGCGGCACCCTGTTCGGCCTGAAAACCGGCGGGAATACCGAAGCCATCCTGATGAGCCTTCCCCCGGAGGTGCGCTGGCCCTAAATTGGCCGCATGGCTGCCGCAATGCGCGGCCAGCATCCCGTTCCCAACCCGATGACGCGGAGTAGCCACAACTTGTCCCCACCCCCACCAGATGACCCATCATCCCCATGCCCCGTCCGGCCCGCACGGCCGGGCGGGCATGTGATACGGCGCCGGGATTTCGTGCTCGCGGCCCTGCCCTTCGCGGCGGCGGCCCTTGCGGGACGGGCAAGGGCCTCCGAACTGCCCCCCAAGCGGCTGCCGGCGCAGGCGCAGTCGGTCACCAGCCCGCAACTCCTGCTGGGTGGCGACAGGGGCAGCCCGGCGGGACGGTGGGGCAACCTGCTGGCCCCGGAACTTGAACGCGCCTTCGGCCACGGGCAGGTGGTTTCAACCCGCATGACCGTGGGACAGGATGGCGTCACGGCGGCCAACCTGTTCGATACCCAGACCCCGCCCGATGGGACCACCGCGCTGGCGGTGCCGGGGGCGGCACTGGTCGCCGCCCTGTCGGGGGCGCCGCGCATCCATTTCGATTACACCCGCTGGCTGCCCCTGTTCTTCAGCCTGCTGTCGCCGGTGGTGATCGGGCGCGCGCAGCTTCACCACAACCTTGAAAATTTCATGCGTGACCGCCCGGTGCGCATCGCGGTGTCCACCCTGACGGGCATCGAACTGCCGACCGTCCTTGGCATGACGCTGTTCGGCCTGCGTCCCATTCCCGTGCCCGGCCTTGCCAGCGTCACGGATGCGATCACGGCGCTGCGGGACAACCAGGTCGATGTGATCCAGATCCTCTACCCGCAGGGGTCCGCCGAAACGCGCACGGCGATCGAGGCCCTGTCGCATGATGGCTATCCCGCGCTCTTTACCCTGACCGACAGCGTGGCGCTCGATATCGGCGGGCAGCACGTGCCATGCATGCATGACGTGCTGCTGCGTGAAAACCATTCGGCCCTGTCCACCCTGCTCTATGGGGCGTGGACGGCGCTGGCCGGGGCGGCGTCGCTGGATATCGGGCTGGTGCTGCCGATGCTGACCCCGCCGCCGCTGGTCGCGGAATGGCGTCACGCCACCGACATTGCCATCGACGGCGCGGACATCCGCACCATGGCCGGCAGCACGGGACGCAGGCTGCTTGATGCGGAGGCATGCACGGCGTCCTACCGTCAGATGGCGGGCGATGTGACCTCCATCATGGCGCTGCGGCGCTGGCTTTCGACCCACCTGCCCGACTGGCGCATGGGCTGAGGGCGGCACCCGTAGCCCATTGAAATTATAAAAGTTTTTGGTGAAGCTTTTTTCAAGAAGCTTCAAAGAACGCCGCGTTTTCCGATCAAAAGGGGGCACCCAGAAACTTTTGTCTCTTTCGGAACAGCCTCTCAGGCGCGCGACTGCCGACGCAGCAGTACCCGGACCGCCCCCTGGTTGGCCGCATGCGGATGCACCACCGCAAGGATGAAGCGCCGCAGATCCGCACGCCCCAGCCATAGCGGAAGTTCGCGGCGCAGGATGCCGCCATTGACGCCACTGCCCAGCCCGGTGATGATTTCCACGCACCGCACATTGTCGGCCCGCGCCTGCAACAGGAAGGTATGCAGGCGATAGAACGCCGTCTGCGCGATCTGCCCATGCAGGTCCAGCCGCCGCTGCGGACGCAGCCGTCCGCTGACCAGCCCGCGCCAGCTTGTATCGTCAAGGCCGGGACGCCGGACCCCGATTTCAAGCGCACGGTCATGGTCTGTCCTGCCATGAATGGACCGCTGGTGCAGTCCGGGCGGGGTGAGGCGGCGGATGCCATCGGCAGGCACCGCCATCTTCGATGCTGGCGCGCCCTCCTGCGCCGGGGATGCCCCCTGCGGGGCCGACAGTGGCGCGCGCGGCGCGGCGCGGGCCGGGCGCAAGGGCGAAATATCCTGCGTAAAGGCCGCCCACAGCGCCTGCTCATCCTGATTGAGTATCCGACGCCGCCGCACCTTCACCTTCCTCCCGCGCCCGCTATTCCCGTTTTCCCGGCAGATGATGACGCGCAAAACAGCCAGACATGCGCCACACGACAGGATGGGATCCTGTCGCCGTTCCTTATCATGACATACTGCCATGCCGGCATCAAAAAACCCCGCCGCATGATGCGAAGGGGCCAGAACCGGCAGGACGCCGTTGGCGGCGGCAGGCCAGAAAGTCCTTACTGCGCGCCGGGCTGTTCCAGCGTCAGGGTCTGTCCCTGATACTTGCCCGTCAGGGTGTTGAGGAAGGCGACGATGTCGGCCACGTCCTGGTCGGAGATATCGTGGTCCGGCGTCTGGTAACGCGCCATGTCCCGCACCGCGCCATCAAGCGTCTTGACGCTGCCGTCATGGAAATACGGCGCGGTCAGGGCCACGTTGCGCAGGTTGGGCACCTTGAAGCGTTCCATGTCCTGCTGCTGGTGGGTGACGGTAAAGCGTCCCTTGTCCGCGTCGGTGATCGCCCCGCCACGCGCGGCGAAATAGTCACCCTCCAGGCCCATGACCTCGAACGCCTGCCCGCCCATCGACGCGCCGGTATGACAGCCGGAGCAGCCGATATTCTTGAACAGTTCGTAGCCGTGCTTTTCCTGCGTGTTGAGCGCGGTGTCATCGCCCTTCAGGTACTGGTCGAACCGGCTGTCGGGCGTCAGCAGCGTCTTTTCGAACTCGGCGATCGCAGCGGTGATCGTATCCTGGTTGATGTCCGCACTGCCGAAGGCGGTCTGGAAATCCGTGACATAGGTCGGATCGGCCCGCAGGCGGTCGGCCACGGCGTTCCAGTCATGCGATCCCATTTCCAGCGGGTTCATCACCGGCCCCGCCGCCTGATCCGCCAGCGTCGCGGCACGCCCGTTCCAGAACTGGCTCTTGTTCAGCGCGGCATTGAACACCGTCGGGTCGTTGATCGGCCCCTTCTGCCCAAAGATGCCCGTCGCGGTGACCAGGCCGTCCATGCCGGCATGCTGCAGGCTGTGGCAGCTTGCGCAGTTCAGTTCCCCGTTTTCCGACAGCTTCTTTTCAAAGAACAGCCGCTGCCCCAGCGCCACCTTGTTCGCATCCACAGGCAGGGATTCGGGCACGGGCTGCACCGGTTCGGCGGCAAAGCGCGACGCAACCCCCGGCGTTGCGTAATGTTCGCGCCGTTCCTGCGCGATCCATGACAGGACGGCGTCACGCTGTTCGGTGGACATGCGGGCATGCCAGTGCATCAGCAGGTACAGCGAGGGCGGCATGCGGTTCTGGCGCACCACTTCCTCGATCCGGGCCATGGCTTCCTCGCCGGGGACCTTGCCGGTCTGCAGGGCCTCGATCACGGGCTCGACACGAAAATGGCGCAGGCCCTGGTCGCGGTCGCGGTTCATCAACTGGTTGGCCACCGGCACCTTGAAATAGAACGGCAGTTCCACCTTCGCCGCGTGACAGTAATCGCACCGCGCCTCGCGCAGGACGTTCAGCGCCGTGGCCGAAACGGCATCGACACCCGCCCCTGCCGGCGCGGGCGCCGTTTCATGATCGAAATGGGTCAGATAGGCGACAGTGCCGCCGTACGCTACGCCCCCGGCGGCCACGATCCCCAGAATCGCCTTCCTTACCGACATGTCCCTGTATTCCCCCGTCTGTGTTCGGGGATGTTCTGACCGATCGGCGGAGCATTTGTCAAAATAATCGTTTCAATGAAAACAAGTGAAAAAATCAATAACCGGGAATGCGCCTCATGCGCCGCTTTCACGCAGGGCCGCGCGCACGCGTTCGCGCGCGATCTCGACATAGCCACTGTCAAGGTCGATGCCGATTCCACGCGCCCCTTCGCGCAGGGCGGCGACAATGGTCGTACCCGTCCCCATGAAGGGATCCAGCACCACCGCATCGGGGCGGCCATGCAGGCGGATGCACATCTGCGGCAGGCTGACGGGGAAGGTGCCGGGGTGGTTGTATTTCTGCGCCCTGCCCTGCACCGTTTCATACGGGACGAACCACGTATCCCCCCGGCAGCGCCGGTCCTGCCGGTGCCCGCGGCGTGCGATGTTCGACTTGTCCATATAGGGCACGCCGACATCAAGCCGCCGGAGGTTCACATTCCCCGACCGGGTCAGGTGAAACAGGTGTTCGTGGTTGCGATGGAGATAGCGGTGGCTGTTGACCGGCTTGAAATGGCCGAACGTTTCCGTCCCGATCGAAATCGACTTCACCCAGCTTATATGGTTCTGCAGCGCGAACAGCGCGCGCAGCCTTACCGCGAGTTCGAACGGCAGCCATGGCTGCGCCGATGACCCGGCGATATTGAGGAAGAACGACCCGTCAGGTTTCAGCACGCGCCGGACCTGGCGTGCGATCGCCACCATCCAGTCGAGATAGCCCTGTTCATCAAGCGTATCGTTATAGGTGCTGTAGCGCAGGCCGATATTGTACGGCGGCGATGTCACCACGACATCGACACTGTCGGCCGGCATCCGGCGCAGGACCTTCAGGCAGTCGCCGCGCACCAGTTGGTGCGGCCCCTCGCGATAACGTATGGTGCGTGGCGGCACGGGCCCCTGTGGGCCGGCCGCCGTGGTGGTGGACCGCCCGGCCATGGTTCTCTACCCCTTGTTGTCGCGCGATCGGTCGTGACCGGTCAGGGTGCGTTATCCCCGGAGTCCCTGCCATTCCCTGCATCCTGCGCCGCCTTGCGGGGCAGCAGCACGACCAACTGGCCAACGGAATGCTGGGCCGCGGCATCCTGCGCCGCCTCCGGACCCCAGCCAAGATACAGGTCCACGCTTCCGGTTCCCTTGACGTCACGGCTCAGGTCCTGCGCGAATCCCAGCCGTTTCCACGCTTCCACATGGCCCGACGCATTGACGGCCGTATCGATCCACACCGGCGCACCCAGCGGGATGGCATGGCGGTCCACCGCCAGCGAACGCCCCGGCGTCAGCGGCACGCCCAGCGCACCCGGCGTCCCCACATCGGTGGTGTCCGACGGCAGTTCAGTGAAGAAGACGTAATTGGGATTCTGCTCCATCACGCTGCGGGCCTGTTCGGGATGCTCCTCCAGCCAGGCGCGAATCGCCGTCAGGCTGACATGGCCTTCCTCAAGGTAGCCCTTCTGCACCATCACCTGACCAAGCGGGACATAGGGCTGCCCGTTATGCCCGTCGAAGCTGAGGCGTACGACCTTCTCGTTGGGCAGGCGCACACGCCCCGCGCCCTGCACCTGCAGGAAGAACAGGTCAACCGGGTCGGCCACCCACAGCAGTTCCAGCTTGTGATGCGCAAGCGCCCCGCCATCGATCTGCGCACGGGTGGCGTAGGGGACGAATTTCTTGCCTTCCCACCGGCCGGTCTGCATGTGGCCCTGTGCGTCGCGCACGCGCTGCAGGTCGGCCGGCCGGCGATAGACCGGGGTCTGGTAGATCCCGCCGCGTTTAAGGGAGCCACGGATTTCAGGTTCGTAATACCCGGTGAACAGCGTCCCCTGCCGGTCGGGCGTGCCGATGCGGTAGGGCCGGAACCATGTCTGGAAGAAGTCGCGCGCCGCGGCATCACTATCGGGTGCGACCCTGCGCGCGGCATCGCACGCCGCCAGCCAGTCGCCGACATGGTTGCCCACCCGGGCCGTGCCATCGCCAAGCGCGCTGTCAGCCGGCAGGGAGCCGAGCTTGTGACATTCCTCCACAAAGACCGAAAGCGCCTGCGCCGTACTGTCGGCATCCCAGCCCGGAACCTTTGCAAATGAAATGGCCTTGGTCTTGGCGGGAAACCTGTTCTGCCCGTGGGAGGCCGCATGGGCGGTTCGGAGCCCCATCTGCGGGGCAAGGCCATAGCACGCACACAGGAGCGCCGACGCAAGAACAGGTACAGGCTTCATGGTCAATCGGGAACAGTCTCTGGCTGGTGTTTCTTGGGAGGAAGGCGGGAAGGTCAGGCGCTGCGGCTGGCGCCAAGACGCCACTGCGCGCCGGTGACGGCAACGCCGAGGATCCGTTCGAACGTCCACAGGTCCGAAAACTCGGTCACGGCATCCACACCCGCGACCGGCTGCCCGTTCTGGTCGAGCGTCACGCTGACCTGGTCGGACACGATACGCACCTCGATGCGGGCATACGGCACGCTGGCATCGGGGGAGAGTTCCGCATCCGTGATCGCCATGTCGGTGATGTCACGGATCTCGCTGCGCATGGTCTCATGCGCCTGCTGGCGCGAAACGATTGCGGCCTCGAACGCGGTAAACGTGCTTTCGGTCAGGTGCTGGCGCAGGGTTTCGACATCGCCCACGGCATAGGCATGGACGATCTGGCGAAAGGCGGCCTCCGCCTCCCTGATGAAGCTGTCGGGCGTAAATCCCGGCTGGCGCGCGGCAATCGCGGACAGCACCTGCCCCACGCGGGTATCGGGCGTGGGAATGTCATAGGTCGTGGCAGGCGCCACGGGTTCGGGCGTCCCCTCGATCACCGGGGCGGGGGCGGCCGCCGGACGTATCGGCTGCGGCGCGGGTTCGGCGCCGACACGCCGGCCCAGGATACCCCGCAGGCGCAGCACCAGAAACACGGCGATCAGCCCCAGGAACACCAGATCAAGGGGGAAATGCCCGAATAGAAAATCCATGCCGCCTGTCCATACCCGCGAGCGGGAGAACCCCGACCCGTTAAAAAAATCCTTCGGCAAACATAGGCAACGCCCGCTGCCAAGACAATGCGACAGAAGCGTTTAATGCGCATATCGCGGGAATTGCACCACGACGCGACATGGTTGGCGAACGCGTGGAGGCATGCTACCGGCTTGGAACACCCGTTTTCCTTCCCCCTTTTCCGTCTCAGGGAACAAAGAGCCACATGACCGACAAGCCTTCCGACCTTCCGAAGAACGCCGACGCACCGCAGGAGGAACAGGCCGCTCCGCAGATCTTCAGGACGATCAACATCCAGTACGTCAAGGATCTCTCGTTCGAGGTTCCGAATGCGCCGCTGATCTTCCAGCAGTTGCAGACGGAAACCCCCACCATGCAGCCGCAGATCGACGTGCAGGCACGGCAGATCACCCGTGAACAGCCCCTGTACGAGGTGACCCTGCACACGAAGATCGAGGCATCGCTGCCGCCCGTGACCCCGGACACGCAGGCGGCCGCCCGTCAGGTGTTCATTGTCGAACTGTACTACTGTGCGCTGGTGACGGTAACGGGGGCGCCCGAACACATCCTTGAGCAGATCCTCGAAATCGAAACCCCGAGCCTGCTTTTCCCGTTCGTGCGTAACATCGTGAATGACGCGACGCGCGATGGCGGATTCCCGCCGGTCCTGCTGCAGCCCGTCGATTTCGCGGCACTGTGGCACCACAAGCGCAACACCTTCGCGCAGGCCGCCGGACACGCCTGAAACCGGCGCCCTTCCAACCGGCGCGCTTCGTCGTGACGGAGGCACAGGCCCGGCGGGATCACCCCGCCGGGCTTTTTTGTGCCCTGCCCCTCAGCCCCGCGCGCCAAGGCAGGCGAGCATGCCCGCACTGTCAGGGGTGGGGGCGACCTCCACCGACTTCCACTGCGCCGCGTCGAGCACATGGGCCGTGCGTGCGGAAATGACGATGGCGCGCACCTGCACCAGCGCCATGCGCAGGGCGGACGTCAACGCCTCCATGAACGCCTGCGCCGTGCGCGGGGAGTAGAACAGCACCGCCCCCGCCTGCCCCCGTCGCAGCATCTCACCGGCGCGTGCATCCAGCCGCCTGCGCCGCGTCACGCGATAGACCACGCGCCGCCGGACCCGGAATCCGGCATCGCGCAGGCCACGGGCAAGGTCCATGCCGTATCCCCGCCCCATCGCCAGCAACAACGCCCCCGCCGACGGGACGACGCATGCCAGCAGCATCCGGCCCAGCCCCTCCGCCGTGCCTTCGGGCGCGACCTGCACATGGACAAACCCGGCGGCGCGCGCCCGGCGCGCGGTCGCGGCCCCGACGGCATAGCAGGGGATGTTCACAAGGTCCGGCAATGCAATGGCGGAGATGGCCTGGCTGCTGGTCACGACCACGGCCTGCGGCGGCGCTGCCGGCGGGGCGGCACCGCCCGGCGCCAGTGGACACGACACGATATCCAGCATCGGGGCGGCAACGGGACGCCACCCCTGCGCGGCAGTGGCTTCCATCGTTTCGGCAAGGCCGGGGGGCGGGCGCGTCACCAGCACGCCCGCCCTGTCACGCGACGGCGGCGCGTGGGGCCTATTCGGCAAAGATGTCCGGCGGGCTGTCGGCCCGCAGGCTGCGGCCCAGCGCATGGCCAAGGCGCGCGGCATCGGACGGCGCACCGCTGATGGAACGCTTGAGCAGGAAGGACCCGTCCTCCCGCGCGACAAGGCCCGTCAGGTGCAGTTCCGGCGCGCCACCGGCCACCACCGGGATCAGGCGCGCATACCCGCCGATCGGCGTGCGGCACGACCCGTCAAGTTCCGCAAGCAGCGCGCGCTCCGCCGTGGCGACGGCGCGGGCCTCGTAATCCTCGATCGCGGCAAGGAGTTCGCGCAGTTCGATATCGCTTTCGCGCACCGTCACACCGACGATCCCCTGCCCCGCGGCGGGCACCATGATGGTGGGATCGAGGATGACGTCGGCGCGATCCTCCATCCCCAGGCGACGCAGGCCCGCCAGCGCCAGCAGGGTGGCGTCGCACTGCCGCGCCGCCAGCTTGTCGAGGCGCGTCTGCACATTGCCGCGCAGCAGGCCGAACCGCAGGTCGGGACGGACATGCAGCATCTGCGCCTGCCGCCGCACGGACGCACATCCCACCAGCGCACCGGGGGCAAGCGCGGAATACGGGTCCATCGGGTCGGGCGTGGGGCAGTCGGGGCCAAGGATCAGCACGTCGCGCGCATCCTCGCGCCGCAGGGTGCACGCCAGCACCAGCCCCGGCGGCAGCGTCGTCTCCAGGTCCTTGAGGCTGTGGACCGCAAAATCGATCCGCCCGTCGAGCAGGGCTTCGTGGATTTCCTTGGCGAACAGCCCCTTGCCGCCAATTTCCGCCAGCTTGCGGTTGAGCACCTGATCGCCCGTCGTGCTGATCTGGTGTTCCTGGAACGCGCCCATGTCGCGCAGGACCGGGCAGAAGCGCGTCAGCACCGTCAGGAACGCGCGCGTCTGCACGAGTGCCAGCGGGGACGCGCGCGTTCCCACCTTCAGCGGCAGTTGCCTGCGGTGCGGCTCGGCGCGGGGGGCGTCCTTTCGCTGGCGTGCAGCGGCCTCGGCCGCGACTTTCTGCAGCGCGGACGACGGAGCTGGGGCGGAAGACTTTGCGAAATCCATATCGCGTGTCTATTACCCCATCGCGATAAAGGAAAGATGACATTCGCCCCGAACGGACGGTATTTTGCACGATGAGCCAGCGCCCAGCCCCCGCACCCGACCTGCCATCACCCGTGCTGGCGATTGAATCTTCTTGCGATGACACGGCCTGCGCCATCGTTTCGGCCGACGGCACCATCATGGCAGAGGCGACATTAACGCAATCCGGACATGTGCCATTCGGCGGGGTCGTGCCCGAAATCGCGGCGCGCGCGCACCTCGGCGCGCTGCCCGCGCTGGTGCGCGACGTGCTGGACCGGGCCGGGATGAAACCCGCCGGCATCGGCGCGATCGCCGCAAGCTGTGGCCCCGGCCTGATCGGGGGCCTGATCGTCGGCGCGAACTTCGCCAAGGGACTTGCCCTTGCACTGGGGCGCCCGTTCATTGCCGTCAACCATATCGAGGCCCATGCCCTGACGGCCCGCCTGCCGGGGATCACGCCCGATGGCGCGCCGTTCCCCTACCTCCTGCTGCTGGTGTCGGGCGGACATTGCCAGTGCATCGCGGTCGAGGGCGTGGGCCGGTACCGCAGGCTGGGGGGCACGATCGACGACGCGGCGGGCGAGGCGTTTGACAAGGTGGCCAAGATGCTCGGCCTTGGCTGGCCCGGCGGCCCGGCGGTCGAGGCCCTCGCACGACACGGCGACCCGTCCGCCTTTGCCCTGCCACGTCCGCTGATGGGGCGGACGGGATGCGATTTCTCTTTTTCCGGCCTGAAAACGGCGGTGGCGCAGAAACTTGCCCCCTATGACCGCGCGGCCCTGCCGCATGACGTGGCGGCGGGTCTGGCTGCAAGTTTCCAGATGGCGGTCAGCGATATCGTGGCCGACCGAATCGAACATGCGCTGGACATGATGCCCGATGCGCGGGGCCTGGTCGCGGCGGGCGGGGTGGCGGCCAACACGTCCCTGCGCGCGCGCCTGACGGAGATCGCGCGGGCGCGGGGCCTGCCGTTCGCCGCCCCGCCGCTGCGGCTGTGCACGGACAATGCGGTCATGGTGGCCTGGGCCGCGATCGAGACGATGCACGAAGCACGGGCGCATGGCCTGCCCGTTCCCGATGACATCGCCCTGCGCCCGCGCCCGCGCTGGCCCCTGTCGGACATGGCCGCACGCTTCGCCCCGGCGGGTACGGCGGACTGACACGACCTTCCCGCCCGGTCGCATGCGGCGTCATCGCCGGGCCCGCTCCTCCACGCTTGCATGCCGCGCGCGTTCGGGCGCATGCCTGTGCGGTCACGATACGCCACCACAGGAGCACACGGGCATGAACAGCGCGCATATCGCCGTCATCGGCGCGGGGGCATGGGGCATCGCGCTTGCGATACAGGCGGCGCGGGCGGGCGCGCATGTGCATCTGTGGGCGCGTCGGGCCGAACCGCTGCCGGACACGCGCATCCTGCCCCGCCTGCCCGATGCGCCCCTGCCGGACCGTGTCACCCTGTCCGGCGAAATGCCGGCGCGCGCCGATGCGATCCTCCTTGCCGTGCCGACGCAGCACCTGCGCGGTGTCTGCGCGCGCGTGCCCCCCGTCGCGCCGATGATCGCGTGCTGCAAGGGCGTGGAACTTGCGACCGGCCTGCTGCCGACCGGGATCATGGCGCAGGTCCATCCCGGCGTGACGCATGGCGTGCTGTCCGGCCCGAACTTCGCCCATGAGATCGCCCGTGGCCTGCCCGCCGCCTCAGTGCTGGCCTGCGCCAGCGCGACACAGGCGCGCGCACTTGCCGACCTGCTGACGACGCCGTCCTTTCGCCTGTATGCCAGCGATGACCCCACCGGGGTGCAGGTCGGTGGCGCGGCAAAGAACGTCATCGCCATCGCCGCCGGCGCCACGATCGGCGCGGGCCTTGGTGAAAACGCGCGCGCGGCGCTGATCACCCGCAGCCTCGCCGAACTCGGCCGCCTGTCGCATGCGCTGGGCGGACGGGCGGAAACGCTGTCGGGACTGGCGGGAATCGGGGACCTGATCCTGACCTGCACGGGGGCGGCGTCGCGCAATTCCACGCTGGGCCTCGCGCTGGGGCGGGGCAGGACGCTGGAGCAGGCCCTTGCCCATGGTGGCGGAGTCGTGGAGGGCGTGACCACCGCGCCCGCGCTGCTGGCCCTTGCCCGCGCGCGCGGGGTCTGCGTCCCGATCATCGAGACCGTGGCCCTGCTGCTGGCGGGGGAAATCGACCTGCCGGACGCACGCACGCGCCTGATGAGCCGTCCGGTGGGGCAGGAGTTCGCGGCAATCGCGTGACGCATGCCCCCATGTCGGGATCACACGTTACAGGGGTTTTACACAAATCCCCCGTGCAAAGCCTGCCTTCGCGTGGCAGGGGTCTTGACTGCGGGGGGCGAATCTTCGCCTATCCCCCAAGGCCGCTGGCCACGCGGCATCCCTGTTTCCAAGCCCGAGCAATTCCCATGACCTGTGCGTATGACTTCACGTTGCCCGCCCTGAGCGGAGAGCCGATCGACCTTTCTACCCTGCGTGGCAAGCCGATCCTGATTGTCAACACGGCATCGAAATGTGGCTTCACCCCCCAGTACGAGGGATTGCAGGGACTGTGGACGACATGGCGCAGCCATGATCTGATGGTGATTGGCGTGCCGTCGAACGATTTTGGCGCGCAGGAACCCGGCACTGCGCAGGAAATCGGCGCGTTCTGCGAACGCAATTACCACGTCACCTTCCCGCTGGCGGCAAAGTGCCATGTGCGCGGGCCGCAGGCCATTCCGCTGTTCCGCTGGCTGGCGCAGCAGGGCGGCTTCCTCGCGCGGCCACGGTGGAATTTCTACAAATACCTGATCGGGCGCGACGGCACGCTGGTGAACTGGTTTTCGTCCATCACCTCGCCCGAATCCCGTCGCGTCCGCATGGCGGTCGAACGCGCCGTCATGGACCACTGATGCCGCCATCACCGCGCGGCCACGGGTGCGGCGCACGTGCTTAGGGGATTCCTGACGGTTGGCGGCTGGACCATGCTCAGCCGCATCCTCGGGCTTGTGCGCGACCAGTTGCTGGCCGCGCTGATGGGGGTGGGGCCGGTCCAGGACGCCTACCAGATCGCCTTTCGCCTGCCCAACATGTTCCGCCGCCTGTTTGGCGAAGGCGCGCTCAACGCCGCGTTCGTGCCGCTGTTCTCCTCCCTGCTGGCGACGGAGGGGCGCGAACCGGCCCGCCGCTTCGCCAATGAAACGCTGAGCGTACTGATCGCATGGCTGACGCTGCTGATGGTGCTGGGCGAAATCTTCATGCCCGGCGTGCTGCGCCTGCTTGCCCCCGGATTCGCCCATGACGGGGTGCGCGATACGCTCGCCATATCGCTCAGCCGCATCACCTTCCCCTACCTCGTGCTGATCTGCGGGGCGGCGCTGGTGTCGGGCGTGCTCAACGGCATGCACCATTTCGGCGTGGCGGCGGCGGCGTATGTCAGCTTCAACGTCGTGGGAATCGCGGCCATACTGCTTCTGCCGCCCTATGTCGGCGGGGTCGCGCCCGCCGCCGCGTGGGGGGTGACGGCGTCGGGCGTGATCCAGTTCGCCATCCTGCTGTTCGCGCTGCACCGCGCGGGCATGACGCTGCACCCGGTGGTGCCGTGCGTGACGCCGCGCATCCGCCTGCTGCTCGGGCGCATGGCGGTCGGGCTGGTGGGCAGCGGCATCACGCAGATCAACCTGATGATCGACACCATCATCGCCACCCTGCTGCCTGCGGGCAGCGTGTCGCTGATGTATTTCGCCGACCGTGTGAACCAGCTGCCCCTTGGCGTGCTCGGCGCTGCGGCGGGGACGACGCTGCTGCCGGTGCTGACGCGCCACCTTGCGCGCGGGGAACTGGACGACGCGCACGCCATCCATAACCGCGCCATCGAATATGCGCTGGTCCTGACGCTGCCTGCGACACTGGGACTGATCCTTGTCGCGGACCCGGTGATGATGACGCTGTTCGGGCACGGGTCGTTTTCCACCCATGACGCGGTGATGTCGGCGCAGTCGCTGCGCGCCTATGCGCTGGGGCTGCCGGCCTTCGTGATGGTCAAGGTGCTCTCCCCCGGGTTTTTCGCACGGGGCGATACCCGCACCCCGGTCATCATCGGGCTGGGCACACTTGCGCTCAACCTCGTGCTCAACCTGATGTTCATGCACCCGCTGGCCCATGTCGGCCCGCCACTGGCCAGCAGCCTTGCCGCCATCGTCAACGTGGTCGTGCTGGGCGCGATCCTGCTGCGCAACGGGGCAATGCACCTGACTGAAAACCTGATATCGCGCCTGTCGCGCATGACCGCCTGCGCCGCCATCATGGCGGTGGTGGTCATGGCCCTGTGCCAGTGGACACCGGCGGGGCGGATGATGGACATGACCCGCACGGGACGGACGCTGATGCTGGGCGCGGTCATGGTGGTGGCCGCGCTTACCTATGGCACGGGGCTGCACCTGACGGGCATCATGGATGGCGGGCGCATCACCTCCGCCATCGCGCGGCGGCTGGGCCTGCGCGCCACACCACGCGCGGAGTGAACGCCCTTCCCTATTTCATGCCGATCGGGATTCTGGGTCTGGAAAATCGGGAATGTCCTCTTTACACATCCATGCCATGACCATCCCCTCCCCCGAAGGCGCCACCCCGGCCATGGCGCAATGGTTCGCCCTCAAGGCGGAGCATCCCGAAGCCCTGCTGTTCTTCAGGATGGGCGATTTCTATGAACTGTTCTTCGCCGATGCCGAGGCGGCGGCGGCAGCGCTCGACATCTCGCTGACGGCGCGCGGGACGCATGCGGGCGCGCCGATCGCGATGTGCGGCGTGCCGGTCCATGCCGCCCCCGCCTACCTCGCGCGGCTGATCCGCCGGGGATTCCGCGTCTCGGTCGCCGAACAGACCGAGGCCCCGCGAAAGGGGCGTGGTGCTGCAAAAGGCCCCCTGCGGCGCGAGGTCGTACGGCTGGTCACGCCGGGCACCCTGACGGAAGACGAACTGCTTGAGGCCGGGCGGCAGAACCTGCTGGCCTGCGTCGTCGCCGAACGCGGCACGGGACGGCTGGGGGTTGCGTGGATCGACATTTCCACCGGCCTGTTCGAAACCGCCAGCGTCCCGGCCGACGGGCTGTTCGACCTGCTGGGCCGCCTTGATCCTGCGGAAATCCTGTGCGCCGACGACATTGCGCTGGGCGATTTCGCCCCCCGCCGCGCGCCCCCCGTCATTCCCGTGAACGCCGAGGCCGCGCGCCGCCGCATGGCCGAGACCTTTGGCGCGGCGAGCCTTGACGCCTTCGGCACATTTTCCGACTGCGAGGCGATGGCAGGTGCGACCGCCATCGACTACATCCGCCGCAGCCAGGCGGGACAACTGCCGCGCCTGTCGCGCCCGCAGCCCCATGACAGCAGCGAGGTCCTTGGCCTTGATCCCGCCACGCGCGCCAGCCTCGACCTGCTGCGCACGCGCGACGGGGAAACCATGCATACCCTGTTCGCCGCGGTCGATCGGACCGTCAGTGCCGCAGGCAGCCGGCTTCTTGGCGAATGGGTCGCAGCCCCCCTGACCCAGACAGGACGCATCACCGCGCGGCAGGACGCGTGGACGTGGCTGCTGGACAAACCGCAGGTGCGACAGTCCCTGCGCGATGCGCTGCGTCCCGCCCCGGACGTGGCGCGCGCGCTGGGCCGCCTGTCGCTGGGCCGGGGGCAGCCACGTGACGCCGCCGCCATCCGCACCGCCCTGTCCACCGCGCGCGAGGTGGCGCGCATCGTGCGCGAAAGCACGGACATCCCCGCCCTTGTCGCCCGCGCCACAGCCCACCTCGACAAGGCGACGGAGCTTGAGGCCCTGCTGGCGCGCGCCCTGTCCGACAGCCTGCCCGCGCGGCTGGAGGATGGGGGCGTCATCGCCACCGGATATGACGCCGAACTTGATGGCGAACGCGAACTGCGCGATGGCAGCCGCCGGATCATCGCGGCACTCCAGCAGGAATATGCCGACGAATTCGGCATCTCCAACCTCAAGATCCGCCACCATGCGCAGCTTGGCTACGTGATCGAGGTGCCATCCGCCGCCTCCGCACGCATCAAGGGGCGAGAGGACCTGATCCTGCGCCAGGGGACCGCCAGTGCGGCGCGGTTTTCGACCGACCGCCTCGTCAGCCTTGACCAGCGCATCATCGAGGCGGCTGAACGCGCGGCCGCACGCGAACGCGCGCTGTTTGGCGAACTGGTGCAGCGCATCCTCGCCGAACCCGCCCTGCCCGACATCGCCTCGGCGCTTGCGGTGCTCGACATCGTGCAGTCTTGCGCCGAACTGGCCGGGGGCGGGACATGGTGCCGTGCCGCCATCAGCGATGACACCACGTTCGACCTGACCGACTGCCGCCACCCGGTGGTGGAGGCCGCACTGCCGCGTGACGCGCGCTTTACCCCCAACAGTTGCGACCTGTCGCCCGACCGGCGCGTCATGCTGCTGACGGGGCCGAACATGGCGGGCAAGTCCACATTCCTGCGCCAGACGGCGCTGGCGGTCATCCTGGCGCAGGCGGGGCTGCCGGTCTGTGCGAAGGCGGCGCGCATCGGCATTGTCGATCGCCTGTTCTCCCGCGTGGGGGCGTCGGATGACCTTGCGCGCGGACGCTCCACCTTCATGGTGGAAATGACGGAGACGGCGGCCATCCTCAACCAGGCGGGGCCGCGTTCCCTGGTGGTGGTGGACGAGATCGGGCGCGGGACGGCGACCCTCGACGGGCTGGCGATTGCGTGGGCGGTGCTCGAAGCCATGCATTCGACGCTGCGGTGCCGGGCCATATTCGCAACCCATTTCCACGAACTCTCCGAACTGGCCGAAAGCCTGCCGCGCCTGTCGCCCCACACCATGAGCGTGCGTGAATGGAAGGGCGAGGTGATCTTCCAGCACGAGGTCATCCCCGGCACCGCGCGGCGTAGCTGGGGCGTGCATGTCGCGCGGCTTGCCGGGGTGCCCGAACCCGTGGTGCGCCGCGCGGGACGGCTTCTGGCGGGGCTGGAGAAGGAACGCCATGCCGCGGCCCCCGCCCTGCCTTTGTTCGAGCGGATCGACACGGCAGCCCCCGCGCCGGAGGCGGCGCCCGCGCTGCCGGAAAAAGTGATCGAGATGGTCACCACCCTCGATCCCGACGAACTGACCCCGCGCGCTGCGCTCGACGCCCTTTACCGGTTAAAAAAACTCCTACATTCCAGTAAGGAACATCTGGACCCGTAACCGCAAAGACCGGCACACTTGTCCGGCCCATTCGCCCCAAAGGACGCCGATCATACCCCGATGCCGAGCCATGCCCACGCCTCCTCCACCGTCGAGGACATGACCCTTGCCCTGCGCGATGCGCTGGGGCTGAACGCTCCCTATGCCCCGGAACTCCCGCGGGAGGAGGCGATCAGCCTGTTCCGCCGGCATCTTGCGCGGTTCCAGTCCCATGTGCGCGAGGAATTCGAGGCGCACCGGCTTGGCGGCGCGGACGCGGGCAAGCTGCTGGCGGGCTATACCGATGGCATGATCCGCACGCTGTGCGAATTCGCGACCCGCAGCGTACGTGCCGAGTCGCATGCAAAGGGGGAGATCAGCTTCGCCATCACCGCGACGGGCGGGTACGGGCGTGGGCTGCTCGCCCCCTTCAGCGACATCGACCTGCTGTTCCTGACCCCGGACGAACCATCGGACGAGGTGCGCGGCGTCGTTGAATACATCCTGTATTTCCTGTGGGACCTCGGGCTGAAGGTCGGGCATGCGACCCGCACCATCGATGAATGCATTACGGAGGCCGAGGCCGACACCACCGTACGCACCACGCTGCTCGACGCACGGCTGCTGGCGGGGGATGCCGCCCTGTTCGCGATGTTCGAGGCCCGCTACATCGTGGCCTGCGTCACGGCGGGGGCGGCGTGCTTCATCACCGACAAGCGACGCGAACGCGCCGCCCGCCACCACCGTTTCGGCGACAGCCCCTACCTTGTCGAACCCAATGTCAAGGAAGGGCGCGGTGGCCTGCGTGACCTGCAGACGCTGTACTGGATGTGCCGCTACACGTTCGGCACGCGCCACGTCTCCGACCTGCTGGCGCCGGGGTTCAGCGCGCTCGGCCTGCTGACTGAGCAGGAGGCAAAGCGCGCGCGCCGGTCATGGGATTTCCTGTGGCGCGTGCGTTTCCACCTGCACTACGTCTCCGGCCGGGCGGAGGAACGCCTGACCTTCGACGTGCAGCCTGTCGTCGGCGGGCGCATGGGCTATACCCGCCATGGCCGGCAGGTGGGCGTGGAACGCTTCATGCGCCACTACTTCCTGACGGTGCGCGAGGTCATGCGCCTCACACTGGTGCTGGAACCCGCCGTGCTGCGCCAGGCGCTTGGCCCCATCGCCAACGCGCCGCAGGCGGATGCGCAGATGCGCGATGCGGGATTCACCGTGATGGACGGGCGCATCCTGCCCGAACGCGGCACCTCGTTCGAACATGAACCGATCCAGATGATGCGCCTGCTGGCATGGGCGAAGAAGCGCAAGCTGCCGATCCATCCGCTGGCGATGCAGCAGTTGATCCGCTGGGAACGCCATGCCGCCACCCTGCGCGGCAATGCGGAGGCGTCTTCCATCTTCCTCGACCTGATGTGTGGCGCCCCGCCCGAACGTGCCCGCCATGGCGCCGCCGGCACGCCGCCCGCCGCCGTGCAGGGCGATGACGCGCCGAGTTTCCACCAGATGGACGAAGGGCGCCGCAAGGGGAACGCCTACTGGCTGCATATCCTCAACGAAACCGGCCTGATGGGACGCCTGCTGCCCGACTGGTCGCGGATCGTGGGGCAGATGCAGTTCGACACCTACCATGTCTTCACGGTGGACGAGCACATCATCGACGCGCTGCGCATCCTTGAACGGGTGGAGCACGGGTCGATGGCGGACGAGATCCCGCTGGCCTATGAACTGGCGCGCAACCTGCATTCGCGCCGGGCGCTGTATGTCGCGGTCCTTTTGCATGACATCGCTAAGGGACGCGGCGGGGACCATTCGGAAATCGGGTCGGAAATCGCGCTGCATGTCTGTCCCGAACTCGGCATGGACAGCGAGGAGACCGAGACCGTGTCGTGGCTGGTGCTGCATCACCTGCTGCTCAGCCATACGGCGTTCCAGCGCGACATCGACGACCCCAAGACGATCCTCGACCTTGCCGACATCATCCAGTCGCCCGAGCGCCTGCGCCTTCTGCTGCTGCTGACGATCGTGGACATGCGCGCGGTCGGCCCGCGCGTGTGGAACGCGTGGAAGGCGACGCTGCTCAATGAACTGTACATGCGCGTGGCCGAAGTGCTGGAGGGCAGCATGGCCACGACGGAACGCGATGTCCGCGTCGCGCGCGCCAAGGCGGCGACGGCGCAATGGCTGGCCGAAGATGGCCTGCCCGAAGGTGACATCGCGCATTTCATGTGGCTGGGCTATGGCAGCTACTGGCTGTCGTTCGATCGCGACACCCACCGCCGCCATATCCAGCTCATTACCGAATCCGAGGCCCGGCAGTCCCCGCTGACGGTCGAATCCCAGCCGATTCCGGCGCGGGGCGTGACAGAGGTCACGATCTATGCCGCCGACCATCCGGGGCTGTTTTCACGCATCGCAGGCGCGGTCGCCATCGCGGGGGCATCCATTGTCGATGCACGCATCCACACCATGACCAACGGCATGGCACTCGACACATTGTGGGTGCAGGACGCCGATGGCGCGGCGTTCGAGGAACCGCAGCAACTGGCCCGCCTGTCGATGCTGGTGGAGCAGGCGCTGTCGGGGCAGCTTAACATCAACAGGGAAATCGCGACCTGCGGGCGGCGTGGCAGCGGACGGCGCATGCGCGCCATCCATGTGCCGCCGCGCGTCGTGATCGACAACCGCGCGTCCAATGCCTGCACGGTGGTCGAAATCAACGGGCGCGACCGCCCCGGCCTGCTGCATGACATCACCGCGACCATCAGCGACCAGAAGCTGCAGATCGCCTCGGCCCACATCACGACCTATGGCGTGCGGGCGGTTGACGTCTTCTACGTCAAGGACCTGTTCGGCCTGAAGATCACGGACAAGGCCCGGCTGGAAACCATCCGCCAGACGCTGCTTGCCGGCCTTCAGAAGGCGGAGGCCGATGCAACCCGCATGACCTCCGCACTCGACACCGTCACGATCTGACGTCGCGCCGCGCGTCGCGCCACTGGTGCAGTGCGTGGCGGACCTGTTCCATCACCCCGTCCCACGCATGGGGCGGGGGCGCGGCCTGCGTGGGCCGGAACTGCCGCAGGTGCGGATACCAGCAACTGCCGCGCTGTCCCCATGACGACGCCGCCCCGCCATCAAGTGCGGCGGACCAGCGCCAGTCCCCCCCATGACGGTTGAGCAGCCAGACCGGCCGTCCCATCGCCCCCGCCAGATGCGCCACCATCGTATCGACGCAGATCACCAGATCCAGCGTGGCGATAACGCACGCCGTATCCATCACATCGCCCAGTGAGGGTGTTTCCATCGGGAACGGCAGGTCCGCATCCCCCGCCCCATGCTGGAGGCTGACGAAGGTCACGCCCTCCACCGTCCCCAGCATCGCCATCCGTTTCGCCCCGATCGAGCGGAGACGGTCGAAGCGGTAGCGTTCATTCCCAGACCAGCACACTCCCACCCGGACATCCTGCGTCGCGCGTGACGCCACCACCGGGCCGAGATACGCCCCCACCGGACGGGGGGGCGCGTCCACCCCCAGCAGGTGCGGCAGGCTGAACAGGTCGCACCGCGCCACAACCCCGCGTGGATATTCGTCATTCGGGGCGATAATTTCCATGCGGCGGGCCACCGATACCCCCGTGCGGTCACGCAGGCTGCCCGCCAGTCGATGCAGCGCGGGCGGCAGCACCAGCACCACGCGCCGCCTGCGCGCCAGCATCGGGACATAACGCAGGAACTGGATCGTATCGCCCATCCCCTGCATGGCCTGCACGACGATCCGGTCCCCCGTCGTCCCCGCGCCATCGGCCAGCATCGCGCGGGTGCAACGGGGCAGGACGGGATAATGCATCGTGTCGGGCGGCAGCAGCGCATGCCGTGCCTCCCACAGTTCCCAGCCTTCGGCCATGCGCCCCTGCCCCAGCAGGAGCGTGCCGAGGTTGAAGCGCGCCTGTGCGCGGGTCTGCGCATCGGTGCGCGTATCCTCCATCACCGCGTGGCACAGGGCGGCGGCGGGCGCGTCCTCCCCCTGCTCCGCCAGCACGGTGGCGAGGTTCGCGGCGATGCGCCCGTCGCCCGGCCGCAGGTCGCAGGCCTGTTCCAGCGCCCGCCGCGCACGCGCCACATCGCCCAGCGCCATGAAGGTCAGGCCCAGATTGTTCCATGCCTCTGCATTCGCCCCGGCCTCCACACAGCGGCGCAGCCATGGCAGGGCGGCGGCGTATTCACGCTGCGCGAACAGGACGGCGCCAAGGTTGCCCGCCGCCACCGCGTCATCGGGCAGGTGAAGCAGCCATGCCTCCAGGCTGGCGCGCGCCTCGCCCACCTCGCCACAGCCAAGCAGCATCTCCACCAGTTCATGGAACAGGAGCCTGTCCTGCGCCGGGGCAAGGTGAAAGGCCCTGCGCATCCATGACAGGGCATCGGGGCGACGGTTCCTGCGCCACAGGAAGCGCGCCATGTCCGCGCGCGGACGCCATGCATCGACACCGCCACAGGCGATCGCCTGCGCCAGCGCGGTCTCCGCCGTGGCGAAATCGTGCGATTCCTCGGCAATGCGGGCCTGCGCCGCGCGCGCCGCCAGATCACGCGGGGCCTTCAGGATGGCGACATTCACCGCCGCGCGGGCCTGCACCACATGGCCGCGCGCCATCAGCGCCTGCGCCAGTGTCACGTAATAATGGGCCGCGCTCTCGATCTCGATCGCACGGCCGGCAAGCCCGATGGCAAGGTCGTCGCGCCCGCAGGCGCGCACGACGCACGCCATCCCGTGCAGCGCCCCGGCATGGCTGCCGTCACGGCGCAGGACCGCGCGGAAATGCCCGCCCGCCGCCTGCGCCTGTCCCTGCGCCAGCAGGCGCAGGCCCTGTTCGATCATGTCGCCTGCCTTTTGCGGCATGGGTGAACCCGTCCCTGCTTGCGTGTTGCGTCCGAGGCCGCCACGCTAGGGCGCAATTGATAACGACTCCTTTACGCCGGGAATTCCTCCATGCCTGACCCCGTGACCGCCCCCTCCGCACAGGATGCCTATGACACGCTGACCCGCCGCTTTGCGCGGATGGGGCATATTGCCAACGCGCTGGGCATCCTTGGCTGGGACAAGGATACGATGATGCCCCCGGGGGCCGCCGACAGCCGGGCCGAAAGCATCGCGACCCTGTCGGTCCTGCACCATGGCATCATGACCGGCCCGGACATGGCCGACCTTCTGGCGGCGGCGGAACCTGCGGATACGTGGCAGGCGGCGAACCTGCGGGAGATGCGCAGGCTGCACGCCCACGCCATGGCTGTGCCCCCCGAGCTGGTGGAGGCGGCGTCGCGCGCCGCGTCGCGGTGCGAGATGGCATGGCGCACCGCACGCCGCGACAGCGATTTCGCCAGCCTGCTGCCCTATCTGGGTGAAGTGCTGGAACGCACGCGCGAAGTCGCCCACGCCAAGGCGGCGGCACTTGGGCTTTCGCCATATGACGCGCTGCTGGACCAGTATGATCCGGGCACGCGGCAGGCGGATATCGACCCGGTGTTCGAACGCCTTGCCATCGAACTGCCGGGGCTGATTTCCGGTGCGCTGGAACATCAGCACGCGCACCCTGCGCCAACCCTGCCGCGCGGGCCGTTCGCCACGACCGCGCAAGCGGCGCTGGGCCAGACCATGATGCGCACCGTGGGGTTCGACATGACGCGCGGGCGGCTGGATGTCAGCCTGCATCCCTTCTGCGGCGGGGCGGAAGATGACGTGCGCATCACCACGCGGTACGAGGATGATGATTTCCTCAATGCCCTGATGGGCGTGCTGCATGAAAGCGGGCATGCACTGTATGAACAGGGCCTGCCGCGCGCGTGGCATTCCCAGCCTGTCGGCGCGGCACGGGGGATGAGCCTGCATGAAAGCCAGTCGCTGCTGATGGAAATGCAGGTCTGCCGCTCGGCGGAGTTCATGGCATGGGCGGCCCCGGTCATTGCCGGTGCGCTGGGCGGGGATGCGCAGGCCCCCGAATGGTCGGCCGATACGCTGCACCGGCAGGTCACGCGCGTGCATCCCGGCTTCATCCGCGTGGACGCGGACGAGGTCACCTACCCCGCCCATATCCTCGTGCGTTATGAAATGGAAACCGCGCTGATCAACGGGCGGATGGCGCTGCGCGACCTGCCGGCGGCGTTTAACGAACGCATCCATGCCCTGCTGGGCCTGCGCGTGCCGGAGGACCGCCTTGGCTGCCTGCAGGACATCCACTGGCCTTCGGGGTCATGGGGGTATTTCCCCACCTATACGCTTGGCGCGATGATCGCGGCGCAACTGCGCGAGGCGGCGCAGAAGGCGCATCCGGGCCTGATGGACGATATCGCGCGCGGGGACTTCTCCACGCTGCTGTCATGGCTGCGCACCCATGTCCATCACCGCGCCAGCAGTGCGTCGATGCGCGACATCGTGCGCGACGCCACCGGCGCGCCGCCGGGGCCGGAGGCCTACCTGCGCCACCTGCGCCATCGCTATTGCGGGGAATAGGCGCGCGGATAGCCGCCATCACGCGCGGCCCCTTGCCTTCGGGGGCGGTTCATGGCGACATGCGGACAATGTCCAGTCACGATTCCGTCCCGTCCCGCCCGTATCATCCCCGCCATACGGGGGCCGCCATCGCCCTTGCGGGCGCACTGGCCCTGATGCACGCATCCGGCGCGCACGCGGCCAAGCCCGCGCCGCCGCTGGACCCGTCCGCCCCGATGGAGGAAGTCGCCACCTCCACCACCGCGACGTGGGAGCGTGTCATCACCCTGCCTGACGGACGGCTGATCGCGCTGGCCCCGGCATGGACCGGCGTGAAGCAGGGCGGGCTTGTCATCCTCGCCCCCGGGCAGCAGCCTGTCCCCTATCCCGACGCAACGTGGAACGACCCCACGACACCCGCGACGCAGCGACTGGTTGCACCTGCGGACATCCAGTTGCAGGCGGACGGGACGCTGTGGGTGCTCGACAGCGGGATCGCCGCCGACGGGACGCGCGCACAGCCCAAGGTCGTGCGCATCGACGCCGCCAGCGGGCAGGTGAAGGGCACATGGTCGATCGACGCCGCCGCCCTGCGTCCCGACAGCCTCCTGTCCACGATGCGGGTGGGCAATGGCCATGCCTATATCGGTGACGAAGGGGTGCCCGCGCTGATTGTCGCAGACCTTGACGGCCAGGGGCAGCGGCG
The DNA here is from genome assembly GCF_003206495.1 of Gluconacetobacter entanii. Lineage (GTDB taxonomy): Bacteria > Pseudomonadota > Alphaproteobacteria > Acetobacterales > Acetobacteraceae > Novacetimonas > Novacetimonas entanii. Next base: position 82,400 of record NZ_NKUF01000005.1, on the reverse strand, counting down.
GCTGATGGAACATAACCCCGCGCTGACGGCGGGGCGGCCGATCCTTGGCCCCGACGGGCGCGTGATGCAGAACCAGTCGGGCCATACCGCCATCATCAATGTCAGCCAGATGGCCATCAGCCCGGATGAGAAATGGCTGTATTTCGAACCGCTCAGCGGCCCGATCTACAAGCTTGGCACCGATGTGCTGATCGACCCCAAGGTCACGCCCATCGAACTGGAGGACAGCCCCACGCTGTGGTACAAATCCCCCCCTTATGGCGGGATCGCCGTGGGGGCGGACGGGACGCTCTACCTCAATGACGTGTCCACCAGCAGCATCTTCCGCCTGACGCCCAGGCGGATCTATCAACGCATCGTGACCGACCCGCGCCTGCACTGGCCCGCGGGGTCCTATGTCACGCCGGACGGGATGCTGTATGTGCCTGCGGCACAGCTTGACCGCACGCCCGCGCTCGATGGCGGGAAGATGGAGGTGTCATGGCCAGTCCATGTCTACCGCATCAATGTCGCTGCCCTGCCCGAAGCGAAATTCTGACACACCCGCCGCAAAATCGTTCAGGATAGGGCAATCGAGTCCCACGCGCCCCTTCGCGCCGTGGGGAGATGGCATTATGATCGGACCCATGCGCTATATTTCTACCCGGGGACAAGCCCCTGTCCGCGATTTCTCGTCCGTGCTCCTGGCTGGCCTGGCCGAGGACGGTGGACTGTACCTGCCGGAAAGCTGGCCTGAATTCTCGCCCCAGCAGTGGCGTGACCTGCGTGGCCTGCCCTATCCGGAACTCGCCGCGCGCGTGATGGCGCCGTTCACTGCAGGCTCCATCGCACCCGACGTACTGGCGGGGCTGTGCCGCGACGCCTATGCCCATTTCGACCACGCCGCCATCGTGCCGCTGACGCAGGTGGAGGACTGGCTGTTCGTGCAGGAACTGTTCCACGGCCCGACGCTGGCGTTCAAGGACATGGCGATGCAGTTGCTTGGCCGCCTGTTCGACCATGTGCTGACGCAGCGGGGCGAGCATGTGACCATCGTCGGCGCGACCTCGGGCGATACCGGTTCCGCCGCGATCGAGGCGTGTCGCGGGCGCGAACGCCTGCGCGTGGTGATCCTCCACCCCGAGGGACGCACATCCGACGTGCAGCGCCGCCAGATAACGACCGTGCTGGAACCCAACGTCACCAACCTTGCGGTCCGGGGCACGTTCGACGACTGCCAGGACATGGTCAAGGCGATGTTCGCCGACACCGCGTTCCGCACCGACATGCACCTGTCGGCGGTCAATTCCATCAACTGGGCACGAATCGCGGCCCAGGTGCCGTATTACGTCTATTCCGCGCTGGCCCTCGGCGCGCCGGACCGGGAGGTGGCGTTCGCCGTGCCGACCGGCAATTTCGGCAACGTGCTGGCCGCGTGGGTTGCGCGCCAGATGGGGCTGCCGGTCCGCGCGCTGTGCGTGGGATCGAACCGCAACGACATCCTGTCGCGCTTCCTCAACGAAAACGACATGTCCATCCACGGCGTCGTGCCCAGCCTGTCGCCGTCGATGGATATCCAGGTGTCGTCGAATTTCGAACGTCTCCTGTTCGAACTGCTCGACCGTGACGCCGAAGCGTGCGCGCGCACGATGACGGAGTTCCGCAAAACCGGGCGCATGCATGTCCCCACGCCGGTATGGGACAGGGCCAATGCGCTGTTCCATGGCGTCGCACTTGATGATGACGCGACGGTGGCCGAAATCCGCCGCCTGCATGCAAAAAGCCAGTACATGGCCGACCCGCATACCGCGATCGGCATCGCCGCGGGGCGCGCATTCCGTGAACCGGGCATCCCCATGGTGGCGATGGCGACCGCGCACCCCGCCAAATTCCCCGACGCGATGGAAAAGGCGATCGGCATCCGTCCGGCCCTGCCCGATGCGCTCGCGGACCTGTTCGACCGTCCGGAGCGTTACGAGGTCGTGGCCGCCGACCTCGGCGCGATCGAGGACAAGGTGCGCGCTGCGGTGCTGAAGAATAGCTGACCCGCCGGTCGTCCCGCTTCCTTCCCTGATTTCTCCAACATGGCCCTGCCGGTCAGTGAACCCGGCCGGGCCTTCAGGATCCGAATGACTGACCTCATCAATGTTACCCGCCTGCCTTCCGGGCTGACCGTTGTCACCGAACGGATGGAGCGTGTCGAAACCGCCTCCTTCGGGGCGTATGTCGCCGCCGGCACCTGCAACGAGGACGCGAGCGAGAACGGGGTTTCCCACTTCCTCGAACACATGGCGTTCAAGGGCACGGCGACACGCACGGCAGCGGGCATCGCGGAAGAGATCGAGAATGTCGGCGGCCACATCAACGCCTACACCGCGCGCGAACACACCGCCTATTACGTCAAGCTGCTCAAGGAAGACCTGCCGCTTGGCGTGGACATCATCGGCGACATCCTGACCCACAGCAGCTTTGCCCCGGATGAGCTGGAGCGCGAACGCGGCGCGATCCTGCAGGAAATCGGACAGGCCAACGACACGCCCGACGACATCGTGTTCGACCATTTCCAGGAAACCGCCTTCCCCAACCAGCCAATGGGCCGTCCCACGCTGGGCACGGAGGCCGGTATCCGGGAGATGAGCCGCGAGACGCTGATGACCTACATGCGCACGCATTACACCGCGCGCAACACCATCATCGCAGCGGCGGGCAACCTGCATCACCATCATGTGGTGGAGATGGTGGAGCAGCACTTCCGCGACCTGCCGCAGACGGCCATCCCGCCGCGCCCCGGCGTGAGCTATGTCGGGGGCGAGTTCGCGCAGCAGCGTGACCTCGACCAGGCGCATATCGTGCTGGGCTTCCCGTCGGTCGGGTACGGCGATCCCGACTATTATCCGGCCCTGCTGCTGTCCACGCTGCTGGGTGGTGGCATGTCGTCGCGCCTGTTCCAGGAAATCCGTGAAAAGCGCGGCCTGGTCTATTCCGTCTATTCCTTCAACGCCCCCTTCCGTCAGGGCGGGCTGTTCGGGATTTACGCGGGCACCGGCGAATCCCAGGTCGCGGACCTGATCCCGGTCACGCTGGAGGAACTGCGCAAGGTGCAGGGACAGGTGGCGCAGAACGAACTTGACCGCGCCCGCGCGCAGTTGAAATCCTCGCTGCTGATGTCACTGGAAAGCACCGGCAGCCGGTGTGAGCAACTGGCGCGGCAGTTGCAGATCTTCGACCGCCTGATCCCCACCCATGAAACGGTAAAGCGGATCGACGCCGTCACCATCGCCGATGTGCAGCGCGTGGCCGCCCGCGTCTTCCACGGCACCCCCACCCTGACATCGCTGGGGCCGGTCAGGCACATGCCCCACGTCGCCACAGTTGCGGAGATCCTCGCCCGATGACACCGGAACCGCTCGACCTCATTTCGACCCTGCTCAACCAGGCGCGCGCCGCCGGCGCGGATGCGGCCGATGCGGTTTACATCACCCGGGTCGCCCATGCGGCACAGGTGCGCAATGGCATGGCGGAGGAACTGGAACGTTCCGAAACCTGCGACCTTGGCCTGCGGGTGTTCGTCGGCCACCGTTCGGCCATCGTGTCGGCCACCAGCCTTGATCCCGCGCGCTTCGACCCACTGGTGACCCAGGCGCTGGCGATGGCGCGCGTCGTGCCGGAGGACCGGTTCGCCGGCCTGTGCGACCAGGCCGTCCATGGCCATGTCGATGCGGCGGGACTGGACCTTCTGGACACGGCGGAGCCTTCCACCGCCGACCTGATCGAACGCGCCCGCACGGCGGAAGCCGCCGCCCTTGCCATCAGGGGGGTCAGCAACACCAACGGCGCCTCCGCCAGCGCGGGTCGCATGGATATCCTCCTGATGACCTCGGCGGGCTTCTCCGGCGCGTATGCACGCAGCAGCCATTCCATCTCCGCCAGTGTTGTGGCGGGACAGGGCACGGGGATGCAGCGCGACTACGATTACCATTCGGCGGTGCACCTGTCGGATCTGGAGGACGCGGCCACCATCGGGCGGCATGCGGGCGAACGCACGGTCGCGCGCCTCAACCCCGTCCGGCCACGCACGGGGCGGATGCCCATCGTGCTGGACCCGCGCATTTCCACCAGCCTGCTGAGCCATCTCTCTGGCGCGGTGAACGGCATTTCCATCGCCCGCGGCACCTCGTTCCTCAAGGAACGGATGGGCCAGCGGATCATGGATGCGGGCATCACCATCATTGCCGATCCCCTGCGTGTGCGGGGACTGGGCGCGCACCCGTTCGATGGCGAAGGCGTGCGGACGCAACCGCTGACGATCGTCAAGGACGGGGTGCTGCAGACATGGGCGCTCGATGCGCGCAGCGCGCGGCAGCTTGGGCTGGTGTCCAATGGCTGCGCCAGTCGGGGGGCGTCGTCGCCGCCTTCGCCCTCGCTGGGGAGCCTGTACATGCAGCCAGGCGCGGTCACGCCGCAGGACCTGATGGCGGATATTGGCGAAGGCATCTATGTCACCGAACTGATGGGATCGGCCATCAACGGCATCACCGGCGATTACAGCCGTGGGGCCGCCGGGTTCATGATCCGTGACGGGCAACTGGCGGAGCCTGTGGCGGAACTGACGGTGGCGGGCAACCTTGTGGACATGTTCGCCCGCATGCAACCCGCCAGTGACCTGCAGTTCCGCCGCGTCACCAATGCGCCGACCGTGCGGATTGATGACATGATGATTGCGGGCGCATGAATTGTGCGACAGGGGACACGATAATGTCCCCTGCCCCCTGTTTATCGACGGATTAAACCCCATATTGAAATAAACCACGGTTCCGTCGGCAGTCGTCGGGATCGCCTTATCGCAGGATACCAGATACCCTGACGCAGATGAAACAGACCCATTCGCGACCGATGCTCCGTAAACGCATCATCCTGAGCCTGAGCGCCGCGCTGGCGGCCCTTCCCCTGCTTGTCCATCCGGTGGCCGCCGATGCGCGCGCCGGGGGCGGCATGTCGATGGGCAGCAGGGGGTCGCGTACCTACTCCGCGCCGCCCCGCACGGCCACGGCCCCCTATGGCGCAACCCCGTTCCAGCAGACCATGACCCCGCGCAGCAGCCCCTCGGCGCCCTATGGGGCGGCCACGCGCATGCCCTACGGCGCGGGCGCTGCGGCGATGATGGGGCGGCCCCGCCATCCCTTCCTCACCGGCTTTGCCGGCGGACTGCTTGGCGCGGGCCTGTTCGGCATGGTCTTCGGACATGGCATGTTCGGCAGCGGCATGGGCGGTAGCGGGATCCTCGGCCTGCTGATCCAGCTTCTGCTGGTCTTCTTCGTGGTCCGGTGGCTGATCCGCCGCTTTTCGGGACAGGGGGGCAGCACATCCTCCGGCCTGCCGGGACTGTCCAGCCTGACCGGGGGTGGCGCTGCCGCCCCGCCGCAGCAGCCTGTGGGCGCAGGCACACAGCAGCTTGTGCTGACGGCTGCCGACTATCAGGCGTTCCAGCAGGCGCTGATCAATATCCAGACCGCGTGGAGCCAGCAGAACCTTGGCGCGCTGCAGCACATGGCTACGCCGGAGATGGTCAATTACTTCAGCCGCCAGTTGACCGCCCTTGCCAGCCGTGGCGCACGCAATGTCGTGTCGGACGTGCGGTTTGAAAATGGCGACCTGACGGAAAGCTGGCAGGAAGGCGGCATGGATTTCGCCACGGTGGCCATGCGGTATTCCCTGATCGACATGACCACCGACACGATGGGCCATGTCATCGACGGCAGTTCGACCGAACGCCAGACAGTGACGGAACTGTGGACGTTCGAACGCAGTTCCCGCGGCGGGATGTGGCTGCTGTCCGCCATCCAGCAGACGGCGCGCTGATCCGCACATAACAAAAGAAGAAGGGTGGCCCGGCATATGTCGGACCACCCTTTTTTTATGGGCTGGTTCTGGCAGCCTCATGAAGAATGAATAAGAGTTTTTGGGTGCCGCCTTTTTCCGAAAAGGCGGCGTCTTTTGAAGCTTTTTGGAAAAAGCTTCACCAAAAACTTCTTGTCGGTTTTCGGATCAGATCCGAACGAGGCTCAGCACATACAGGATCGTCGCCAGCGCCCCAAACGTCAGGGCCACGCCATAGATACGGCCCTTGTGCCGACGGGCATATTCCTCGGCCGGGGTACGCGCCACAGGGGCGTTATCCGATGACATTGCAATATCCCTTCTTGGATAAAGGCACGCGCGGCAGGCCGCCCATCACTGCATGATGAGGAAATGGTCCGCCAGCATGCCGCAGAACAGCAGGAACAGGTAAGCCAGTGAATACCGGAACGCCTTGCGCGCGGGCAGGTCACCCGTATGGCTGACGCCCTGCGCATCCTGACGGTCCCGCAGGACGCCGATCGCGCGATAGATGAAGCCCAGCCCAAGGACAGTCGCCGTCAGCGTATAGAGCCACCCGGCAAGGTGCATCGCGGACGGCACCAGCGTCACCGCCATCAGGATGATGGTGTACCACAGGATCTGCCACCGCGTATGCCGCGCGCCACGCACGACCGGCAGCATGGGAATCCCCGCCCGTCCGTAATCCTTGCACGCATAGAGCGACAGCGACCAGAAATGCGGTGGCGTCCACAGGAAGATGATGCCGAACATGACAATCGGCAGCACCGTCAGCGACCCGGTCGCAGCAGCCCAGCCAATCATCGGCGGGAACGCACCTGCCGCGCCACCGATGACGATGTTCTGCGGCGTGGAACGCTTCAGCCACATCGTATAGACGACGGCATAGAAGAAGATCGAAAACGCAAGGATCCCGGCAGCCAGCGCATTCGTCGCCAGCCACATCAGGATGACCGACGCCACCGACAGGCCGATGCCAAAGCCCAGGACTTCATCAGGGCGCATGCGGCCGTCGGGAATGGGACGCGTGGCCGTGCGTTTCATCACCGCGTCGATATCGCGGTCGTACCACATGTTGATCGCACCCGCCGCACCCGACGCCATGCAGATGCACAGGATGCTGATGGCCGCGATCACGGGGTTCAGGTGCCCCGGCGCCATGGCAAGGCCCGCCGCCCCGGTAAAGACCACAAGGGAAATGACCCGGGGCTTGAGCAGCACGAACCAGTCGCGCGCCTGCGTCCCGACAACCGAAACCGGATAGGCCGGGTTCTCCGAAGCCGATGCGACCGAACCACTCATGCCCCGTTCCCCCTGTCCATGCTGACGGGCGACGGCAGCGTCCATTCCAGCGTCCGCGCGCCCTCACCCCAGTAATTGGCGGCAATATGCCCACGCCCGCGCATGCAGGTCGCGGCGACCACCCCGGCGAATACCACGATGGATGCCCCCATCAGCATTGCGCCTGCCACGGCGAGCGTCCCCTGATGCGCCATCAGCGACACAATGGTGCCCGCCGCCGTCAGGATGAAATGGACCTGCCCGGCAAGGCGCGGCGCGACATGGCCGCTCATCTTGCCCACCCAGTAATAAAAACCGGCAAAGGTGGCGAACACGGCGGCAAAGACGGTGGCCGCATGCACGTCGCCCATCCCGCCGGGCAGGAGCGACATCACGCCCCCCGCCACCAGCAGCACGGCGCAACCCGCCGCCCATGCCATCGGCAGGCTGGAACGCACATGTCCCGCCAGCACCGTCGCCGCCCATGCGCCCAGCACCATGACGACAGGGGCCAGGATCACCAGCAGTTCGGCAACGGCATGATATCCATCAGACGCGCCCAGCCCGCCATTGAACAGGTCATGCGTCCAGACGGCGCCGCCCCCCACGGACATGACCGTCAGCGCCCCCACTACCTGCATGCGCCCACGCAGGGGCACGCCACAGAACGTCTCCACCACCTGGCTGACGATCCCGATGGAAGGCAGCAGCAGCAGCGCCATTTCCGGCCCGGCAAAGGCACGCAGCACGGTGTCGAGATGCGCAAAGACATCGCCCCCGTCCAGTGCAATGCGCGTCAGCGCACCGGCCAGTACGGGCACGACCATGACCAGCATCATCGCGGTGAGCGCCTGCGCCCACACGAACACCGGCATATCCCGCAGGCGCATGTCCGGCGCGCGCATGTTCAGGACGGACGCCACCATGTTGATCGCCATCCCCAGCATGCCCACGCACCACAGCAGCAGGGCCGCAATCGAAATGGCGGGCGCCGTCACGACCGACAGGCCAAGCAGCGCGAGGATGAAACTGCCGGCGACGGCAAGCCAGCACAGGGTATTGAGACGGGGGAACGCCATGTCCCGCGCCCCGGTCAGCAACGGCACGAACCAGTTGCCAAACCCGCCGAACAGGGCCGGCAGCGCGCAGAAGAAGACCATCATCATGCCATGGCGGGTGGCGATGCGTTCCCACATGCCATCGGCGTCGCCCCCGCCCCAGTTCGCCAGCAGGTCATGCGGCAGCAGGCCCGCCTGCAGCGCGACGGCAAGCATGCCGCCCACCGCCCCGGCCACGACGGCAAGGGACAGATACAGGGTTCCAACGTGACGGTGAGCGCCCGAACCCGCCCGCGCCCCGGCGGTCCCGGTGGGCGAACCGGCGCCCGCACCATCGATCCGATCCTGACCGACTGTTGGCATATGTATCTACTCCCCTTGTGACGCGGGGATTGCGCCACAGCCCTGATATAGCATTTCAGGCGGCAATATATCCCGGCATATCCGTAAAAACGACCCCGTGAGCAGCCCTGTCGGTCGCGGGAATGTCATTACAGCCCTGCCGTCAGGACAGGGCTGCGCATGGATCGTGCCGGATACGGATGGCTTCAGGCCACCAGCGACTCACTGCTGTCGTCCAGCCGGTCGAGCGTCACCAGCGTGAACAGGCCCGCGGGCGGCACCGGGCGGATGACCGCACGGGCCAGGTCCTCTGGCGGGAGCAGCCCCTCGATCGCGAAATCCGGATGCCACCCCAGCGAGCGCGAGGCCCGCGCCATGCCGCGTTCGACCGCAAGGCGCACACCGCCGGTTGCAAGGAAATGGTTGACGAACAGGATGTGCCCGCCCGGCTTGACCACGCGCTTGAGTTCGCCCAGCAGGCGGCGCGGATGCGGCACGACGGAGGCCACGAACATCGCCACGGCGATATCAAACGATGCGTCGGGGAATTTCGTCTCCTCCGCATCCATTTCCAGCAGCGCATCGACATTCGACAGGTGCAGTTTCTTCACACGCTGCCGCGCGCGTTCCAGCATGTCTTCGGACAGGTCGATGCCGGTGATCTGCTTGTCACGGCGGTAATAGGGCAGCGCAAGGCCGGTGCCGACCCCGACCTCCAGCACCTTTTTCCCCGGCAGGGCGTTCACCTCCTCCACCGCGCGCTTGCGCGCAAGGGCGGAGATCCCCCCGAACAGGGCGTCATACACCGCGGCCCACCGGCGGTAGGCCACCTTGACCGCATCGGCGTCAAGGGCAGAACGCGGAGAGGGAATCTCGACCACCTTTTCGGCGGTGGAATCACGCAGAACGTCACTCATCAGATGGTACCTGCCCCTTCGATGCAAACCGTCTTCAGGGTCCGGCCCTGCCGTTGCGCGTCTGGCATAATCAAACCTGTCCCGTTCTGCTGCATTAGATTCCCATTATGTATCCCGGGACGCCGCCCGGAATATTCCCTGTGCAATGACGCCAGATGGCATACGTCACGGCGATGGCCCGCAACGGCATAACATTTTCATACGCCCGCCGATACGGCCCCGTCCGCATTCCCGTTTCACCTCATCCCCTGCCGCCAAGGCGGGCGATGATGCAGTCCCACAGCATGGACGCGGTGTTGACGCCATCGAAACGGTCGATTTCCTGCAACCCCGTGGGCGAAGTCACATTGATTTCCGTCAAACAGTCGCCAATCACGTCGATGCCGACGAAAATCAGCCCATGTTCACGCAGGAACGGACCGATCGCGGCACAGATTTCGTGATCCCGCGGCGTCAGGGTGGCTTTGACCGCCCGCCCGCCGACATGCATGTTCGAACGTGCCTCCCCTTCGGCCGGGACACGGTCGATCGCGCCGATCGGGTGCCCGTCCGCCAGGATGATCCGCTTGTCCCCCTGCCGCACGGCGGGTTCATAGCGCTGGATCATCAATGGCTCGCGTGAGCGGGCGAAGTGCATCTCCAGCAGGGAATTGAGGTTGGGGTCGTCCTCGCGGATGCGAAAGACGCCCGCGCCGCCATTGCCGAACAGCGGCTTGACGATGATGTCGCGCCACCTGGCGCGGAAATCGCGGATGGCGCGCACATCCCATGTCACCAGCGTGGGCGGCATCAGGTCGGGATAATGCGTCACCAGCAGCTTTTCTGGCGCATTGCGCACGGATACGGGATCATTGACCACCAGCGCACGCCCCGGACCCACGCCATGGACATGCTCAAGCATATGGGTCGCGGTGATGTAGGCCATGTCAAAGGGCGGGTCCTGACGCATCAGGATCACGTCCATGCTGCCGAGGTCGAGGACATGCTCCTCCCCATAGGTCGCATGTGCGCCCGCGACGCGCTGCACCTGCACGCGGCGCGCCCGCGCGACAAGCCGTTCAAGCCGCGTCCCCTCCGGCGAGATGCGTCCCTCGCTCAGGCTCATCGTCTCCACCTGGTAGACATGGAGTTCGTAGCCCCGGGCCTGCGCCTCCAGCATCAGGGCGAAGGTCGAATCGCCGTTGATGTCTATGGCACCAAGCGGATCCATCTGGACCGCTATTTTCAGTGGGCGCGACATGGGTGGGCCTCCGGACGGGCTACGGGACGGATACTCCGACCGTGTAATAATACGAAATAACGTTCTTGAAAAACGTCATAATGTGTAAGCCCCGCCACAGCCAGCGGCAACGGCCGGTTTTTCATGCGCGCCCGCCCGTCTCGGGCGGATAGGAAATGGCCATGACCTCCAGCATTTCATCGCCGCGTGGCGTCACAAGCCGCACCTCGTCCCCCACGCGCGCGCGCATCAGGGCACGCGCGACGGGGGAGACGAGGCTGATTTCCCCGCGCACCGTATCCGCCTCGTCCACGCCCAGGATGGTAACGACGCGCGTTTCGTCACGTTCGGTAGCATAGGTGACGGTCGCGCCGAAAAAGACATGATCGCGCCGGGGCTGTTGCGCGGGGTCCACGATGATCGCCTTTTCGATGCGCTTCGTCAGGAAACGCACCCTGCGGTCAATCTCGCGCAGGCGCTTCTTGCCATACAGGTAATCGCCATTTTCGGACCGGTCGCCATTGCCCGCCGCCCATGACACGATCTCGACAATCCGGGGACGCTCGTCACGCATTAGGGTATTGAGTTCACCGCGCAGCGCATCCATCCCGGCAGGCGAGATATAGCGCGCAAGTTCGCTTCCCTGCCCGCTGCTCCCTTGCCCGCCGCTTCCCTGGCCGCCCTTCGCGGGCGCGCGCGTCAGCATGTGGCGACGGTCATGCGCACATGTCCCTCCAGCTTGCCGCCGGGGGGCAGTACATGCACGCCGCCATCCTCCACGCCGGGACGGTTGAACGCGTCATTCATGTTGGAGGCAGGCTCCACCGCGATGAAAGGCTGGCCCGGCGGGGTATAGAGGACAAGGTGGCGGAAGATGTCGCTCGCCTCCATCGTCAGGGACATGCCAAGGCGCGGCCAGCGCAGGAACGCGCTGCGCGACCACCCGGCATAGCAGTTGTCGATGGCGGTTTCGCCCACGTCGCGCATCTTCTCGAACGACCAGTCGCCCTGCGCCGGGATGCGCAGCGACGGCAGGTGGTCATCGTCGCTGGTCCAGACGGATTGCGCCGAAAATCCCAGCCGCAGGCCGTTATGGCGCGGGAAGTAGGGATGGAAGCCCAGCCCCACCGGCTGGTCACGGGTATCGGTATTTTCGATCATCATGCCGATCGACAGGCCACATTCGCGCAGGTCGAAACGCAGCAGCGCGCGATAGGCGAACGGCCATTGCCCGACCGGGTCACCGGGCGGTTCATGGTCGAGTTCCAGCGTCGCGCTATCATCGGCCAGCAGGTCAAGCCGCCAGCGCCGTTCCCAGCCATTGCCATGCAGGACATTGTCCTCGCCCACGAAATTGCGGTCCAGCCGGTACTCCTGCCCCTCGAAGCTGAAGCGGCCATGGGCGATGCGGTTTGAAAACGGCACGAGGGGATACCCCCCCACCGCACGCCCGCGCTGCGCCACAAGGTGCGGGTCCGCCACCGGATGAAGGAACGACATGCCACTGCGCCGCCAGTAGGCGATCGCCCCGCCCACATCGGGCAGCAGGCCCAGACGTGCCTCGCCCGCCTTCAGTTCGATCATCCCGGCTCCCCCTGCTGCTGCCATCCGGAATGATCCTGCCCGTTTTTCGCGCGCACGAAAAGCCATGGCCCATCGCACGGGCGCGCACGCCGTGGTGCGTCAGCGCCCCTTGCGGCGTCCACCCCCGCGCCGGGCATCGGGATCGTATCCCCCGCCCCCTGGGCCAAGTGGCTGTGGCGTGCGGCTGCGCCGGGCGTCGGCACGGGCGTTGCTGCCCGCGCGCCCGGCCATGGACTGCGCGACAGGCGGTGGCTCCAGCCCGAGTTCGACCGCCTCAAGCCGGCGGATCTCGTCACGCAGGCGGGCCGCCGTCTCGAACTCCAGGTCGGCAGAGGCCGCGCGCATGCGTTTTTCAAGGTCGGCAATCGCCCCCTTGAGATCCTTGCCCACCATGTCCTTGATATCCCCCTCCGGCGTGGGGGACACGGTCACGTAATCCTGTTCGAAGACGGAGGACAGGACCTCGCCGATATGCTTGCGCACCGAACGCGGGGTGATGCCGTGTTCCTCGTTCCACAGGGTCTGCTTTTCACGCCTGCGCGCCGTCTCCTCGATGGCGTAGGCAAGGCTGTCGGTCATCTTGTCCGCATACAGCAGCACGCGTCCGTCCACGTTACGCGCGGCGCGGCCGATCGTCTGGATCAGCGAGGTGCGCGAACGCAGGAACCCTTCCTTGTCCGCATCAAGGATGGCGACAAGCGAACATTCGGGGATATCCAGCCCCTCACGCAGCAGGTTGATGCCGATCAGCACGTCGAACGCCCCGAGGCGCAGGTCGCGGATGATCTCGATCCGCTCCAGCGTATCGACGTCGGAATGCAGGTAGCGCACCTTGATCCCGGCCTCGTTCATGTATTCGGTCAGGTCTTCGGCCATGCGCTTGGTCAGGGTCGTCACCAGCACGCGGCCGCCATCGGCAATGGCCTGCCGGCATTCCGCCAGCAGGTCGTCCACCTGGTGGGCGACGGGCCGCATGTCGGTCACCGGGTCGATCAGGCCGGTCGGGCGGATCACCTGCTCGGCGAACACGCCGCCCGTGCGCTGCAGTTCCCACGGGCCCGGCGTTGCGCTGACGAAGATGCTCTGCGGGCGGAAAGCGTCCCATTCGCCGAATTTCAGCGGCCGGTTGTCAAGGCAGGACGGCAGGCGGAATCCGAATTCCGCCAGCACCGACTTGCGCGCATAGTCCCCGCGTTCCATGCCGCCGATCTGCGGCACGGTCACATGGCTTTCATCGACGATCAGCAGCGCATCCTCGGGCAGGTATTCGAACAGGGTCGGCGGCGGCTCCCCCGGCTTGCGCCCCGACAGGTAGCGTGAATAGTTCTCGATCCCCTTGCACACGCCGGTCGTCTCGATCATCTCCAGGTCGAAGGTCGTGCGCTGCTGCAACCGCTCCGCCTCCAGCAGCTTGCCTTCCTTCGTCAGGTGTTCAAGCTGCGTGCGCAGTTCGGCCTTGATACCCGTGACCGCCTGGTTGAGCGTCGGGCGCGGCGTGACGTAATGGCTGTTGGCGTAGATGCTGACTTCCTGCAGGTCGGCGGTCTTGTCGCCGGTCAGGGGATCGAACTCGATGATCTCGTCGATCTCGTCGCCAAACAGGGTGACGCGCCAGGCCCGGTCCTCGTTCTGGACGGGGAAGATGTCCACGCTTTCGCCGCGCACGCGGAAGGTGCCGCGCTGGAATCCTGCGTCATTGCGGCGGTACTGCAGTTCCACCAGCGCCTTGACCAACTGGTCGCGGTCGATCGAGCCGCCACTTTCCAGCCGTACGACCATGCGCGAATAGGTCTCGACCGAGCCGATACCATAGATGCACGAGACCGAGGCGACGATGATGACATCGTTGCGCTCCAGCAGCGCCTGCGTTGCGGCATGGCGCATGCGGTCGATCTGCTCGTTGATCTGGCTGTCTTTTTCAATATAGGTGTCGGAGCGCGGGACATACGCTTCGGGCTGGTAGTAATCGTAGTAGCTGACGAAATATTCCACCGCGTTGTCGGGGAAGAATTCCTTCATCTCCGCATAAAGCTGCGCGGCCAGCGTCTTGTTCGGCGCGAGGACAAGGGTCGGCTTCTGCGTCGCCTCGATCACCTTGGCCATGGTGAAGGTCTTGCCCGACCCGGTCACCCCAAGCAGGACCTGGTCGCGCTCCCCCGCCTCCACACCGGCGACGAGTTCACCGATCGCCGTGGGCTGGTCGCCCGCCGGTTCATAGGGGGAGTGGATCTTGAACTGCCGGGTCTTGGGCTTGGCGGGCTGCCGTTCGGGCTGGAAGGTGACCGGGGGTTCGATCCGGTCGGTAATGCGTTTTTTCTTGCGCGGTGCTGCTGCCATGATGTGTTGACAGTGGGGAGCAACGGCGGCGGACGCAAGGGTAACGGGCAAAGATATTGCCCCTTTTCACCCCTGCACCGCCTCCCGCGGCACGGGATGTCAGTCGCCGAGCGGCGGGGGCACGCGCGCCTCGCTCACGGCGGCGGCCTGGCGCTGCGCAAGCTTCGCGCTGTCGAAATCCTCGATCATTTCCTGGAACAGGCGATACCAGTTCAGACGCGCCCTGAGCCGCAGGAACACGCTGCCCAGCCCGATGGCCGAACGGTCCACCAGCACGAACGGGCGCGGCGGGCGCACGCCGCCGGTGCGCTTCAGCCCGGCATAGACCTTCTCCGCCACCACGCGGCCATATTGCGGGTCGTTGTCCTCCTGAATGGCGCGCACGCGGTCCTGCATCAGCGGTTCATAGATGAAGCGCGCCCATTCATTGAGCACGCGCATCGTATCGCGCGACATGTTGGTAAAGCCCAACCCCTGATAGGCGTGGTAGGCCAGGTCCTCGTCATTGGTCTGCAGGGCGCGGTACAGGTCGATGATCCCCTGCACGAAGGACGCCGGGAAGATGCGGATCGCCCCGAAATCCAGCAGGTTGATGCCGTAATCGTCGCGCACGGTGAAATTGCCCATGTGCGGGTCGCCATGGATGACGCCATAGCGGTAGAGCGGGATGTACCAGGCATGGAACAGCGAACGCGCCATCATGTTGCGCTGTTCCTGGTCCGGGTTGGCATCGAGCACCTTCTGGATGCCGCGCCCGTTCACCCATTCCATCGTCAGCAGCCGTTTGGTGCACAGGTGCTCGATCGGGGCAGGTACCGTGACATCCGGCGCGTTCGCAAGCATGAGGCGATACAGCCGCATATTCGCGGCCTCCCGCGTGTAGTCGAGTTCCTCGTACAGCCGCGCCTCAAGCTCCTCGAGCACGTCATCCTGCTGGATGGTGCTATCGATGCGGTAGAACAGGCCGACCGCCATGCGGAACTGGCGCAGGTCGGATTCGACCGTGGCCTTCATGTCCGGATACTGCAGCTTGCACGCAACCACGCGCCCGTCGGGCAGCACGGCACGATGCACCTGCCCCAGACTTGCGGCGGCCGAAGCCTCCCGCCCGAAGATGCGGAAATTACGCTCCCAGTTGGGGCCAAGCTCGCTGGCCATGCGGCGACGGACGAAGTTCCATCCCATCGGCGGGGCATTGGCCTGCAACTGCGCCAGTTCGATGGCATATTCCTCCGGCAGGGCGCCGGGGATGGTGGACAG
Source organism: Gluconacetobacter entanii (assembly GCF_003206495.1). GTDB lineage: Bacteria > Pseudomonadota > Alphaproteobacteria > Acetobacterales > Acetobacteraceae > Novacetimonas > Novacetimonas entanii. Next base: position 66,546 of record NZ_NKUF01000005.1, on the reverse strand, counting down.
AAGCTGCGCGCCCTTCATCAGCGGCCCCTTGAGCCCGCCAAGCGCGGTCTTCAGGTCCCCCGCATGCATCACTTTGTCAGAGCGGAAGCCCATCTTGTGCCCGGCGATCCGGGCCGCGATTCCCCCAATCGTGCCGGAGGTACGGACCATGCGGCGGAATTCGCCAAACAGTCCGCTGTTATCGAGATCCCATTCTTGCGCCACGTCAGATACGCTCCAGTTCGTCAATAAATCCGGCGATCACATCCAGCCCCAGGTTCCAGAAACCGGGGTCCGCCGCATCCAGCCCGAAGGGCGCCAGCAGTTCGCGATGCCGCTTTGTCCCGCCCGCGCGCAGCATATCCAGATACTTGTCCTGAAAACCCGGATGCCCGGACTGAAAGACATCATACAGCGCGTTCACCAGGCAGTCACCAAACGCATAGGCATAGACATAGAACGGCGAATGGATGAAATGCGGCACGTATGTCCAGTAAACATCGTAATCGGGCGTGAATTCGAACGCCGGGCCAAGGCTTTCGGCCTGTGTCTCGCGCCAGATCTCGCCAATGCGCTCAGGCAGCAGTTCGCCCGAACGCCGCTCCTCATGGACCAGCGTCTCGAACCGGTAGAACGCGATCTGGCGCACGACAGTGTTGAGCATGTCCTCCACCTTCGCCGCCAGCATCAGGCGGCGGCGCGTGGGGTCCTTCTGCGCATCGAGCAGCGCGCGGAAGGTCAGCATCTCGCCAAACACGCTGGCCGTTTCCGCCAGCGTCAGCGGCGTGCCCGACATCAGGTAGCCCTGCGCGCCCGCCAGCACCTGATGCACCCCGTGGCCAAGTTCATGCGCCAGCGTCATCACGTCGCGCGTGCGCCCGCGATAGTTCAGCAGGAGATAGGGATGCACCGACGGCACGGTCGGATGCGCGAACGCGCCCGACGCCTTGCCCGGCACCGGCGGGGCGTCGATCCATGCATTGTCAAAGAACCGGCGGCCGATCTCCCCCATGCGCGGGTCGAACCCCTCATACGCGCCCAGCACCTGTGCCGTGGCGTCCTTCCACGGGATCAGCGGTTCGTCCTGCGTCGTCAGCGGGGCGTTACGGTCCCAGTACTGGAGCTTGCCCACACCCAGCCATTTCGCCTTGAGCGCGTAATAGCGGTGCGACAGGCGCGGATAGGACGCGGTGACGGCCTGCACCAGCGCATCGACGACCTCGTCCTCCACCATGTTCGCGCAGTTGCGTGCGGAGGTCGGGCGCGGATAATGGCGCAGCGTGTCGGTGATGGCCTTGTCCTTGGCCAGCGTGTTCGTCACCAGGGAGAACAGGCGGATACGCTCCTGCAATGTCTCCCCCACCGCCTTCGCCGCGCGCGCACGCGCCAGGCGGTCGGGCGAGGACATGCGATCAAGCGCGGAGCCAAGGGTCATCTCCTCCCCATCGAGCGGCACGCGCAGGCTGGCCATCGTCTCGTCAAACAGGCGGTTCCACGCTGCCGCCCCGGTGACCGATTTCTCATGCAGGACGGACTCGACCTCATCCGATAGCTGGTACGGGCGGAACACGCGCAGGTCGCGGATGAACGGCGCCCAGTGCGCCAGTGCGGGGTCGGCCATCTGGCGCGCCAGCACATCGTCGGGAATGCGGTTCATCTCCAGCGTGAAGAACAGAAGGTGCGTGGAAATGGCCGTCAGGCGTTCATTCACCGACTGGCTGAAGCGCGCGATCTTCGCATCCGCCGAATTGGCGGCGAACAGAAGCTGCGCATAGGACGCGGCCCGGCCCAGCACCTCGTCAATGCGCTGGTATTCGACGATGGCCGACGCCACGGCCGCGCCATCGGCCTGCGCCAGACGGCCGCGCCACGCATCGGCGAACGCGCGCGAATCTTCTTCCGCCTGCTCAAGGTCCGTCTGGAGCTGCGGCGATTCGGGGCTTTCATACAGGTCACGCAGGTCCCATCGCGGCAGGGCCTCGTCCTGTGGTGACGCGACAGTCCCGTTCCCTTCGGCAGGGGAGGACGCATGCACGCCACGCAGGAAGGAATGGGAAAAATACAGATCGGACATCGGAGCCTTACCCGTCATCGCAAGAGGCCCGCGCAACACCGTCGCGCGGACCCTGAGTTCCAGTGAGGGGGAATCTAGTCCCTCTGCCCCGCCAGTGCGACCACCTGATGCCACATTCCCGAAAAACAGCCCGCAAAAACAGACAGGGCCAGGGTGAAAAACCCCCGGCCCTGTCATCATGTTTCCCGATGCCGCAAGGCGCGTGCGTCAGGCGCTGCGCGGCAGTTCGGCGGGGGCGAAGCCGATGACCTTCGCATATTCGCGCGGCACGACATGCCAGAAACGCGGCAGCACCTTGTCCCAGTTATGCAGCAGCAGTTCGGCATAACGGCTGCTGGTTTCGCGCACATGGGCCTCCACCTGCTCGCGCAGGGTGGCCTCCCATTTCGGGTCGCTCACACGGGTCCATGTCAGGGTGTCGGGGTTGACCCGCTCCTCGAACGTGCCGCTGGCGTCATAGACAAAGGCCATGCCACCGGTGAAGCCCGCGCCGAAATTGTCCCCGATCTCACCCAGGATCACGACAAGGCCGCCGGTCATGTATTCACACCCGTTGGAGCCGCAGCCCTCCACCACGCCGATCGCGCCGGAGTTGCGCACGGCAAAGCGTTCGCCCGCCTGCCCCGCCGCATACAGCGCACCCGCCGTCGCACCATACAGCACGGTGTTGCCGATGATGGCGTTTTCGTTGGACACGAGGTTCGACGATGGCGACTGCCGCACGATGATCGTCGCCCCCGACAGGCCCTTGCCGACATAGTCGTTGGCGTCGCCCAGCACCTCGAGCTTCAGCCCCTGCACCGCGAACGCGCCAAGCGACTGCCCCGCCGAACCGCGCAGGCGCACCGTCAGGTGACCGGGCACCAGCTTGTCCATGCCGAACTGCCGCACGATCAGCGACGAGATGAGCGTGCCGATCGCCCGGTGGGTGTTCTGCACGTTGTACTGCAACTGCATCTTCTCCCCATGGTCGAACAGGGGACGGGCATCGGCGATCATCTGCGCATCGAGCGTCTCGGGCACCTCGTTGCGGCCTTCACGCGTGCAGTAGCGCGCATGCGGCCCCGGATCGGCCTGCGCCAGCAGGGAGTTGAGGTCGAGGTCGTCAAGGTAGTCCGCACCACGCAGCACCTGATGCAGCAGGTCGGTGCGGCCGATCACCTCATTGAGCGTCGCAAAGCCCAGCGAGGCAAGGATGTTGCGCACGTCCTCGGCAATGAAGGAGAACAGGTTGATGACCTTCTCCGGCGTGCCTTCGAACTTCTTGCGCAGTTCGTCGTCCTGCGTGCACACGCCCACGGGGCAGGTGTTGGAATGGCACTGGCGCACCATGATGCAGCCCATGGCGACAAGGCTTGCGGTACCGATGCCGAATTCCTCCGCCCCCAGCATGGCGGCGATCACCACGTCACGCCCGGTCTTCAGCCCGCCATCGGTGCGCAGCTTCACCCGGTGGCGCAGGCGGTTGAGCATCAGCACCTGATGCGCCTCCGCAAGGCCAAGCTCCCACGGCATGCCGGCATATTTCACCGAGGATTGCGGGCTTGCGCCCGTGCCGCCGGAATGGCCCGAAATCAGGATGGCGTCCGCCTTCGCCTTCGCCACGCCCGCCGCGATCGTGCCGATGCCCGAACGCGCGACCAGCTTCACGGTCACGGTGGCCTCGGGATTGATCTGCTTGAGGTCGTAGATAAGCTGCGCCAGATCCTCGATGGAGTAGATGTCATGGTGCGGCGGGGGCGAGATCAGCGTCACCCCCGGCGTCGCATGACGCAGCTTCGCGATCAGGCCCGTCACCTTGAAGCCGGGAAGCTGCCCGCCCTCGCCCGGTTTCGCGCCCTGCGCCATCTTGATCTCGATCTCGCGGCAGTCATTGAGGTACTGCGCGGTCACGCCGAAGCGGCCGGAGGCGATCTGCTTGATCGCAGACGACGCATTGTCGCCATTGGCGCGCGGCTTTGCCCGGGCGGGGTCTTCGCCGCCCTCGCCCGAATCCGACTTCGCCCCGATGCGGTTCATCGCGATCGAGAGCGTCTCGTGCGCTTCGGGGCTGAGCGCGCCGAGCGAGATTCCCGGCGCGACCAGGCGCTTGCGCAGTTCGGTGATGCTTTCGACCGATTCCACGGGGATGGGCGTGCGCCCGCCACGGAAGTCGAGCAGGTCGCGCAGCGCCACCGGTGGCTGGCGGCGCACCGCGTCGGCATAGCGCTGGTAGATCGTGAAGCTGTCGGTCGCGACCGCCGTCTGCAGCATGTGGATCAGCGTGCCGTCAAAGGCATGCACCTCGCCCGTGCGGCGCAGCTTGTAGCGGCCACCCACCGGCAGGGATTCGATCTGGCGGTCCCACGCCTTTTCATGGAAGCTCAGAACATTGCGCGCGATGCCGAACAGGCCGATGCCCGAAATGCGCGAGGGCATGCCGGGGAAGAACTCCGCCGTCAGCGCGCGCGACAGGCCGATCGCCTCGAAATTGTAGCCACCCCGGTAGGCCGAGACCACGGAGATGCCCATCTTGGACATGATCTTCAGCAGGCCCTTGTTCACCGCCTTGCGGTAACGCTCCACCGCATCGCCAAAGGACATGTCGCCAAACAGGCCGCGCCGGTGGCGGTCCGCGATGCTTTCCTGCGCCAGGTACGGGTTGATGGTCGTCGCCCCCACCCCGATCGTCACCGCGATGGCATGGACGTCAAGCGCGCCCGCCGAACGCACGTTGAGCGAGGTGAAGGTACGCAGCGACTGCCGCACGAGGTGCGTATGCACCGCCGCCGTCGCAAGGATCATGGGGATATAGGCGCGCTCCGCCGACTGGTGCTCATCCGTCAGGAAGACATGGGTGCAGCCACGGCGGACATGGTCCTCCGCCTCCGTGCGGATGCGCGCGATGGCCTCGCGCAGGCCGGCCTCGCCATCGGCTGCGGGGAAGGTGCAGTCGATGACGCACGCATTCTCGCCACAGAACTCCCGCAGGGCCTTGAACTCACCCGTGGTCAGGACCGGGCTGGGAAGCTGGAGCAGGTCGCACTGCGTCTCGCTTTCCTCAAGGATGTTGCCGAGGTTGCCAAGCCGGGTCACAAGGCTCATCACCCGCGTTTCACGCAGGCTGTCGATGGGCGGGTTGGTCACCTGGCTGAAGGCCTGGCGGAAATAGTGCGCAAGCCCGCGATAGCGCGTGGACAGCACCGCAAGCGGCGTGTCGTCACCCATCGAGCCGATGGCTTCGGCCGCGTTTTCGACCATCGGCTGGAGGATGACCTCCAGCTCCTCAAGCGTGGTGCCGACCGCAAGCTGGCGACGGCGCAGGTTCTCGCCCTGATAGAGGCTGATTTCCCCGCTACTGGTACGCACAAGGCAGGAGATGTCGCGCGTGCGCTTCACCCACCCCGCGAAATCCTGCCGCGCGGAGAGCAGGTCTAGCAACTGGTCGTTGTTGTAGAGTTTCGCTTCCTTGAGGTCGAGCGCCAGCGACTGCCCCGGCCCGAGGCGGCCACGGCTGACGATGTCGGCCTCCGGCACCTTGACCATCCCGGTCTCGGACCCCACGATCAGCAGGCCGCCCGACGTCACGGTATAGCGCAGGGGACGCAGGCCGCTGCGGTCAAGGCCGGCCAGCATCCAGCGCCCGTCCGTGGCACACAGCGCCGCAGGCCCGTCCCACGGTTCCATCACCGCGTTGCAGTAGGAATACATGTCCTTGTGCCGCTGCGGCATGGCGGAATTGCCGCCGACGCTGGCGGGCACCATCAGGCAGCGCGCCATCGGCGCGTCACGCCCGGCAAAGGTCAGCAGTTCAAAGACGTTATCAAGGCACGCCGTATCCGACCCCTGCGCCTGCACCACGGGCTTGAGGTCGTCCATATATGGGTCAAGCGCCGGGTCGGCCAGCCGCGTCTCATGGCTTTTCATCCAGTTGACGTTGCCGGAAATCGTGTTGATCTCCCCGTTATGGGCAAGGCGGCGGAACGGCTGCGCCAGTTTCCATGTCGGGAAGGTGTTGGTGGAATAACGCTGGTGATAGATCGCAAAGCGGCTGACGAAACGCGGGTCGAGCAGGTCGGGATAGAACTCCGTCAGGTGCTCGGCCAGGAACATGCCCTTGTAGATCAGCGACCGGCACGAAAGCGAGCAGACATACAGGTCCACCTGGTTGGCGATGGCGCTTTTCTCGATCCGGCGGCGGATGACATACAGGTCGCGCTCGAACGCGTCCTCCTCGGTGCCCGGCGTGTTGCGGATCAGGATCTGCTCGATCTCGGGGCGGGTGGCGTTGGCCTTCTCGCCGATGCAGTCGGTGTTGATCGGCACCTGCCGCCAGCCATAGATCGCGTAACCGAAGGCGAGGATCTCGCTCTCGATGATCTGGCGGCAGCGTTCCTGGGCGGCGATATCCGTCTTGGGCAGGAAGATCATCCCCACCGCGATCTGGCTGTCCACGCTGGCGTCACCGCCGATATGGATGGCGTCGGCGAAGAAGTCCTGCGGGATTTCCACATGGATGCCCGCGCCGTCGCCGGTCTTGCCATCGGCATCGACCGCGCCACGGTGCCACACCGCCTTCAGCGCCGCGATCCCGGCCTCCACCACGTCACGGCGCGGTTTGCCATCGAGGGCCGCGACCATGCCGACACCACAGGCGTCATGTTCCTGCGTGGGGTCATACAGGCCGGAAATCGCCTCGGCATTGTCGCGCCATTCGCGCACGAAATCCCCGGTCGGGGCCGGGTTGTGTGCTGTGTGCTGGTCCATTGTCATCACTCCGCCGCTTCGGCGCGCACGGCCGCCACGGTTTCAAGCCAGCGGTGCATCTGCGCCGCCGCGTCGCGTCCATCACGGATGGCCCACACCACAAGGCTGGCCCCGCGCACGATATCACCTGCGGCGAACACACCGGGCAGGCTGGTCATGAAGGTCTGCCGGTCCACCATCAGGGTGCCCCAGCGCGAAACCTGGAGGTCGGGCTGTCCACACAGGGTCGGCAGCGGTTCGGGGTCAAAGCCCAGCGCCTTGACCACAAGGTCGGCCTCCAGCGTGAAGGCGCTACCCTCGACCGGCTCCACCGACTGCCGCCCACTGGCGTCGGGCAGGCCAAGCTTCATGCGCACGGCGCGCACGCCGGTCACGTGCCCGTCGCCAAGGAAGGCCTCCGGCCCGGCAAGCCAGACGAACTCCACACCTTCTTCTTCCGCGTTCTTCACCTCCCGGACGGAGCCGGGCATGTTGGCGCGGTCGCGGCGGTACAGGCACTTGACCGAGCGCGCGCCCTGCCGGATGGCGGTGCGCACGCAGTCCATCGCCGTATCGCCACCGCCTATCACGACCACGGACTTGCCCGCGGCGTTCAGCGCGCCGCTGTCATACTCCGCCACGCTGTCGCCAAGGGAGACGCGGTTCGACGCCGTGAGGTAATCGAGCGCGCGCACGATCCCGCCCAGCCCCGCGCCGGGACCGCCGATATCGCGCGACTTGTACACACCCGTCGCGATCAGCACCGCGTCATGGCGGTTGTGCAGGGTGGAAAATGCGATCGTGTCGTCACCGTCCACATCCGCGACCCCCTTGCCGAGGTGGAAGGTGATGCCGGACTCCTCAAGCAGGCGATGGCGGCGCAGGACGATGTCCTTTTCCAGCTTGAAGCCGGGGATGCCATACATCATCAGGCCGCCGATGCGGTCGTAGCGGTCATAGACATGGACCTGAAAGCCGAGTTCGCGAAGCTGCACGGCAGCGGCGAGGCCACCGGGACCGGCCCCGATGATGCCCACCGTCTGCGTGCGCTCGGTCACGGGACGCACCGGCTGGACCCAGCCCTGCTCGAACGCGGTGTCGGTGATGAAGCGTTCCACCGCGCCGATGGTCACGCTCTCGAATCCCGGTTCGATCACGCAGTTGCCTTCGCACAGGCGATCCTGCGGACAGATGCGGCCACAGATCTCGGGGAAGTTGTTGGTGGCGGAGGAGACCTCATAGGCTTCCTCCAGCCGTCCCGCCGCCGTCATCATCAGCCAGTCGGGAATGTTGTTGCCCAGGGGGCAGTGCACGGAACAGAACGGCACGCCGCACTGCGAACAGCGCGAGGACTGCGTCTGCGCCTGCTGGCGCGGCAGTTCGTCATAGATTTCGTTGAAATCCTTACGCCGTGACTCCGCAGGCCGCTTTTCGGGCTGCTCCTGCGCCACGGAGACGAATTTCAGCATGCGCTCTGCCATTGGCCTGCCCCTCGGGTCTGGAAAGTCCAGCCTGGAAAATCCGGTCTGGAAAACATGCAGGCGCACGCCGGGCGCGCCCACGGTGAGCCACACCTACGCAAGGCAGGCCGCAAAGAAAAGACAGCATTACTGACCTTCTTGCGAAAAAACCGCAAGATATGGCCAGATACCCCGGATGGCGGACCGTTCAGGCCGGGCGGAAGCGGGCGAGATATTGTGGCCCGACCACTTCGAGGGAAAGCGGCGCAATGCCCAGTCGCGCAAGGTCGGGCATCCCCGGCGCGACCACGTTGTCGATATGGAGCATCGCCAATTGGTCACGCGTCAGCATTTTGCCGGGGAGATATTCCAGAAAGAACGCCTGCAGCCGCGCCAGCCACGACGGCACGGCGAAGACGTGGCGTGGATGCCCCGCCGTGCGCATGATCCAGCGCACCAGGTCCTCCATGCGCCATACGCGCGGGCCGCCAAGCTCGAAAATCTCCCCCGCCATGCCCGTGCCCGTGCCCGCCCCCATTTCCATGCCCTGCGCGATGCGGCGAATCGCCTCCGCCACATCCCCGACATAGACGGGCTGGAACCGTGTCGCCCCGCCATAGACCGGCATGACGGGGAGATAGCGCGACATGGCGGCGAACATGTTGGTGAAATGATCCTCCGCCCCGAAGATGAGGGACGGACGGACGATCACCGCCTCCGCCATATGGCGCGTGACCTCGACCTCGCCGCGCCCCTTGCTGCGGCCATAGGCCGAAACGCTGTCGGGGGAGGCGCCAATGGCCGACATGTGCACCAGCGCGCCGACGCCCGCGGACGCGCACAGTCGCGCCACCCGCGCCGCGCCGTCCACATGCACCGCCTCGAAGCTGACATGCCGCCCGGGGGCGAGGATTCCCACAAGGTTGACGACAAGGTTGCTCCCCTCGATGGCGGCGACGCTCGAACGTTCGTCAAGGATGGAGGCATAGAGCGGCACGATCTGCCCCACATCGCCAAGCGGGCGCATCCCTGCCGCCCGGTCGGGCCGGCGGGAGGCGACGCGCACCACATACCCGTCCCGTGCAAGGCGCGCGACCACATGCCGCCCCACGAAGCCCGTCCCGCCAAAGACCGTTGCGACCTTGCGAATATCCATCCGACATACCTCCCGTGGGTTGCGATCCCGTGCCCGGATCATGGGGGTCCGATCATGGGCCAGCATCACGATGCATGCACGTCATTCCGACGCGACCACGCCACATGGGAAAAGGCGGTTTTCCGCGCCTTTCATAAAAAAACACCATCAAATTCAAAAAAATACACACACCCCTGTTGACCACCACGCCAACCCGGACTAGAAACCGCCTCACACCACCCCGGCAACGGGGAGCCTCTGAGCCCAGATGGCGGAATTGGTAGACGCGCAGGTTTCAGGTACCTGTGGCCGCAAGGTCGTGGAAGTTCGAGTCTTCTTCTGGGCACCAGGATTTTTCCCAAGAAAAATCACGATAAATCCTGCCGGGACATTCCCGGCAGGGATTTGTCCTTTTGATGCAGATGGCCGCCCATGCCGCCGCCGATGTCCCAAATAGTTGGACGTTCGCATCAATCCCCCCTGTTCCAGATACGAATTTCGTGTAAACCGCGACACTGTTACCCCTGTCGGCATAATGCCGCCTGGATGCTGACAGTGGCGCGGCGTGCCCTGTTTTCCGGGTTTCCACGTCCCGGACCGCCGGAAATGCCCCTTGCCGCCTGCCGCCCCATGGCGCATGCCACGGACAGACCCCGTTACGGAGCACGACCCGCAATGCCACAGACCACCGTCCCCGACACCATCCATTTCCATCGCGGCGACCTGCCGGCCGATGTGAAATTCGCGGGCGCGGTGGCTGTCGATACGGAAACGATGGGCCTCAACCCGCATCGTGACCGGCTGTGCCTCGTCCAACTGTCGGGCGGCGACGGGCATGCCCATCTGGTGCAGGTCCCGGCCCATGCGCGGGCGGCGGATTTCCCCAACCTGATCGCGGTGCTGACGGACCCGTCCGTGACGAAACTGATGCATTTCGCACGCTTTGACGTCGCCATCCTGCAATTCACCTTCGACATCACGGTCGCCCCGTGCATCTGCACCAAGATCGCATCCAAGCTGGTGCGGACCTATACGGAACGGCATGGCCTGGCGCACCTGTGCCGCGAACTGCTCGGGGTGGAACTCAGCAAGCAGCAGCAGAGTTCCGACTGGGGCGCGCCGGACCTGACACCGGAACAGATGGTCTATGCCGCCTCCGACGTGCTGTATCTCCATGCATTGTGGGCACGGCTGGAGGCGCTGCTTGTGCGCGAGGGGCGGCGCGAACTGGCGCAGGCATGCTATGACTTCATGCCAACGCGCGCACGGCTCGACATCCTTGGCTACGAGGACCCGGACCTGTTCGCCCACCGGGCGGCCTGAAAACCGTCCCCATCCCCTCACCTGTCCCCGGCGAAACGGGGGCGCCTTTTACGGCAATACAGAAAACACAGGCATGACCGACAGCCTCCAGTCCCATCCGAACCATGGTTCCATCAGCACGGACCAGACCGACATGATCGAATCGGCCTGCAAGGTCCTGCAGACCGAGCGCGACGGGCTGGCGCACATGATGGCGGCGCTGCGTCAGGCCCTGGGCCCGGCGCATGAGGGGGTGGCGGCATCGGACCTGGGACATGCGTTCATCCGCACGGTGGAGGCCCTGTCGATGCCCGCGCGGCGCGTCGTGGTGACGGGCATCGGCAAGTCGGGGCATATCGGGCGCAAGATCCAGTCCACGCTGGCCTCCACCGGGACGCCGTCGATCTTCGTCCACCCGGCCGAGGCCTCGCACGGGGATCTCGGCATGCTCCAGCCCGGCGATGCGATCCTTGCGCTGTCCAATTCGGGGGAGACGTCGGAACTTGCGGACATCGTCTCGCACGCACGAAGGTTCGGGCTGCTGCTGATCGCGATGACCGCCCGTGCCGATTCGACACTGGCGCGGGCGGCGGACATCGCGCTGGTCCTGCCCCAGTCGCCGGAGGCCTGCCCCATGGGGCTGGCGCCCACCACCAGTTCGACCATGCAGCTTGCGCTGTGCGACGCTCTGGCGATCGTGCTCCTGACGCAGCGCGGCTTCGGCGCGGATGATTTCGGGATCTTCCACCCCGGCGGCCGCCTTGGCGCGCAGTTGCGCGACGTGCGCCAGTTGATGCATGCCGGGCCGAGCATGCCGCTCGGCTCCCCCGACCTGCCGCTGCGTCAGGTCATCATGGAAATGACGCACAAGGCCTTTGGCTGCATGGGCGTGGTGGGGCCGGATGGCACGCTGGCGGGACTGATTACCGATGGGGACCTGCGCCGCGCGCTGGAACAGGATATCGACGGCACCCGCGCCGCCGACATCATGAACACGAACCCGCAGACCATCCGCCCCGACGTGCTGGCGGTGGACGCGCTGCGGATCATGAACGACCGCCCGCGCCCGATCACCAGCCTGTTCGTGCTGGATGGGGACCGTCGCCCGATCGGCATCCTGCACATCCATGACCTGCTGCGTGCCGGGGTGGCATGAACGACAGGGCGCCAGACGATCCGCCGCAGGATACGGACGCGCGCAGCACGGATGCACGCGAAGGCGGTGTCCAGCGCGAGGATTACGCCCGTTCGGCCGAAGACATAGCCCGCCAGCGCAGCATCTTCGACACCCGCTCCATCCGGCAGCGGCTTCTGCCCAACGAGAACGACCTGGCGCGGCGGCGCGCGATCATGCGCTCGGCCAAATGGGTGCTGCCGCTGACCGCGCTGGTGCTGCTGGGGTCGATCGCAGCGTGGCCCGCCGTGGAACGCGCGGTCATCATGCATCGCGGCACGATGGCGCAGATGTCGCATGTGCGCGTCAAGAGCGGCAGCATGCTCAACGCCACCTATCGCGGGGTGGACGACCATGGCCATCCCTTCATGGTAACGGCGAGCGAGGCGCGACAGATCTCCACCGAACGCATCGACCTGACCACGCCGCAGGCCGATACCCTGCTGGGGCCGGGCAACTGGGTCTATGTCACGGCGCGCAATGGCGTCTATATCCAGCATAGCCAGCTTCTGGACCTGACCCAGGACGTAATGCTTTATCGTAGCGACGGAACCACCATGTACAGCCCAACCGCGGATATCGACATGAAACACGGCGTCATCGTGTCCGACAGCTGGATCCATTCCGAAGGTCCGTTCGGCATCCTGGACACGCAGGGGACGATGCTGCTGATCCGTGACGGCATCATGCAGTTCCGGGGACCGGGGCGCCTGATCCTCAACACCACGCATGGCGGGGCGGCGAACGGGCCCCAGGCCCCGGCGGCGCCCACCATGCCCGGTGGTGGGAAACGCTGATGCGCAGGCATGCCCTCACCTCCGTGCTGCTTGCCGGCGCGGCGCTCTCGACCATCTGCACCGGGCCTGCCACCGCACAGGGACTGGACATGTCGCAGGGCGGGCAGGTCAGCATCACGGCGGCGGGCGGGTTCGACTGGGACCAGAACACGCAGACCGTCACCGCCTATGACCGTGCGCAGGCCGTGCGGGGCAATGTCACGGTCCGCGCGGACCGCCTGATCGCCTATTACCGCAAGAAGACGCCGGGCACGCATCCGTCCTCCCCTGCCGCGTCTGCGTCCGGAAATGTGCCAAAGGCCGCAGCGCAGGCAACCACGCCGCAACCCAAACCACAGCAGCAGCCACAGGCCACGCCCCCCATCGCGGAGGCAGGCCCCCCGCCCGCCCCGGCGCAGGACCCCGACGCGGCCCCGCCCGATGCGTCGATCCAGACGGCGCGCCCGGGGGACAGGAAACATCCGGCCACGAAGCCGTCCCCCGCCGCGGCCCCACCGGCGCAGAAGCAGGCGGCTGTCCCCGCGACACCTCCCGCAAGCTCCCCTGCCGGGCCTGCCGCCGCGTCACCGGGCAACATGCCTGCGGCGACCACCCCACCCACGGCGACGGCCCCTGCTGCACAGCAGACCGCAGGCGCCGACCCGGACGTCGATACCAGCCTTGTGACCCATTCCGACACCCTGCCGGAGGATCTGCCACCGCCCGACCGGCCCGCGTCGCAGTCCATGGGCCATAACAACACCCCCGCCCCCAGCGGCGATGGCACGCCCGGCAATGGCGGCAGCGAGGTCTATCGCCTCGAAGCGGTGGGGCATGTCCACATCTTCACCAATACCGACCAGGCATGGGGCGACCGGGCGGTGTACGACATGGACCAGGCCGTGCTGGTGATGACCGGCACGAACATGAAGATGACCACCCCGCAGGACATCCTGACGGCGCGTGACACGGTGGAATACCATTCGCGCGAACACATGTCCGTCAGCCGTGGCAACGCCACGCTGACCACCAATGACGGCCGGCAGATGCGTGCCGACATCCTGGTGGGATATGACCGGCCCAAGGCCGAACGCACGCCCCATGGCGCAGGGCGTGATCCGGGCGGCGCGGGCGCGATTGAACGCGTCGATGCCTTTGGCCATATCCTGATCCGCACACAAAGCGAGGCGGTGACCGGCGATCGTGGCGTATATGTTCCCGACAGCGGGATCGCGCGGATCGTGGGGAATGTCCATATCTCACGCGGGCTGAACGAGATCAGCGGCGCGTCCGCGATCGTGAACATGCGCACGGGCATCGCCACCCTGACGGATACGCCGGGATCGCGCGTCAGCGGGCTTGTCGTGCCCAACCAGGCCGGAACCGGCAACAAGGGAACCACGAAATGAACACGTCCGACGCCCCCCTGCCCGCAACCGCCGCGCCGGCCACCCCCATCACACCCGACGTCACACCCGCCGGGGGCCTGATCGCCAGTGGCATCGGCAAGAGCTATCGCAAGCGTTCGGTCGTGCGCGACGTCTCGCTGCAGGTGCAGCGTGGCGAGGCGGTGGGCCTGCTTGGCCCCAATGGCGCGGGCAAGACCACCAGCTTTTACATGATCGTGGGGCTGGTGCGTCCCGACATCGGCACCATCACGCTGGACGGCGCGGATATCACGCAATTGCCGATGTATCGCCGCGCACGCATGGGAATCGGCTACCTGCCGCAGGAATCGAGCATCTTTCGCGGCCTGAACGTCGAACAGAACATCATGGCGGCGCTGGAGATCGTCGAACCCGACGCGGACCGGCGGCAGACGATGCTTGACGGGCTTCTGGGCGAATTCGGGATCACGCGCCTGCGCCATTCCCCCTCGCTCGCGCTGTCGGGCGGCGAACGGCGACGCCTGGAAATCGCGCGCGCACTGGCCAGCCAGCCGCATTACATCCTGCTTGACGAACCGCTGGCGGGCATCGACCCCATCGCGGTGGGCGAGATCCGCGACCTTGTCGCCCACCTGAAGGATCGCGGCATCGGCGTGCTGATTACCGACCATAACGTGCGCGAGACGCTCGAAGTGATCGACCGCGCCTATATCATGCATAGCGGCCAGGTCCTGACCGAAGGCCGCCCGGAGGAAATCGTCGCCAACGAGGACGTGCGCCGCGTCTATCTGGGTGAGAAGTTTACACTTTAGTTACAGCGGGTTGCGGACCGGGCGGCGGGTTGCATCGAAAATCGTGCCGCCTTGCATGCAAAGAAGGAATGGACAGGACCGCCCCGGACATGTCTGATGGGGTTTCCGGCCCTGCCCACGGGTGGGCCGGAACTGGTGCAACAGAGTGAACCTGAAGCCAGGGCAGGCCGTGCATGCGGAGCGGGGATTTTCATACCTGATACGATAAATGGCCCATCGCTTTTTCCGTCACTGCACATGGCTTCCTTGGCGAAAACAAGGAGTGGTCCCTTATGCACATCAGCGTTGCTGGCAAGCAGATCGACCTGTCTGACGCCCTGAAATACCGCGTGACCGATCACCTGGACCGCATTTCGGAAAAATACTTCGGACAGGCGATGGAAGCCCGCGTCACCTTCAGCCGGGCGCGTTCGTTCTTTACCTGCGACATCAACCTCCATGCCTCACGCGGGCTGACGCTGCGTGGCGAAGGCGAAGCCGCCGATGCCCATGGGGCGTTCGATGACGCCGCCGAACATATCGCCAAGCGCCTGCGCCGCTATCACCGCAAGGCCACCAATCACGGGCACCTGCGTTCCCGCGCCACGCCTACGGAAAAGGGACGCAGCTACGTCCTGCGTCCCGGTGGGGACATCCCGGCGCGCGAGGACACACGGCAGGCAGCCACCAGTGACGGCCTGGACGAGGACACGGACCCGGCCATAGCAGGGGCCGGCCCCTATGCCACCATCATCGCCGAACGCCCGACCGACATCGCGACGCTGAGTGTTGGGGAGGCGGTCATGCGACTCGATCTCGCGGATACGAAACTGCTGATGTTCCGCAATAGCTGCAGCGAGGAGATCAACGTCATCTACCGCCGTGATGACGGCAATATCGGCTGGCTCGACCCCGCGGGCCGCCTCCAGGCATGAAAAAAGGCCGCCCCGTCATCAGACGGGGCGGCCAGCAGGGCGGGATGCGGCAGGGTTCAGTGAACCAGCGCCGGCACCATTTCATGTTCCAGCACGGCGGTGATCGCCATGTCGCGATCCGGTGTCAGGGCCATGGGTGTGCCATCGGCGGCATGGATGGCGAACGCCTCCTCCCCGTCCACGACGACTTCCTTGATATAGGCCACATATTCCATTCCCAGCGCACGCATCTGGCTGTCGCTCAGTGTATGCACATCCAGCGGCAGGCTGTTGCCCTAGCACGGCACCAGCCGACCGTTACGGAGTGTTGTTCTCAATTGCATGCCCTCCAGCAGCCGGAAAATACCCCCATGAAGGAGGTCATTTTCCGCATTCACATGATAACAGGGATGGGCGGCATTCATCCCTCATTCGTCGTCGATGACCCGCACGACATGCTGCTTGCGCATCCCGGGCACATCGACAACCGGTGCTGCGCGATCGCGGATTGACGGGCCTTTCGCGATCTCGATCTTGCGCACGCGCACTTCGGGCTGTGGCCGGTGCAGTTCGATATGCAGCAGGCCGTTATCCATCCATGCACCGCCGATCTCGATTCCCTCGGCCATGACAAAGGCTTTCTGGAACTGGCGTGCGGCGATGCCACGATGCAGGAACACGCGCCCCTGCCCGTCGTCACCCTGCCGCCCACGGATCACAAGCTGGTTGTCTTCCTGCGTGATGTGCAGGTCTTCCATCATGAACCCCGCCACCGCCAGCGTGATGCGCAGGGTCGTGGGGCTGACCTGTTCTATGTTGTATGGCGGATACCCGTCCGATGCGTTCTTTGACGCCCGTTCCAGCATCTGTTCCAGATGATCAAAACCAAGAAACATGGGGGATCCGAACACTCTTCCCGACACTCAGGCCTCCTCAATTCCAGAGCGAGACGACAATCAGGGGTGGACCCGTCATGGCATCCACCCTGTTTCACGATATGGGACATCCGCGCCGGCGCGCAAGGGAACTGTCCCCCTGCGGCCACAGGCGCGGACAAAAGCGACAGGTCAAAAAATGGGCGGATCCGGTAAAAACACGTCTCTGACCACACGGAACCTCTGGTATCCGGGGCGCAGGATCGCTAAATCGCGAACATGATAGATCAGGATGTCATTGCAACGGCCACGCCGATGCCGATTCTTGTCGCCCCGCAGGCGATCCTCCGTCAGAAAACGCGCCTTGTCCGCCCCGAGGACACCGCCGGACTGCGCGAAGCCATACCGCGCATGTTCGCCGCGATGTACAAGGCCCCCGGCATAGGCCTCGCCGCCCCGCAGGTGGGACTTGGCCTGCGCTTCGCCATCGTCGATGTCGCGGACAAGGACGAGGCGCGCAACCCGATGGTGCTGATCAATCCCGACATCATCGCCGAAACCGAGACCATGTCCATCCGCGAGGAAGGCTGCCTGTCGCTTCCCAACCAGTATGCCGAGGTCGCCCGCCCCGAAAGCGTGCGCGTGCGGTACCAGGATCTGGAGGGCAAGCGTCACGAGATCGAGGTCGATGGCCTGCTTGCCACCTGCATCCAGCACGAGATCGACCATCTGGAGGGGATCCTGTTTGTCGATCACCTCTCGGCGCTCAAGCGCAACATGATCATGCGCCGCCTCGCCAAGGAACAGCGTCTCAAGCACTGACCGGCCCGATCCCCCGCCGCGATGCCCACGCCCCGATGACGTGATGCGCGGCGGCCCCTTTTCCCGCCGCCCATGGTGCCTGCCTGCCGCTGGCATCGCCCGGCGCGCCTTTTCCCCGATGGACCGACATCATGCGCCTTGCCTTCATGGGAACGCCCGACTTCGCCGTACCGGCGCTTCAGGCCCTGCACGCTGCCGGGCATGAAATTGTCGTGGCCTATACGCAGCCCCCCCGTCCCGCAGGCCGGGGCAAGGCGCTGCGCCCGTCACCGGTGCAGGTCGCGGCGGAGGCGCTGGGGATCGAGGTGCGCACGCCGCTGTCGCTGCGTCGCAACGTGGCGGAACATGAATATTTCGCGGCGCTGAAGCTCGACGCGGCAGTGGTCGCGGCCTATGGGCTGATCCTGCCGTCCGTCATGCTCGACGCGCCCACGCACGGGTGCCTGAACATCCATGCCAGCCTGCTGCCACGCTGGCGCGGGGCCGCGCCCATACAGGCGGCGATCCTTGCGGGAGACCGTGAAAGCGGCGTGACCATCATGCAGATGGATGCGGGCCTCGATACCGGCGCGATGCTGGTGGAAGGGCGCGTTGCCCTGACACCCCGCACCACGGCGAGCAGCCTGCATGACGACCTTGCCGCCATGGGCGCGCGCCTGATTGTCGAAACCCTGCGTGATATCCCGCCCCCCCGCCCGCAGCCGGAAGAAGGCGTGACCTATGCCGCGCGCCTGACGCGCGAGGACGGGCGCCTGCACTGGGACAAAACGGCGGAACAACTGGACCGGCAGGTGCGCGCCATGACGCCATGGCCCGGCACCTTCACCCGACTGGCGGGCCAGACGATCAAGATCGGGGCCGTCATGCCGGAACACGTGACTTCCTCGGCAGCCCCCGGCACGGTTGTCGATGACAGGCTGCTGGTGGCGTGCGGGGATGGCACGACCCTGCGGATCACGCGCCTGCAGCGCCCCGGACGCGGCATGATGGAGGCCGACGCCTTCCTGCGCGGACAGGACGTGCCCGTCGGCACCCGTTTCGACCTGCCCCACGCATGAACGACGAGACCGCGCGCCCCGAATGGGGCGGCCTGCCCCCCGGATTTGTCCCCCCACGCGCCGAAGCACCGGCAAACGTGCGCCGCTGGGCGGTCAGGATCGAATATGACGGTCGCGACTTTGTCGGCTGGCAGCGCCAGGCGTCGGGCCTGACCTCGGTCCAGAGCGTGCTGGAGGCTGCGGCCACGCGCCTGACCGGTGGCCGTCCCGTCAGCAGCATCACCGCCGGGCGCACCGATTCCGGCGTGCATGCAACCGGGCAGGTCGCGCACCTCGATTTCCCCGACGACATCCCGCTGAGCAGTGCGGCGGTGCGCGATGCACTGAATTACCACATGAAACCGCATCGCGTGGCCATCCTGATCGCGCGCCCCGTCCTGCCGAACTGGAGCGCGCGTTTTTCCGCCATCCGCCGATCCTACCGCTATCGTATCCTCAACCGCAGCGCCCGCCCCACACTGGACGAAGGGCGCGTGTGGCATGTGCGCCAGCAACTGGATGTGGACCTGATGCGCCAGGCGGCGCAGGCGCTGCTGGGACGGCATGATTTCACCACCTTCCGCGCCTCCGCCTGTCAGGCGAAAAGCCCGATCCGCACCCTCGACCGGATGGAGATCATGCGCGAGGGAGAGGAAATCGTGATCGTGACGGAGGCCCGCGCCTTCCTGCACCATCAGGTGCGCAACATGACCGGCACGCTCAAGATGGTGGGCGAAGGAAGCTGGTCGGTCGAACGGGTGGCGCAGGCGCTTGCCGCCCGTGACCGGCGCGCGGGCGGCCCAACGGCCCCTGCGGACGGGCTTTACCTGACCGGCGTGGGCTACCCCGAAGACCCGTTCGCGAAATAATCCTGAAAGCAACAGAAAGTTTTTGGTGAAGCTTTTTTCAAAAAGCTTCAGAGAAACGCCGCCTTCTTGAAAAAAGCGGCGCCCCAAAACCTTCCTTTACCAGCCCTTAGTGGCTGGTCCCAGACGAAGCCCCGGGAAGCGCCATGAAATCGTGCCACGGCATGTAATGCGGCGGCAGCAGCGCGGTCACCACCGCCAGAAGCGTCAGGCTGACCAGCACGGCCCCAACCATCAGCACCGCACGCCCACCACCCAGCGCAAGCCCGACGCGCGCGATGAACCATGTCATCCACAGGCTGTAGGCGAAGCCGACACCGTTGATGATCAGGCCACCATATGTCGTCTCCAGCAGCGCGGGTGAACCCAGCGCCATCAGCAGCGCAACCGCCAGCATGACAAACGGCGACAGCCAGTCGGTCCACCATGCCGCCGCGATATAGCGGCACCACAGCCCGGAACGATGCCAGCGCTGCGCCAGCGCATAGGTCACCACCGCAGGCAGCAGGATCATGCACAGCGAAAACAGCCAGCGCGTGACGCTGGTGGCGTCGGGCGCGTGCGCCATCGTCAGCAGGCCGCCGACCAGCCACAGTGCGATGCGCGGCGCAAGCGCCGTCAGGACCGCATCGCGGGTATTGCCGAAATATGCGAGCCCCGCGACCCGCCCGCGTCCAAGCAGCAGCATCCCACGCAGGATATTGCCAAACCCGCCGGGCTGGGGCGTCATGCCGTCATCCGCCATCAGGCCATCAGCCTTTCCAGAAACATGTCATAGATCCGTGCCAGTTGCGTCAGGTCGGCCACCGGCACATGTTCATCCGCCTTGTGCATGCTGGCCCCGACCAGGCCGAATTCGGCCACAGGGCAGTAACGGCTGATAAACCGGGCATCGGATGTCCCGCCCCCGGTATCAAGGCGCGGCACATGGCCGGTCACCCCGGCCACCGCATCGCGCAGGGCATCCACCCCGGCCGTCGGCTGCGTCAGGAACGATTCCCCGCTGATGCGGATATGGACATCCGCCCCCGGCGCATGCCGCGCGCAGACGGTGCGTATCCACCCCGAAAGGTCCGCCCCCGTATGCAGGTCGTTGAAACGGATGTTCAGCCGCGCGCATGCCGTGGCAGGGATGACATTGGTTGCGGTATTGCCGACATCGATGCTGGTCACCTGCAGGCTCGACGGTTCGAACCACTCGCTGCCGGTATCCAGCGGTGCCGCCGTCAGTTCGTGCAGGATGGCAAGCAGCCGGTGGACCGGGTTGTCCGCCCGGTGGGGATAGGCCACATGCCCCTGCACGCCCGTGACCGTAATCGTGGCATTCAGGCTGCCACGACGCCCGATCTTGATGACCTCGCCCATCTGCTGCGGGTTCGTCGGTTCCCCCACCACACAGAAATCGGGGATCTGCCCCTGTGCCTCCATCCATTCCAGCACGCGCACGGTGCCGTTGGTGGCGGGGCCTTCCTCATCCCCGGTGATCAGCAGGCTGATCGAACCGGGCACGCGGCCGTCGTGCCGCGCAAGGTAGCAGCGCACGGCAGCGACAAAGGCGGCGATCCCGCCCTTCATGTCGCACGCCCCACGCCCATACAGCAGGCCGTCATGGACCTGCGCGCCGAACGGGTCGCTGCGCCATGCAGCATCGCCCACCGGGACGACATCGGTATGCCCGGCAAAACAGACATGCGGATGCCCCGTGCCCAGGCGGGCGAACAGGTTGGGGGTGCGTGCACGCCCCTCCCCGAACGTCAGGGGCGTGACCGCAAAGCCCATCTGCCGCAGGACAGTGGCGAGCACATCGATCGCGCACCCGTCATCCGGCGTGACCGAGGGACAGCGGATCAGGTCGCGGGCCAGCGCAAGCACACCCCCGGCATCCTCCTGCGCCACGGGATCGTGTGTCCCGTGGGGTGCGTTGCCGGTGGGTGTCTCGCTCATGACCGGTCCGCCCTTCAGCCGCGCAGCAGCTCGTTGATGGAGGTTTTCGACCGTGTGCGTTCATCCACACGCTTGACGATCACCGCACAGTCGAGCGACGGCAGCGGCCTGCCCTCGGCCGAGGTCGGCTGGCGCGGCGGCAGGGTGCCGGGCACCACGACGGAATAGGCCGGGACGCGGCCCATGAATACCTCGCCCGTCGCACGATCGACGATCTTGGTCGAGGCGCCAAGGAACACGCCCATCGACAGTACGCTGCCACGTTCGACCACGACGCCTTCGGCCACCTCGGAACGCGCGCCGATGAAGCAGTTGTCCTCGATGATGACCGGGGCGGCCTGCAGCGGTTCCAGAACGCCGCCGATGCCCACGCCACCGCTGATATGGCAGTTCTTGCCGATCTGCGCGCAACTGCCGATCGTCACCCACGTATCGACCATCGTGCCGCTGTCCACATAGGCACCTGCATTGACGAAGCTGGGCATCAGGACCACGCCCGGCGCGATATGGGCCGAACGGCGCACGACGGCACCCGGCACGGCGCGAAAGCCTGCGCGCACGAACTCTGCTTCGTTCCAGCCAGTGAATTTCAACGGCACCTTGTCGAACGCCGGCGCGCCAGCGCCACCACCAAGAACAAGGTGGTTGTCATTAAGGCGGAAGGACAGCAGCACCGCCTTCTTCAGCCATTCATTGACAACCCAGCCGTCCGCGCCCGGCGTCGCCACGCGCAGGCGACCGGTATCAAGTGCGGACAGCGCGGCCTCCACCGGCGCGCGTTCCGCGTTGCCGGATGTGGGGGACAGCGTCTCACGCCGTTCCCACAGGGCCTCGATCTGGCTCTGGAGGGCTGTATCAGTCATGAATTCCAAATCCTGTTCCGGACAGCATCGCCGCCCCTGTGTCTCAGGGTGCGCGCGACGGCATGAAATGGGGCGATCGCGGACCATGCGGGGGATGGCCGCCCCTGTCAACGCATTCCCCGGTTCTCGAAGCCAGAGGCGGCCGCCGCCTCATCCCGCGCGAATGATCGTGCCCAGCCCTGCTTCGGTAAACAGTTCCAGCAGGCAGGCATGCGGCACGCGGCCATCAAGGATCACGGCGGCCTTCGCCCCGGCCTTCACGGCGGCAAGGCAGGTCTCGACCTTCGGGATCATCCCGCCCGAGATCATGCCGCTTGCGATGCCACGGCGGGCATCCTCTGCCGTCAGTTCGGGGATGAGGTTGCCGTTTTCATCGAGGACGCCCGGCACGTCCGTCAGCATCAGCAGGCGGCTGGCATTGACCGCGCCCGCGATGGCGCCAGCCGCCGTGTCGGCATTGATGTTGTAGGTCTCCCCGTTCTCGCCACTGCCGACAGGGGCGATGACAGGGATCAGTCCCGATCCCGACAGGGCGTAGATCACGCGCGGGTCGATGCGCGTGGGTTCCCCCACGAAACCAAGGTCGAGCAGGCGGTCCGTCTCCACCCCGTTTTCACGGGCGCGGCGTTCCAGCCTGCGCGCGGAAATCAAGCCGCCATCCATGCCCGAAATCCCCACCGCCAGCGCGCCGGCACGGTTGATCAGGCCCGCGACCTGCTTGTTCACCTTGCCCGCCAGCACCATCTCGATCACGTCGATCATCGCCGCATCGGTCACGCGCAGGCCGTCGATGAAGGTCGATTCAATCTGCAGGCGCTTGAGCATCGCGCTGATCTGCGGGCCGCCGCCATGGACGATGACGGGATTGATCCCCACCTGCTTGAGGAGCGCGACATCATGACCGAACGCATCCGACAGCGAGGTATCGACCATCGCGCTGCCGCCATATTTCACGACAAGCGTATCCCCGGCATAGCGTCGCAGGTACGGCAACGCCCGCGCCAGAACATCTGCCCGTTCGCGGGCATCCTGACTGCCCGGTCCTGTTAACGTCATCCGATCGTGCCTCAATCCATCAAACACTGTGCGGCCATGACCCTTATCACAGCCGGACCCTTCATGCCCGCGCGGGGGGCGGATATGCAAGCCGCGCAAGTTCCGCGCGCAGTTCAACGATGCCTTCGCCGTTCGTGCTGCTTGTCGCAAGGACGGTGGGATAGGCTGCGGCGTGGCTTGCCGCGATCTCGCGCGTTTCACGCAGTTTCGCCGCCAGCACGGGGGGCTTCGGGACATCGCATTTCGTCAGCACGATCTGGAACGTGACCGCCGCGCGATCGAGCAGCTTCATGATCTGGCGGTCATTTTCCTTGATCTCCACCCGCGAATCCAGCAGCAGCACCACGCGCTTCAGCGTCGGGCGCCCGCGCAGGAACGAGAACATCATCCCCTGCCAGTCTTCCTTGACCGCCTTGGCCGCCTTGGCAAAGCCATAGCCGGGCATGTCCACCAGCGTCAGGCGCCCTGCAAGTTCAAAGAAATTCAACTGTTTCGTGCGTCCCGGCTCGGACGAGGCACGCGCCAGCGTCCGCCGCCCCGTCAGGGCGTTGACCAGGCTGGACTTCCCCACGTTGGAACGTCCGGCAAACGCGACCTCCGGCAGCAGCGGGTCAGGCAACTGCCCCAGCTTCTGCGCGCCGAACACGAACTGGCATTCCCCGGCGAACAGCAACCGTCCGGCCTCGCGGTCGCGCTCGATTTCCTCGGGCGTCGGGGCCTGGGGGGTGAAATCAACCATTGCCGCCTGTCTTATCCCCGTTCGGGCCGTTGCCCTGGTCCCCGTTATTCCCGCCCGTCTTGCCATCGCCTGCGGAGGGATTGGCGAGGGCGGCCTTCTGCTGCTCCCTGGCCTTCTTGTTCTTCTGGTTCTTGCCCTTGCGCGGCGACGTATAGGTCGCAGGCGCGCCGCCTGCGTCCGTCGTCGCGTCCGGTTTCGTCGCGCTCGTGGCGTCGCCTTGCGTCCCGGCGGGTTTGTCCGCATCGGTTTCGGGCGCCTGCGGGATTTCCCTTATCACGGTGCCTTCGATCTGCTTGCCCTTGCCTTCGGCCTTGCCCTTGGCGGACGCCGCGTTCTGCACCGCCTGCGCCTGCCGCTCAAGCATGCCCTGCAGCTTCTTTGCAAAGAAGCCCGGCTTTTCCGGCTGCGACGTCTTCACCACGGGGTTCTTCGCTTCGGCATTGACGCGACGCTGGATCAGGGCCTGCTGCGCCATCGTCAGCAGGTTGTTCCAGCAGTAATAGATCACCAGTCCCGACGGCTGGCGCGCCATGAAGAAGGTGAACAGGATCGGCATCAACTGGAACATCTTCTGCTGCGCCGGGTCGGCGGCAGGTGCGGGGTTGATCTTCTGCTGCGCGAACATGGTCAGGCCAAAGGCGATCGGCCACAGCCCAAGCTGGAAGAAGGTCGAGATATGCGTCGGGTCCCACGGGATCAGCCCGAACAGGGTAAAGATGTTCGTCGGGTCGGCCGCCGAAAGGTCATGGATCCAGCCGAAGAACGGCGCATGACGCATCTCGATCGTGACGAACAGCACCTTGTACAGGCACCAGAACACCGGGATCTGCAGCAGCATCGGCAGGCAGCCGCTGGCGGGGTTGACCTTTTCTTCCTTGTACAGCGCGATCATGTGCTGGTTCAGCGCCATCTGGTCGTCTTTGTAACGCTCCCGCATGGCTTTGACCTTGGGCTGAAGCTGGCGCATCTTGCCCATGGAGCGGAACTGCTTGGTCGCCAGCGGGAAGAATAGCCCCTTGACCACCAGCGTGAAGGCCATCAGCGCAAGGCCGAAATTCCCCAGAAGCGTATTCAGCCAGTCCAGCACGGTGAAGATGGGATGCGTCAGGAACGCGAACCATCCGAAATCCACCGCCTTCCAGAAGGAGGGGATGTGGAGGCTCGCCTCATATTTCTCCAGCAGCGGCACTTCCTTCGCACCGGCGAAGACATGGCTTTCGGTCACGCCGTCACCGCCGGGGGCGATCACTTCGGGCGTGCGGGCGGTAAAGCCGACCTGATAGACGCCCTCATGCCCCGGTTCCGGCCCGTAGCCATAGCTGCCGGTGACCAGCGAATCCTGCTGCGGGATCACGGCCGTCAGCCAGTATTTGTCGGTAATGCCGCTCCAGCCGCCCGTGCCGGGCTTGTTCCACGACAGGTTGCCCGGCGGCACCGCGCCATTGCGCACGGATTTGTAGGAGCTTTCATCCAGACGCCCGTCAATGACGGAAATCGGTCCTTCATGCACCAGGTATCCCCCCGTCTCCACGGGGGTATAGCCACGATCGACACGCGAATAGGGGTAGAGCGACACCGCCTCCGCCCCGTGGTTGTGTACCTTCTGCGTGACGGAGAACATGTAGTTCTGGTCGATCGCGACGACGAGTTCGAAGACCTGCCCATGCCCGTTATCCCATGTCAGGGTGACGGGCTGGTCCTGCGTCAGGGTGGACTGGTCCGCGCTCCAGACCGTGTTGGCGTCGGGCACGCGCACCTGCCCGCCCGCAATGTTGAGCCAGCCGACCTCCACCATGTTCGACTGCGAATCCTGCCGCGGATCGAGGATACGGACCAGCGGACTGCCGGGCTTGACCGTCTCGTGATAGTCCTTGAGCACGAGGTCATCCAGACGCGCGCCACGCAGGTCGATCGACCCGCTGACCCGTCCGGTATCAATCGCAAGGCGCGGGTCGTTCTTCGCCTCCACCGCGGCGGACCTGTCCTCCGCCGGGGCAGGCGAAGCCGTGGCAGGCGTATCCTGCCCGGCGCTGGCCGCGGGTTGTGTGACCGCCTTGTGGTCCGGATGCGGTACCAGATACTGGAAACCGACCAGAACCATGGCAGACATCGCCACCGCCACAATTAAACGCTTGATATCCATCAGCGACCAGCCAGACTCTCGTTATTCAGGTTTGTGGATGCAGCAGCAGGAGCGACCGTCATGGTGCGTGTCCGGCACCGGGTCATATCCCCCCGCATTCCAGGGATTGCAGCGCATGATACGCCAAAGCGACATAAGACCGCCACGCCACGCACCATGGCGCGCCAGCGCATCGCGGGCATAATGGCTGCATGACGGGGTAAAGCGGCAGTTCGCGCCAATCACGGGCCGGACCAGCAACTGGTAGGCACGGATCATTGCGCGCATCGCTGCGACAGCAGGACCCCGTGAAACCGGACCGGGGGAAGGAATGTTCACGCGTCCCCCACGACCCCGGCCTTTTTCAATGCCTTGCGATAGTCAGTGAGCAGCGCGGCAAATTTACGATCGATTGTGGCGCTACGGCCAATCACCACAAGATCGACGCCACTGAGTGGCAGTTCCCGCCCGACCTGACGGACCACCTCGCGCAGGCGCCTGCGTACACGATTGCGGACCACCGAGTTCCCGACCTTCTTCGTCACGGTGAAACCATGACGCGCCGAATCGTCATCATCACGATGCAACGCCTGCACAACCATGCCGGACACCGGGGCCTTGCGGCCTTTTGCCGCCACCTTCAGGAATTCAGCACGTTTCTTGAGACGTATCGACCGGTCGGCCACGTTCAGCAGCCCCTGTTAATGCAGAGTGTCATTCCGGGACAGACCGTCCCGGAACGTAAGACCAGGGCAATTAAGCGGAAAGACGCTTGCGGCCCTTGGTGCGACGGTTCGCAACCACCTTGCGGCCACCGACGGTTTCCATGCGGGAACGAAAGCCGTGACGGCGCTTGCGGACCAGCTTCGAGGGTTGATACGTGCGCTTCACGACGGCACTCCCAGATTGACTGTAACAGGTTACGGATGAATATCGGGGGTGCAGGCAATTTCCCTGCACATCCCCAAGGCGGGCCTTATACTGCCCGTTATTCCCAGCGTCAATGCGCAACGCGCGTTACATGATCGCGCAATGCACCATACCGCCACATCACAGCACGGACATGCCCATGCCACCGACCCCGCACACCACCCCGGATACCACGCCAGACACCGCAGACGTGGCGGGGATACGCAGGCACCTGCATGACATCCGGGGCATCCTGTCACCCGCCCTGATGCAGGCGGACGTACTGTCGGCGCACCCTGACGCGAAAGTGCGCGCGGGCGCGGATGTCATCATACAGGCGATAGAGGCCACGGTCGGCAGGCTCGACCTCATGCGGCGCACCTGCCTGCCCGCAAAGGAAAAGGACTAGCGGCGTTCGATCAGTTCGACCTTGTAGCCATCGGGATCCTCGACAAAGGCGATGACGGTGGTGCCGAATTTCACCGGCCCCGCCTCCCGCGTGACCTTGCCGCCGCCTGCGCGGACCCGTTCCACCATGGCGGCGACATCCTCCACCCCCACGGCAAAGTGGCCGAATCCGGTGCCGACGTCATATCCCTCGTCCTGGCCCCAGTTATAGGTCAGTTCGATTTCCGCCTGCCCAGCCGCGTTGTCGCCGTAGCCGATGAAGACAAGCGTATATTTGCCCTCCGGTACCTCGCGCCGACGCAGTTCATGCATCCCCAGCAGCCTGTAGAAGGCGATGCTGGCCTCCAGGTTACGGACGCGGACCATTGTATGCAGGTAACTGCCCATGACGTTTTCACTCCTTTTTACAAAAGGGATTCCATTGTCCCGGCTGTCGTGATCCCGACGAGGAAAAGCCCCGCCGCATCGGCCAGCGCCACACATTCACGCGGGTCGGTCAGCAGCGTCGCCCCGGCCTCGAACGCGATGCCGCGCAATCCCGCGCGGGCCGCGCGGCGCACCGTTTCCGGGCCGATGGTCGGCAGGTCGGCGCGCCGTTCCTGCCCGGGCTTGACCATCTTGACCAGCACACCGCCGGGGCGGCCATCCTGACGGTATCGCCCGACACGTTCAAGCATCTCGTCCGTGCCCTCGATCGCCTCGACCGCAAGGACAAGCCCGTCCTGCACCACGCAGCCCTGACCGATATCAAGCGCGCCCATGGCCACCACCACGCTGCGCCCGCGCCCGATATCCGACACGGCGACGGAATCGGGACGCACCGCGCCCATCACGCCCCGCCGCCCGACGGAGGCATGCAGGTATTCATGCGCCCCCCGGACGACGAATCCTTCCTCCCCCAGCACCCGGACAATCGCGCCAAGCAGTCCATCATCGCCTGAAAACAGGGCACGGCCGATCCGCGCCAGAATCCGCGCCCCCGCCGCATCAGGCCGCAATGTCGCAAAGGAAGGACGCCGCACCGGCCCGATCAGGACCAGTTCGCGACATCCATGCTGGCGCAGGGTGGAAAGGATTTCGCCCGCCGCGGCAAGCCGGATGAACCGGTGCGGCCATGGGGCGATGACGTCGGGTTCGGCAAAGCCCTCGAACCCGATGATGAAAACGCTGCCGCCCGCGGCGACGACCGACTGCGCCACCTGCGCAGGCAGCGGGCCGCCCCCTGCGAGGATCCCGACACAGCGGGGCGCGGGCGGTTCAGAAGACGGCGACACCTGATCCCCCGATGGATCAGGCGCCATCGGTCTCGATCATTTCGCCCGGACTTCTCTGCACGCGCACCAGTCCACGATGGCTGGGCGCGGCAATGAAGTCGAGGATTTCGGACACGCGGGCATCGTCACCATACTGCGCGCGCACCTGTTCCAGACGCTGCTGGAAGACTGCGCCACTGGCATGCGCGGCCTTGGGATAGAGCGCGCGGAACGCCAGACGCATGCGCCGGATATCATCGGGGGCAACGCCATTGCGCCGCAGCCAGATCCAGTGCAGCCCCACAAGCCGCGCCCGGTTGCCCAGCACACTGCCATACGGGATGACGTCCGCCTCCACCCCGCAGACACCGCCGACAAGTGCGGCATGGCCGATGCGCACGAACTGGTGCAGGGCGGCGGACCCCATGATGCGGGCATTTTCGCCGATCACGACATGGCCACCCATCACCACATTGTTGACGATGATGACACCGCGCCCCAGCGTGCAGTCGTGCGCCACATGCGAATTCGCCATGATAAGGCAGCCATCGCCAATCGTGGTCACACCCACACCCGTGGCGGTGCCGCGGTGGATGGTGACGTTTTCACGGATGATGGTGCCCGCCCCCACGATACAGCGGGTCGGTTCACCACGATATTTCAGGTCCTGCGGTTCCAGTCCCACCGTGGTGAAGGGATAGCACACGACATTCGCGCCGATATGCGTATGGCCATCAACCACGACGTGGGAAATCAGCCGCACACCATCTTCGATCACCACATCGGGACCGATCGTGCACCATGGACCGATTGACACGCCGCGACCAATTCGGGCGCCAGCGGCAACGATGGATGAGGGATGAATCTCGGCAGGGCCCAAAGGTCCCGTCTCCCCTGTCGCGCCGGTAGATGCGCTGTGTGCCAGAACAGCCTCCATTTCGACGGCCTTCCGGCAGACTGCTACCGGAGAAAAAGCCATGATCCCGATACCGGCCCCCGGTCACGGTGCCTGCCGGTACGGGCCGATCATTTGCGTTGCGCGGGGCGCGGCCTAGCCCATGATCATCGCGCTGAACGTCGCCTCGGCCACCGAGACGCCATCAACACGTGCGATCCCCTTGAATTTCCAGACATTCGCGCGGCTGCGCTCTTTTTCAACGGAAATCCGCAACTGGTCGCCGGGGCCGACGGGCCGACGGAACTTCGCACCGTCGATGGTCATGAAATAGACCAGCTTCCCCTCGAACGCCTCGCCCAGGGTCAGCACGACCAACGTCGCCGCCGTCTGCGCCATCGCCTCGATGATCAGCACGCCGGGCATGACGGGCCGCGCGGGGAAATGCCCCTGGAAATGCGGTTCGTTCACGGACACGTTCTTGATGCCGACCGCGGACTGCCCCCGGACGATGTCAACCATCCTGTCAATCAGCAGGAATGGATAACGATGGGGTATCGCCTCCATGATGCGCATGATGTCGATTGCCTCGACACTCTGCGGCGCCTGCTCCGTCGGTAATGCCTCTACTTCTTTATCCACGTCGTCCAACCATCTATTCGGTACGGGGGACGCCTGCAATCTGACTGGACAGGCCGCCCCGTGCCGGTTGAATGTTCCTTGCCGCGCCTCGGCACAGTCGCCTAGCCGGCCTTGTCGCCCCCGTCCTGCGCCGGTTTTTTCGCCAGACGACGCAGGAACGCCACGTTTCGGAAAAACTCCCTGAATGGCATCGCCGGGCTTCCGATGACATCGGCCCCGGCCTCGACATCGGACATGACGCCACACTGCGCGCCGATCCGTGCCTTTGTGCCGATCCTGATATGCCCGATCAGCCCGGCCTGCGCCGCGATCGTGACAAAATCACCCAGTTCCGTCGAACCCGAAATACCGGCCTGGGACACCACGATACAGCACCGTCCCAGACGCGCATTATGGCCGATCTGCACCAGATTGTCGAGGCGCGAACCCGCCCCGATCAGGGTGTCACGGATCGAACCACGGTCAATGGTGGAGTTGGCCCCGACCTCGACCCCGTCCTCAAGGATCACACGGCCAAGCTGCGGCACGGTTTCAAACCCGTCCGGCCCGGTGGCGAAGCCGAACCCCTCCTGCCCGATGCGCGCACCCGGCAGCAGGGTCACACGTTCACCCAGCAGCGCGTGCGACAGGCAGACATGGCTGCCGATACGGCTGCGTGCGCCGATTTCCACGCCATCGCCAATCGTGACATGCGTGTCGATACACACACCCGCGCCGATGCGCACCCGTTCACCAATGACACAGAAGGCCCCGACCGCCGCCGTGGGGTCGATCTGCGCGCCTTCGCCGATCACCGCCGTGGGATGGATCCCCGGCTTGACCGGCGGCGCGGGATAGAAACGTGACGCAACCCGCGCCCATGCCAGGTACGGTGTCTTTGACACCAGCGCCACGGCATGCGCGGGCACCTTGTCCACAAAGGCGGGCGCCACGATCACGGCCCCCGCGCCCGTTTTCTCCAGCAGGGGGAGATAGCGCCGGTTGTCGAGGAAGCTGACCTGCGTCGGACCCGCCGACTGCAGCGGCGCTATGCCGCAGAACTGTGGCGCACCGGCCAGGGCCGCGTCCGATCCGTGGAGTTCGGCATCGGCGCACCGCGCAAGTTCGGCGGCATCAAACGGGCCGTCAGATACAAAAAACCGCGTATCGCCCGGCCCGCTTTCCTCCTGCACGTGCATGGATCCTTCCAAGCCCTTAATGCTTCGCCTTGGCCGCGGCGGCAGGCGCCGCCGGAGCGGAGGCCCCGCCTTCCGCATCGGCAGTCGTCGGCATCGTGCCCGATTTCGCCAGCACTTCAGGATCGACATTCGCCGCCGGGATGAAGACGCTCGGCAGGACAGAGTTCAGTTGCGTCGCAACCTGCTGCGTGATGTCGAGGCTGTCCTGGCTCAGCGCCACCTGCTCACGGTGCAGGACAAGGTTCATGCTGCGGCTGGCCGCGACCTGGCGGATGATCTGCACCAGTTCACGCTCGATCTGCCCCAGCGACACCTGGGCTGCTTCCTGGATGATGCGGTTGCGGTTGCGGAAGTTCTTCTGCGCCGCGATCACGCGTTCCTGCAGCTTGCGCTCGCTCGCCTGGATCTGGTCGGACGTCATGGTCCGGGCCTGCCCCTGCAGCTTCTGCTGCTCGTCACGCCACGATGCCTGCTCCTTCTGCGCATCGCGCGCCAGTTCGTCACGACGCGCGCCCAGCACGCGCTCCGCCTGCTGTGCCGCGGTGGACAGGCGCATCACGTCAGGCACGCTGATGACACCGATGATCGGCGCGGGCGGCGGCGCCCCCTTGGGCAGGTCGGGGGAGTTGGGAATCTGCGGCAGCGGCAGGACCGGCGGCGTCTGGGACTGCGCCTCCTCGCTGTCGGCGGGCGGGGCCGGCAGGGGCACGGGCGGCGGCGCAGGCTGGGCCGCGTGGGATGCCGCATGCTCCGGCTGCTGCTGGGATGCCTTGGGGACGAACCAGCCGGAATTGTTCTGCGCATGGGCAGCAGATCCGACCAGACTGCCACATCCCAGTGCGACAGCCGCGGCAAGTAGACGAACGCCGGAATTACGCAACATTATCACCTCAGAATTGTTGGCCGAAGCCAAAGCGGAGCAACTGTGTTCGGTCATGCTTCTGCTTGATGATCGGCACACCAAGATCGATGTTGATCAGACCAAACGGGCTTTTCCACGAAAAGCCCACGCCGGTACTGACGCGCGGCGTCAGCGTATCGCCATATACCGGGGTATATTTGTAACCATCGCTGGGCGAGGTATAGCGTTCGCGCACGCGCAGGCCATCCAGGCCACCGGCATCGACAAAATAACGTCCCTTGATCCCCATGTCTGCCGCGAACGGCATGGGGAAATGGATCGTGGCGGATGCGGTATACAGGAACCGGCCGCCAAGGAAGTCTTCCTGCGAATGCATCGGGTATTTCACGCCGTCGATGGTGCGTGCGGGAATACCCATCGTTCGCGGCCCGGCACCACCGTCAAGGAAGCCGCGCAGCGTGTTACCACCGAGGTAGAAGTTATCGATGATGTCGCTGCGCCCGCCGCCCCAGTTGGCGATGTCGCCCGCACCCGCGCGCAGGTCCACTGTCCAGTCATGGTTGCCCATCAGGCTGTCGAGCGGGATGTAGTAGGCGGCGTCGATCTTGCCACGGAAATAGCGTTCGTTGCCGCCGATACCCGCGAAGTCGCCACCCACGCGGATGACGTAGCCGCTGTGCGGCTGCATGCGCCGGTCACGGGTGTCATAGGTCAGCGTGGTGCTCAACTGCGACAGCAGCGACCAGCCGGACTGGTCAAGCACGTACCACGAGGAATCCGACCATGTATCGCCGACATTTCGATCGGTCAGCGTATAGCTCCACGACTGCGACAGGTGGTTATTGTACGAATACCCCATGCGCAGCGTCATGCCGTACCGGCCTTCGGAGTAGTTCTGGTACGTCATGTAACGGTTCTGGATGCCGAAGATGTCGATACCGGCGACCAGGTTGCGGTTGAGGAAATACGGGTCCGTGATCGAGATGTCGGCCTGGTCCTCGTAATAGGCCGCCGTGCCGGAGAAACCGGCATCAATGCCGGTGCCCAGCAGGTTGTGCTGCTTCAGCCCAAGGTTGCCGAGCACGCCCGCATCCGACGAATACCCGCCACCGAGCGAGAATTCACCCGTCGGCTTTTCCACCACGTCGGCGGAGATGTTGACCTTGTCGGGCGCGGAACCGGGCGTCTGGTCGATCGAAACCGTCTTGAAGAAGCCAAGATCCTCAAGCACCGCCTTGGAATACTTGCGGTCCATGGGGGTGTACGGGTCGCCTTCGGACATCGGCAACTGGCGGCGGATGACCTTGTCCTGCGTGATGGTGTTGCCGTTGATGTCGATACGCTCGACATACATGCGCGGCCCTTCGCTCACGTCGAACAGCAGGTTGACCGTACGCTTTTCGGGATTGCGCGCGATTTCGGGATGCACCATCGCGAACGGATATCCCTTGGCCTGCAGGATCTCCTGCATGGATGTCGCGTTATGCTGGATGGCGCTGCCGTCATACCACTGGTTATGGAACAGGGAGATGTACTTGTGCAGGGACTCCGCGCTGACATGCCGCAGCGAAGAACGGATATCCATCTTGTTCAGACGGTAACGCGGCCCCTCTTCCATCGTATAGGTGATGTAGAACGCCTTGTGGTCGGGGGAGAGTTCACCCGTCGCGTTCTTGATCTGGAAATCGACAAAGCCGTTCTTCAGGTAGAAGCGGTGCAGCAGTTCCGCGTCATACTTGATACGTTCGGGATTGTACTGGTCGCTCGACGAGAAGAAGCGGTACCACGCCGTTTCCTTCGACGACACGACACCGGCAAGGCGCGTGCTGGAGAAGGTGCGGTTGCCCACGAACGTCACCTTGCGGATCAGGGTCTTCTGCGCCTCGTTGATGCGGAAGATCACATCGACGCGGTTATGCGCAAGGCGGATGACCTGCGGCGTGACGGTGGCGGCATAGCGCGCCTTTTCCGCATAGACACCAAGGATCTTCTGCCGGTCGGAGGCAATCGTCTTGGTGGAGAACACCGCGCGCGGGCGCAGCGAGATGACCTTTGTCAGGTCCTCGTCCTTGGCGCTGTGGTTACCTTCGAAGATGATGCGGTTGACGATCGGGTTTTCGACGACATGCACGATCAGCATGTTGCCCGAACGCTGCATGCTCACGTCCTTGAACAGGCCGGTGGCGTAAAGCGTCTTGAGCGAACGGTCGAGCAGGTCCTGGTCAAACCGGTCACCGGGCTGCACCACCATATAGGACAGGATGGTGTTCGTCTCGATACGGTCATTGCCCTTGATGTCCACCGCCTCGATCGGGTCGGCCAGCGGCGGCGGCTTGATGGCCTCGACCTCCGGCTGGTCAGGGGCCATCCCCGGCGTAGGGGCCATGCCGTCGGACGGGGGGGCGTCGGAAGGCGGCGCGCCCTCCGGTCCAGCGTCCTGCGCGTGGGCTCCTGCCGTCCAGAACAGCGGCACAACGCACACGGATGCAAGCAGCGCTGAACGTTTAGTCGACAAAATCGGCATTCCTCACCATTCGGTAGGCGGATTGGCCACACTGCCAGCCATGCGAAGAGGTCATCTCCGTGCTGTCATGCATTATCCGCATGGGCGGACGTATCCGATATCGCCCCTCTCGTGCAAGCACTTGTCTCATGCCGCCATTCTTACGTTATCCGACATGCGATGCCAGCCATTGAAACAAGCCGAAATGCGAGAGGTCGTTAAATGTAGAAAATAAAAACAGGCTGGCAATAAGGGCGAATCCCGCCTGGAAGCTGATCTGCTGCACCCGGCGCGACACGGGACGCCCCATTATTGCCTCAAGAATATAGAACATCAGCCGTCCCCCATCGAGAATCGGGATGGGGAACAGGTTGATCAGGCCAAGGTTGATCGACAGCAGCGCCATGAAGGATACGAGGCTCGAGATCCCGTACTGCGCCACCTGCCCCGACATCTGCGCGATCCGCAGCGGGCCGCCCAGGTCCTTGGTGCTGTGCTGTCCCGTCAGCATCTGCCACAGCCCCGCAAGGGTCTGCACGGACACGTTCCATGTCTCCTTCACGGCGGAGACGAAGGCATGCGGCAGGGACTGCGGCGCGCCCATTTCCGCAAGGAAGGAGACGCCAAGCTGCCCGTGCGGGGCCTGCCCCTTCGCACCGGCCACGCTGCCGACCGTCAGCGGGATCGTCACGTCATTGCCGTCGCGGCGCACGACCACGTCGATATGCGCGCCGGGTTCGGCGGCGATGCGCGCCTGCAGGTCCGCCACGTCGGAGATGGGATGATCGCCCAGCCGCACGATGGCGTCATGAGGGTGGATGCCGGCCGTCGCCGCAGCACTTCCGGGCATCACATCGGCCACGACATTGCGGATATGCGGCTGCCCCGCAAAGGCGAACAGGCCGGTAAAGAGGATGATCGCAAGCAGGAAGTTGAAAACCGGTCCCGCGATAATGACGATGGCCCGTGACAGCACAGGCTTGTCATGGAACGTGCGTCCCGGCTGCCAAGCGGCCATCTGTTCAGGGGTGGCGTCTTCCGGTCCCTCGAACCCGTGCGGCTTCACATAGCCACCAAGCGGGACGGGACACAGCCGCCATTCCGTGCCGACACTGTCGTGCCAGCGCAGCAGCGGCTTGCCAAACCCGATGGAGAAAACCTCCACATGCACCCCGCGCCAGCGCGCAGCGAGGTAATGGCCGAGTTCGTGGATGAAAACCAGCACCCCCAGCACCAGGGCAAATGCAAGAATGGTCCGCAGCAGATCATGCATGATGATTATGAGTTCCCCTGATGATCACGCGCGGCCATCCTCCCCTTGATCCAGTCGTCTTATGCGGCCCGTGCCGTGATCATGCTCCGGGCGAGGCGTCGCGCCTCCTCATCCCAGCGCAGGACCTGCTCCAGCGTGTCCGCCTTCTGGTTTCCAAGTGATTGCATCACATCCTCGACAACCCGCGCAATATCCCGGAAGCCGATTTTACGATTAAGGAAGGCCTCCACGGCAATTTCATTGGCGCCAGACAGGATCGCGGAGGCAGCGCCCCCCGCCCGCAGCGATTCCCGGGCAAGGCGCAGCGCGGGGAAACGTTCCTCGTCCGGTTCCTCGAAATCCAGCCGCGACATGGCGGCAAGGTCGAGGCGCGGCGAATTCGTCGCCATGCGCTTCGGCCACGCCAGCGTGTGCGCGATGGGAATGCGCATGTCGGCGGAGCCAAGCTGCGCGATGATGCTGCCATCGGTGTACTGGACCATGCTGTGGACCACGGACTGCGGATGGACGATGACGCCGATCCGGTCCTCCGTCATGTCGAACAGGCGCGCCGCCTCGATCAGTTCAAGGCCCTTGTTGAACATCGTCGCGGAATCGATGGTGATCTTGGCGCCCATGCTCCATGTCGGATGCTTCAGCGCGGCCTCCAGCGGGGCCTTCTCCATCTCCTCGATGCTGGCGCGGCGGAACGGGCCGCCAGAGGCCGTCAGCACGATCTTTTCCACCTGGTCCACCTGCCGGTCGGCCATGGACTGGAAGATGGCGTTATGTTCCGAATCGACCGGAAGCAGCGTCGCCCCCGCCTGGTGCACCTCGCGCAGCATGACGTCGCCCGCGCAGACCAGCGCTTCCTTGTTCGCCAGCGCGACACACCCGCCATTGCGCACCGCCGCCAGCGTGGGTTCCAGCCCGATGGCCCCGGTGATCGCAGCCATGGTCCAGTCCACCGGCACGCCAGCCGCACGGATCACCGCCTCGCGCCCGCCGGACACCCGCGTGGACGTCCCGGCCAGCAGGGTCTCAAGCTCCCCCACCAGGGTTTCATCGGCGATGACGGCATATTCGGCATCCAGCGCCCGCGCCTGTTCGGCCAGTCGCGTGACATTGCGCCCCCCGACCAGGGCCACGACGCGGAACCGCTCCGGCGCCTGCAACAGCAGATCCACAGTGGAGCAGCCAATGCTGCCGGTACTGCCCAGAACGGAAACTGTCTTCATCCTACCGATTTCCCCAATCTTCTTTTCATTGCGACCGCGCGCTCAGCGCAGGCCGACATACCAGAAAGCAGCGCCCGCCGCTGCCCCCAGCGAAATCAATGCAGCCAGTGGTGCCGCCACCAGCAATCCGTCAAACCGATCCAGCAGGCCGCCATGCCCCGGAATGATCGTCCCGGAATCCTTGACGCCGCGCGCCCGCTTGAGCGCACTTTCCGCAAGGTCGCCCGCCTGCGCCGCAATCGCCATGACGCCGCCCATCATCGCCCCGCGCACGGCCGCCCCCGACAGCGCATCCGGCAGCAGGGTCGCGATCGTCGCGCCCCCCGCAATCGCGGCCAGCAGTCCGCCCACCGAACCCGACCATGTCTTGGCCGGCGAAATGCGCGGCGCAAGCTTCGGCCCGCCAACCGCCCGCCCCGTCAGGTAGGCGCCCGTATCGCTCAGCGCGACGCACGCCACGACAAACAGGACGACGCCCGCCCCCGGATGCGTCATGAAGCGCAGCCACAGGAGCGATATCCCCGCGCAGCCAATCGCCACCTGCCCCGCCCACAGGGCCGGGCCAAAAACAAACGCCGCCCCCATGACCAGGAACGCGCCACCCCATTGTCCATCGAGTGCCGCCGCGGCACAGGCCAGCGGCCATACAAGGTAGAGCACGCCGCGCCAGCTCCGCGCCGACAGCGAAAACATCCGTCCCCATTCGGACGCCATGCCCAGCATCGCCAGCATGATCATCACGGCATAGGCGACGCCCCCCGCCCAGACGCACAATCCGGCAAGCGGCACGATCACCATGGCCGACAGCACGCGCGCGCGCAGGTCCTTCCACCCGCGCCCGGACCCGCCACCCGGCGGCCGGGGGGCCGAGGGAAACGCGATGACGGTAGGGGTGTCGGGATCAGACGGGTCTTGCACCGAAGCGCCTTTCGCGCCGGGAATAGATCTGAAGCACGGCATCGAAATGCCCGGCGTCAAAATCAGGCCACAGCGTCTCTATGAATATCAGTTCGGCATAGGCCGACTGCCATAACAGGAAATTGGACAGACGGCTTTCGCCACTCGTGCGCACCACGATGTCGGGGTCCGGCATGTCCGCCGTCATCAGGAAGCCGCCAAACGTGTCCTCGTCAACCTGTGCGGCCGCCAGCGTGCCGTCATTGATGGCCTTCGCCATACGCAGCGCGGCCTGCATGATGTCGGCCCGCCCGCCATAGGACAGTGCGAGCACCACCGTCAGCACCGTGTTGGAGGCTGTCTCCACCTCCGCACGGCGGGCTTCGGCCCGCACGTCGTGGGCAAAGCGCGACAGGTCGCCGATGATGCGGATACGCACCCCCTTCGCCGCAAGCTCCGCCACCTTGTAGCGCAGGTAATAGCGCAGGAGGCTGGTCAGGTCGGCCACTTCCTGCGGGGTGCGCCGCCAGTTTTCAGAGGAAAAGGCATAAAGCGTCAGCCACTTCACCCCCGCCGCGACGGCCGCGCGGATGCAGCGCTGCACCGCCTCCGCCCCGGCACGATGCCCGGCGAGCAATGGCAGGCCGCGCGCCGCCGCCCACCGCCCGTTGCCATCCATGATGATCGCCACATGGTCAGGCACGATCCCTGCACGCCGCCCCCCGGCCACTGGGTACATGCGGGGGTCAGACCTGCTTGATCTCGCGTTCTTTTTCCGCGAGCAGTTCGTCAACACGCTTTACATACTGGTCCGTCAGCTTCTGGATCGCATCGGACCAGACCTTGACGTCATCCTGGCTGATTTCGCCCTTCTTTTCCTGTCCGCGCGTCTGTTCCATGCCATCACGACGCACGCCACGCACCGCGATCTTCGCGTTCTCGGCATACTTGCCCGCCGCGCGCGCCAGTTCGTTGCGACGCTCCTC
This sequence comes from Gluconacetobacter entanii, assembly GCF_003206495.1. Lineage (GTDB taxonomy): Bacteria > Pseudomonadota > Alphaproteobacteria > Acetobacterales > Acetobacteraceae > Novacetimonas > Novacetimonas entanii. Next base: position 27,481 of record NZ_NKUF01000005.1, on the reverse strand, counting down.
GGTCAACTGGGGGATGGGCACGCGCACGGTCTGGCCATCGGCCGCCGGGTTCAGGCCCAGACCGCTGTCACGGATCGCACGTTCCACCGCACTGACCAGCGAACGGTCCCACACCTGCACCGTCAGCATCCGCGCCTCCGGCACGGCGATGGAGCCAACCTGCGTCAGCGGCACCTCACCGCCATAGGCTTCCACGCGCACCGGTTCCAGCAGCGCCGGGCTCGCGCGGCCCGAACGCAGGCCGGCGAAATCACGACGCAGGCTTTCAAGCGCGCCTTCCATGCGACGGGTAATATCCGCCAGCAAACTTTTCTGATCGACAGACACCTTGGCCCTCCCAACATTCCTCAAACGGTCGCGTTCGACCGCCATGCGACTCTATTCGTGCGGGGTGTGCGCCTCAGTCCGAGGCCACGATCGTGGTAAAGCGTCCCTCGCCCCGCATAACGCGCGAAAACGCATCCTTTTCATGGATATTGAACACCACGATCGGCAGTTTGTTCTCACGCGCAAGGCTGATGGCGGCCGCATCCATGACATTGAGGTCATTGGCCAGCACATCGCGATAGGTCAGCGTATCGTAACGGCGCGCGTCAGGCACCTTGCGCGGGTCGGCGGAATAGACGCCATCGACCTGAGTGCCCTTGAACAGGGCGCTGCATTCCATTTCCGCCGCACGCAGGGCGGCACCCGTATCGGTGGTGAAGAACGGGTTGCCGGTCCCGGCGGCGAAGATCACCACCCGTCCCTTTTCCATGTGCCGCACGGCGCGGCGGCGGATATAGGGTTCCGCGATGGAAGACATCTGGATCGCGCTCATCACGCGGGTTGCGATCCCCTGGCGTTCGAGCGAATTCTGCATGAGCAGCGCATTGATGACAGTCGCCAGCATGCCGGCGTAATCGCCCTGCGCACGGTCCATGCCACGCGCCGCGGCGGCGACACCGCGAAAGATGTTGCCACCCCCGATAACCAGACACACCTCCACGCCAGTACGCGCAACCTCCGCCACGTCGGCGGCGATTCCATCGACGGTTGCAGGATCGATCCCGTAGGACCCGCTGCCCATCAGGGCCTCGCCCGAAACCTTCAGCAGGACCCGGCGGTAACCGGGGGCATTGTCTGGGGCATGATCTGTCAGCGGATTTGTCATTGGCCCTCGAACACAACAGGAATAAGACACAAAGCGGCAGGCCGCCGCCCGCGAGTGGCGGCAGCGCCCGCGCAGCACATGTCATATAGGGGGTTCGCCCCCCTCACAAGCACACGATGCCGATAATGCGGCAATCAGGACATGGCCGCCGCGTTTCATGCGCCACGCGGCGCATCACCGATCCGCGATCCCCCTGCGCACCGCGAATCCCGCACCACCATGCGGGGCCGGGGCGTCAGGCGTCGTCGAGGCCGATGGCACGCAGGCGGGCGCGTTCCTCATCCCAGCCGGAGCGTTCCTTCACATTGAGGAACAGGTGGCACGGCCGGTCCAGCAGGCGCGAAAGTTCCTTGCGCGCGCGTTCGCCAATACTGCGAATCCGCGACCCGCGCTCCCCGATCAGGATCGCCTTGTGCGACGCACGCGCGACATAGATCGTGACCTCGATCCGCACCGACCCGTCCGGGCGCTCCTGAAAGCTCTCGGTCTCCGCCGTGGCGGCATAGGGGACTTCCTCATGCGTCTGCAGGAAGATCTGCTCGCGCACCAGTTCGGCGGCCAGCAGGCGATCGGGCAGGTCCGTCAGGTCGTCTTCGGGATACAGGTACGGCCCCACCGGCAGTTCGGCGGCCATCCGGTCCATCAGGTCATCCACCCCCTGCCCCGAACGCGCGCTGATCATGAACACGTGCTCCACCGGCAGCAGGCCCGACAGTTCCGCCGTCAGGGGCAGCAGCGCGTCGCGCTTCATCAGGTCGGTCTTGTTCAGCACCAGCCACACCCGGCGGTTGCGCTGCGCCAGTTGGGAGACGATCTCGCGCACATCCTCGGTCAGGCCCGCGCGCGCATCGACGATCAGCAGCGTGATGTCCGCGTCCTCCGCCCCGGTCCAGGCGGCCGCGACCATCGCACGATCAAGCATGCGGCGCGGGCGGAAGATGCCCGGCGTATCCACCAGCAGCATCTGCGCGTTGTTGCGCATCAGGATTCCCAGCACCCGGAACCGCGTCGTCTGCGCCTTGGGGCTGACGATCGACAGCTTGGTCCCCGCCATGCGGTTCAGCAGCGTGGACTTGCCCGCATTGGGCGCCCCCACGATGGCGACGAAACCGCAGCGGGTCGTCATGTCTTCATGTTCCGGCATCTGTCATTCCCACGGCAGCGATGGCCGTCCCGAGTGTTCTATTCTGTGTGCCCGCGCCACCATGGACGCGCACGGCGTCAGCCAAACTGGCTGAGCAGCCTTGCCGCGGCCTCGCTTTCGGCGGCGCGCTTGCTGCCTGCAACGCCTTCGCCGCGCCGTCCCGATGCCTCCACCGAAATCACGAAGCGCGGCGCATGCGACGGGCCGTCGGTGGAGACCACCTTGTACACCGGCAGCGGCAGTCCCCGCGCCAGCACCCATTCCTGCAATGCGGTCTTGGGGTCCTTGGGCGGGCGGGCCTGCGCCACGATGGCGTCGTTCCATGCGCGGCGGACGAAGGCGCGGGCAGGCTCCAGCCCACCATCAAGGTAGATCGCACCCAGGATCGCCTCCACCGCGTCGGCCAGCACGTTGGCCATCTGGCGCACGCCGGCGCGGGCCTCATGCTCCGCCACGTCAAGGGCGGGCGGCAGGGCCATCTCCTCGGCGATGCGGGCCAGCACCGTGCGCGAGACAAGGTGCGCGTGGCGCGGGCCAAGCGCGCCTTCCTGCTCGTCAGGGAAACGTTCAAGCAGCCATTCCGCCATCAACAGGCCGAGCACGCGATCGCCAATGAACTCCAGCCGTTCATTCGACCCCGCCCCACGCCGCGCCACCGACTGGCGCGTGCGCCGCCCGACCGCGCTGCTGCGCTGGTGGGCGGCGGAGCGATGGGTCAGCGCCTCCCGCAGCAGGGCGGGGTTATGGAAGGAATAGCCGACATACGCCTCGATCCGTTCGAATTCGGTCGTGGCACTGCTGGACGCCTCCATGATCAGTGCACCCCCGAAAACAGGCGTCCCCACCGGATTTCCGTGGGCCATTTCCAGAATTCCCACGTCGGATACTGCGAATCCACCGACAGGAAGATCCACTTGGCCTGCCCCACGAGGTTCTCCATCGGCACGAAGCCAAGATCCTGTGGCGCGTCGCCCATGAAACGACTGTCGGCGCTGTCGTCGCGGTTGTCGCCCATGACGAAGAAATAGCCCGGCGGGACGACATATTCGGGGGTATCGTTCTTGTCCCCCTCATCCGTCAGCTTCAGGATGTCGTGCGACACCACCGGACGGCCATCGCTGCCGGGCAGGTCCTCGCGATAGCGCTCGCCCTCCATGCGGGTGTGATGTTCGTCCACCGCGACATACTCGCCCTCCGACGTGCGGGGGACGAGTTCACCGTTCAGGTAAAGCTGCCCCTCGCGCATCTGGATGCGGTCCCCCGGCAGGCCGATCACCCGCTTGATGTAATCGATGGACGTGTCCTTGGTGAAGCGGAACACCGCCACATCGCCACGATGCGGTTCACTGCCGAAGATGCGGCCGCTGAACAGGTTGGGCGACAGCGGCAGGGAGAAGTGGGAGTAGCCATAGCTGTATTTGGCGACCCACACATAATCCCCCACCTGCAATGTCGGGATCATCGAACCGGACGGGATATTGAACGGTTCGAACAGGGCGGTGCGCACGAAAATCGCGATCGCGCCAGCAACCACGACAGTACGCAGGAGTTCCAGCATGCCGCGCGTCCCCGTGGAGGGGGAGGTCGTCAGGACAGTTGGCGTCTGGGGGTCATCGCTCGACATGTTCTTCATAAATCCGGCTTCGTGCTCGACCGGGCGCAATACGGCACCGGGCGCATATTCTGGCGATCAAGCCCACGGGGCCATGCCCTGTCAAGCATGGGCGGCCATGCATGGGACGATCAGGAAGATGGGGCGGCATCCGCCACGATGACGACCTGGGCGAAGGCATAGGGATATTCGTCCGTCATCGTCACCATGATGCGCGGCGCATATCCCGCCGGCACGAGTTCATCAAGCCGCGCGCGCGCCCCACCCGACAGCACCATGACAGGCTGCCCCCCGGCCAGGTTTTCCACGCCGAGGTCGCGATGGTACACCCCCCGGGCGAACCCGGTGCCCAGCGCCTTGGCGCAGGCTTCCTTCGCCGCCCAGCGCTTGGCGTAGGTGCCAAGCCGGGCCTGCCCCGAACGCCGGTCGGCCACGGCACGTTCACGCGGGGTAAAGACCCGCGCCTCGAACCGGGCGCCGTGCCGGGCGAGGACACGCTCGACCCGGCGGATGTCACACAGGTCCGAGCCGATCCCGATCATCATGACGGCAGATGCCTCATTGCCAGTTCCCAGTCATCCCTTGGCGCGCTCCACCTGCACGACACCGGTTTCCGCCCGCAGCGCCGCCATGATGGCCGACAGGTGGCGCAGGTCGCGCACCTCGATATCGGCAAGGATCTCCATGAATTCCAGTTGCCGGTTGACGATGCGCAGGTTCACCATCACGCCTTCATGCTTGGTCGCGATGTTCGTCAGCGTCGCAAGGACCGAAGGTTCGTTGGCGGTCACTACACTCAACCGCCCGACATGGGTGCCACCCGCGTTGCGCGCGATCAGGTCGTAATCCCAGTTCAGGTCCATGAAGCGTTCGGGCGTGGCCGCGAACGTCTCCAGCGTCTGGCATCCCTGCGCATGGACCGTGATCCCCTTGCCGGTGGAGACGATGCCCACGATACGGTCCCCCGGCAGCGGATGGCAGCAGCCCGCGAAATGCACCGCCATCCCCGCGCCCACGCCCGCCAGCGCCATGCCGGCCGCGTTCTTGCGCCGGGCCGCGGAAAAGGACGTCGTGCTTTCGGCCGCGCGCATCGACAGGCCGGGCACCATGCGCGGCGCACGCGGCGCACGGCGCAGTTCGGGATAGGCCGCCTGCACCACCTCACGCGCGGACAGGTTGCCGTTGCCCACCGCCACATACAGGTCCGCCACCGACGACAGGCGCAGGTCCTTGAGCTGGGATTCGAGCACCTTTTCCGACCCGTCCACGCCTTCCTGCCGGAACGACTTGGCGAGGGCGACACGCCCGCTGTCGAGGTGCGTTTCACGCTGCTGCAGCGCGACATGGCGGCGGATGCGCGCACGGGCCTTGCCGGTGACGACGAAGCGCTCCCACGACGGCGACGGCGTGCCGCCGCGCGCGGTCATGATCTCCACCTGGTCGCCATTCTGCAGTTCGTGGCGCAGGGGCATCAGGCGGCCGTTGATGCGCGCGCCGACGCAACTGTCGCCCACCTGGCTGTGCACGGCATAGGCAAAGTCGATCGGCGTTGCCCCACGCGGCAGGGAAATCAACTGTCCCTTCGGCGTGAAGCAGAACACCTGGTCCTGATAGAGTTCGAGCTTGGTATTTTCGAGGAATTCGTCCGGCGCGGCCGAGTCCTCGAGGATGTCGAGCAGGTCCTGAACCCAGCGCAGGCCAGAGACCACGTGCGAGGCGTCCTCCACCTTCCCGTCGCCGCCCTGCTTGTACAGCCAGTGCGAGGCGACGCCGTTTTCCGCGACATCATGCATTTCCGCCGTGCGGATCTGCACCTCGATCTTCTGGTTGCGCGGATGGCGCAGCGTAACCCCGGTATGCAGGCTCTGGTAGCCGTTGACCTTGGGGGTGGAGATGTAATCCTTGAACCGCCCCGCGATCACGGGATAGGCCGCATGCACGGCGCCGAGCGTGACGTAGCATCCCTCCCGCGAGGGGACGATGATGCGGAACGCCATGATGTCGGACAACTGCTCAAACGCGACATTGCGCCGCTGCATCTTCTCCCAGATGGAATAGGGCGTCTTCTCCCGCCCCGTGACCTCCACGCCCTTCAGCCCGGCTTCCGCGCACAGGTTCTGCAGTTCGTGGCGGATTTCCTCGATCACGTCCGCACCCTGCCCGCGCAGGTAGTTCAGGCGGGCACGGATGGTAGCCATCGCCTCGGGCTCAAGTTCCGCAAAGGAGAGGTTCTGCAGTTCGACCTTCACCTTCTCCATGCCGATACGATCGGCAAGCGGGGCGTAGATTTCCATGGTTTCGCGCGCGATGCGCTGCCGGCGGTCAAGGCGCTGCACGTAATGCAGCGTACGCATGTTGTGCAGACGGTCCGCAAGCTTGACGATCAGGACGCGGATGTCCTTGGACATCGCGAGCACGAGCTTGCGGAAATTCTCCGCCTGCTTGGTGCGGTCGGACTGAAGCTCCAGCCGCGTCAGCTTGGTCACGCCATCGACGAGTTCCGCGATGGTCGGCCCGAACTGCGTGCGCAACTGCGCCTGAGTGACGCCGGTATCCTCGATCGTGTCATGGAGCAGCGCCGTCGCGATGGAGGCCGCATCCAGCCGGAACCCGGCCAGGATGTTCGCCACCGCAAGCGGATGGGTGATGTAGGGATCGCCGTTGTCGCGGGCCTGTCCCTCATGCGCCCTGTACGCCACGTCGAACGCGCGGCGGATCAGGTCGATGTCGGCGCCGGGGTCATAGGCCTGGATGCGCCGGATCAGCCCGTCACAGGAAATGACCCGTCCGGCCGGCGGTGGTGCGGCCTCCGCCGTCACGGCAGGCACGGCATCCGCCGCGCCGTGTGACGGGGCCTGCGTGGCAGGCATGGCAGGGGACATGAGGGAAGCCGTCGTTTCAGAGCCGACCCGATCCGTCACATCCGTCCCCTTCCGTCAAGAATGCTATCGCGAACCCCGACCGCCGAGTTCCGCCTCGATCGTAGCCTCGAGTTCCTCTGCCGTCATGCCTGCCGTGTGGCGGGCTTCCTCCTCGGCGGAGACATCCTGCAGGCCAAAGATGTTCTGTTCCGTCGGGATCAGGTCCACGACTTCCTCGTCGGCGGGCTCGGGCTCGGGCGCGCGGGCCAGCGAACGCAGCAGGTCGCTCTTGACCTGGTCCAGACTGATCGTCTGGTCCGCAATCTCACGCAGGGCGACGACGGGATTCTTGTCGTTGTCGCGATCGATCGTCAGTTCTTCGCCGCGCGACAGGGCGCGGGCGCGCTGGGCCGCCAGCAGCACCAGTTCAAAGCGGTTGGGAACCCGCTCAACGCAGTCCTCGACAGTGACGCGTGCCATCAGGCCAGACTCCGGTTTCTCTATGGAACAATATATCGGTGGAACAAGATGGAATACTCCCCCCCGTTCCACAACGCAAGCACGCTCTTATGCGCTCAGCCCGGCAGGCGGGTGATCTGCTGGTCCGCCACGCGGGCGAGCAGGATGTCGATCCCCTTCCCGCTGACGGGATCGCGCCAGTCTGGGGCGACATCGCGCAGCGGCAGCAGCACGAAGGCACGCAGGCAGGCGCGCGGATGCGGCACGATGGGATCGGGACCGGCGCGCACAAGGTCGCCCATCGCGATGATGTCCAGGTCCAGCGGGCGGGCGGCATTGGCGATCGTGCGTACGCGCCCGGCCCGCGCCTCGATGTCCTGCAGGGCAGACAGGAGGGCTTCGGGTGTGATATCGCCACTCAGTCGCACCATCCCGTTGACATAGGGGGGCTGCCCCGAGGGCGGGATCGGCGCGCTTTCATACCAGCAGGAGACCGCCTCCACCCGAATTGTGTCAATGTGCCCTATTTCCGCCACAGCCCAGTGGCAAGTCTGCAATGGCCCTTCCACCGTGCGGCGGGACAGGTTCGCCCCCACCGCCACAAGGATGCCTGCTGAATGCCCGCCGGAACCCGGCACCATATCGTGCGTATCCATGTCATGAATAATAACATGACTGGATGATTTGTTATCTCAAACTTTATGACTACATCGGTATGGACAATGTCAGGCCGGATGACTACATCGGTATGGACAATGTCAGGCCGGGCGCACCCCACCCCGGCCTCCCTCCTGACGGACCACGACCAGAGCCATTGGAATTTTCAATCGTCAGCCGGGCATATCAAGCTACCTCTTTCAGGGACACCCTCTAATGTTCTTTCAGCCCCAGGAACGGCTTTGTCTTTTTATTGATGGAACCAGCCTGTATTCAGCGTCACGCAACCTCGGTTTCGAGGTCGATTATCGCAAGCTGCTGTCATTTTTCCGGTCCAAATCGAATGTCCTGCGCGCCTATTATTATTCAGCCGTGCTGGAGACGGAGGAATATTCCCCGCTCAAGCCACTGACGGACTGGCTTGTCTATAACGGCTATTTCCTCGTGACGAAGACGGCGCGTGAATATACCGACCATACGGGCCGTCGGCGCGTAAAGGGCAACATGGACATCGAACTGGCCGTGGACATGCTGGAGATGGCGCCAAAGATCGACCATGCCGTGCTGTTCAGCGGGGATGCGGATTTCCGCCGCCTGCTTGAGGCGGTGCAGCGTCAGGGCGTGCGTACGACGGTCATCGCGTCCATCAAGACCTCGCCACCGCTGATTGGCGATGAACTGCGCCGTCAGGCGGACCAGTTCATCGAACTTGCCGACATTGCATCGCATTTCACCCGTCGGCAGATCGAAAACCGCGCCAACCGGCCCAACCCGGCGCCGCCGGTCCGCCACCCGGCCGACCACCTGAGCGACCTTCCGGAAGAATGACGACCGTTTCAGAAGAATAGATTAAGAAAAATTAAAGTTTTTCGGATGCTGCCTTTATCCCGAAAAAGGCAGCGCCCTTCGAAGCTTTAAAAAAGCTTCACCAGAATTTCTGAATGATTTTCTTTTACAGGCGGCGCAGTCATCTACGCCGCCCGGAAAAAGCCACCCGTAAAAATCAGCCTTCAAGCTGAAGCGTCTGGCGTGTCCAGTCGCGGGTGCGCGCGCACAGGGCGGCATCGTCGGACAGGCGCTTGCCATAGGACGGGATCATCTTGCGCAGGCGGTCTTCCCACTGCGGCAGGCGATCGGCAAAGCAGCGCTGGATGACCGACAGCATGATCGGCGCGGCCGTAGACGCCCCCGGCGATGCGCCCAGCAGGCCCGCGATCGTGCCATTCGCGCCGGTCACCACCTCGGTCCCGAACTGCAGCACGCCGCCCTTGACCGGATCCTTCTTGATGACCTGCACGCGCTGGCCCGCGGTAATCAGTTCCCAGTCGCTGCTGCGCGCGCCGGGCACGAAATCGCGCAGGGCCTTCATGCGGTCCTCGCTCGACTGCATGACCTGCTGGATCAGGTATTTCGTCAGCGGCATGTTATCGCGCGCCACCGCCAGCATCGCGCCGATATTGTCCATGCGGATCGAACGCGGCAGGTCCAGCCAAGACCCCTGCTTGAGGAACTTGGTGGAGAAGCCCGCATACGGGCCGAACAGCAGGCCTTCCTTCCCGTCGATGACACGGGTGTCGAGGTGCGGGACCGACATCGGCGGCGCGCCCACCGACGCCTTGCCATAGACCTTGGCATGGTGGCGGGCGACGATTTCGGGGTTGGTGCAGCGCAGGAACTGCCCGCTGACGGGGAATCCGCCGATGCCGCGCGCCTCGGGGATGCCGCTTTTCTGCAGCAGCGGCAGCGCACCGCCCCCCGCGCCGACAAACACGAACCGCGCCGCGACATCGCGCGATGCCCCGTCATGCATGCCCTGCACCGACACGGTCCATCCCGACCCGGACTGCCGCAGGCCCGTCACCTCATGCGCGAGGTTGAGGTCAAAGCCCGGGCCACCGGTCAGGATATCGACCAGGCGATGCGTCAGCGCGCCGAAATTGACATCCGTGCCCGCCGGGTGATGCGTGGCCGCCAGCGGCGTGCCACCCGTGCGCCCGTCCATCACCAGCGGCATCCACTGCGCCAGTTGCGCCGTGTCGGTGGAATAGGACATCCCCGCGAACAGCGGATGGTCCTTCAGCGCGTTATAGCGACGCTGGAGGAAATCGACATTCTCCGGCCTCCATACAAAGCTCATGTGCGCAATGGGGTTGAGGAAGTCGCGCGGCGAGGCGATCAGGCCATTTTCCGTCAGGTAGGACCAGAACTGGCGTGAAACCTGAAAGGCCTCGTTGACGTTGACGGCCTTGGAAATATCGACCTCGCCCCCCGCGCCCATGGGGGTATAGTTGAGTTCGCACAGCGCGGAATGGCCGGTGCCGGCATTGTTCCATCCATTGGAACTTTCGAGCGCGACATCGTCGAGACGCCCGAACAGCGCGATCGACAGGTTGGGTTCAAGCTGTTTGAGCATCACGCCGAGCGTTGCGCTCATGATACCGCCGCCGACAAGGACGACATCATAGGTGGAATCGGCAGTAGTAGGCTGAGAGGTCATGATATTCTCCGCTTCGGCGTCGGGCAGTGGTGTCGTGGCTGCAATCGTGCGCTCCGGGCAGCCTGCCGGTGGCGCGGGACCGGCCTGCAGGGGGCATCCCTGGCGACCATGCCACGCCGGATTTCGTGTTCCCGCGTCCCGCCGGGTCCGGCGCGCGGAAAATACCGTCCGCCCCACCCCACCCGTGCGCGCATCCGTCCCATGGCGGGACGGGGCAGGCGCGCCGGGCACGGACAGGCCTGACAGCGACAGTCATTCCTCATGCCATTGGCACGGTCATTGTGGCGCATCATCTTTGTGCGAGGGAAAAGGATCGCGGCGCATATCTGCATTCCATGTATCGCATTCATGCACCGTCCGCGCCGGGGCGTGCAATGCGGTATCCCTTGCGCACCATGGCCACGGCGACCATGCATGACAGCATGCGCGTGGACAGGGAATCCGCCCGGCTGGTCAGGACCACGGGCACGCGCGCGCCGATCACGATGCCCGCCGCCTGCGCACCGCCAAGGAAGGTCATCTGCTTGGCCAGGATATTGCCCGATTCAAGGTCCGGCACGACCAGGATGTCGGCCCGCCCGTCAATGGGCGAACGCACGCCCTTGCACCGCGCGGCCTCCGGACTGAGGGCGTTGTCGAGCGCCAGCGGCCCATCGACGATGCCACCGGTGATCTGCCCCCTGTCCGCCATCTTGCAGATGATCGCCGCATCCAGCGTGGACTGCAGGCCGGGATTGACCGTCTCCACCGCCGACAGCAGCGCCACGCGCGGGCAGGCAATGCCCAGCATGTGCGCAAGGTCGATCGCGTTGCGCACGATGTCACGCCGCACGTCGAGGTCGGGCGCGATGTTGACCGCCCCGTCACTGACGAGCAGCGGCCGCCCCACCCCCGGCAGGTCGAGGATATAGACATGGCTCATCCACCGTTCGGTGCGCAGGCCACTGTCATGATGGCCGATTTCATGCAGATAGACACGCGAATGCAGCGCGCCCTTCATCAGGATCGCGATCTCCCCGTCGCGGGCCATGCGCACGCCGCACCGCGCGGCCTGCGCGTCATCGGCGGCATCCACGAGGCGGCAGGCGGAAATATCGAGCGATTCTTCGTGCGCGATGGCGCGAATCCGCGCGGCAGGCCCGATCAGCACAGGCTGCGCAAGGTTGCGGCGCAGCAGTTCGCACGCGGCGCGCAGGGCGATCGCGCTGCAGGGATAGACGATGCCCACCGGCATCGGGGCGACATCGCGCAGGGTTGCGGCAAGGCCATCAAAGAAAGGCAAGGCGGGCACGGGGGCAGGCGTCGGGGCGGACGTCGTCATGGATTTTCCCAGCAAGGCGGACACTTAACGGCTCTGCCCTTCCTTGCCACAGACATGGGGGGCCCTTGCGCATCATCTTTGCGCGACCGCGCGGACACGCCCACCATCGCCCGCGTGACATCCCCGCTCCCATTGGGCAAGCTTGTCCCGATCATGCCCGCATGACGGGCCTTCATGCCCCGGATGAACAAGACAGGAGTTTTTCCCATGTCCTCTCTGATCGGCTTTATCGGTTTTGGCGCCATGGCCAGCCGTATGGGTGCGAACCTGCGCAAGGCGGGATACCGCATCGCGGCCTATACCCCGTCGGGCAAGGGCGGGGATGGCGACGTGCCGTTCCTGCCCACGCCCCGCGCGCTGGCGCAGGAAGCGGACATCGTCATCGCCTGCGTCCCCGATGACGAGGCGCTGGAGCAGTCCATGTCCGGCCCCGACGGCGCGCTTGCGGGCATGAAGGCGGGCGGCCTGCTGATCAATACCAGTTCGGTGGCCCCCGAAACCTCCACCGCGCTGGCGGCGCAGGGGGCGGCGATCGGGGTTGCGGTGCTCGATGCGCCCGTGGCAGGCAGCACGCCGGAGGCCGAATCCGCCAACCTTGTCGTGCTGGTGGGCGGGCACGCCGCCGATGTCGCACGCGCACAGCCCATCTTCGACGCCATCGGGCGCCTGACGATCCATGCCGGCCCGTCAGGCAGCGGGTCGAAGCTGAAGCTGGTCATCAACGGCATCATGGGCGCCACGCTGGCGGTTGTGGCCGAAGGGGTCACCTATGGGCTGGCAAGTGGCCTGGACCGTGACATGCTGTTCGATGCGCTTGACGCCGTGCCGGTCATCTCGCCACACCACAAGCGCAAGCTCAAGGCCGCGAAGGCCGGGGATTTCAGCCCGCAGTTCCCCACGCGCCTGATGCAGAAGGACATGCGCCTGCTGATGACCGACGCCGCGCGCCAGATGGCCCCGATGCCCGCGACCGCCGCCGCGACACAATCGCTGAGCCTGACGCGCCGGCGGTATCCGAACGAGGATTATTCCGCCCTGTTCGCCGTGATGGAAGACATGGTCGCCAACGACGACACGCCATAAATATCTTTTAAAATCAGAAGTTTTTGGTGAAGCTTTTTTCAAAAAGCTTCAAGAGACGCCGCCTTTTTGGAAAAAGGCGGCACCCAAAAACTTTTGCTCCTTAATTCAGACCCGCCCGCGCGCCATCGCGGCCATGACCGCCAGCCGGTCGCCGATGCCGCGCGCGGCACCGTCCTGCCCCCCACCGGCCTTCAGGTCGCGCCGCCCCAGCACGGCAGGCAGGGCGGCAGGCAGGATCGCGCGCGGCAGGCGCGGGGCAAGGGCCATGGCACGGGCATGGAACGCCTCCCCTTCGGTGCGCAGCATGCCATGCAGGGCCGCCACCTGTCCGGCGGTGGCAGTATGGCCGTCGCGCATGCCATCGCGGCTCAGCCCCACGGCCTCCAGCGCCTCATCGGGCAGGGGACAGCGCCCCGAACGCAGCACCGCCCCCAGATGCCGCGCCAGTGCGCCCACGCCATAGACCGCGCCAAGTTCCGCCACCGCATCGCACACCGCATCATCATGACAGCCCATCGCCTGGGCCATGGCACGCTGCACGCCGCCGGCGCCCGCGCACATGTTGTCGCGCCATGCGGGCCAGTCCGGCAGCCCGTCGAGTTCACATTCGCGCGCATCGACAATCCCGCGCACGGTATCCGCCCTGACCGCGCCACGCGCCAGCAGGTCCACCAGCGCGATGGCGACCGGATGGCGCTGCGGGTCGCCGCCATCGATCACGTCACGCCACCATTGCAGCCGGATCATCCCCGCGATCGGTCCCGCCACCGACCAGGAGGCAGGAGTCGACAGCGCGCGAACGCACTCGTGATTGAAGGCGATCAGCGTCATCGCCGCCTCCCGCACCGGGGCGGGCATGAACAGCGCGCACAGGAAACGGTCCGGGTCGAAACGCCGCGCAATCGCGCCACATTCGGACAGGCCATCAATGGAGTGTTCTGCATCCCGGACAGGGGTCATGACGTTAGGGGTCCATGCGTTACGATGGTACCGCGCCGTGGCGCGTGACTTGACGCACCCGCCGTGCGCCCATAGATGTTTAGGGGTAGCGGTGCGATACCGCCTTTTGCAATCGCCAGGAGAACGTTCATGGCTTTCGAATTGCCCTCCCTTCCCTTCGCCTACAATGCGCTTGCCGCGCGTGGCATGTGCCAGGAAACGCTGGAACTGCATCATGACAAGCACCATCAGGCCTATGTGACGGCGCTGAACGGCTTTGTCGAATCCAAGCCCGAACTGCAGGGCAAGTCGCTGGAAGAAATCATCCTGGCGGTCAAGGGTGACCCGGCACAGGCGCCCGTGTTCAACAATGCGGGACAGCACTGGAACCACATCCTGTTCTGGCAGAACCTGTCGCCCAAGGGCGGCGAGATGCCCGAATCCGTGTCCAAGAAGCTGGTCGAGGATTTCGGCAGCATCGAGAAGTTCAAGGCCGACTTCAAGGCAGCCGCCGCGTCGCAGTTCGGCTCCGGCTGGGCCTGGCTGGTCCTTGGCCCCGATGGCAAGCTCAAGGTGACGAAGACGGCCAATGGCTCCAACCCGCTGGCCGAAGGCCAGGGCAAGGTGCTGCTGGGCCTCGACGTGTGGGAGCACTCCTACTACCTCGACTTCCGCAACCGTCGTCCCGACTACATCGTCAACTACCTCGACAAGCTGGCGAACTACGAATTCGCCGAAGCGCAGCTCAAGGCCGCGTAAGGCGTCACGGCAACCGCCGGGCGGCCCCCGGGCCGCCATGATGGAACCCGGCCGTGCATGCGGTCGGGTTTTTTCGTTCCCTTTCCATGAGGTGTACCCCCCTGGCCCGCACGGCCATGGCACGACCCGCAGGACCGCGTGATGACCCTTCATTCATGGTGGCTGTTTTCCGTCGCCGTCTTCCTTCTCTGCGCCATTCCCGGCCCCAACATGCTGCATGTCCTGACACGCAGCGTCCATTTCGGGGTGCGGCGCACCACCGCGGCCATGGCGGGGTGCCTGCTCGCGCTGCTGGTCGCACTTGGCGCCTCCGCGGCGGGGCTCAGCGCGGCACTTGCCGCATCGCCGAAGCTGTTTGGCGTCCTGCGCGTGGCGGGCGCGTGCTATCTCGTCTTCCTCGGCATCAGGGCATGGCGCGCGGATGCTGGGACTGCACCCCCGCAGGGGGATGGGCAGGATGACGGCGCCGGGAATGGCGACGCCACGGCGGATCCCGCCACCACCACGACATTCGCCCTGTTTCGCGGCGGCTTCCTCGTCGCGATCAGCAACCCGAAGCTCCTGCTGTTCGCGGCCGCGTTCTTCCCGCAGTTCATCAATCCCACCGCACCGCAACTGCCGCAGTTTTCCATCCTCGTCGCGACCTTCGCCACGATCGAGACGGGATGGTACATGATCTATGCGCTGGGGGGCCGCAAGATGGCGGCCTATCTGGAACGCCCGTCACTCAAGCGGGCGTTCAACCGGGTGACCGGGGGGATCTTCATCGGCTTTGGCGCGATCCTGCTGCGCGCACGCGCCTGACCCCCACCCGGCCGGTCCCGGCCTGACGGGGCGTGGCCTCAGTCCTTCTTGGACGGGGTCACGTCGTTGGCGGGGACGGAAACACTGGTGATGACGGTGCTGATGGTGTCACGCAGCACCGTGACGCGCACGTTGGGGGCGATTTCGACCTCGACCTCGTTCGATCCGTCGCTGACCTTCTGGACCACGGCGACGATCCCGCCCGCCGTCAGCACCCGGTCGCCCCGGCGCAGGGCGGCAAGCTGGCTGCGCAACTGCTTCTGCTTGACCTGCTGCGGGCGGATCAGCAGGAAATAGAAAATCCCGAACATGGCCACATAGGGCAGGATGGACATCAGTCCCTCGGCGCTGAATCCGCCGCCCCCCGCCGACTGTGCATAGGCTGGGGTAGTCAGGAAATTGTCAAAAAGAGAGCGCATGGGCAGCTTTCCGGCATGATACAGGTTGGAACGGGTTGCAGGGTTGCGATGCGGACCATAGTTTTCGCCTGTTTCCCGTCAAGGCGTCACTTCGCCATTGCATATGGTCCGACGCGCTCCGGTTACCAGTCAGCGTATGCTGTCGCCTCTTGTCCAGGACCCAGGATCGACGATGGATTCCAACCTGCTCCCCCTCCTCGAACGTATCGCCTCCGCGCTGGAGCGCCTCTCCCCGCCCGCGCCCAGCCTCGGCGGGCTTGAATCAGCGGACGCCTTCATCTGGCATCCCGCGCTGGGGCGCCTGTCGCCCGTGGCGCATGTGGCGCGTGTCGATATCGGCCTGCTGCGCGGGGTGGAACGCCAGCGCAACATGCTTTTGGAAAACACGCTGCATTTCGCCCGTGGCCTGCCCGCCAACAACGCCATGCTGTGGGGTGCGCGCGGCATGGGCAAATCGTCGCTGGTCAAGGCGGCGCATGCGCAGGCCAACCTGGTGGATGGAAAGCCCGCACCACAGGGACAGGGTCGCGTGGCGCTGGTGGAAATCCAGCGCGAGGACCTGTCCACCCTGCCCGAACTGCTCGCGCTGCTGCGTGAAAGTTCCCGGCGGTTCATCGTCTTCTGCGACGACCTGTCGTTCGAGCGCGAGGATGCGGATTACAAGGCGCTGAAATCCGTGCTTGATGGCGGGATCGCGGGGCGCCCGGCCAATGTCCTGTTCTATGCCACGTCGAACCGCCGCCACCTGATGCCGCGCGAGATGATCGAGAACGAAAGTTCGACCGCCATCAACACGTCCGAAGCGACGGAGGAGAAGGTCTCCCTCTCCGACCGGTTCGGGCTGTGGATCGGCTTTCACAACTGCGCGCAGGATACATTCATGGACATGGTGCGCGGCTATGCCCGCGAACGCGACCTGCCGATCAACGATGCCGACCTGGTGCGCCGCGCCAATGCGTGGTCACTGGCGCGTGGCGGGCGTTCGGGCCGTGTCGCGTTCCAGTTCATCGAGGACCTGACGGCGGAACTTTCCGCGCAAGGATGATCCAGCACAAGGACCATTGCGTGCCAGCCTGCCATCATGGTGTGGGCCACAATGGTGCCGCCGCGTATCATGGCGCGGCATGCACACCCGCATCAGGACGCAGGAGGGCATATGACAAAGTGTGGGCAGGCGGAACCATTTATGCTTCCCGCGAAAAACATCCTTATATACCGTAGTGGATATTATACCTGACCGCACAGATGACAGACCCAACGCCACCCGGGATTCCTGGCATGTCCGATTGCCACGGCCATCTTCAAAATCAAGAGAGACAATGGACAAACTGCTATCGTCAGACAGCATGCCGCCCCTGACCACAGGCCGACGCGACCTGCGTCGCATCCATGCGCATCCTGACAACTGGTACCCCGTCGCATGGTCGCGCGAACTGCGCCCGGGCAAGACAATCGGAACACGCTACGCCGGCCTGCCCATCGCGCTGGTGCGCCCGCGCGAGGGCGGTTCCGTCTTTGCGCTGGAGGACCGCTGCGCCCATCGTCAGGTGCCCCTGAGCAAGGGGACCGTCAAGGGAGACTCGGTGCAATGCTGCTATCACGGCTGGGCCTATGGCCGGTCGGGGCGCTGCATCGACGTGCCCTACCTTGGCAAGGGGAAACTGCCCAACGGCGTGCGCACCTATCCCTGCCGCGAACAGGACGGGCTGATCTTCATCTTCCCCGGCGACCCGGAAAAGGCACAGGCGCAGGCCCTGCCGCACCTGGCGCAGGTGGCCAACCCCGCCTACAAGACGCGCCGCTTCGGCCGCACCATCAAGTGCCACTACAGCTTCATGCATGAGAACCTGATGGATATGAACCACCAGTTCATGCACATGAAGCAGATGGGCGAGATGAAGCCGCGCTTCCTGGGGCAGGAACGCACGTCCAACATGGTGGAGGCGCGCTACAGCTTTGCCCGCACCGGGGGCAAGCAGCCGATCGGGGAGGCCCTGATCTTCGGGCAGAAGCGCGACAACAGCGAAAAATTCGCCCATCGCGACGTCATGACGATCCGCACCGTCTATCCCCACCAGACGCTGTCGATTCGCACGGGCGACAACGACCCGGTCATGGACCTGTGGATTTCCTATGTCCCGCAGGATGCGGAGCAGTTGACCAACCGCACCTTCGGCCTGCTGTCGATCAAGCGGCCGGGCATCCCCGGCCTGCTCGACCTCGCATGGCCGTTCCTGACCGCCTTTACCGAGCGCATCTTCCGCGAGGACCGCGAGATCGTGGAAATGGAGCAGGAGGCATGGAACGAGCAGGGCGGCGACCGCAACCAGGAGATCTTCCCCGTGATCTGCAACCTGCGCGAACTGCTGGCCGAATGCGGGCTGCCGGCTGAAGACGACACCCCTGCCCCCGCCGCGCCACAGACCACCACATGACAACGGAGGGACAGTCACGGTTTGCGGGCACCGCGCTGGAGGCAGGTGACTACCTCCTGCGTGAGGTGCGGGCCACCGACGCGCCGGTCATGCATCGCCTGATCAATGACTGGAGCGTGGTGCGCATGCTCAGCCGCGTGCCGTTCCCCTACCCGCGCGCCCTGACGGATGAATGGATCGCCTCCACCATCGCGCAGTCGCGCAGCGGCGATGCCTACCACTTTGCCATCACCTGCCCGAAAGCCGCCAATCCCGACGAACTGATCGGCTGCATCGGGCTGCGGATCGACCATGCCAACCGTTCGGGCACGCTGGGATACTGGGTCGCGCGCACGCACTGGAACCGCAAGGTGGCGTCCACCACGGCGGGACGCCTGGCGCGCTGGGCCATGGCCAACCTGCCGATCGAACGGCTGACGGCGTCGGCCGCGCATGACAACCATCCCTCCATCGCCGTGCTGCTCCGCATCGGCTTTCGCGAGGTCGGGACCGGACATCAGGAGTTCGTCTCACGCGGGGGGGAATATCCCGTCCTGTGCTTCGAGGCGCGCCGGGCCGACCTGTCGGGCACCGGCGCCCCCGCCGGGGAGGACACTGGCCTGCCGCGCCAGAAGAAAAGCGTGCTGGTCGCGGCGGTCGCGCTGATCGACACGGACGGACGCATCCTGCTGGCCCGGCGGCCGGAGGGGAAATCCATGGCCGGGCTGTGGGAATTCCCCGGCGGCAAGGTGGAACCCGGCGAAACGCCGGAGGTCGCGCTGATCCGCGAACTGGATGAGGAACTTGGCATCGACGTCACGCGCTCATGCCTGGCGCCGTTTACCTTCGTGTCCCACGATTACGGGCATTTCCACCTGCTGATGACGCTTTATGTCTGCCATCGGTGGAAAAACACCCCCACCCCGCGGGAGGGGCAGGCCCTGGCATGGGTGGCGACCAGCCGCCTGCATGAATATGCCATGCCCGATGCGGACAAGCCGCTGGTGCCGCTGCTGCGCGACCTCGTCTGAAGAACCGGGGCAGGGGAACAGAAGTTTCCGGGCGCCGCCTTTTGACCTGAAAAGGCGGCGTCGTTCGAAGCTTTTTCAATCAGAAGCTTCACCAAAAACTTTTACCTGCTTCATCAGGCCGGGCTGTGCAGTTCCCTGCCAAGCTCGCGCACGCCGCTGGCCGGGAACGTCGCCTGTTCCTGTCCGGGGACATCGACGCGGAACGTGAACAGCCCCCCCGTCAGGGGTTGCGCGGCCAGCACATCCGCCTCCAGTCCCTTGCGCGCTGTCGTGACGAAGACGGTGCGGTAATCTTCACCACCAAAGGCGACCTTGGTCACGTTGCGCGCGGGCACCATCACGAGGGCAAGCCGCTGTCCATCGGGGGCGAAACGCTCGATCCGGCCACCGCCCCAGACCCCGACCCACAGGCATCCCGCGCTATCGACGACCACGCCATCGGGATAGCCTTCCGACAGGCGGGCAAAGACGCGCCGGTTCGCCAGCGCACCGTCGCCGGACACGTCGAAGGCGTAAATCGACTGCCGGTGCGAATCGTTGTGATACAGCGTCTGACCGTCGGGGGAGAGCGCGGGACCGTTGGTCACCACATAGCCCTCATCCTGCCGCACGATGCGCAGGGCGCCATCGCCTTCGCGCGTCACGCAGTACAGCGCGCCCGACGGGGATGCCTCCCCATCATCCATGGTGCCGAACCACAGGCGGCCGCGCGGGTCCACATACCCGTCATTGATCCGGTTTCCCGGCTTGTCCGGTTCCACCACGGCCTGCGCGCTGAACCGCCCGGTTACGGGATCGAACGCATGCAGCCCGTCCTGCAGGCCGCACATGAAGGTGCCGTCCGCCACGGGCACAAGGAACACGGGACGGCGGGGGGCCTGCCACGATGTCGTCGCCTGTGTGGCGGGGACATAGCGATGAATGGCCGAACCGACGATATCCACGAAATAGAGCGCCTGTTCCGCCGCGACCCAGACCGGGCCTTCGCCAAGCTGCGCCTTGAGGTCCCAGATGCATTGCGGTGTCATCGTATCCATGCTGCTTCCTTTGCGGATGTATCGGATGGGCGGGAGTCTATCGCAAAAAGCCCCGACGCGCGCAGTCCCCTTTCATGCCGGGCAACGCGGCACGCCGCCATGGCCAAGACTTTTGCCGCAATCTCCTGTAGCCTGCGCGCCTATTGATCCTTTCGCTTTCAACCCGATGGATGAGACGCCATGAACCCGACCGCCTGTATCCTGGTTATCGGTAACGAAATCCTGTCCGGCCGGACGCAGGACGTAAATGTGCAGTATATCGCCCGCCGCCTGACGGAAATCGGCATCAGCCTGCGGGAGGTTCGGATCATTCCCGACATCCGCCGCGTGATTGTCAGTGTGGTGACCGAAGCGCGCGCGGCCTATGACCATGTCTTTACCACCGGCGGCATCGGCCCGACGCATGACGACATCACCTCCTCCTGCGTGGCGGAGGCGTTCGGCGTGCCGTGGGTGCCCCATTCCGAGACATTCGCCCTGCTGGAAAAACATTTCGCGCCGGGTGAGTTCAATGCGGCACGCCAGCGCATGGCGACCCTGCCCCAGGGGGCGATCCCCATCCGCAATCCCGTTTCCATCGCGCCCGGCTTTACCATGGGGAACGTGCATGTCATGGCGGGGGTGCCCCGGATCATGCGCGCCATGTTCGAGGAAATCGCCCCCACCCTGCGCCATGGCACGCCGGTCACGTCACGTAGCTGGCACGCATTCGGCCTGTATGAAGGGGCACTGGCGGCGAAGCTGGAAAATATCCAGCATGCCCATCCCGATATTGATATCGGCTCCTACCCTTTCCACGACAGGGACGGCCATGGTGGCGTGGCGCTGGTGTGCAAGGGACTGGACGCGGACGAGGTCACGCAGGTCGCGGACAAGATCGCGGCCATGATCCGGGAAATGGGCTTCACACCGCTGGCAGGTGAACCCGCGCATAAGGCGTAAACAGCCCGCCCCCGATCTGTTGAAAAGTAATGGTTTCCAAAGGGTAATGCCCTTTGGTGGGGGTTCGGGGGCAAAGCCCCTGAATATGAGGGACCGTCGGCGCATGAAATATCCGGGCGCCGCCCGGACCCGGCAGGTATCGCGATCCCTTCACCCTGATTCCTTAAAAAATCATGGTTCCCAAGGTTGAATGGGCGGTTCTCAGGCGATCTTGTCGCGTCCCATGGCGACGAACTTTTCCCGACGCTGCGCCTTGAGCAGCGTCGCATCCTTCTTCATCAGGCCGGGCAATTCCGCCGCAATGGCGTCGCCCACCGCGCGGATGGTCGCCTTCGGGTCGCGCTGCGCCCCACCAAGCGGTTCGGGAATGATCCGGTCGATCAGTTCAAGATGCAGCAGGTCCTGCGCCGTCAGTTTCAGCGCACCGGCCGCCGTGCTCGCCTGCTTGGGGTCACGCCACAGGATCGAGGCACAGGCCTCGGGCGAGATGACGGAATAGATCGCATGTTCCAGCATCATGACGCGATCCCCCGCGCCAAGTGCGATCGCCCCTCCGGAGCCACCTTCGCCAATGACGGTCGCGATGACCGGCACCGGCGCGGACAGGCAGGTGTCGATGGAGCGCGCGATGGCTTCGGCCTGCCCGCGTGCCTCCGCATCGATGCCGGGCCATGCGCCGGACGTGTCGATGAAGGTCAGGACCGGCAGGCCGAACTGCCCCGCCAGCTTCACCAGGCGCTGCGCCTTGCGATAGCCTTCGGGCCGCGCCATGCCGAAATTGTGCTCAAGGCGGGTTTCGATTTCCGCCCCGCGTTCGGTGCCGATGACAACGACCGGCTGGTTGCCGAAACGGCCCAGCCCCCCGATGATGGCCTTGTCCTCCCCGAACAGGCGATCACCCGCAAGCGGCGTGAACTCGGTAATCAGCCCGGCGATGTAATCTACCGTGTGCGGACGCTGCGCATGGCGGGCGACCTGCACCTTCTGCCATGGCGTCAGCTTGGCGTAGGCCGCGCGCAGTTCGCGGTCGGCCTTTTCCGTCAGGCGTGCGATCTCGTCGGCGATGTTAATGCCGTCGGGACCGGACATCTTGCGAAGTTCGTCAATCTTGTTTTCAAGCTCGGCGACGGGCTTTTCGAAATCTAGAAACTGGCGCATGGCCTGCCGATAGCACAGGCCGGGGCACAGCCAAACAGATTCTGCACCGATGATCGCGCGTTTTTGCCGTCCCCGGTATTTTTGCCCTCAGGCGACGGCATGTTCCGACAGCGGATGATGCTGGCGCAGCGCTTCCTGCAGCCGTTCCGTCAGGACATGGGTATAGATTTGGGTGGTGGCGATGTCGGCATGCCCCAGCAGCATCTGCAACGCCCGCAGGTCCGCCCCGTGCGACAACAGGTGGGTCGCAAACGAATGGCGCAGCACATGCGGCGACAGGTGCTGCGGGTCCAGCCCGGCCTTCAGCGCCACGTCATGCAGGATGCGGTCGAATCCCTGCCGCGTCATCGGCCGCAGCGGACTGCGGCCGGGGAACAGGTATGTGCTGCGCAGCGGGCGGTCCATGCGCATCAGTTCACCGGCGGCGTCGCGCGCCCGCGCCGACAGCGGCACCATGCGTTCACGCCCCCCTTTCCCCCGCACCAGCAGCATCCCCGTCATGCGTTCCAGTGCCGCGCGCGGCAGGGACAGCAGTTCGGAAATGCGCAGGCCCGAGGCGTACAGGATCTCCAGCGCAGTGCGCGCGACCAGCATGCGCCGCACCTCCTGCGCACCGGCATCGGCGCGCGCCACGCATGCCGCCAGCAACGACTCCACATCACCTTCGGACAGGAAACGCGGCAGCGCCGCACGCAGGCGCGGGGCTTCGAGCATGCCTGCCGGATTGTCGGGCCGCCGCCCTTCACGCACGAGGAACAGGTAGTACTGGCGCAGGCATGACAGCCGCCGCGCCTGCGTGCGCGCCGACAGTCCCGCCTGCGCCAGACCCGAAAGATACGCACCCAGTTGCCGGGCCGTGGCCTGCGGCAGCGACGCCCCCTGCCCCGCCAGCATGGCACCGAGGTCATCGAGGTCGCGGCTATAGGCCTTCAGCGTATTGAGCGCGGCCCCCCGTTCGGCGGCCAGCATCTCAAGAAACGCATCGACGCCGTCCGCGCTCATTGCGCGGCGGCGGGCTTGCCCAGCGGCATGACCGGCAGCGGCGCGGGTGCTGCGATCGCCATCGGCGGGGCTGCTGCAGGCGCACTGGCCAGCGACAGGTCACGATGCACGTCCTGCTGCACCAGCGCGGGCGGGAACATGCCAAGCGAGAGGAACCCGCCGACCATGCAGACCAGCACGACCGCAAACGCGGCGACAATAATACGGCCCATGACCGTTTCCCCCATGCAAAGGATGCGCCAGATACCAGATGGACAACGCGGGAAAAAGCCGGCGCATGGCCGTACAATCGGCGGCGCGCCGTCTTCCCCGCTATCCGTTTTTTCCCGCTCTATGTTAGGTTGGCCGTCATGTCACGCCCGATTTCATCCGATACGCCCCCGATGGCGCGCCCGACGTCCACCCATAACGACGCCACGCCCCTGTTCATCCCCCTCGATCTCGATGCGCTCGGCCAGGGCCGGCATGCCGCCACCGCCCCGCCACAGGGACGCAGCATCGTGCTGGTCGGGCTGATGGGCGCGGGCAAGACCACCATCGGACGCATGCTCGCGACGCAACTGAACCTGGAATTCGTGGATTCGGACGAGGAGATCGAACGCGCGGCGGGATGTTCCATCGCCGACCTGTTCCAGAAATACGGGGAGGCGGAATTCCGCCGCGGCGAACACATGGTCCTGCGCCGGCTGCTGTCCGGGCCGCCGATCGTGCTGGCGACCGGGGGCGGCGCGTTCATGGACCCGCGCACCCGCGCGTGCGTGCGCGAAAATGCGACCTCGGTATGGCTGCGCTGCACCCTGCCGGTGCTGCTGAACCGCGTGCAGGACCGCACCCATCGCCCGTTGTTGAACGTGGAGTCGCCCGCCACGGTGCTGTCGGACCTTATGCGCGCCCGTCATCCCGTCTATGCCGAGGCGGACATTATCGTCGATTGTGGAGATGACAACGTGGAGCACAGTGCCGAAAAGGTCCTGGGGGCCATCAACACCGCGCGCCGCCCCCTGCTGGTGCCCGTGGAACTGGAACGCGCGCGCTATGACGTGCAGATCGGGGCGGACATGATCCGCCGTGCGGGTGCGCGCCTTGCGCCCCTGCTGCCGCAGAAGCGGGTGATGATCGTCACGGACGCGAACGTGGCGGCACTCCACCTGCCCGCGCTGCTCGCGGGGCTGGAGGAAACCGGCATCCGACACGAGACCATTACCGTGCCGCCGGGCGAAGGGTCGAAGACACTTGCCGAATACGGGCGCGTGACCAATGACCTGCTGGCCGCCGGGGTCGAACGCGGCACCACGGTCGTCGCCCTTGGCGGCGGGGTCGTGGGCGACCTTGCCGGGTTCGCCGCCGCGACCACCCTGCGCGGCCTGCCGTTCGTGCAGATCCCGACCACGCTGCTGTCGCAGGTCGATTCGTCCGTGGGGGGCAAGACCGGGATCAACACCCCCTTTGGCAAGAACCTGCTCGGCGCGTTCCACCAGCCCATTTCCGTGCTGATCGACACGACGGCGCTGACCACCCTGCCCGCGCGCGAAATCCGCGCCGGATACGCGGAAATCCTGAAATCCGGCCTGCTGGGCGATGCGGACCTGTTTGAATGGTGCGACCGGCACGGGCAGGCGGTGCTTGAAGGCGACTCCGCCATGCAGGCCGAGGCCATCCGCCGCGCCTGCGCCTTCAAGGCCGCCGTCGTCGCCGATGACGAGCGTGAGGAGCGCAAGGCCAACGGGCGTGCGCTCCTCAACCTTGGCCATACGTTCGGCCATGCGCTGGAGGCGGAGCTTGGCTATGACGGGCGCCTCCTGCATGGGGAAGGCGTGTCGATCGGCCTGCGCCTGGCGTTCATGCTGTCGGTGCGACTGGGTTACTGCCCGCAGGCCGACCTTGACCGCGTGACGGCGCACCTTGAACGTCTGGGCATGCCCGCGCGCATCAGCGACACGGGGGAGGAATTCTCCACCGCGACCCTGATCCGCCACATGCAGCGTGACAAGAAGATGCGCGACGGGCGGCTGTCCTTTGTCCTCGTGCGCGGCATTGGCGAGGCCTTCACCTGCCGCGACGTGCCTGATGACGCGGTGGCCGCCGTCCTGCGCGCGGATGGCTGCCGCCCCTGACCCGCCGCCCGCCACACCGCACCACGACTAGCAGCGCATGCGGCAAGGCGTGATGTTTATGCAACAATAGCCCGGAGATGGTGCGCACCTGCCATCTGCCGGGCTATATTTACCTTATTTCAACCTGTCTCCCTCAGAAAGAAACCCGCCAAGGGTCGTATCGGGAGATCTGGTAAGAAATATTCCCGCAATATTCCCCCTGGCGTCGCAAAAGAAAAGCACAAGCTTTATTCGCTCAACATTGTATCGCCCTTGTGGAACTGCCCCCTGTCTCCACGAACACAGGCGTACGATCAGGTTTAAGGACGGGAATATGCGTCTGCGTACGGCGTTACTGGCAACGACCCTGATGGCTGCCGCCCCGGCGGCCTCGATGGCCACGACGATCACGGGCCCCTATGTCGGAATCGGTGGGGGCTATGACCTCACCCAGGTCCAGCATGGCCACGGGGTCGATCGCGACGGTGGTCCCAGCCATCAGGAAAACGAGGTCGGAACACGCGACCGCCTGCATCACAGCAATGGCTGGACCGGCTTTGGCGGGGTGGGCTGGGGCTTTGGCAACGGCCTGCGCGTGGAAATCGAGGGGGATTACAACTGGTCGCAGATCAACCGTGAGACGATCGGTGGCGGGGCCAACACCTTCGTGGGCCGTACCCACGGGTCCGACCGCTCCTATGGCGGGTTCCTCAATGTCCTGTATGACATCGACCTGAAGCGCCTGTTCAACATCGACGTCCCCGTCACGCCGTTCGTCGGTGTCGGTGCGGGCTACCTGTGGCAGGATGTGGGCACGTCAACCGGCTACAACATCAATGGCGTCAGCGCGAATGTCCGCCATATGGGCGGCAACCAGGGTTTTGCGTATCAGGGCATCGTCGGTGCGGCCTATGACATCCCCGGCGTGCCGGGCCTGCAGATGACCACCGAATACCGCATGATCGGACAGCCGCAGTCCTTTGCGATGGGCAATGCCGGCAGCCAGACCACCATCGGCAGCCCGTGGAACGCGGAACGCAATGGCTATGTCCGTTTCGACCACCGCTTCAACCACCAGTTCATCGTCGGCGTGCGCTATGCCTTCAACCATGCGCCCCCGCCGCCGCCGCCGGCCCCCGCCGTTGTCCCGCCCGCACCGACCGCGGCGCGCACCTACCTCGTCTTCTTTGACTGGGACGGCGCAGCCCTTACCGGCCGTGCGCGTGAGATCGTGGCCGAAGCCGCGCAGGCTTCCACCCATGTCCAGACCACCCGCATCGAGGTCAATGGCTACACCGATAACTCGGCAGCGCAGCCCGGCCCCCGTGGCGAGCAGTACAACATGGGCCTGTCCCTGCGTCGCGCCAACAGCGTGAAGGCCGAACTGATCCGTGATGGCGTGCCTGCCAACGCCATCGACATCCAGGGCTATGGCGAGGCGCACCCGCTGGTCCCGACCGGCCCGGATACCCGCGAACCGCAGAACCGTCGCGTCGAAATCATCCTGCACTGATGACACGACCGGTTACGGCAACAGGGAAAAGGGGCGCTCCGGCGCTCCTTTTTTCATGGTGCCGCCGATTCCTGCCGCGCCGGTAGATAAGTCCCGGCAAAATAAGGCAGAAACACCATAGAGTGTTCTTCATATATTCTTTTTCAAAGACCATATGAAATTTATGAGATTTCGCAGGAAATTTCCGATATCCCCTTTTAGGAACACGATAAATTAGAATTATACCTCGCAGTATCTTTAAGGTTTTGTGCTTTTTTTGCCACACTCATCCCGATACAGCGAAACATCCCTTCTCATCCCTACCGAGAAAGGCTATCTGACACTCAGAAAAGATTAACGGATGATGTGTCTGTGCATCCTGCTGAGTTGGGACGCGCCTCATCCCTTTGAGACTCCATGAAGTTCTGACACTTCATTTTTTAAGGACGAGAATATGCGTCTTCGCACGGCGTTACTGGCAACGACCCTGATGGCTGCCGCTCCTGCGGCCTCAATGGCCACGACGATCACCGGTCCGTATGTTGACATCGGGGGTGGCTACAACCTGACCCAGACCCAGCACGGCCACTTTGCCGACACCGAT
>NZ_NKUF01000059.1 GCF_003206495.1 Gluconacetobacter entanii | reverse complement strand
CGATTATGGTAACTTTCATCCGGGCGGTCTCCTCTGAATGGTCTTCCGACCTCATCATGGCACATTGATGTCGCATGGAGGCCGTCCACCCCATCTGGACCCATACTCCCATGATTGGCCGGGGTCGCGGTCACTGCGGGCCATTCTTGCCCTGGCCAGGAATCACGACTGTGATTACGTCCTGTTTGATGCGGACGGCCCGGTCGATGCCTCGCTTCGTTTCTTTGATGACGATGAAGATGAATGATCGGCAACGGCATCGGTGGGCACTTCGGGCCAGATGCGCCAGTTTTCATTTCTTGAGGCGGGATACTTCGGTGTCCCGCCTTTTTTGTGTCCTCGCAAGGGGCTCACACAAAGGAATACTGCCATGAAACTTCATTTTGACCACGCCTTGGTGGCGCGTCTTCTCGCTCATGCGCAAGCCGCGAGCGAACATTCCCCTACCTATGATCAGCTTGTTGACCAGGTCTTTCTCAAGGCTGGCGTGTCGTCGCGCCATCCGACCGGTGCGGATGTCGACCGTACCAAGATACCGGCAGGCCTGATGCTGGTTGGCGATCATGGGGTGTACCTGATGTCGAATGGTTATCCGGGCTTCAGTGACGCTGAGGGTCAGGCGAACCTTGTCGCCTATGCTGTCGAAGCGGACCCGCGCACATGTCCTGACGACTGGTACGATGTCAAACGCGCGTCATTTGGCGGCGACGATGGCGCGGAATTTCTTTCCGCCGATACCATCCGCAAGGCACTGGAGGCGACTGCGGGCAGTCGTTTGTGGATTGATGTCACGCCCGAGCAGATCAGTTGCCCCTATCTGGCATCCCCGAAAACACCCTGACGCGAACAAGCATACGGCGGATATCACGAAGACTATTATTTATTAGCGTAAGCAAAAATGTAGGTAACGGGCGAGGTCTGGGCGTAAAAAATAATAAAAATCATGGCAAATACGATCGGAAACGCCATGCTTAACAAGACTATAGTAAGGACTTTCCTGTCATTGTTCTGCTTACGACATGGTTTTCAACGTCCGGCCCGCTTCATTTCCGATAACGAGTGCGGGTATGTGCCCGTGCCTGAGCAACTGAGGGAACTCGCCATGACTGAGAACTTCGAACGAAGCTTTGCGGAGCATGCAGAGCGGTTACTTCGCCATGAAAGAGCATGCAATGAAGCTTCAGCGCAAAATCGCAGGATCATCTTTGAAACGCTTTCGGTATCCAGGATTACAGCCGTTACAGTGTCGTTTGACGGTGAAGGAGATAGCGGCCAGATCGAGGAGATTGCTGTTGTGCCTGAAGGGGAGGATTCACGGCTCGACGTCCTTGTCGATGCGGTGACGGCGAGGTGGACTGATTGCGAGATTGTCTCGGAACGTACTCCCCTGCGGGATGTCATCGAACAGGTCTGTTACGCCGCACTGGCCGAGACCAACGGTGGTTGGGAAAACAATGAGGGTGCTTTTGGCGACTTCAGGTTTGACGTGGCCAACAGAACGCTGACGCTCGAATTTAACGGACGATATATGTCCACTGAATATTCCGAGCATAGCTGGACAGAGGAGGCCTGAAATGGCGCATAGTTATTATCATGCTCTCTCGTCGGTGCGGCAGTGGGGAGGTACGGCTGATGACTTCCTGCCTATCCATGCCTGGTTCGACGAATCAAAATTGATTTCGGCCGATTTTCGGCATCGTGCGCTGAGACATCACGCGGAAGGTATCTTCCTCGCTGAGAGACTTTTTGGCGTTGTGCTGACAATTTCCACCGGGCGGGTTGTTCCGGTGCGGCTGATCGCCGAGCAGCATATGCGCGAGGACTTTGGATTTATTCCGAGTTTCGTTGATTGGCTGAAGGAAATCCGCCCCCAGCCCTGGATGGGACGGGCGCAGCCCATTCATCGAAGCCTCGATCCCGCTTATGGCAAACTTTCAGAATAACAGAAGACTTCTGGAATACTGGCCGTGACGTCGCCCGTACGCAACTCCACGCGATTGATGACACCCTGGCGCAGATCCAGAGACGGAATTTCTACCAGCTAATCGCCCGGATTAGCCACACCGGGCCCTATTATCACGAATTTACAATGATCGTCACTGTGACACGTAAAAGTCAGACCGGTTTCGAAATGACAGAAGACGCCGCGCAGATACTCTCTGATGTCATGCGTGATCTTGTACGATGGTTGTATCGCTCTCTCGAAACAGCATGGGATTACAAATCTTCCGATGACGCCGTCGATGACGCCATTCGCATCAATGAATATACGGCGTAGCTTTGAGAGGGTCCATTAGGACATGCATGTGAACCGTGTTTGCAAGCAGAGAAACAGAAACTTTTACAAATATAAAATATAGTATTTTTTAATAATACTCCGAGATGTGTGTATAAATCAAGATAATATAAAATAATTATAATAAATAAAAAACAAATATAGGGAGGATCGGCACCACAGTCCAGCCTGTCGCGCAAGGGGTGGCTCCTCGCCGTGCGCGATGGCTGCGCCATCTGTGCGCGGCTCCGGTGCCGCCGCGGTGCGGCGCCCTTGCCCGCCAGTCTGCCCTGCGGTCGCCGGAAGGGGTCGAAACCCCCGAAAAAAGGATCTGGAAATGGCACAGAACCGCATTGCGCCGCCGTCCCGCACCGCCGTCGAAATCGCCAAATTCGTCGTCATCGTGCTCCTCTGGACGGCCTCCATGGTCACTTTCCTCCTGCTGCCCGACGTCTTCCTCGATCCGTGCACTGGCATCATCGATTTCAGGTGACACCACCCTCGCCATCCGCTGTCCATCCGCGCCGCCCTTCGGGGCGGCGTCTGTATTTTCTGGAGACTGATCATGGCCAGGACCGAACGTACCGACATCCACCAGTCCGTCACTGACCGCATCATCCGCGAACTTGAAGCGGGAACCGTGCCATGGGTCTGCCCGTGGAGCCGCACGAAATGCGGCATTGCCCTGCCGCGTAATGCCGCGACCGACCGGGCCTATTCCGGGATCAACATCCTGATGCTGTGGGGTTCGGTAGAGATGCAGGGGTTTTGTACCCAGAAATGGCTGACGTTCCGCCAGGCGCATGCGCAGGGCGGCAATGTCAGGAAAGGCGAGAAGGGAACGACGGTATTTTATGCCGACCGTTTCACGCCAAAATCGGAAGCAGGTTCCGACGAGCCACGCCAGATCCCGTTTCTAAAGCGGTTTACGGTGTTCAATGTTGACCAGTGCGAGAACCTGCCGGAGAGCATGGTCGCGCCGACCGCGCCGTTGCCGGAACGCGAAATCGTGCCGCACGCGGAAGCGCTGATGACCGAAACCGGGGCGGACATTCGCGTCGGTGGTGACAGGGCATTTTATGCCCCGGATGCGGACTTCATCCGGGTTCCGCCCCAGCAGTCCTATTTCAACCAGATCGACTGGTACCGAACCGTCTTTCACGAGATCGGGCATTGGACCGGGGCCGAAAGCCGGCTGTCGCGCACCTTTGGCAGGCGGTTTGGTGACCATGCCTACGCGGCCGAGGAACTCGTCGCAGAGATGACATCAGCTTTCGTATGCGCGGAACTGCAGATCGAGCCGACGGTCCGCCATGCGGATTACATCGGGAACTGGCTGGAACTGCTGAAGGCCGACAAGCGCGCCATTTTCACCGCAGCGAGCGCTGCTTCAGCCGCGGCCCAATACATTTTCAGCTCATCGACACGTCAGCCATCCGTCGAGGACGTGGCTTCTGCCGCCTGAAACCCAACCCTGAAAATATATGCGCCCGCAAGGGCGCGCTGAGTGATGGAGTTCATCATGCCAGTCTTTGCCCTGATTGCCACTCCCGCCGTGCGCATCCGTTCCGACGGCTGCACCATCCTTAAGGCGCTGCCGATGGAACACCTTGGTGCACGGGGGATGACAGAAGCCCGGACGCTCGCGGAAATCTCGAGTGCCGTAACGCTTTACGGTGAGAGGATCGCCGGCGCGCATCCCGGGCGCTCGTTTTCCATCAGTGTGCATATCCGTCGGGGCGATCGTAAGCCACGTGGCTTTGATGCGGCTTACCGCACTGGCGCCCTGGGGACCGACAGATGGGTTCTCATGGTCGATAACGACGCTGATGGCGCGCGGATCCTGCATGGACGATCCGCAGCCGAAACCGGAAACATGGCGTCCTGCAAAGGAGACGTGGCATGATCCGCCAGTATTATACGTCTCCATTTCAGGTCGGTAATAACCCGCTCCGGGTCGGGACCATTGCCAGTGGAACCATCTTCCGTCTGCCGGCTCCTGTTTCGGGACGTCCCTATCGGACCCGGCCGTGGATCGTGGAATGCTTTCTGAACGGCGCGATGGGGGCGGCTGCGCTGAACCCCGTCACCGGTCTCTGGAAAGACCGTTATATGCGAGGCCGCTCGGATCTGGTCGTTTTGCGCAGCCTCGCCAATGCCCGCCGTGTGACCGTGGCAGTGCGCTATCTGGAAAGGATGAACGAAGAGGGCCTGGGCGATGGGCATTATCCGGATCTGCCGGATGTGAGCCGCTTTCATAACGGCTATCGATGCCGGAGCCAGGTGTCATGACGGCGGGGCTGATCCTGTGCGAGCGGCTTCGGATCCCGCCTTTCGACCCGGCTGTCCTGAAACCCACCCAATGGGCGACGGCCCAGCAAAAGGCAAAGCTTGGTAATGCGATCCTGCGGTTCATCGCACTCGGAATGCCTGCAGAAAAATTTACCCCGGCCCTGTATAACCGGCTGAGCAATATGTTCGGATTTATCGCGCATTATAATCGGACCGGCTTCGCGCAGACATGGTTCGACAATGCAGCCACACGGCGCGATTTCCTCGATCAGGTTGCGCGATATCCCTGCTGGGGCGACCCGACTTTTGTCTGGTCGGATGTAGAGAAGGAAATCGGGCAGCGCGTCCGGGAAAACCTGCTGGTCAAGGCATGGACGACCCGTGCCCGCGAGGAACAGGTTGCGCGCGAGAAAGCGGAGCTGGCCCGTCTGCAGGCAAAGCATGGCGGAAAAGCGACGTCGGCGGATGCACCCGTGGCCACCGTGCAACTCGGGCTGCTCTAGCCCTGGGCCATGTGCCAGGAGCCATGCCCGTCGAGGCACCTGCCCAGGAACGCGAGTGCGGCACGCGGATATTTCCGGATTTCCAGAACGCTGCCGGTGGGTACCTCCATGTGGTAGGCGCCGATCCGGGTGGCGCAATGCGGCTGGCCGCGCAGGAATTTTATGCCCCTGCCGGTGCGAACTGCCTGCCGTGGACCAAAAACGCCGACAACGTGACGGCCACCGAGGTAAATATCGGCGTTGAACTGGCGCCACAGCGGTGCCCGGACATCCTGCTCGTCGACTTCGACCTGCACGGTGCAGCAGTCATTCCATGCATCTGGCGTGCCATCCACGCCATACAGGGTCTGGCAGATCTGGCGGATCGCCTGCTCATGTTCGGGCAGGAAGGACCAGCCGATTTCCTTGCCGAGAAAACGTCCCCTGTAACGCCGGGCCTGGATTGCCAGTTCGGGATGAAAGTCGGCCTTCAGGGTGATGCGTCCTTCCGACGCAGTAATCACGGCCATGATGAACTCCCAATGTAGAGACAGGGAAATTCTAGGACGACTATCGTAATTGTACAAGAATAAATGACACGATTATGAGCGAAATAGAAAAATAAAACAGAAATCGAAATTCAAAAGCATGACCTCGGCCCCTGCCGGGTCTCTGACCTGGTTTTTGCGGTCTGAAGCGGTCGTCGTCGGGCGCAACCCCCAGGCCTGCGGTCGGGACGGCACCGTGAAGCCGCATGCGCGGCTTCCGCACCACTGCCGCCCCGAGAGGTTGCGCCCGCCGCCTGTGGCCCGCTTCCGCGCGACCGCACCAGGTCAAAGATCCGGCAGGGGCCGGAGACGACCAGGAAGGAAAAAAGGAACAAGACCATGAGCCAGTCAGTCAATCGCGCCATCATCATCGGTCACCTGGGCCGGGATCCGGATCTTGCCGCACGTAGGGAAGGGGAGGGCAAAATCGCATCCTTCGGCGTGGCGACAAGTGAAACCTGGACCGATCGCGCCAGCGGTGAGCGCCGGGAAAAAACCCAGTGGCACCGTGTCGTCTCTTTCAACGATCACCTTTCGGCCGTGATCGAACGTCGGTGCCAGAAGGGAACGCTGGTCTATGTCGAAGGCCATCTCGAGACACGCAAATGGACCGACCAGCAGGGACAGGACCGTTATGTGACCGAGATCATCATTGATCGGTTTGATGGAAACCTGAAGGTGCTGGCCAATGGTCGAAGCACGGGCGATGGACGTTTTGATGAAGAGCGTCCCTCGCGGAGCGCTGCACAGCGCCCCGTTCCTGCCGCAACTTCCAACGCGCAGGACGTGGATGACGAAATTCCGTTTTAGGCCGCTTGTCGTTCCGGGTCGTCAACGACCCGGAGCGTTGTGCCCGTTCAGGGAGAAGAAAGTGCGGTTTCTGCTGCGCCAGTTCCCGTCATGAATACTTGTGAGACCTGTCCGACCTGATGGCGTGGGCGATCGGGAAAGTCTGTCGGCCGATATTGGAACGCCGGTCGTCCGTCCACATCGGGGATGAACTGTGTCTCTCCTGTTTCTCCATCAACCTTTAAGCGGGTTCGTGAACCTTATTTTTTCGTCAGTCGCATGATGTGGGCGCAGACGGGATCCTCCACAGGGAGTATCTGGCGTCGTGAGTGCCCGCTCATCCATGGTCCCGGTAATGCGTGCGCAGTGGCGCGGGCACATGCCGTTTGCTGCTGCGCGTAGACTGCGGCCATTCGTGCGTCCCGTATTCTTTTGCAGTTCACGCAGAATAAAAATCCTCAACGCGGATCATCAGGACGCAATATCTCGACGAACCATACAGAGGTCGTCGTGTGTTTCCGCACGATCATCTCAAATACTCACCGTAAATACCGGAGCGGTCTGAAACACAATCCATGCTGTTTGTGAAGGAGTGTCTTTCATGGCTTACACGTCTTCCCCAGAAGCACAGCAAAGAGAACTTGATGAGCTTCGCAATGCTGTAAACTGCGCCGTTGTTCTGGAGAAAGCCGGGTTCCGGCTGGATCGGCAGGCCACCGCGCAGCGTTCCGCCCGTAACCTGAAATTTCGCCGTGACAGTGAGGCCATTATTGTCAATCACGATGGCAAGGGCTGGTGGGACCCCAAGGGCGACGGCAAGGGCGATGTCTTCAAGCTTGTCCAGTATCTCGATCCCTCGAAGAACCTCGGTCATGTCAGGCAGGAACTTCGCGCCCTGATCGGCAGGAGCCAGACGCTCGAAGTTGTCGAGCGTACGAAGGGAGCCGCTGACAGACCGCGGCGCGATCCCGCTGAACTGTGGAACCGTCGCGCCGCACCCGGGCAGGGGACGGCTGCATGGTGCTATCTGACGGAGATCCGTGGGTTGCCCGAGCATATTGTCGCGATTGCTGGACAGCAGGGGGCGCTGAAGGAAGGCCCGCACGGAACCGCCTGGTTCGGCCACCGGGATGCGGACGGGCAGTTCACCGGCATGGAAATGCGGGGGCCGGATTACAAGGGGTTTTCGACGGGCGGAGTTGGCAAGCGTCTCTTCGGTTTCCGGGCCGACGGGGGAGAAAAGCCGGTGACACGCCTTGTCGTCACCGAGGCGGCCATTGATGCATTGTCCTTTGCTGCACTCGATCGCTTCCATAAAGGAACGCTCTATACCTCGACGGGTGGCGGCATGAGCCCAGAGAGCGAAGCGAACCTGAAGCGGGTCATGATGCAGGTCGCCGCCCAGCCTGAAGCGCGACTGGTTGTTGCCGTTGATAACGACATGCAGGGGGATCGTTATGCCGGGAAATTCGCTGCGATGGCACGGGACGTCAGTCTCTGGTCGGGGCGGATATCTCCGAAAGGGCCGGGAGAGGACTGGAATGCGGTCCTGAGGACCCGCAGGGAAGGAATGGAGGCGGGTTCTGTTCCCGTTGCGCCCTTGTGCCGCCTGTCCGAAGTTCTGGGTTCGGGGTCGAAAGCGCAGCCGGAGACGGTGTCTCCGTCATGGCTGGGTCAGGCCGAGGCGCACGGCACGCAGCGGCCGCCGCGGGTTTCGGCTCCGTCATTGCCTGCGCCGTCTGAACGTGTGGGGAAGCCCGCTGGGCCACGTTCATGTTCATCGCCGGGGATGTCCTTGTGAACCAGCGTGAGTCCTTTGGGCTCACCGAACAGACGGCATCACGGGATGATCGTCATTTACGGCTGGCGTGCCACAGAGGCGGGCGCCGAACGGTCCTGCGCGCAGGATCATCTCACATAGGAGAGGGTCATGGGATCTGTTTCAGACTATGCGGATCTGGGGATTACGCGTCTGGCGATGAAGGCAGACCTTGCACGAACATTTGCCTGCTCGCGCCCGGCTCGAGGCATCTGGAACCGCCACCTGCGCCAGCGTTTGGCGCAGGCAGAAGATGATCCCCCGATACCGCAAAGTGCAGTCCGCCTCTACGAGCGGCCGGGCTGTCCTGTCGGCCTGGTTATCGATGGACGCTGGGAAGGTCAGCTTGGGAACTGGGATCTTTCCTATCCGGCGACGATCCTGCTCTCGACCGGTAAGATCACCACGACCCCGGGTTGCATGGCGGAAGGGCTGGAAGAGCTATGACCGGTAATCTTCCCGTTCCGCGTGCGCTTGCGCCAGTCCTTGATAGCCTGACGCCAGAACAGCGGCGCGCGGCGATGGCGCTGGGATATGTTCTGGTTCTGGCAGGGGCAGGCACCGGCAAGACCAAAACCCTGACAGCCGGGGTCGCAACCCGCGTCGGACTGCATGGCATGGTTCCTGGCCAGATCCTCTGTGTAACCTTTACCAACAAGGCCTCCCAGGAAATGCGCAAGCGCATCGGAGACGTTCTTGGGACGTACTCGGTACCCACATGGCTTGGAACGTTTCATGCTCTGGCTGCCCGACAGCTACGGGCCGAGCCTGAAGTGGCGCAATTGCGTAGCGGTTTTGACATTCGTGACGCCGAGGACAGTCTCGCCATTGTCCGCCGCCTGATCAGGACTGTCCCTAAGGAAAAGCTTCCCGTGCCGCAGGAAGGAGCGCCAGGAGATGCGAGACAGATCAAAAAAATGGCCGAGCGGATTGCGCGGCTGAAAGAGGATCTGATCACACCGGTGGCTGCTTTCGCGCATGTTGAAAGCCTGATCGGCAGGCGGCAGTCGGCGAATCTCCATGTGGATCACGAAAGCTGGCGCTTTGTCGTCGGGTTGTATGGTCGTTACCAGGCGATCCTGCGCGAGCAGAACGCGGCGGATTTTGGTGATCTGCTGATGTGGCCGACCCTCGCGATGCTGCATGATGCGGCATACCATCGCCGGTGGTCCGCCCGTTTTACGGCCGTGATGGCGGACGAGTTTCAGGATGTGAACCGCGCCCAGTACCTGTGGCTCACGTTGCTCAGCAGGACGTCTGGTGAACTGTTCTGTGTGGGTGATGATTCCCAGAGCATCTATTCCTGGCGGGGGGCGAAAGTCGGCTTCCTGCGGAACTTCCCGCGTGAGTTTCCTGCTGTGAAGACGTTCAAGCTCGAGGAGAACTTCCGTTCCACCAGCAATATTCTTGATGCGTCGAATGCGGTGATTTCATTTGACCCGTCGCGGATCGAAAAGACACTGTTTACACGTCGGGGCGAGGGCCTCCCGATCGAGGTTCTGGGGTTCTCCTACGCCACCGAGGAAGCTGCGGCGATCGTCCGGGAGATTGGCCGTCGCGCAGCGACCGGCGTCGCCTGGCATGACATGGCTATCATTTACCGCCAGAACCGGCTTTTCCGAACGCTGGAGGAAGCATTGCTCCACGCCCGTGTCCCCTACGAGATCATCGGGGATGTGGGTTTCTATTGGCGTACCGCCGTCAAGGACGCTCTGGCCCTGCTGACGCTTTGTGCATGGCCCGATGAGCGCAGGTCGGACGAAGCCTTTCGGCGGATGGCCAACCGGCCCCCGCGGGGCCTTGGCGCCAGGGGCCTGGGGAAAATCGAGATAGAGGCTTCGGCGGGTGGTCTGTCGCTATGCGCGGCGGCCACACGGACCCGGCTGTCCCCGAGATGTGTCGTGGCGCTGCAGGGATTCGTCCAGATTCTCAGACAGATCGGATGTCGGAAAGGGGAAAGCCTTGGGGAGCGCCTTACCGGCCTGCTCGAGGCAACAGGGTATCTGGACATGCTGCGGGCTGATGATTCGGATGAAGCTGCAACCCAGCGCGAAAACCTCGCGGAACTGATCGAACTGGCCCAGGGTTTCCGGCGCGTGGAACACCTCCTCGAACATGCGGCACTGGCAGGCGGAGCACCTGGAGAAAAAGGTCGTGATCGCGTTCAGCTCATGACCATGCACCGGTCGAAAGGACTGGAATTCCGGCATGTCTTTCTTCCTGCGTGGGAAGAGGCGATTTTCCCCGGTGCGATGTCGCGCAATCCCGGAGAGGAGCGTCGCCTTGCCTATGTGGCGCTGACCCGGGCCATGGAGCAGGCCACGATCACGTTCTGTGATTATCGCCAGGGCGGATCTTCCCGTCCGAGCCGGTTCATTGACGAAATTCCACTCGAGAACCGGGTCAGCAGCTGGAATCATGGCAGGAACGAACCACGTCAGTCTGACGGCCGTTGGAGGCAGGTTGATCAGGAACTGAATGCGCTTGGCTTGTGAATGCGGACAATGCATGCTCCGGCAGCGGCGACATGCGTTCGCGTGGCCGGGGCATTGCACCAAACAGGCTGGTTCCGTCCGACGCTTCGGTCTTAAATTGCTTTTCTTTTGGTCGAAGGACGTCTGCTTTATGGCGAAAAAGCCGGTGCCGCCGATTGAGCCCGATGACTGGGATGATGACGAGGCGGGTTTCCTGCAGCCCCTGGAGCCACCGCCGCCCGTCCGGGATCCGACGGATCTCAGGCCGCATACGCGCCAGCTCACCGACCTTCTCCGGGCCAGATTTCCCGACAGATGGGTCGGTGTGGAAATCGGCATGCTTCCGCTGCGGTGTGAGGACGACCTGTTCTCCGATTTCATCGACCTTGGAGATGGCCTCGGGGTTCGCCTCGATTATGATCCCGAGGAGCCGGAGCGGGTACTCTGGATCAGTGCCGGCAACCGTGACCATGGTGGTGAGCCGCTCGACTTTCCCCGCGATAGCGAGGCCTGTCGTGGGCGCATGCTTTCAACCGGGGAAATCGCGGAACTGCTCGATTTTCTCGACAGGGAGGCCGCTTACTGATGCCCGCTGGCATGGCAGGCAAGCCCGATGCGCCGCCATGCGTTAATCAGTGTGCCCTGCGGCACGTTGCGCTCAAGATCGTGCAGCAGGGTTTCCAACTCGGAAAGGGAAAGGGTGCAGGCGACAAGCGCCGGTGACAGGACCGCAGTTCCCGTCATCACGACGTGGCTGAAGACCTGGATGGTCGGGTCCACGAGGCGGGCCAGCGCGTAGACGGCCCGGCAATGGGCGGCATTCTGCATCACCGGGCTGTAAATCAGCCGGGGCGGGGCGTCGGGCGCCTCGACAGCAAAACGCTGTCGCCACCGTTCATCTTCCGGGTGTCCGGTCAGTTCGCCGCCATACCGCTTTGTCTCCACGACATGGATGCCCCGCGGGCTGAGGAACAGGTGGTCAATCTGGGTGGTCCTGCCGTCACCTGTCGGCAGTATGGCGTTGTGCAGCACGGCCAGGCCGCTCCGGTCGAGCACGTGGGCTACGGCGCTCTCTCCTTTCTCGCCCTGGATGGCGGCGCGAAAGGATCGCCAGACCTGCGCCTCACGGGCCGTCAGGCGGCAGCTGCCGGAAGGCTTCACGCGATGACGTCGAAGTCTTGCCACGCAGTCTTCCCCTGTGGTTCCACGCCCCGATAGCATGTCCCGTATATCTGTCCATCATGCGACTGCAGCTGGATGTATTGGGAACCGTGTATGTTCCGGGTGAGGGGCCAAGTACATGTCTGCAGCGTGGATGCGGATCATCAATAGTGCCCGCTCAACCGCCAGCCTGAATGCAGGAGACCGGACAATCGGCGGCAGGCTCGTCCAGTTTCGCAGGGGATTCAGGGTTCTTCCGCATTTTTCGTGATGGGTATCTTGTACTGTGGTTCTGGAACTGGAAAATCCTGAAAGTCGCCCACTTTCATGGATATTCCCCAGTGTCAC
>NZ_NKUF01000058.1 GCF_003206495.1 Gluconacetobacter entanii | reverse complement strand
AGTCGTTAAACAGGCTCAGACCATGGATCCAAAACACGGAGAAGAAAAAATGATCTCGCAGTGAAAGTGGCCATTGACGTGAAACTCCTCATGTGAGGGGCTGATATGATCATGAAAATACCGTCAGCATTATAAAATGACGTGATAAACCATGGCACACGCACATTGCCCTTCTCTATTCCCGCGCATGCTTTTCAAGGAAGGAGGGAACCAGCGGGTTATCGCGCTGGAGGGAATTCTTGCTTGGCAGTTGCGACACTTCCCATCCGCCACCAAGGTCGGCAATCAGCTTCACGCTGGCCAGCAGGCGGTTTTCCTGAATCTGCAACGAAGTTTCCTGATCCCCCAGCGCGGTCTGCTGGGTGGTGATGACGGTGGTATAGATGGCGGTGCCAAAACGGTATTCATTCATCGCCACATCAACCGCCTTGACCGCCGCGCGCACGGCGGCATCCTGCTGGCTGGCCTGGTGTTCAAGAATACGCAGGCTGGAAAGCTGGTCTTCCGTATCCTGCAGGGCGGTCAGCACGGTCTGGCGATAGGTGGCGACCGCGTTGTCATAATCGGCATTGGCTTCTTGGACGGCCGCCGTCCGTGCGCCGCCTTCAAACAGGGTCTCGCTTCCCGCTGCCCCCAGTGACCAGATCCGGTTGGCAACCTGAATCAGCGACTGGACGGGATTGCCGCTATAGCCATAGGCGGCGGACAGGGTGACATCGGGGTAGAAGGCGGCAATCGCGGCTCCGATTTCCGCATTATATTCCTCCATCGCGCGCTCGGCGGCGGCAATATCGGGGCGGCGTTGCAGCAGCGTCGCGGGCAGGCCGTCCGGCACGGCTGGAATGGCCGCAGGCATGGCGGCGCGCGCAATGGTCAGATCGGCGGGCGCGCGGCCCACCAGCACCGCAATGGCATGCTCATATTCCGACCGCGCCACATCCGTTGCGGTCGCACTGGCGCGGGTCTGGTCCAGTTCGGTTTCAGCCTGCAGTTCGTCGCCTGCGTTCAGTGTACCGCCTTCATGCTGGTTGCGGATGATTTCAAGATTATGCGCATACAGCGCCGCCGACTGGTCCAGCAGCGACTTGAGGGATTCCTCATAGCGCATTTCAAAATAGTCCTGCGCGAGCTGCGACTGGTACGACAGGCGGGCATTGGCAATATCGGCGGCACTGGCCTGTGCGGCGGTCACCTGTTCCTGTATCTGGCGGCGGATC
The DNA here is from genome assembly GCF_003206495.1 of Gluconacetobacter entanii. Classification (GTDB taxonomy): domain Bacteria; phylum Pseudomonadota; class Alphaproteobacteria; order Acetobacterales; family Acetobacteraceae; genus Novacetimonas; species Novacetimonas entanii. The sequence continues at coordinate 11,672 of NZ_NKUF01000058.1, read as the reverse complement.
TTGCCCCACAGGTCCAGATCCCAGTCGGCACTCAGTTCAGCGGCATAGGTATTGCGCGTGGAGCCGGTGCTGTAGGTGGTGCCGCTGGTTGACGTCGCAGTACTGCCCTGACTGTTGCGCGCAAAACTGAGATCGCCGGAAAGCGTCGGGTAAAGGCTGGCCTTCGCCGCATTCACCATGGCCCGCGCCTTGCGGTACTGGGCTTCGTATTCCTTCAGGTTCTGGTTGGACAGCGCCACCTGGTCTTCAAGCGCGTTCAGGGTGGGGTCATGATAGACCAGCCACCACTGGCCCTTTGGTATTGCCGCCATGTCCGGCTGGCTGACGGTCCAGCCAGGGGCGGGCTGCAGTTCCTTGAACCGGGCCGAGATAACGGGCGCAGGGTGTTTATAGCGCGGGCCAACCATAAGACAGCCTGACAGCGTGAGCGTCGCCAGCACGGTCGTCGTGCCGCGCAGGGCCGCGTGCAGACGGGCGGAAAGGGAAGAACGATACGACATGGAACTGTCCTGATACGTCATCATGCTCATGAGGAGCGGGCAGGGCGCACGACGCGCGCAATGGCATGGAAAATGGCGGGAAGGCGCCGACGCCCCCACTGGCCCAGACGGTCGAGATACAGGTACACGACCGGCGTCGTGTAAAGCGTCAGGATCTGGCTGAACAGAAGCCCGCCCATGATCGCGATGCCCAGCGGGCGGCGCAGTTCCGCGCCGTAGCCGTTGCCCACAACAAGCGGCAGCGCGCCCATGGCGGCGGCAATGGTCGTCATCATGATCGGGCGGAAGCGTAGCAGGCAGGCAGTATGGATGGCGTCCCGTGCCGGGCGGTTATGGTTGCGTTCCTCGGTAATGGCGAAATCCACCAGCATGATGGCGTTCTTCTTCACGATCCCGATCAGCAGGATCAGCCCGATCAGCGCAATCAGGTCAAACTCCTGCCCCAGCAGGTAAAGCGCCAGCAGTGCCCCCACCCCGGCCGAGGGCAGGGTGGAGAGAATGGTCAGCGGATGGACATAGCTTTCATACAGGATGCCAAGCACCAGATAGACAGCACCCAGTGCCGCCACGATCAGCAGCGGTTCGTTGCTCGCCGAACTCTGGAACTGTGCGGCGGTGCCGGCAAAATGCCCGTGCACGCTTGTCGGCACCTGCAGCCGGGCGATCTCCTCATTGATGATCCGCGTGGCATCGGACATGGAGGCACCGGATGCCAGATTGAACGACAGCGTGGCCGCCAGCGACTGCCCCTGATGGTTCACACTGAGCGGCATGGTGGCGGACTGCATGCTGGACACGACCGAAAGCGGGACCATCGTCTCCGCCGTAGACGACACGGCCGACCCGCTGGAAGCCCCGCTGCCGCCAGCCAGGCTGTTCTGGATCTGGTTGGCGAAGGACTGGCTGCTGAGCGAGGATGCGGTGGTGGACGTGGTGGAGGCGGACGTGACCTTGATCGTATTGCTCTGCGTGCTGCCGCTGGCGGTCCCGCCCGACGTGCTGACCCATACCTGCTGCAGGATGTCGGCATTGTCCCAGTATTTCGGCAGGACGTTCATCACCACCCGGTACTGGTTCAGCGGGTTGTAGATGACCGAAGCCGCGCGCTGGCCAAAGGCATCATAGATCGTGTTGGAGATCAGCTGCGGGGTCAGGTTCGTCCGCCCCGATACGTCGCGGTTGATCATGACATTGGTGGAAAGGCCGCCCTGCTGCACGTCCGATGAGACATCACGCAGTTCAGCATGCTTCTGCAGTGCCGCCTGCAGGCGGGGAATCCAGTGGTATAGTGTCGCCGCGTCATCACTCTGCAATGTGTACTGATAGGCCCCGTTGGCCTGCCGCCCGCCCGAGGGCAGGAGGCTGGGCAGCATGGCAATGAACTGCCCGCCCACCAGGTCGTGCGTGCGGTGGGTCAGGTCGGCCAGTGTCTGGCTGATGGTGGTCCTGCGCTGTGCCTTGTCGATCAGGTCAATGAAGATATTGGCCTGGTTGCTGGAATTGCGGCCACCAACAAAGCCGGTCACGCCGGAGACCTGACCGTTCTCCAGAATGTTCTTTTCCACCTGATCGACCTTCGCCAGCATCTCATCAAAGGAAGTGGCCTGATCGGCGACGAGATGCGCCATCATCATGCCGGTGTCCTCGGTCGGGAACAGGCCCTTGGGCATGAACACGAACAGCACGCCCATCATCCCGATGGTGACAGGCAGCGAAAGCAGCACCAGCCTGCGATGGCGCAGTGCCGTGGCCAGTGAGCGGCCATAGGCATTTTCCACATAAGCAAAGCCGCGTTCCATCCGGACGGAAAGGCGGGACCAGAAATTGGGCTTTCTGTCAGCCCGCGCTTCCCCCGATGGCAGGATCCGTGCGCACATCATGGGTGTAAGCGTGAGCGAGAGCACCATGGAGACGAGTACCGTCACCGAAATGGTCACGGCGAATTCATGCAGCAGGCTGCCCATCAGCCCCCCCAGCATGAGAATGGGCAGGAACACCGCCACCAGCGAGATGGAAACCGACAGCACGGTAAAGGCTACTTCCTGCGCGCCCTGCAGCACCGCATCGGCGCGGCTCGCCCCCTGTTCCATATGGCGGCTGATGTTTTCGATCACCACGATGGCGTCATCCACCACGAAGCCCGTCGCAATGGTCAGCGCCATGAGCGACAGACTGTCGAGCGAATAGTTCATCAGCTTCATCACGCCAAACGTCGTGACCAGCGATGCGGGAATGACCAGGGCCGGCACGATGGTCGTGCGCGGCGAACGCAGGAACACCAGCACCACGCCCACCACCAGCAGCACCGACAGGACCAGTGTGCTCTTGGTATCGGTCAGGGCGGCCTGGATGGTGGCGGAACGGTCCATGCCGACATGCAGCTCCACATCGGCGGGCAGGGCGGCCTTCAGGGTCGGGAACTGCGCCCTGATCTGGTTGATGGTCTGGACCACGTTGGCCCCCGCACGCGGAAAGACAATGGCCAGAACGGCAGGCTTGCGGTTGAAGAAGCCACCATTTTCAACATTTTCCACCCCGTCGGTCACCTGCGCCACGTCCTCCAGCCGCACGGGACGCATGTTGCGATAGGCCACGATCAGACCCTTGAGGTCCTGCGCGCCATGAACCTGATCGTTGGTCTGCAGGATCAGGCGCTGCCTGCCGCGATTGAGGAACCCCTTGGGCGTATTGGCATTGGCGGAGGACAAGGCGGCACGGATATCCTCGAACCCGATGCCGTATTTGAACAGGGCGAGGGGATTGAGTTCCACCCGCACGGCAGGCAGCGCCGCCCCACCCAGCATGAGCTGCCCCACGCCACTGATCTGGGACAGATGCTGTTCAAGCACATTGGTCGCCACGTCATAGACCTGTGCGGGCGTTCTGGTGTCCGATGTAAGGGCAAGCACCATGACCGGCATGCCGGCGGTATTGGCTTCGACATAGGTCGGGTTCTGCCGCAGGGTGGCGGGCAGGTCCGCGCGGGCTGCCACGATGGCCGCCTGCACGTCACGCGCGGCGCTGTTGATGTCGCGGGAGGTATCGAACTGCAGGGCAATGCTGACCTGCCCGGTGACGGACTGCGATGTCATCTCGCTCAGTCCGGCAATCGTGCCCAGATGCCGCTCCAGGGGTTCGGCAATCGTGCTGGCAATCTGCTCGGGCGTGCCACCGGCCTGCTAGGCCTGCACCTGAATGACCGGCAGGTCAACATTGGGGAGATCGGATACAGGCAGCAGCCAGTAGCCGATGGCGCCGGCAATCATCATGCCGATCACGATAAGCGTGGTGCCGATCTGGCGCTTGATGCACAGGGCGACGATCGACATTTCAGCGTGCCTCCCCTGACGGCGTGGGTGGCGCGGACGTATGGCGGGCGCGGAAGGCAGCAAACCGCAGGCGCACCCGCTCCATGAACAGGTAGATGACCGGCGTGGTGAACAGGGTCAGCAACTGGCTTACGGCCAGGCCACCCACAATCGCGTAACCCAGCGGGCGGCGCAGTTCCGATCCCGTGCCATTACCGATCACCATGGGAATGGCGCCCAGCATGGCGGCCAGCGTGGTCATCAGGATCGGGCGGAAGCGCAGCCGGGCCGCACGGGTTATGGACTGCACGGAATCCAGCCCTTCCACACGCTCCGCCTCCAGCGCGAAATCGATCATCATGATGGCGTTTTTCTTCACGATGCCGATCAGCAGCACGATGCCGATCACCCCCATCACATCCAGCCCCGAACCCGAGACCCACAGCACCAGCAGCGCGCCAATGGCGGCCGAGGGCAGGGTGGACAGGATGGTCAGCGGGTGGATGAAGCTTTCATACAAAACACCCAGCACGATATAGACGGCTACGAGGGCCGCCAGTATCAGCCAGGCCTCGTTGCTCATGCTGCCTGCAAACACGGCGGCCGTGCCCTGAAACGATGTCTGCATGGTGGCGGGCAGATGCAGTGATTTTTCCACCCGCGTGATGGCATCCGTCGCCGCACCGAGCGAATAGCCGGGTGCAACATTGAACGAAATGGTCGATGCCGGAAACTGCGCCACATGAGTAATCAGCAGCGGCGCGGTGGATGCCGTCGTGCGGGTGACCATGCTCATCGGCACAAGGCCGTAGGAGGGATCACGGGTCGGGCCGGACGTGCTGGTAGCCCCGCTGCCGCTGGCGGCCAGATACAGCCTGTCCAGTGCCTCGGGCGTGGTCTGCAGCGCGGGGTCGGCCTCCAGGATCACGCGATACTGGTTGGACTGGGTATAGATGGTGGAAATCTGGCGCTGTCCAAAGGAATCATAGAGCAGGTTGTCCACCGTTTCCGGCGTGACGGAAAAGCGCGCCCCCGTGGCCCGGTCCAGTGTCACGGTCGCGGCCAGCCCCTGCGCCTGCAGGTCGGACGTGACATCGGCCAGGGCCGGTTCCCTGCGCAGGGCATTAATCAGGCGCGGGACCCATGTGGCAAGGCGGTTCGTATCGGAATCTGCCACCAGGAACTGGTACTGGGTGGCCGATACGTTGGTGTTCAGCGTCAGGTCCTGCACCGGCTGCAGGTAAAGCTGGGTTCCGGCTATGGTGGCTGTCTCGCGCTGGATGCGCTGCGCCACTTTTGCGGCCGAAAGGCTGCGTTTGTCATGCGGCGTCAGGTTGATTTCAAAACGCCCGCGATTGAGCGTGGTGTTGTCCCCATCCACCCCGATATAGGAGGACAGGCTGACAACATCCGCATCCTTCGCAATCGCTGCTCCCAGTTGCTGCTGCAGGTCGCGCATCGCATCGAACGAGATGGAGGCATCCATCACGGACACGCCCTGAATGACGCCGGTATCCTGTTCGGGAAACAGTCCCTTGGGAATGATCACGACCAGCAGCCCGGTCAGCGCCAGCGTTGCCACGAACACGGCAAGGGTTGCGCGCTGGTGGCGCAGCACGCGCGTAATCCCCCGGTCATAGGTATCGATAACCCGGACAATCAGCCGGTCGGTCGCCTGTGCCCAGCGCGGCTTGGTGGTGGCATACGCCTTGTCCTTGAGCAGGCGGGCGCACATCATCGGCACGAGTGTGAGCGACACCACGGCGGACAGGATGATGGTCACCGCCAGCGTCACGGCAAATTCATAGAACAGCCGCCCGATCACGTCGCCCATGAACAGGAGCGGGATGAGCACGGCGATGAGCGAGATGGTGAGCGAGACGATGGTAAAGCCGATCTCGCCCGCGCCCTCCAGCGCCGCAGTCATCCGGTCGCGGCCCATTTCGATATAACGGGCGATGTTCTCGATCATGACAATCGCATCATCCACCACGAAGCCGGTGGAGATGGTGAGCGACATGAGCGAGAGGTTGTCGAGCGAGAATCCCATCATATCCATCACCGCCAGCGTGCCGATAATGGACAGCGGCACGGACAGCGCCGGGATGACGGTGGCCGACGGGTCATGCAGGAACACGAAGATCACGACCACCACCAGCGCCAGCGCCAGACCCAGTTCGAATTCCACATCCGCCACGGATGCGCGGATGGTGGTGGTCCGGTCGGTCAGCGGCGTGATGGTGACGCCACCGGGCATGTCCTGCTGCAGTGATGGCAGCGTGGCCTTGATGGCGTTGACGGTGTTGATGATGTTGGCCGAAGGCTGGCGGCGGATGTTCAGGATGATGGCCGGGGTCTGGTTCGACCATCCGGCAAGCTGGGTATCTTCCGCCCCTTCCACCACCGTTGCGATATCGCGCAGCCTGACCGGCCCCTGACTGGTGTCGGACCAGCCCACGACCTGATTGAGTAGCTGGTCAGTACTGGAAATCTGGCTGTCGATATGGATGGTGCGGTTCAGCTTTTTGCCATTGAAGCTGCCGGTGGGGGAATTGACGTTCACGTTGCCGATGGTGGTGCGCAGCGTATCAAGATCAATGCCCAGCGACGTGGCCTTGGGCACGTTCACACGGACGCGGTAAGCCTTCTTGTTGCCACCGGACAGGGAAACTTCACCCACGCCCGAAATCTCGCTGATCTTCTGCTGCAGGCGTGTCGTCACGTAATCCTGCACTTCAGGCAGGGGCAGGGTGGTGGACGTGACCCCCAGGATCATGATGGGCGTATCAGCCGGATTGACCTTGGAATAGATGGGCGGCGCGGGCAGGGCTGTTGGCAGCAGGGAATTGGCGGCGTTGATGGCCTCCTGCACCTCCTGCTCGGCAACATCCAGCGACGTGGTCAGCCCGAAGCGCAGCGTGATGACCGATGCCCCGGCCGAGGACTGGGATGTCATCTGGTCCAGCCCGGCCATTTCTCCCATCTGCCCTTCCAGCGGCGCGGTGACGGAGGTCATCATCACATCCGCGCTGGCGCCAGGGTAGAAGGTGCGGACCACGATGGTGGGATAATCCACTTCCGGCAGGGCGGAAATCGGCAGGAACCGATAACCGATCAGACCCGCCAGCATCAACGCGAACATGAGCAGCGTGGTGGCGACGGGCCGCTGTATGAAAAGACGGGAGAGATTCATTATCCCCCCTGCGTCGTGGTGACGGGGATGGTGACTTTCGCCCCTGCATGCAGGCGGTCGATGCCCGATGTCACTACCTGCTCATCCGCCTTCAGGCCGGAGGTGACAACGACCGTATCCCCCTGACTGACACCGGTTTTGACCAGACGCACGGCCACGGTGCTGTCAGGCTGCACTACATATACAAATGAACCATTGGGGCCTGACTGGATGGCGCTGGTGGGGGCAAGCAGCACATCATGCTCGGTATCAACCAGCAGGTGGGCATTGACGAACTGGTTGGGGAACAAATCCTCGTCCCTGTTGGGGAACAGGGCACGCAGCCGGACCGTGCCGGTTGAGGTATCGATCTGGCTGTCCAGGCTGCTGACCGTGCCATCGGTCAGCTTCGTGGTGTCCGTGCTGTCCCATGCCTCGACCGGCAGTGTCTTTGCAGTACGCAGCCGTTTCCAGACCATGCCCAGCTTGTCCTGTGGCAGGGTGAATATGACCGAGATCGGCTGCATCTGCGTCAGGACCGCAAGGCCGCCGGACTGTGCCGCGGTCACGTAATTGCCCCGGTCCACCGCACGGATGCCCACACGGCCGCTGACCGGTGCGGTGATGTGGCAGTATTCGACATCCAGCCTGTAGGTATCGACCAGCCCCTGATCTGCCTCTACCGTGCCTTCAAGCTGCTTGACCTTGTACTGCTGGTCCTGTGCCGTCTGGGTATCGATACTGTCGCGTTTGAGCAGCTTCTGGTACCGGACATTATCCATCCGCGCCTCGTCAAGCTGGGCCTGATCGGCCGCCAACTGCCCGGAATACTGCTTCAGTTCCGCCTCATAGGGGCGGGGATCGATTACCGCCAGCAGGTCGCCCTCATGCACTTCCTGCCCTTCGGTAAAGAGTACCTGCGTCAGATAGCCTTCCACGCGGTTCTGCACGGTTACGTTGGTGACGGGGATGACCGTACCCAGTTCGCTCAGCACGACCGGCATATCGCCCGTCCTGATGGTTGCCACGGATACCGGAATACCCGCATCCACCGTTTTCGTGGCCGCCTGCGCGCCATGCAGCGGATGCAGGCCGGCCAGGAACAGTGCTGTCAGCAGGCTCGCGCGGCGCAGGCCGCAATGCCTGGTCCGCGTCTGGTTCCTGCGTGCTGAAACGGCATCCTGCACCACATGGCACGACAGGCCGCCAGGCATGGTTGCAGGAAAGGGAAAATCGTGAACAGGCTGCATTTTCTACGGTCCGTCTCTGTACTGGCGGGGCCTTAATGGGTTGCCTGCGTATTGCCGTGCGCCTGCGCCGCCGTGTGCAGGTCAAGCGGCAGGGCAATGCGCACCAGCAATCCGTGTGGCTGGTTTGAATGGAAGGTCAGGCTGCCACGATGGCGCTGCACGATGTCATGGATGATCGACAGGCCCAGCCCCAGGCCGCCGTCCGGGCTGCGGGCAGGGTCCAGACGGGCGAAGGGCAGCAGCACGACATCGTGCATTTCAGGCGGAATGCCGAGACCGTTATCGGCAACCTCGATAATGGCTTCATGACCGCTCCGTCGTGTATCGACGCGCACTTCGCTGCCGAATTTGCAGGCATTGTCGATCAGATTGTTGACCATGCGGGCCACGGCCACGGGCTGGCACAGGCAGGTCAGGCCCAGGTCGCCCTGACAGATCACGTTCCGGCCGATCGCCTCGAATTCCGCGCAGACACTTTCCACCAGCGCGCCGATATCGACCCGTTCGGCCGGTTCCGTGTCACCCTGCCCCTTCAGGAAGGACAGCGCCCCGTTCAGCATGCGGTTCATGAGCCACAGGTCGTTGCGCAGGGCCGAAGGGGAGGCGTCGGCCCCCCCCATTTCAATCCGCATGTACAGGCGCGTCAGTGGCGTGCGCAGGTCATGACCGATTGCCATGAGCATGCGGGTACGCTCCTCGGCCGCGGCGGCAACGCGGGCCTGCATGCGGTTGAAAGCACGCGCGACGCGGCGCAGTTCCACCGGTCCCTGTTCGATCAGGGGTTCGGGCGTGATGTCGTAGCCAAAGGTTTCGGCCTTGTCCGCCAGCACCTTCAGCGGGCGGTTGATGCGCCACAGGCTCCATAGCGACAGGGTGCCCATGATGACCAGCATCGACAGGAACGATACGATCAGTGGCAGCGTCGCGCGCATGAGTTGGGGCAGATGATGATTGATCCCGTTATGGGCGGTAATGAATATCCCTTCACGGGGCATGTCGATATGGGTGGACGTCATGCCGCTGGAATCCGCAGCGCAGGTCGAGGCAATCATGACGACGTTCTGGTTGCCAGCCCGTGCCTGAAGGATACGGCGCAGCAGGATCGAGAAATGTTCGGTCGGGATAGGCGTGCACGCAAAGGGGGCGGTGGTACGAAACGAAACGTCCGGTGTTGACATACCCTGTGCAATGGCCTCGCGTATTTCGGGCGGACTTGCACGTAACGCATCAATCGCGGTTTCAAAGGCCAGTGCGTTTGGCCATGGCCCTTCAGGCAGCGGTGGCACGGTCGGACGCAACGCAAACACCAGAAAGGCGACAAAAAAAACGGTGACCATCATGCTGGAGATCACGATTGCGGCCATCTGCCCGTAAACGGTGCGGGGCAGCAGGGAAAACCGGGTTTTCATCAGTCGGCTGCCCCCTCATGCGGAACGGCCGGACCGGGGTCGAACACATAGCCGTCGCCGCGCACCGTCCGCAGCATCTCAAGCTGGCGGCCACCATGCGCCAGCTTGCGCCGCAGGCGGCTGACCAGCAGGTCGATGGTGCGTTCTTCAACCGCTCCCGGTGCATTATAGAGCAGTTCAATGATCCGCTGCCTGCTCAGGAGTTCTCCCGCATGGTTCCATAACAGCAGCAGAAGATCGGTTTCAGCGCCGGTCAGCGTCATGCGCACGCCCTCGGTGCTATAGAGTGCGCGTTTTTCCGGCATAAAGATCCAGTTTCCGAACCTGCAGCCCGGCTGTAAACCCGATGTGGGATAAGCGGGGGGGCTGGATGGACGACGCAGCACGGCCCGAATGCGGGCTGCCAGTTCACCGAGATCAAAGGGCTTGCTGATGTAGTCGTCCGCGCCCAGGTCAAGACCCGCAATACGCTCACGGACATCGGCAAGCGCCGTAACCATGATAATGGGGATGGCACTCCGCTTACGGATCAGGCGGCAGATGGCATGGCCACTTTCCTGCGGCAGCATGAGATCAAGCAGGACAATATCAGGCGTGCGCCGCGCGAGGATGGCCAGCACCTCCGCCGCCGTCATGGCGGACGCAACCTCATAACCCTGCTGTGACAGGAAACGTGTCAGCAGGTTGCGGATATCCATGTCGTCTTCCACGACAAGAACGAAATTCTGTCCTTTGCCGACAGGGGCACCATCCGTTCCCTGGCTGTCCGGAAAATCATGGCCTGACCGCCCCGTTATCAATCTGAAACTCCGCACGGCTGCATTCGCGTTCATTCGATGCCGTGAAGTATAATAAAGCCCTGATTGCAGCCTAGAAAATAAAAAGGCAGCGTGGCGTTTATTTCAAAAATGATAAAAAGCGATTATGATGTTAAAATAAAATTCATTGCCCGCCTAACCGGCGTAATGCCACGCGCTGTATACGTTAAACAGACTGCGATCTCCCGGAATATTTCTGTATGTATCGGGAATAATTGATATCCTGTGGCATATTATTGTAACAGAAACGATCATATCCGTTACAAAAAAAGATTTACCCCTGCATGTGGAGGTGCCGGGCTATGTCCGAAAGTTCAGTCGTGCAGAAGCCTCTGACTGACCGAGTTCTCTGGAACGGGCAGGGACATCACGTCTTCCCGCAGGCTGATGCCTCTGTCCAACCATCTTTCCGGTTTGTTTCGGAAGAGATACCCAGCGACCATGATGATGAGTCGCTCCGGGTATAACGAGTTCCTCCGATCGCGACGGCTGTTTCCCAGCAAAATATGTGAACGTGTCTTTCTGGCTCATGAATGGTTACGTCACCTGATCTCATGTCTGACTGGGAATATTTTCCACGATTTCCTAGGTCAATTCTATAAGACCCGCTCTTTAGATAGTCATTAGAGCGTGTCGTCAGTTAATTTCGAGGATGGCGGAAACGAGTTGCACTGCTGCGAGGAATGTTGACTGCAGCTTGTCGTAGCGTGTTGCAATGCCCCTGAACTGCTTCAGCCTGGCGAAGAAGCGTTCAATGATGTTTCTGTTTTTGTAGAGCTGAAAGCTGATTTTCCGTGGATTGCATCGGTTTTTCCTTGAGGGGATAACCGGTATGATCTGCCGTGCTTCAAGCGTTTCAATGAGCGGATCGACGTCATAAGCCTTGTCGGCGATAAAGGCTTTGGGATCGACCCCATCCAGCAGGGGGCATGCTTCCATGATGTCCGCCCTTTGCCTGGGTGTCTGGGAAAGAACCACAGCCTTTCCCGCAGCATATGACATGGATTTTGTTGGTCAGTCTGCCACGGGATCGGCCGATAGCCTGATCCGCGCCCCTTTTTTACGGGCGCCCGCTCTATGCTGGTGAGCACGGACAATGGTGCTGTCGATCATTATGGGGTCGTTTGCGGGAGGGGGCGAAATCCTACGCTAAGCTGAGAACGCGCTTCCCATAATCCCTGAGCTCGCCCTTCGGTCCGACATATCTGTATAGAG
>NZ_NKUF01000057.1 GCF_003206495.1 Gluconacetobacter entanii | reverse complement strand
GGGCAATACCAGTCCATGTCACCATTCACTCCATCTCTTCGCAAAGACGGATGAATCACAACAGGCTGGTATTGTTCAAAAACTTTCGGATCGGGCTCTCAGACACCAGCGGCCCGCACCTTGCTGGCGATGATCCAGAAGGATCAGCAGGCCGTGGACCGGCTCTTGGGTCACAAGGACGCTGCGCCCCCTAAGTAGATGGGGCAGCCTCGCGCATGGCCCGCTTGATTATCCAAAACAGGACGATCAAGGCATCCCCTTGTTCGTCCGTATTTCGGACGCACAGTAAGCGGACCCTACCCCTGTTCAATCTGAACATACCTCCGTCATGCTGCCATACGCCGCCTGATGTTCAGCACGGTAGGGGGTGCCGTGCACCGGGCAATGGCTGCTTAGTCCTTCACCACAACGCCAAGCCGCGAAAGCTGATCCATGATGCCGTTGTGAATGATCTGTTGAATTGGCATGTCATGGTTAAGTGATGCTTGCCGCAAGGCCCGCCTGACTTCATCCGAAACCCGGACGGAAATGTTCTTCACATTATCGGGCAGGGTGCGAGGACGCCCGCCCTTGGATGTGGTGGTGGCTTCCTGCTTCTGAATAACGGTTGGCGCTGCACTGGCTTTTGGCGTGGCGAGCGATGAAGCCATAGAGGGCATAAGTGCTACTGTCGGACGTTTAGCCATTGCTGAGGTATCCTTTCTTGATGTGCGACCACAGGGCCGTCATTTCCTGATCTGCTGCCTTACCCGGTTCATATTCCCGAACAGCCATGCCGCCATTGCTGGCGTAGGGGTAGGCGATGCGATTAACCAGCGCCGGAGGTGCTACGGGCAGGCCCAGCGTGTTTGCGATGGCGCGGGTTTCTGCCGTGAGTGGCGCTTCACCCTGCTTTATGGATGGCGGGCACTGGTTCAGGACAATGCAGCCGGGTTTCTGTGCTGATCGGACAAGCTGAGCCGTGAGGGCGACCGCGCTGATGTCCATTGATGTGGGACGGGTCGGAATGATTGCCGCCGTGCTGTTCTGGACGGCTTCGAGCGTTTCCGCTTCGACCGATGGGCGCGTATCCACAACTGCCAGATTGAAGCCCTCTGCTTTGAGCGTTTCCATAACAGAAGGAAGCTGACCGGCTGGCTGTTCAATCAGTGCGGGCCATTCCTCTTTGCGTATCTGCCACCAGCCCGCCGCCGAGCGTTGGGGGTCGCAATCAATCAGGGCAACCCGCAGGCCGTCCAATGCTGCCAGCACCGCCAGATTAACCGCCAGTGTGGTTTTGCCGGTGCCGCCTTTCTGAGCGACCACGGACAGGCTTTTGAGATTCTTCCAGAGCATAGGGGGATTGGTGGCATGTCCTGCCTATGCAATGCAATAATGGATTTATGCGTTCTTGACTTTATGACTACATAAAGGAAGCGCCGGGATGATCTTTCAGAAGGTTCGCCCGCCGCACATAGCCCCGCAGAACGTCCAAGGATTTGTGCCTGCTTACCTCTGCAATCCGCAAGGCGTCATTGCCCGCCTCTGCCCCTGACGTAATGAAGCCAGCCCGCAGGCTATGGCCGGAGAATTGCGCGGGGTCCAATCCGGCCCGCTTGGCGTAATCCTTCACCAGCACGGCGATGGCGTCTGGCGTCATGGGGCCGAGTAGTTTCCCGGATTTGCTGAGGCGTTGGAACAAAAGCCCGTCTGTAATCTGTGCAGCGCCAAGCCATGCCTTAACTGACGAAAGAGGGCGCAGGCGGGAACCTTCAAGGATGCCGATTGTCTGGCCTGCCCCCTCTTGGTCCGTCTTGCTCCGTCTGATGGTCACTTTTGCGCCGCCTTCCATCTCCTGAATGTCTGACACGTTAAGCGCCACCAATTCGGAACGCCGGAATGCGCCTGCAAAGCCAAGTGATAGAATGGCACGGTCTCGCTTCCCCTTCACGGTGTCAGGGCACAGGGCCAGCATGGCTGCAATCTTATCCGCCGTGGCCGGGGCCTTCTTGGTCTGCGCTGTGCCAATCGTGCGCCGGACTGATGCCATGGCATTTTGCACAATCTTGGTTTTGCCCGGTGGCAGATGCCCCGCTGTTTCGTGAGCGCATGAGATGGCGGCAACGGAGCGGGCAATGCTTGCCGCCTTCCTGCCTCTGTGCATCTGGCTGGCGATGTATGCCGCCACGGTTTCAGGACTGGCAGGGATCGCCTGCACAGCCTGCCGGTCGCACCATTCCGAAAAGGCCCGCCAGTCTGAGCGGTATGCCTTCCATGTGGCCGGGGAGAGTGCCCCCTGTTGAAGATCGAACGCGGCTTGCCGGATGTGATCGGGCACGGTTTGCGCCAACGTGGCGCGCCCCTGATGCTGTGTGACCGCGTTCATTCCATTACCTCCGATAAGCGTCATTCTCGGAGGTAATCATTATATGCATTCATTAACTCAATCAATAATAGATTTATGACCTGTTGCGTTTTTAGGTTAATGACTGCATAAACAGAACAGCCCGCCACGGAAGGTGAGATTTCCGGGACGGGCCTACCCACAACCGAAAGAGGCTTCGGCAATGGCTACTTGCAGATATACCACGACCTTCCAAACATGGGCATGTTCCCGGCTGGGTAAAAGCGTACTCGGCCCCCTTTTTCCCAAAGCAGGAAAAACCCTCTTACTCACATCCGAGCATCTGGCAGCCGGGCTGATCTTCCCCGCGCTGCTCCTGATCGCCCTGGTAGGCTTCGTCCAGCCGGAGGTTCTGCGTCACGGTGGCGCGAAACCCCACCCCACAGTGATTGTGCTGGCGGAGGTGCCCCGATGAGCGAGACACCGAGAGAGCGCGTGCATGCCATCGTATGCGATTTGTGGTCTTTGGCTGAAATCTTGGATGCCCTGATCTCCGCCTCAGAACCTGTCCCCGTGCAGTGGATGCATGGATGGGTAAAACGCCTCCACACCGAACTGGATGTGGCATGGCTGGGTAACAGCGCGGGGCATCTGTTGAGAACAAAGGGCCTGAACAGGACGCGCATTCACAGCGGAGGTGGGCATCATGGTTAGTGTCGCCCTTGCCGGACTGATGGAGTGGGCAAAGTCGGATTGCGCCCCAGCGATCCCGGCCCCCTCCGCCCTGCTGGCGCAACTGGATGATCTTGGGTGCCGTGTCGTGCTGGTGGATGGGCAACCGGCCATAAGGGGCAATACCGCCGCCATCACCCCGGACCTTATCAGGATGATGAAGCACAGCCGGGACGCCATCATCCAGATGCTGCAAGCAGCAGAACCATCCCCAGCGCAGGCCCCGGCGCATGAAGATCGTTCGGGCATCCGGCTCGACCCAAAGACCGGCAAGCTGCACCTGTTCGGCTCACCAGACCCGCAATGGCTCAAAGAGCAGGGATGGACATGGGATCAGAACCGCCACCGCTTCATGGCTCCCAATCCACACGACCGGGACGACGCCACGCCTAAGCACATGATCGGAGGCGGCCCGAGCCTGCCTGATGACTACCCGCAAATCACCTATGCCCCTGACAGCAATGAGGACGCCTGACATGAGCAATCCGTGCCGGATATAGCAAAAAGACCGCAGGTAAAATCGGTCATGAAAACCTGACAAAACCAGATATTCAGGCTGCGATTTCGGAAGCGCAGCTAGAACGGTCCAAGCGAACCGAGATACTGCCATGACCGGAACCGGACAGACGATGACTACCAGCGTGCCTTGACGGCAACCCTTGAGGCATTGGGAGATTTGTGGACGGAGCGCGGCATCGGGGAAGTGGAGCGAAACCGCATGACCGATGAAGTGATGGATACCAGCCTGCGCCGCTGGTTTGCCCTCACAGGAAGGGTCGTGGCGGGGTGATGGCAGGCGGGCCGATACCAGGACGATCCGCAAAGGAATATGGATCAGACAGACAGGCAAGGGGCTTCCAGAAATGGAGGCCCTTTTTTTATGTGTATGGGTAACACCCTTACACCGACCTTCTTACTTTGTAGGCCAACCTTTTTCATTACGATATCAAAATAATCATACACCCCATCCTGCCTGCCAAAGCCATCCAAGCGGCAGTTTTAAGAGGGGTATTAAGGGGGGTAAGCCAAAAGGCGACCCCTGAAAAACGGCTATATTCTGCGATTTTCTGAAAATAAATGGCGGACTCAAAAGAAGTCGAACCGGATACGCTCAAGGGTTCGCTGAGGGGCAGCAGGAAACCAAGAAGCGGGACTTACTGGCAGAATGGGCTGTGTCATCACCATCAGGCCGTATGGCCTACGAAATGGATAGGGTGGGCCAGATTCAGGCCTTCGGCATGTGTCGCATTGAAGGCTACAAACCCATCCAAAGAAAAGGCCAGACGATTTGCGCCCCTACATCAGGGACAGGCCTTCAATGGACAATTGTCGAAGGTCGATAAAAATGATTACCCCAAAAACGGCTATTAAATTGAGAATAAGAACGCTGGAAGCGCAGATGGACGTTTATCTGAAGGAGCTGGGTTATGCTTCCTGAGGGGTGGGAAGCTACTACGCTTGGAAAAATTATGGACTTTCGGAACGGCCTTAATTTTTCTAAATCTGATTCAAAAAATCTAATAAAAGTGGTCGGTGTTTCTGATTTTTCTCTTGGAAATGTACTTTCACGTGCTGATTCCTTAAAAGAAACCTACGTAGATCAATTCAAAGATGATGATCTACTTATCGAAAATGACTTTTTATTCGTTCGATCAAATGGGAACAAATCTCTTATCGGAAGATGTTTGTATTTCCCCTATGTGCCAGAACCGATCTCGTTCTCTGGATTCACTATTCGCGGCCGCTTAAAAGGTTGTTCAATAAGTGCAAATTATATCTTCCAAATTGTGGCCGGAGAATATTTCCGAAAGCACATAAACCTTTCTGGGTCGGGAACAAATATCTCAAATTTAAGCCAAGAAATCCTTTCTAACACTCCGCTAATCCTCCCCCCTCTTCCCGAACAGAAGAAGATCGCGGCGATCCTCTCGACGTGGGATCGTGCGATTGAGGGGACGGAGAAGCTTCTGGCCAACAGCCAGCAGCAGAAAAAAGCCCTCATGCAGCAACTCCTCACAGGCAAAAAACGCCTGCCGGGGTTCACGGGGGAGTGGGAAAAGCACCGGCTTTGTGATTGCTGCCACGTCGTCATGGGTTCTTCCCCCAAATCAGAATTTTATAACGAGACAGGGGAAGGATTGCCGCTATTGCAGGGCAATGCTGACATTAAAAATCGGCTCTCTTGTCCGCGTATTTTTACGTCCGAAATCACAAAAGAATGTCAGTTGGGCGATATTCTTTTGAGCGTTCGCGCTCCAGTGGGAACAGTATCCATAGCGCTTCATCATGCCTGTATTGGTCGAGGTATCAGCAGCATTCGTGTCAAAAAAGGAAATTCTCAAGAATTTGCCTATCAGTATTTTCTAAGCATCGAAGACCGCTGGGAGCGATTAGCTCAAGGCAGCACGTTTGAGGCTGTTAACGGTGATGATATCAAGAAGCTAACGATACTGCTTCCTTCTTTCCCCGAACAAAAAGCCATCGCCGCTGTTCTGACCACAGCGGACGAAGAAATCACCGCTCTTGAATCCGACCTTTCCCGCCTGCGTCAGGAAAAGAAAGCCCTGATGCAGCAGCTTTTGACAGGTAAAATCAGAGTAGCGGTCTGATCTTCTTCATAAGCCTTTTATGTCTCATTTAACGGGTGTTTCAGGTCTGGAGCGAGCGCAGCGCGGGAGCGGCGAAGCACGGCCTGAAACCGCCGGATGATCTGCCATTTTGTCAGGGGGCGGGAAGTCTTGGAAGCGATGGTCAAAACCGACCGGAAAGGGACATGGTGCGTCTCGGAGACCGGAGATGGCCTTGTTTGGCCCATATTTTCTCCCACAGCGCCTTAACTGTCACCTAAGCTAGAAAACCACCAGAGCACCCATACACCCCATTCCTGAGCCATTTACGGGCCAATTTGAGGGGTGTTCCAGGTCTGGGCGAGTGCGGAGCAGGAGCGGCGTAGCCCGCGAAGCGCCAGACAAGCCGCTTTTCGTGACACGTCACGCAATCGCGCTCGCGCACGGTACCACCCGTGAGACTCCCTGCCCGTGGATATGTGCGCCGCCCTACGGGCCGCGCTCCGCCCGTGGATAGGGCATGGACAGCCCGTGGAAAACGCTGGCGCGTTTACCACCGCCTGCCCACACCGCTACCCACCGGCTCCACGCTCGGCACACATACCCACCGGCACACACAGCAGGTCTGATTTTTTGATTTTAAGGATTTGTTAAGGGTTCGTTCTGCCGGAGAACTCGATTTCTCCTTGCCACATTTTAGCCACATTTGGACCACCCTAAAGAACATAGAAGAGAAACAACTAAAAAGTGTGTTTTTTCAATGACTTAAGGGGGGGGGGTTACGCAATGAGCTACTGCGGGGGGTTACGCAATGAGCTATTGCGTAGGTTGTGCGTAAAACTTTCAGTTGACTGCAACTTTTACGCAAAGCAAAGATACCCCAATCTGCCGCTTTGTTGTAGAAGATTGCCGAAAAGTTACATTGGATTGCACAGGGTGCCGCAAGGGTAGCGCATGACAGAAATTGGAACACCAGCACGGAACAAACCGGGGCAATGGGTGCAGACTGAACGGAAGGCCCATGAGGCATGGGCTGGACTAATTGCCCGCAAGCCAACAGCCGCGATGTTGCTGCACCACTTGATTGCCCAAATGGGCCACCAAAATGCGGTGATAGTCAGCCAGAAAACATTGGCGAAAATGCTAGGGCGGTCGTTACGTACGATCCAGTATGCCATTCAAGATTTGGTGGCTGATCGCTGGATTTCGGTTGTGAAGCTAAACGGCCCCGGCACTGTGTCAGCCTACGTCGTCAATTCCGCAGTGGCATGGGGGCAGCCCCGCGACCAACTCCGCCTGTCTGTATTTAGCGCCTCGGTGATTGCAGATCATGCCGATCAGGACGCCGCCCTGCTGGGCCACGGTGACTTGCGGTCCACGTTCCGGGACTGGGCGGCGGAAGCAACCGATTACCCGAATGAGGTTGTGGAGACGGCCCTTGCCCATGCGGTCGGCAACAAGGTTGAAGCCGCTTATCGAAGGGGAGACCTGTTTGAGAAGCGTCGTGCCCTGATGGATGAATGGGCTGCTTATTGCTGCGGGTTACACAGGAACAGGCCATGATGGCTGGATTACACCAACGATTCCCGTTCGGGGTCTGTGTTTTTTGGTGTAACCAGTGTAACCGGTGTAACCAATCTGGAAAATGACAGAAAACAGCCACTCTCATGCGAGTGATTTGGTTACATCAGCTTGGGATAGATGTGTAACCGCCGTAATTGGCAGCGGATCGGGATGGTAAAATCCCCACACCCCGTTAACATGTCCCCCGGCAGCGTGTTCAACTTGTACACCCTCCGCCCATCCTGTAATGTTCAATTTGAACAGGGGTAGGGACCGCTTACTGTGTGGACCCTTTGGTTTATCTCTGCGGCCCAAACCGTACGCGAGTTACACAGGTGTGGCCGCTACAAATGAGACAGACCCTACGCGCGATGCGCGCGCGAGACACAGATGACACACGTCCTACGCGCGATGCGCGCGAGGGACGGCACGACACAATGTACACAGGGTCCACGCGCGAGGTAGGCGAGGCGATGGGCAGCAGTTCCGCGTCCTGTCATCGGGCATGGCGAGCGCATACAGCGCCGCCCAGCCTCGCCACGCCCGACCGGCTGTCGGCAATACAGGCTGCCACTACGGAAATCAGTGTCATGGCCGGGATACTGGCCCGCATGGCGGAGGGAGACAAACAGACCGGCACTGAACTGGCATGGCTGGCCGATGGGATCGGTCGATATGCCCATGCCATTGAGGACTGCATTTCATGAGAGACGATGTAGGGCTTAACCGTGGGGTGCCAGCGTTCCAAAGCTGATTTCCCCATGGTCGATTCTGTTCCGTGTTTGTCCGTGGTTGTTCACCTCCATCCTGTAAGTGTGACCTGAGGTAACACATCAGGATGCCCCTTAGAGGTCCACAGAAGCCCGTGGAGGGGTGTTTATGAGACAAACGGTGTGGGACCAGCCCCACGACGGTCATTGTGCCGTGTGGAGACATAGGAGACTTCCTACGGCATTTCGTATTGGAACCGCTTCGTTTGGGTTGTATAGAGAATCAGTGGCGCGTGACTCGCTTCTTCGGGAGCGAATCGCCAAAAGAAAAGCCGCCCGGTGTTGCAACACCAAAAGCGGCTTCTCATTGGTAGTGTCATTGCTGTCAGGGCGGCGGAAAACCGCCAATCCCATTAGAACAACACAGGTTCCGTTGGCACTGGTTCCTGTCGGTTTTTCTAACCGGGTTTTAGTTTGGTTGACAAGGGTTGCTTTTGCGAAACTCGCAAGCCCCATCGATTCCCGACGCCCTGACAGCACCCTGTAACCCTTGGTTTGCGGTGCTTTATGACCGAAAAAAACGACGATCTGATCCCTTTTGCCGATGCAATTGCGGAACTGAACAGCCAGCGTGCGACTCTGGGCGCTGGCGATAGCTTCCATGCGATGACGACGGCTTACTCCTACGCGGCAAGCGGGCGAATCCCCACAATCAAGCGGGGCCGCTTCCGCTTCGTGCGCCGGTCTGACCTGCCATTGATAGCATCGAAGCTATCTCAGGTTCGCAAATACGCTTCCCTTTCCGCCGCATAAAGAAAACCCCGCCAGCGTGACACTGGACGGGGCTAAACTTACGCTCTGGGAAGGCCTAAGATTTAGCACCACCCATGCCGCGCTGCAATCGAAAGAAGCAGCCGTGCCGATCAAAACAGACAGAAAAGCAGGGAAGCAGGGGCAGGAAGGGCGATTCATTCCCGGTCCCATTCAAGACCAGATCAAAGCTGCCGCTGCTGCTGATATTGTCGAACTGTGCCGGTCATACCTGCCCTCTGATTATATTGCCAAGAAGCCCAGACGGGGCAGCGTCACTTTTGCCCGTAAGAAGGCAGGCCGCACCTACACGGCTACAGTTTCCGGGAAATATGCCGGATGGGTTAAGGACTGGCGCGGGGACAACCTAGATGCCGTTGCCCTTGTGCGGGAATACGCCGGGGCCAGAGATTACCTTGATGCCCTGCACCTGCTGGCTGCCCGGTATGGCATTGATACAGGCACAGACAGCACAGAGGCCGACCGTGCTGAACTGGTGCGTGCCGCTGAAAAGCGGGCGGAAGATGCCAGGGCAAAACGCACCGCAAAAACAGCCCAGACAGCCAAGCAGGCCGCTGCCGAAGAAGCCCGCCTTAAAGCCTATGCCGCCCGGTATTGGGGCCAGTGTGTCGCAATCGCGCCCGATTCGCCCGCTGACCTATACCTGACGAAAACCCGTGGCATCCGCCGCCCTGTTGAGGGCTGGCCTGCCGGTGCCGTGCGATTCCATGCGGGGGATTGTGCCCTTGTGGTGGGGCTGGCCGACTACGCGGGCACCGTTCGCACAGCACAACGCATCTTCCTGACCTTAGACGGCAAGAAAAAACCGGGGGCAGGGAAGCCGCTACTCCGTGGGGATCGGGGCGGCCTGTTCTTCAAGCTGCCCGCCCGCGTCACTGTGGCGCAGGCATATGCAGGACAGCACCCGGACCCAATAGCCGCTTGCGAGGGGCCAGAAACTGCCATGACCGTATGGGCAGTTACCGGGCTTGAAACATGGGCCAGCATCGGGGCCGGGGCCAATATCGAAGCACCGCACGGTCGCCTGATTCTGCATTGCCGGGATGATGACGCCGAGGACAGCCCCGCCTTTAATGCGGCTGATCGGGCCGCAGAAGGATGGCTTAAAGCCCGCCATGCTGTTGTGACGGTATGGCCTTGGCCGAGCCGGAAACAGGATAAAACTGACCTTAACGATGTTCTGCTTGCCGAAGGTAAAGGGGCAGTGCGCCGCGCCGTCATGGGGCCGCTTAATGCACGCTATTCCGCCATTGCCGCCTGCAATCCTGTGCATCCTGATGTTGCAGAAAGCCGCAAGAGAGTAGGCGAATACGCAGCGCAATGGTTTGCCGGAGGGTGGATGAATGAGCGCACCAAGCTGCTTCCGGTAGGCACCGGCATAGGAAAGACAAAGGCCACAATCAGGGAGGCTCTGGCAGCTTACCGGGAAGCCAAGGAAACGGGGCAGGCAGAGGGGCGGCCTCTGGTTCTTTCATTTCCTGACCACAAGCTAACAGCAGAAAAGCTGGCAGAGGTTCAGGCCCATGCCAAAGCGCAGGGCATCAATCTTGTGGGGAGGATATGGAAGGGCAGGAACCAGAACACTGTTGAGGCGCAAGGGGATGGCCTTGCAGTGCCTATGTGCCGCAATCTGGACGCTGTAGCAGCCGTGCAGGCGGCTAACCTTTCAGCCACGCAATACCTCTGCAAAGCCAAAAAGGATGGGTGCCCGTTTTCTGAGGGGTGCCCATATGTCGCGCAAATGGGGCAGGCTGCTGATGTCTGGCTTGTCACCCATTCCATTCTGAACGTGCCCAAGCCCTCTGCCATTGGGCTTCCCCTGTTTCTTGTCATGGACGAGCCAACACTTGCCGGGGCCATCACGGGACTGGAAGGGAAGCCGCGCTCTGTAAGCAGCATTTCCCTACCAACGACCAGACAGGAAGGCGCAGACGACTACACACATAACGCCTTCTGGAACTGGCGCACTATGGAGGAGGCCGAGAATGATGTTTCTCGTATCCGCACAATGCTGGAACAGGCAAGCCACGGAATAACGCAGGGTGAGAAGCGCCCTCTAAGCCGTTCTGGCATTGCCCGCCATTTTAGCACAGGGGGCCTGGAAGCAGGCATTGACCGCCTTAACACGGCCATATCTTGGCTTGCCCCCAATCCTAGCCAGCTTGAGGGCCGCACAGCTATCTTGCAGGCGCTGGGACGGGCAGCCTCCATCATGAGGGAACTCAAGAGGGTTCTGGAAGATGAAACCCTAGAAGAAACCCCGCGCCTTGTTCTGTCGATGGATGAAGAAAACGTCCTGCGCTACCGGCTGACAGGCTGCCGAGACATTAACGCGCTCTGGCTGGCCCCAGCCAATGACGAAGATCCAGAAAGCCGCATCCCTGTTCTGTTATTGGATGCCACGCCTAACATGCCGCTAATCCGCCATTTCTTCCCCCGCGTGATAGTAACGGAGAACATACAGGCGGCAACGCCACATGCCCGCTTTACCTTCATGACCGGGGCCGCGTGGGGCCTTACCGCGCAGAAGGGCGCTATTGAGAAGCACCAGAAACAAGAAGCAGAAGGCCGCACCAATTCAAGCGACAGGGGCCAGACCATTGAGGGCATCCGCTTCACCCTCTGGCGTCACTGGCTGGCCTCTGGCTGCAAGCCGCTTCTGGCTGCCATGGGCAAGGACTTGCACGAATATCTGGAAGAACTGAACGCCAAACGCCCCGGCTTCCTGCCGCCCGAATGTGAACTTGCCCATTTTGGCGCAACCCGTGGCCTGAATAAGTGGGAGACAGTGGCAACCATTCTTGTGTTTGGCCGCAATCTGCCGCCCGTGATCGCCATGCAAGATCAGGCTGAGGCCCTCTTGGGCCGCACGGTTGAGCATGTTGCACCTGCCATTCAGGGGGGCAGCAAAACACCAACCAGCCGCCCAGACAAAGAAACCCGCATCCGCACCCTGCCAGATGGCCGAGAAGTCGAGATCACGCACTACACGCACACAGACGAGACCACACGGGCTTTCCTGCAAGCAGCTATGGATGGAGAGACCATTCAGGCCATAGGCCGGGGCCGTGCCGTCAATCGTGAGGCTGATAACCCGTTATCCGTCTTTGTCTATGCCGACACCTACCCGGATGCCTTGCCGCTGGATGATGTGCAGGCCGTAACAGTGCCCGCACCGTGGGAACGCATGGCCGTGGCGGACGCCATGAGCAGCCAGGGCGCAAGCCAGATGCTCATGCCGGTGCTGACCTCTGCCGCCGATGCTGCCCGCGCTTATCCTCATATTTGGGACAAGGAAGCCAAGGCAAAAGAGGCATTTCGGGGTGAAGGTATTTCAGTGGGGTTTTCTTATAAGAGTATTATTATAAGGAAAACACACTTAAATCAGAACGGGGACTTTGACGGGAAAAATGGCAGAAATCCGCCGCTTTTCTTCCATGATCTTCTGGCAAGCAATGAAGGATACGTGCTCCGCTACAAGCCAGAGGGCAGGGGGCAGAACTGGCGTTTTGCATGGGTGCCCGATGAATGGCGGGACGGGTTCCGTGAGTGGATTGCAAAGGCCCTTTGCCTGCCCGCTGATGCTGTTGCTGTGGAATTGGTGGACTGTGGATTGCCAGAGCCACCAGACCCGCCGCCAGCACGGGCACCGCTTCCACTGCCGCCCATCGCTGATGATGCCCCGGCGATGGATTGCATTTTACCCGATAAGCAGCCTGCTTTCCCTTCATGGATCATTGGTGGCATCGAGCGGACAGATTTCCCCAGTAGCTACCTCCGTTTTCTTGAGCGTTCAGGAACAAAACCAACTGTCTATTCCTCATTCTTTGGACAGTGTGAGGCAGCGTTCGGGCATGGCCTTGGCGCAGAGGATGAGAATGATGATCCTGCCTTGGCATGGGTTATGGGGCTGCCTGCACATCCTTTTTCCCTTCGCAATTTAGAGGAAGGAATGAACGGTCATTAGGAGCGCATTTAGGGCGATTAGAAAATTGGTCGCGTCGCGGAGAATGGCATCACGACTTTCAGCAGGTCAGGGGGAACATGCTCCCCTAGCCGATTTTCAAGGATATTCCGCTTCACCGTCGAGCATGCAATGCAAGTCAGGCCGGTGCCCCGTATGGGGCAACATATCTTGCCTTCCCTGATTTGTTCCAACTCGGCCCGAGATGGCCCTAAACGGCCCGGACAGGCTGTTTCTTTCCTTCGGGCCAAGTCGGGCCATTTGAGGCCGAATAGGACAGAAAACGGATCGGCAAGATGTGTGACCCTAGCTAGGGCACCGGGCTTATTCGCGCTCCGCACTCAATGGTTTTCAGTTGTTGAGACGCATTGGAACAGGTTGTGGGGGAGCCGTTTTGATTTAATCGCGCCGGACCCGGCAGAAAACAGCCATCGTTTGAAAAACAATCAAATGAAAAAAAATCAAACGCTGCCTGCCGCGTTCTCTCGCGCGCGTGCGCGTATCTCGTAGCGAAGTTGGTCATCGGGTCATGGTCCTGCTGCGCTATTGCGCGCGCGTAGACCTGTTGTACGTGTGTCAGAGCCCGATCCGAAAGTTTTTGAACAATACCAGCCTGTTGTGATTCATCCGTCTTTGCGAAGAGATGGAGTGAATGATGACATGGACTGGTATTGCCCGGCGCGAGTATAGCCGGGAAGGCTTGCGATATCCATCGGACATGACGGACGTGGAGTGGACTTTGATCATGCCATTTGTGCCCCCTGCGAAACGGGGCGGTCGTCCGCGCACGACGGATATGCGCGAGGTGGTCAACGCGATGCTCTACATAGCCTCGGCCGGGTGCGCGTGGCGTCTGCTGCCGAAATGCTTTCCACCGGTCTCGACCGTCAGGCGCTATTTTTACGCCTGGCGTGATACCGGGCTGTTCGAGGTCATGAATACGGTGCTGGTCATGAGCCTGCGCGAGATCGAGGGGCGTGAAGCCTCCCCGAGCGCGGGCGTGATTGACAGCCAGTCGGTGAAAACTACGGAAAGCGGCGGGCTTTCGGGCTATGACGCGGGCAAGAAGGTCAAGGGCCGCAAGCGCCATATCGTGACTGATACCTGCGGCTTCCTGATCTTTCTCCTCGTTCATGCCGCCGACATCCAGGACCGTGATGGGGCCGTTGATGTCCTGGCAGCGATACGCAGGCGCTTTCCC
>NZ_NKUF01000056.1 GCF_003206495.1 Gluconacetobacter entanii | reverse complement strand
GCCGGCGGACGCGTTTGCGCCCCACTTCATGTCCCAGGCGGCGCAGATGCCATGTCATCTGCCGCGAGCCATAATACGGCCTTTCCAGGAACTGGGCGTCGATCAGCCGCATCAACTCCAGATTGGCCTCACTCTGTGGCACAGACCGATAGTAGACGCCCGACCGGTTGAGTCGCAGCAGTGTGCATTGCCGGATTATCGGCAGACGCGCTCGCTTCGGGTCAATCATCTGCCGCCTCTGATCACGCCCAACCGAGCAGAGGCATCGCGTAAAAAATCCCGTTCCACGAGAAGCTCGCCTATCTTCGCGTGCAGTTTCTCCACATCAGCAGGGCTGACCGGGGGCTCAGACGTCGCTTTCCCGGAAAAGGTGGCCGCCATCCCCTCGATCGCCTGCCGTTTCCACTGGGCGATCATCGTCTGATGCACCCCATGTTTCGAAGCCAGTTCCGCCAGCGTCAGTTCCCCACGGATCGCTTCCAGGGCAACCCGTGATTTGAACTCCGCCGCATACCTCTTGCGCGTAACCTTGCCCATAAAACCCGTTCTCTCTCAGGTCGGATTATAGCTTATTGCCCTGTCCGAAAAATGGGGACCACCTCTGCTGGATACGGATAGACGATCAAACGTTATGCTGGCAGGATGGAAAATGTATCCTGTTTGACGACACATACCCTCATGAAGTCCAGAACAATACATCGGATCATCGGGTAGTGTTGCTTATCCAGTTTGAACGGCCCACATACGGAGTTGGCCGTCTGGTTCAGGGTATGTTTCTCAAGGTCGTTCGTCGTTCGGCATTCGTGCAGGAAGCCAAAAACAATCTTGCACACTGGCATGCCCTCCATCATGAGATGGCCCGGACAGAACGCCAAACCAGCGGACTGACTGTTTGATCCAGTCATGGTAACAACGGGAAGGCGCAGAATGATAAAGTGTAAAAAGTGCGGTGCTGATTTTTCATGTCAGCCTGAAGGTGCGTGCTGGTGCATGGAAAAGCCCCGTGGCCTGCCGGTTCCGACGGATGATCAGGCAGGGTGCCTCTGTCCTGTTTGTCTGGATGCCCTGACGAACCAAGGCCCTGAGACCGAAAGAAGATCATCTGGCAATAGCCAGTAACCCTTCAATATCCAGACTGCTTTCCATGGTGGAAGCAACGGTTTCAAGGGCGCGTTCCACCCGCGCTGTGTAATCCAGTCCATCGGAGCGTGCGCCCCATCTGTCCAGCCATGCCGCGCGTTGGCCAGTCATGTCAAACAGACGGTGCACATAGCAGCCTGCAATACGACCGTCCGGGCTTATTGCTCCGTCCAACCGTCCGTCGTCGCATCTGATTAGGGGCATGACCCGGTGATGTGATCGAACTGTTTCCCCACAATGAATTTCGTAGCCACTGAATCGCGCGCTATCGGAAAGCGTCATGCCTGAAGTCTGGTTGATCTGCTTGTCACGGGTCAGAACGGTATCAACCTCCAGAAGTCCAAGTCCTGGTATCGTGGTCGGGTTCCCTTCTATTCCGTCGGGATCATTTATGGTCTGTCCCAGCATCTGATAGCCACCGCAGAGACCGAATACATATCCACCCCGCCTGACGTGTCCCGCCAGATCAATATCCCATCCCTGCCGCCTGAAAAATTGCAGGTCTGCTATTGTCGCCTTGCTACCAGGAAGGAACACGACATGCGCGGACGCGGGAAGGGGCTGCCCGGGCCGGATCCGTGTGATCTTTACATGCGTTTCACCTTCCAGCGCATCAAGATCATCGAAATTGGCAATGCGGGGCATAAGTGGGACGGCTATCTCGATCCGTGAGGCCGCGGAACAGTCAACATCTTCAGGAATACTGTCTTCAGAAGGCAGTTCACGTATACTGTCTATCCAAGGAAGAACGCCAAGCCCCTTCCAGCCGGTAAACTTTTCTATGAAGTCATACCCAGATTGGAAAATGCTGGCGTCTCCCCGGAGGCGATTAACGATGAATCCCTTGATCAACTCACGGTCATCTGGATCAAGAACAGCATGGGTACCGGCGAGTGACGCGATAACGCCGCCCCGGTCTATATCGCCGATCATGACGACCGGAACATTCGCGGCTCTGGCAAAGCCCATATTGGCGATGTCGCCCTGACGTAGATTGATTTCCGCCGGGCTGCCCGCGCCCTCGACAATCACGAGATCGGATTGGCTACATAATGTCCTGAAGGCGGTCAGAACCTCGGGCAGGAATGCGGCCCGGCCACCGATAAAACTCGAAGCGTGCAGGTGTCCTTTTGCGCGTCCACGGACGATAACCTGCGCTGTATGATCACTTTCCGGTTTCAGAAGGACCGGATTCATAAGGGTGGAAGGGGCAATACGGCAGGCCTGCGCCTGAAGTGCCTGCGCCCGACCGATTTCACCTCCATCTACCGTCACGGCGGCATTGTTCGACATATTCTGGGGCTTGAAAGGCCGGACCGTCAGGCCACGGTTAGCGAAAACCCGGCATAAACCTGCCGTCAAAACGGACTTTCCGACATCGGATCCCGTGCCCTGCAACATGATCGCTGTCATGGAATCAGCCGAAGTCCGTAGCGCTCTTGATCGTGTCGGCAGGCACAAATCGCTCCATGCCTTCGTGACCCCAGGCTGCCATGCGAAGCAGTTCGATATGCATGCGCGCGCGACCACGTCTTGTAGCGGGTATTTTCAGATTTTCCGGTGTTCCATGTTGACGAACATGGGCCTGGAATGTGCCTGAAACCTGCAGGTCTTCCTCCATGCCGAATTCCTCAAGCAACGGCAGAAAGGATAGATCGGCAAGCCGGTCATAATCATGGGAATCATCATCGGACGGTCGGAACGGTGCCGCCGGATGAAGTGTCAGGAAAGGCTGCCAGCCTTCCGGAATGGGATCGATGGCGGAGCAGGGTCGTTTCAACCTCACCAGTTTTGGCAGCAGGTGGGTATGGGCGCCGAGCGGAGAGTCTCCATCAGGTGCGGGAACGGGTTGGTAGACCTCCAGTCTGCCAGCAGGTGAAAGCATGACCCTGTGGGGCTGGACTTCCATCAGAAGCGCAAATGCTGCTGTGACGACGGCCAATGGGTCATCCGTGTCAACAGCAAGGGCTTCGACCAGGCGGGCATTTTCTGTCCTTACGCACATCCGGACCCGGCCCACGCCAATTCCAAGATCAATCAGCCACGCATCACGATCCTCTGGTCGGACAGCGTCCGCATCCTTTCCCAGAACCTTCAGGGTATGCTTCGCGGTCAGTTGTAACGGGCCGCATAACGCCATGCTATGCCGCCAGCGTCTGCCTTTTCCGACGAGAGAGTCCCACGCAAGGGCATGCAAGGGTTCGCTGGGACTAATGCGTATGGCACCGCGTTGGGTGACGATCTCCAACCCGTCAGGACATGGGGTGAGGCAGACCCTATCATCCGGAACATGATGGAATTCGCCGATCGCACCAAATGTTCCAATGCTCCAGCCGTTACGGAGATCCAGCGCCAGTGAAGTCAGCATGGAGGGCGTGATACGTTTCATCGGAAATATCCTGTGATTCATCAATCAGGCTGAAAATAACAGCAATCCTGACAGGATACTGAAAGATTGAATGCGGGTTGACAAGAACACCCCATCCGATCAGAATCGTTCCGACGGTGTCCCCTTTCGGGGGGATGAAAAGGGAACAGAGTGCGGATTGCGATCCAATGCTCCGGCTGCCCCCGCAACTGTAAACGGTCTGTCCTTGCATTACCGGATGTCATGATCCGGGCCACTGGAAACCGCGGTTTTCCGGGAAGGTTGTGCAGGACGCTACGCCGTGAGCCAGGAGACCTGCCGTCATGATGGTTGCGACCGGGAACTGTCGGGCGGGGTGTCCTGACGGTGTGGTGTTACAGGATTCCGTGCAGATCGGAAATCCTGTGGCAGCGCGCTCTCGTGGCAACGATGATGTGACCGCGAGACCTGAACCAGATGATCCTATTCCGTAATCTGCTGATTGCTTCCACCACGTTGATGACCATGGGGGTTGTAGTGGCGCGTGCCGATGATTCAGTCAGACAGCACGCGCCGCAAAAACAGTCCGCCAACCAGTACGTCATCGAGAATAAAAAATCGAAAGCCGTTGTTTCGTTGGGGGATACGGGTCTTCCCGAACTGATCAGCGTCAGTGCCGCCCGTCGGCCGACCTCCACCGATGATATCGGCACCAGCATGACCATCATCACGGAAAAGCAGATCCAGACCCAGCAGCGGCGCAGCCTGACGGATATTCTGGCACGCCAACCGGGCCTGAACGTGGTCCAGACAGGCGGCCCAGGGGGCACGTCATCCATTTTCATGCGTGGTAATAATTCCAACGAGGTCAAGGTCCGCCTGGATGGCATGGACATCAATGACGGAAGTTCCACCAATGGCATGTTCGATGCCGGTCAGTTTGTAACCGACGGCATGGGCCGGATCGAGATACTGCGTGGGCCTCAGAGCGGCCTGTACGGCGCCGACGCCATGGCGGGGGTTATCGACATTACCACGGCACAGGGGCAGGGCCGTTTCAAGCCGTTTGTCCGTATCGAAGGCGGTGGGTATGGTACCTTCAATCAGACCTTTGGCGCACGCGGCAGCAAGGGACGTTTTCATTATAATGTAGAATTCTCCCATTACCGGATGGACGGGTTCAACAATATCCCTTCCTATATCGAGCGTTATTATGGGGCCAACCGGCAGCAGCGGCATGAAGGCAACCGGAATGACAACCGTGGCGTCAATATCAGGCTGGGTTATGACGTCACCCATAATTTCGATCTTGGCCTGACCGCACGGCTGATACAGAGCAATTATCATTCCTACTCTCTGTATGACCTGCAAAGTGAAAATCTGTATGGTGATAAGGGTGTGCGGGAACAGAACAACCAGAACGAGGCCATCGTGCGCGGGACGGCCCATCTGGTTTCCTTTCACGGGCTTTTTGATCAGGTGCTTGGCCTTGGCTACATGACCAACCGCAACCGCTGGACGGAGACGGGCACGAGTTACGGCAGCCCGGTCAATCCAGACCCGGATTATTACCGTTCCAGCCGACTTAAGGTGGACTGGCACGGCACGTTCAATTTCAAGCAGTATGGCCAGCTTCTGATCGGTGCCGAACATTTCCATGATACGTTCAATACCAGCCATACGGCCTCAAGCATGTGGGACAGCGGATACGATACATCCGCCAGCATGGATACGACCGCAGGTTACGGGCAGTATCAGGGGAACTGGAACCATATTCTGTATGGTGCGGCCAATATTCGCTATGATGCCAATTCGCGCTACGGCAACCACGTGACATGGCGCGTGGCCCCGGCAATCCATGTGCCGGGCACCGGAACCATCATCAAGGCCAGCGCCGGTTCCGGTTTTCATGGTCCTTCGCTGTATCAGTTATTCGCAAATCAGGTGGGTGTGGGTTATTCGGAAAAGGGCAATCCCAACCTGAAGGCGGAACAGTTGATCGGCTATGACGCGGGTGTTGAGCAGAAACTGCTGCATGACCGTCTGAATTTCGGCGCAACCTGGTATGACAACCGGGTCAGGAACCTGATCCAGTCCTCGCTTTCGATTGATTCATCATATGACTACAACTACTCATACGCCAATGTGGCGAAGGCGCGGATGTATGGTGTGGAAGCCTTCCTGAACTGGAAGGCGCTGAGCAATCTGGAATTTAACCTGAGCTATACCTGGACCCACGCCCGGGATGAGACGAACGACGTCCAGTTGCAACGCCGTCCCCAGCACAAGTTCAATTTCAATACGACATGGACCCCCATTCGCGACCTGACCTTTTCGGGCAATATCCTGTATACTAGTGGCTGGCGTGATCTGCCGGTTATTGGCAGCGAGTCCTGCAGCACATGCGCCAAGGGGCATGGTTATTTCACCATCGACGTGGCTGCCAATTACAAAATCAACCGCTACGTTTCCGTCTATGCCCGCGCCGACAACCTGCTGAACCGCCAGTTCGAGGACCCCATCGGCTATCTGCAGCCTGGTCGCGCCGGTTATGGCGGCTTCATGCTGAATTATTGACATGAAAAGCGTGGTCGCAGGGATGATGGCGGGTTTCCTTGCCTGTGTCCCGTTGGCACCGGCATGGGCTCTCCCGCGCGTGGCTTCGCTTAATCTCTGCACCGACCAGTTGTTGCTGCTGCTGGCCGAACCGGGCCAGATCGTCGGTATTACGCCGCTCGCCCGGGATTGCTGGAGCGCGGTGCTGTGCGAACAGGCACGACAGGCTCCCGTATTGCGACCCACGGCGGAAAGCATCGTGGCATCCCATCCCGATGTCGTGCTGGGTGGCATCTATACCGCGGCCGTCGCGATGCAGGCGGGGCGGGAAGGGGGCGCACAGGTTGTAGCCCTGCCACCCGCCAAATCCCTGACGGATATTCCGGTCCAGATCATGACGGTCGCCAACGCCATCGGCGTTCCTGAGCGTGGGCAGCAACTGGCTATGGCCTTTGCCACGCGCCTGGCCTCCCTTTCAGTCGAGCGCAGTGCCACCGATCCTACGGCGGCCGTCTATGCTGCCAACGGCTTTGTCACCCATAAGGGCTCGCTTCCGGATGATGTCCTTGCCCATGCCGGCTTTCGTAATTACGCAACGATCATGGGGCACCAGTCATCTTCCCGTTTTTCCATGGAACTGCTGATTGCACGGCCACCCGATCTCCTGATCCTTGACCGTTCGGGGAAGGGAACGTCCCTTGCACAGTCCATGCTGGATCACCCGGCGTTGAAGCAGGCCTTTGCCGGGCCGCATCATCTGGATCTGCCCGCACGGCTTTGGTTGTGTGGCCTGCCACAGACACTGGATAGTGTCGTCATGCTGCGTAACGCACGGCACAACCTTGAAATGTCCGCCCCATGAAACCTGCCCATCAAACCATGCTGCTGAACGTCATGCTTCTGGCTGGTGTCATGGGGCTGTTTGTTACCTCGCTCATGTGGGGAGAAACCCGCATCATGTTTTCACATGCACTGGAGGACCTGCTGGCCGGGCGGCATACCGCAGGCGCGATCATTGTGGAGCGCCTGCGCCTGCCGCGTACCCTGCTGGCCATCCTGGTGGGCGGGACGCTTGGCCTGTCGGGGGCGGTTCTGCAGGGCTATCTACGCAATCCGCTGGCCGATCCCGGCATCCTGGGGGTATCAGGTGGAGCGGCACTTGGGGCGGTCAGCGTGTTCTATACCGGCCTCATGCAGGTGTCCATCGCGGCCCTGCCGCTGGGTGGGCTGACGGGGGCGCTGTGTGCGGCGGCCGTGCTGATGGGACTGGTGGGACGTGGTGGCACGCTGGTGTTGCTGTTGGCGGGGGCTGCACTCAGCAGTTTTGCCGCAGCCCTGACAGCACTGGTGCTGAACCTTGTGCCCAGCCCCTATGCGTCATTCGAGATCATGCACTGGCTCATGGGGTCGTTGACGGACCGGACCTTTACCCATGTCTGGATCTGCTTGCCGGGTGTGGTGTGTGGCACGCTGCTCATGCTGTCCGCGGGGCGTGCGCTGGATGCGCTGACATTGGGGGAGGATGTGGCCGCAAGCCTTGGCTTCCAGCTGCATGGCCCGCGCGGCGTCCAGACGCGTATCGTGCTGGGCGCGGCGCTGGCCGTGGGCTCATGCGTGGCGGTTTCAGGAGCGATCGGCTTTGTGGGACTGGTGGTGCCGCATCTGTTGCGGCCGCTTGTGGGATTCCAGCCGTCGCGGTTGCTCTTGCCGTCATTTCTGGGGGGAAGTCTGCTGCTGCTGCTGGCGGATATGGTGGTACGTCTGGTGGCGGTCGGGCCTGAACTGCAACTGGGCGTGCTGACCGCGCTTGTCGGGGCTCCAATCTTCTTCGCCCGCGTCATTATGCTGAAAAGAACCGTGTCATGATCCTGCTCCAGGCACGCGACGTGTCGCTCCGGCGCGGGGATCGGGCTGTTGTTTCGGCCGCGTCACTGACTCTTGCGAAGGGGCGGGTCATTGGCCTGGTCGGGCCGAACGGCGCAGGCAAAAGCACCTTCATGCGTCTGCTGACGGGGCTGGAGACTCCCGACTGTGGGGATGTCCGGCTTCTTGATCGCGACATGAGCCAGATCCCACCCGCGCTGCGTGCCCGACAGCTTGCTTTCATTCCGCAGGATGGGGGGACGCCGCCACCCATGCCGGTGCGTGCGCTGGTCGCGCTCGGACGCCTGCCGCATGGGCAGGCGGGCGATCATGCCGTCCGTCACCCGGCGGTGGGCCACGCCCTTGATGTCACCGGCTTGCAGGACCTGTGCACCCGTCCGGCCAGCCACCTGTCAGGCGGGGAGCGGGCTCGCATGAATCTGGCGCGTGCGCTGGCGACCGATACGCCGGTCATACTGGCGGACGAGCCGATCGCTGCACTCGACCCGGCGCATGCCCTATCCATGATGCAGCTTTTCCGCCAGCAGGCAGGGCAGGGAAAGGGGATCGTCGTCGTGCTGCATGATCTGGTTCTGGCGACCCGTTTCTGCGATGAACTGGTGCTGATGGATGATGGCGCCGTCATCCGCCATGGCCCGGCCCTGCAGGTGCTGGATGATGATATCATGCGCGTCGTGTACGGCGTAACGGTCCGACGGGTCGAGGACGCGGTCCTTCCGTGGTCCCTGTGCCGCTAACGTGTGCGGCCCGCTGGGACATCCTGCCCATGACACCTTGCGTCCGGCCGCCCGGTTCGGGCACAATGTTGTCTTATCAAGTCGATGGTCCCACGCGAGTGGGTTAATAGGGAACGCCGTCACGCTCCGGCCGGGTCATGAACCCGGGAGCCAAGTCGGAGGCTGCTCCCGCAACTGTAGGCGGTATGCCGCCGGTTCATTTCACCCGGACGGGGTGAGTCACTGTTTCCGAAAAGGAAATGGGAAGGCAGAACCGGCTGGCCATGATCCGTAAGCCAGGAGACCTGCCATCGTCATATATCAAGCCGTCGGACGGGATGTGCCGAAGGCGGGAGAAGCTTAATGCCGGTATGGCAGAAAGCCGCGTGCCATGATGGCACGGCCGAAGGCGTGCCTGCGCGCCAGTATTCCATAGATCACTTCCCGAATACCGCCAGACTGCTTACGGCGACACTTGGTTTTCCCGATGCTGATGAGATGCGTGGGGTGCGATGCCAGCACGCGGCAGGCATTTCCCATATCGCTACGGCCAATAGCCCATGGCGGGACAGAGTCGTGCAGACTGCCCGCATGTTTGGCGTGGGCACCGACAATACAGTCACAGCCTGTGATCCGATGCACGGCAATTACAGAAAGCCCATCCTCAGACCGGGGCAGGCGTTCCATCTTGCGCGCAACTGGCCCCGCGACGCATTTCTTGCAGCGGAACAACTGGGTATCAGCACCCGGCCTGTTCTGCTGGGGCCGGTCAGTTTCCTTGCGTTATGCGGCATGACAAAGGGAGACAGTGTCGGCCAGGGACTGATGCGCCTGCTACCCGCCTATATTGAATGCTTCGAACAACTGAACAACGCGGGATGCTTCTGGATCCAGATTGATGAGCCAATCCTTGCCCATCCTGGCCTGCCCGCAGCCACGCTGACCCATATGGACGTTGCTTGGCATGTCCTCAGTGAAGCATCAAGGGCCACGTCACTTGTTCTGGTCGGGGGCGGCGGGGGCTTCGGGCGACATCTTCCTTTTGTGCTGCAGCTACCTTTTGGCGGCCTGCATGTGGACGTTGTGCATGGCTATCGCGATTTCCCGTATGTCCTGCAGCATTTCCCGGCGTATCGCTGGCTCTCGCTGGGGCTGGTCGATAGCTGCAGCGCGGCGCCTACCCACATCGGCATGGCGCACGGCATCGTGGAACAGACGCTGCGTTCGCATCGGCCGGATCGTCTCATGATCGCGCCATCGGGTGCGTTAAGTGACAGCAATGCCCTGACCGATCCGGA
Source organism: Gluconacetobacter entanii (assembly GCF_003206495.1). Lineage (GTDB taxonomy): Bacteria > Pseudomonadota > Alphaproteobacteria > Acetobacterales > Acetobacteraceae > Novacetimonas > Novacetimonas entanii. The sequence continues at coordinate 4,412 of NZ_NKUF01000056.1, read as the reverse complement.
CATTACGAACGTCCTGCCGCAAAAAATGTCCGAAATCGTGGCCGTGGCCAGCCGACGCACGATAGCACGTCGCAGCGCATCCATCCGCGACTTTTGCGAAAATGATATCCGTTTTGTCCCATGCGCTGATAACAGCGTGAGACATTGAAAATATCATGACAGGAAATACATCGGAAGCAGCCATCCCGGATGGGGCTGCTTCGCCACATCCGGATATCCGTCGTGTCCGCAGCAATCCGGATTTCTGGTATCCGGTTGCATGGTCGCGTGAACTTCGTCGGGGCAGGACAATTGGCGTACGGTACGCGGGGCAACCCATCGTGGTGGTCAGGCCCGAGGCCGGGGCCATCTTTGCGCTGGATGATGTTTGCCCCCACCTGCAGTTACCACTAAGCAAGGGAGAAGTGTGTGGAGATTTCATTCGCTGTGCATACCATGGACTGAAATACAGTCGGCGTGGCCAGTGTTTTTCCCCCGGCATGAAGCTGGAAAATGAACCGCCACGACTGCGGACATGGGCATGCCGGGAGAAGGATGGCCTCATCTTTGTGTTCATGGGGGATCTGGAAAAATCCGATAGCATTGCGCTGCCGGACTTTCCGCGTGTCCGTGACCCCCATTACCGTACCCGCCGGTTTGGAAAAGTCGTGCAATGTCACTACAGCTTCATGCATGAAAACCTGATGGACATGAACCACCAGATCCTGCACAGCCGACTGGTCGGAGGCATGAAACCACGGTTTCTAGGCATGGATCGGGGAGAGGATTTTGTGGAGGCCCGCTATACCTTTGCCCGCACGTCTGGCAGGCAGCCGCTGAGCGAGGCTCTGATTTACGGGCAGCGTCGCAAGGATGGCCGGGATTTTGCCTATCGGGATGTCATGACCATCCGCACGCAGTATCCCTATCAGACATTGCGGATCGAGACGGAGGGGATTGATGAACCGGTCATGGAACTGTGGATTGCATATGTGCCACAGGACCGGGAAGAATTGATCAACCGGGTATTTGGCCTGCTCTCCATACGCAGGTTGAAAATACCATTTTTACTGGATCTGGCGTGGCCGCTGCTGATCGCCTTTACGGAGCGTGTTTTCACAGAAGATCGCGAAATTGTTGAACTGGAGCAGCAGGCCTGGCGGGAGCAGGACGGCGACCGGAATCAGGAGGTCTTTCCAGTTATCATGGCGCTGCGCCAACTGCTTATCCAGAATGGTATGCCGTCCCAGAAAGACGTAGGATAATAAACTGATAGATGCCCATGCCCCGTCTCAAGGCGCATGGGCATCTTCTCCTGACCAGGCACCACGCAGATCAGGTGCTCATTTTGCAGTTCGGGCCGATATGACCGCTATAAGGAAGCCATGTCTGTGTCTGTCCGAACATCGGAATCCCGAGATAGCCCCGTAACTTGAGTTGTCCGGACTGGTTAACCCACATGCGCGCTTGATACACATGATTGGTATTGGGGTCGAGAATGGACCCGTTCCACCGGTCTGGTTGATCCGGATCCGGCACGAAGTCCCGCAGCATGGGCAACCCACATTCCGAACGGCCCGTCTGGTCGCGTGGGATGTCATCACTATAGTTCAGGCCAACCAGCTTTCCACACAGATGGTCGCCACACCGTGTGATCTCGAAAACACCCTTGTGATTTCTGGTGACCCATTGCCCCAGAACGGCGGGCGGAACTGTTGTCGCTGGAGGAACTTGTGCGTGAACAGCAGCCCCTCCAATCATGATACTGAGTATTAGCGAGACACAGGTTGCTTTTTGCGCAATATTCATGATGTGTCTTTCGTCGCTTCGTACATGACTAAAATTATGGGACATCGGCGGATCTATCGGGGAATTCGGATCGAAAAGCGCATGATTGATGCCCCGAGATGCGCGCCATGGGAATGAGCGGCGAGGGTGCTATCTACGCCATGGACGTTTTCCATGATAGCCTTGTCGCGCCTGCTGCCCATTGCTGCACCGGCTTGAAGGGCCCAGTAAGGGTCTTCAGCAACATGCGGGCGTCCCGTGCCGGTTGTCAGAAACGCGCCGGTCCCGCGATGCTGCATCACGATGTTTCCGCCAGAAACAGGAAACATGGGGGGCATTGATCGGCCGCATTGGTCTTCCCATGACGCATGGGAAATCTCCTGCCTTCGGTGCATCCCGCCCGACGACGTGGTTTGCAGACGATGGCAGGTCTCCTGGCTCACGGATCATGGCCAGCCAGTTCATGCCTTCCCATTCCCCAAGGGAAACAGTGGCTCACCCGCAGGTGAACGAACTGGTGGCATACCGCATACAGTTGCGGGAGCAGCCGCTGACTGGCTCCCGGAACAGAATTGTCCAGCCAGAGCGTTACAGCGTTCCCTTTTAACCCGCTCGCGCGGGGCCATCATCAATCAATGGTCTCATTCCATTATGCGCGAAGTGAGAGGAACGCCCAATTCCTCGAAACGCGATGCCGGCCTGCATGGAACGAAGAGCTTGTTGATGCCAATCAAACTTGTCGCTCCGATCCAATAAGTGTAGGTCACTCAGTGTCTTCATCTTCGAAACACGCGGGCGGGGATACGCGCCCGCGCGTTAGCCACTATGTTGTCAATCAGGCGTTCGGGCTTGATGCGCTATACAAGTGCATGGCGGCGTCACGCGCGCCAATTGTCCATTGCGCGGAAATATAGGCCTGAAGCAAGGCCATGAGCGCCTCGACCCCGTGCGTGTCCGATAAATCGCGGGCTGTATCCACATAGGCGAGAGCTTCTAATAGCAGGGGCGAAAACAGTTCCTCAAGATAGTCGCCCCGCGCCTTCGGCGCAGCGGGTAATCGGCCAGCGGAAGGTACCAGACGTAGGAATGTTTCAAATCCATCCGCACGAATGCGGTCTTCCGGATTGGGGGCAGGGAGTTCAGTCTTGGCTATTGCCTGAATTACATCTTCCCGCAGAGGTGCGGATTCCATAAGGCGGGATACCGAGACAGAACGCTGACGTCGCCGCTGTTGTATGAGAATAAAATCAGGCGAAGGGACGGGAGAGGCCATTTTTCGTTTCACCGGGAATCGGAGCGGATTAACTGGAAAGATCTGCATCGGACAGGCCTTCCTGCGTCAGGAGGCGAGCATCCTCGTCACGCCATGCCGCGATTATGTCTGGGTTCTGACTGAGCCATCCAATTCTCTCGGCACAATATACAGGAACTCTGAATTTCTGACCGCGCTGATTGTTCAGGATTGTTCCTGTCTGGTGCAGGCGCCCGTCTCGTGTCCAGAAAAGACGCTCCTGGTTGGTGATCCCCAGAATCCGTCGAACCTGTCGCGGCGTAAACGGACGAAAAGACAGCGCGGTGATCTGTTTTTCCACCGAGCTGGCAATAGCCTCCAGAGCATCTGTCCTTTCACGCATGATGGCGGCTATAAAGCGGGCGAAAAGCTGCTTTACCTCTGGCAGACGCAGGCGAAGGGACGAGGATTGATCCAGACAGGCCGCAATAAGCATCCGAATTGCAACAACCGGCTCTGGCTCCGTAATGGTCGCCATTAGGCGCGACGCAATGGAAGGGGGTACCATGCTCATATCTGTGTTCATGGATATTTCTTTTTATCAGAATAAAACGTAGGTACCTGTGTCCTGGGGGTAAGCTCCCGGCGACTGACGCCTTGCTGAATACTTCTGGTCTTGTTCAGCTATGAAGCATGAGCGATTTAAGAGATAGGGACGCGGTACTACCTGCGAGTGTCGCAGGTAGTACCGCAGAGAGGCTCCAAAGGAGCGGTAGAGAGACAGGCGAGCGGGACAGGCTGGCGGACGCCTCGCGGATCGAGATCGTTTCGGATCGCCGCCGCTGGCACGCCCCTGAATTTCGCGCGCGAGTGGTCATCGCGTCCTACGAGAGCCGACGCCCAATAAGGGATGTGGCTGCACAGTATGGGATCCATCCAAGTCTGGTGTTTCGCTGGCGGCGAGAGGCTCGGGCCAAAGCGCAGGCCAAAGGCGGGACATCGTTCATACCTGTCATGGTGGCCCCGGTCCCCGAGCCGCCGCAATTGGAGCGTCGGAGAGAACAGGGAACGCTGTCCGGCCAAGCCGTCAGCCTGGTCTTTCCGGACGGTGTGCGGCTGGAGTTCGACACAGGGCTGTCCGCTGATCGTCTGCGTGAGATTGTGGGCGCACTACGATCATGATCCCGCTTCCTTCCACGCTGAGGATATGGCTGGCGGCTGGCGTGACCGATATGCGCCTGGGGATGCCCGGGCTGGCGTTGAAAGTCCAGGAAGCACTGGGTCGTGACCCTTTCGCGGGTGACGTCTATGCCTTCAGATTCCATGAGGAGTGGATAGCGAGCCGCGCCGTGTCAGAGTGTGCTTGCTGAAACTCTCTGGAGGGCAGAACCATGCTCGAGGCATCTGATCATCC
>NZ_NKUF01000055.1 GCF_003206495.1 Gluconacetobacter entanii | reverse complement strand
TGAAAGGCCACATCAACAGGCCTTACAGAAGACCGCACACGATCACACGTCAATATGGGTCAGAAAACTCTTGCATAACGGACGGCAACCACAGAAGAACTCCAACCTCGTCGTATGGCATACATTCGGGCATACCCACATCTGCAAACCCGAAGACATGCCGATCATGTCGGTTGAATATGCAGGCTTCATGCTCAAGCCGGTTCAGTTCTTCAGCAGCAACCCCACCATGGACCTTCCGGCTGCCAAGGACAACAAAAGCGTACAGGATGGCCTGTCTGGATGCTGTCAGAATGAGTGCAAGAATAGCTGAGTCATAACAAGAAAAGGGCGTCCCCGTGAACGATACAGCAGGCGCAACCACACCTACCCTGCTCCTTCAGATGTATGTCGAAGGATGCAAGACGCTGGATGTCAGACTTCTGCGCAACTGCTTTCATGCGACCGCTGTCATGAACGGGTTTATGGGGAGGCAGCTTTATCTAGGTCAACCAGATCCATTTTTCGATGACGTGACAGATCTTCAGTTACGGGCGATAGACAACAGCAGATCAACTTATGAGATAAAAGCGGTTCAGAAATTCGGGAATATTGCATCAGCCGTTGTCATCACTGAATGTTTTGCCAGTCAGCATAATTTTATCGATTTGATGCATATGATTTTTGAAGCAGATCGCTGGTGGATTATATCCAAAACATTCACTACCCGACAGGAACCTTGAGTTCAGGTTGCGATCATGCAGGTCATCATGCGTGACTGGTGAATGCTTAATACCGTTCGATAGAGTTACGGTCGCGGCTTTCCCGTGATGATCGTCAGCGACAACGGCACCGAGATGACCTCGAACGCGATCCTGACCTGACAGGAAAGACGGTCGATGCTGTGGCACTACATCGCACCAGGCAAGCCGCAGCAGAACGGGTTCGTCGAGAGCTTCAACGGCCGGTTCCGGGACGAATGCCTCAACGAGCACCTGTTCCGAAACCTCGCCCACGCTCGGACGGTCATCGACGCCTGGCGAGCCGACTACGACGCCGTCAGGCCCCACACCAGCCTCAACGGTATGACACCAGAAGCTTTCGCCCAACACGCCAACAAGGCATACAATAAACCCACAGACCCTAACTTAAAACTGAGGGCACGTTTCGGGGCAGGGTCACCTCCAGATCGACATCCGTGGCGATCTTGGCGGCATCCTGACGGTTGCGTTGGGCAGCGGACAAACGAAAACCCCAGCCCGTTTCCGGACTGGGGTTGGTGATGCGTTGGCATCGCAAGCGTCGTTGGTTGCGGGGGCCTGCGACCGCCGCCGTCATAAAGCGGGTTTCCCTTTTGGTTTCATTGGCATGGGCGAGATCAAGGATACCCATCAACTCACCGCGTAGGGAGATATGAACCTCGCCCCGCTTGTCGCCGGGGTTGATTACGATCCCACCAATCAGCGAGCGGATGGCCTCTGCGGCCTCCCTGCCGCCGTCCGGGTCATCCAGCGCCTCGGTGAACCGCTCCACGTTGCGCCGGTAGTGAGTGGCGATGTTGGGATGCACATCAGGAATGTCCGCCGGGGCCTGCGCCAGACGCTCCATGATCTCCGCCTTCTGGCGTTCCAGATCATCCATGCGGGCCTTCATGGAGGGCTGATACATCCCGTCCTCAATCGCCGTGATGATACCCCGTATTGATCGGTCGATCTTGTCCAGCACCTTGCGGTCCGCAATGGCCTGTCCCCGCCGCTCATGGTTGAGGCGGTTCACTTCCTCAGCGAACGCCCGCAGCGCCTCGGCCACGCTATCGGACGACACCAGCCGGTCTTTCAGCCCCGCCAGGACCCGCGCCTCGATCCGCTGGCGCGGGATGGTGCGGTTATTGGCGCAGGTGCCCCGGCGGTGGTGGTTCAGGCAGCCAAACCGGCTGTTGACGATCATGCCCACCTTGCCTCCGCAGCAGTCGCAGGACAGCAGGCCGGAAAGAAGGGAGACAGGCCGGTTCGCCAGATGCAGCCGCCTTGCGCGGCCTTCCAGCGTGTTCGTCGGGCATGGGCCGACCTTCGCCGCTATGGCCTGCTGACGCGCCCGCACCGCCCGCCACAGATCATCATCCACGATTTTGAGATGCGGGACTTCGGTCCTGATCCACTGGCTTTCCGGGTTGGGGCGGGACACCCGCTTGCCGGTGCTGGGGTCTTTGATGAAGCGTTGGCGGTTCCACACCAGCACGCCCGCATAGAGTTCGTTATGGAGGATACCCGTCCCGCGCGAGACATGGCCCCGAATGGAGGTATCCCCCCAGGCGCGACCCAGCGGGCCGGGGATACCCTCCCCGTTCAGTTCCACCGCAATGGAACGGGGCTTTGTCCCGCCGCGAAGGCGCGAAAGATACGACGGATCACCTCGGCTTCTTCCGGCACGACCTCCCGGTCGCCCCGGATCAGCTCGCCGTTGGCGTCCAGTTTTTTGACCACCCGATAGCCATAGCACAGGCCACCGCCCGCCTTGCCCTTCTCCACCCGGCCCCGAAGCCCGCGATGGGTCTTCATGACGAGATCTTTGAGGAACAGCGCGTTCATCGTGCCTTTCAGGCCGACATGCAGTTCCGAGATTTCCCCTTCGGCCAGCGTGACAATGGCGACACCTGCAAAACGCAGGTGTTTGAACAGGGTCGCGACGTCAGCCTGATCGCGTGAAATGCGGTCCAGCGCCTCGGCCAATACCACATCAAATTTCCCGCTCTGCGCATCACGAAGTAACGCCTGGATGCCGGGCCGCAGGATCGTGCTCGCCCCTGAAATGACGGCATCCTGATATGTGCCCCTGATCTGCCATCGCTCCCGCGCCGCGTGCTCACGACAAAGGCGGAACTGGTCCTCAATCGAGCTTTCACTCTGGTTATCTGAGGAATATCTGGCGTACACCGCAACTCGGCTCATGTGCAATCTCCTTCTATCTGAACCTTTTTGGCTTGGTCCTTTGCATTACTGGGCCCGTTGTCATTGGCGGCGGTCAGCATCGCGAAATATTCACGTGCCATTCTGCGACCGATAAGACTGGCAACTTTAAAAACTGCTTTCTGCGCAGCTTTTTCGACACCCGCAGATGCCAGATTGTCATTCGCCGCAGTGTGCTCAGCCACGAAATCCTGATTGTCTGTCATTGGCTTCCCCCGCTATCTGAAGCGTATAAAGCCATTATTGCACACCGGATTTTTGGGCTGCCGAAAGGCACGCTACCTCAATTCTCTACGCATTGAAGAAATGACCAAAATTTAATAATTATTTTTGTTTTTATTTCTCAATAGATTACGAGTGTTTTTTCGCGATTATCGCCATTATTGTATACATGAAACACCTCAGCGAAGAATCGAAATTTAGCACAAATTCTGACCCTTCAAAGATACGGGCCAACCCTCATGGGCTGGCCCGTGTCACCGGATAAGCGCTATCCGCTAATGTCTCTTCTTTCTTTCGGTGATTCATTCTTAAACAGGAATGAATTATGCATTTTTTGCGCGTTCAATAACCTGACGAACCCGCTCTGTCTGCGTGGACACATCGCAGACCTCGTCAATATGGATCACCTCTACAGGTGCAACGCCCATGTAGCGCATCAGACGTTCCTCAATACCAATACGGAATTTCTCAGCATTTTCAGAGACCGACAGCCCGGTACTCGTAACGGTCCCGGCGACCTCAATGTAGACTGTGGGGTGTCCTTTGAAATACAGACCGAAATCCGCAAATCCTCTGTTTCCCAGTTCTCTAATGGGTGGCTGAACCATAATAGTGAGGCCGCTTTCCTGTTCTTGCAGCAGGCGCCGATAAACAGCCAGTTCCACAATGGAGCCGATCCGGTAGTTATTGACGCGAACCTGCTCCTGCCAGGCGGGGAGATCGCGGTGATACGCTGCCACACGCTGACGAAAGGCGCGCCATAAGGCCCTGTCGCGATTATAGCGGGCAACCAGTTCGTGGCCTCCATCACAGAACTCCAGCATCTGCTGCGTCGGCGTCACCAGCAGATCATGAGAAAGCTGAGCGTAACGCTCAATGTCGTTCGGACGGAAAAAACCAGCGAACATCCAGGCTGGAAGAGCATTATTAAAACGATCATTGTTCGGTAAAGCGAGTGTCATTAGAAGTGTCCGTAAGGTGGACGCACGTTCCCCATTGCTCTGCGAGCATTCTGAGAACATGCGTGTATTATGAAAAGGGAAAGTTAATCTGTAGCGGCTTACTGCTCATTCGCAGTATTGGCTTCAGTCATCGCGGGAAGATGCTTCACTGCCTAGCAGCCTGTTGGCAACCAGACTGACCTTCCGGCCAACCATGCGCGTCAGGATGACCACGCCTTCCAGGACACTGTCATCCATGTTACCGGCAAGAGCCTCACTGACAGCAAAATCAAGCAGCCTGTGCAGGGCGACAATTTGCATGAGATCCACCTCGGTGGCGGAAGAAATCGTAGTACGATCAGACATTGTTTTCTCTCGTTCAAAGCATGAAGGAACGAGACGCCCCAACCCGATCCTCACTCCCCGACGATGCAGGGAACAAAATCCTCTGGGGAATTTGGGGTCGTGCGCCTCACAACGCCCGGCCCGAAAAAATGACACCGTCACCCCCGTCATCAGGGCCACCCAAGGTGCAAGAGACCCGAAATCAGAGAAAAAGAGCGGCTTTGATTTTTGCTTCGCAAAAATGCCGCGATAGAAAAGAAAAAAGCCTTCAATTTCATATGCATACGAAGTGTGCGTATGAAATTGAGGTAGCGTGCCCTCACACACGCAAAAGCCGGAACACGCGAGAAAAATGAAAAATGGCTGTTTTCTGCCGTTTTCCATGTGTCATGACGAGAATGACACTTTGCATGACACCTGTCATGACACCGTCATGACAGCCTGTGACAACACTGTGTGACAGTGTCACTGAACGCATGACACCATTCGAGGCGGCGTCATGACGCCGTCATTCCAGTCTCTCAGGGAGCACCAAAGGTGCGATCAAAATGACACCCAGGTGACACCGTCATGACGGTGTCATCACGCCATGAAGAGCAAAGTTACAGGACATTTTATCTGCACCAAAGTCGATGGAAGAATTCTGTTGACGCCAGTCTTGTGGGTAGGTATCAAGATTGCATGAAGCGTGATGGTGCATACAAAACAGATCTGGCGAGCATTGCTACAATCGCAGCAGGTCATCCGTTCAGAGGGCGGATTGACCCGACCGAAGGGGCTGAAACGGTTGTCGTGCAGATGCGTGACACGTCACCTTCTGGCGTGAACTGGACGTCCTGCGTACGGACGGAAGTGACCGGCCGTCGTGAACCCGACTGGTTGCGTCCGGGGGATATTCTCTTCCCTGCCCGTGGCAATGTGTCACAGGCCGTTCTGATCGATGAGCGTATCGGCAGCCTTCAGGCCGTCGCAGCACCACACTTCTTTGTGCTGCGCGTGACGCGGTCCGATGTGCTGCCAGCCTATCTGACCTGGTGGCTCAATCAGGAACCGTCGCAGCGGCATCTGGAACAGAACGCCCAGAGTTCCACCCTTGTGTGCAACATTGCCCGGCCTGTGCTGGAGGCCACGCCCGTTGTGCTGCCTCCCCTGCCCCGACAGGAACAGATTGTGGGTCTGGCCAACGCCATGCAGCGCGAGGAAGAGCTTCTCCAACGCCTGCGCCAGACCAACCAGCAGATCATGACCGGTCTTGCCAGAGACCTTCTGGCTGACTGATATTTCTTGCATATATTGAAACAGGATTTGACTTCGTGACCGAACAGATTTCTCAAGATACCATCAACAAGGCACTCTGGAGTGCCTGCGATACCTTCCGTGGCACTGTCAGCCCCGACACGTATCGGGATTACGTGCTGACCATGCTTTTCCTGAAATACATCTCCGATGTATGGCAGGATCATTATGACACTTACAAAAAGGAATATGGCGACAATCCCGAACTGATTGAAGCCATGATGGCACAGGAACGCTTTGTTCTGCCGAAAGGTGCCGATTTCTACACCCTCTATAAAGAACGTAATACGCCCGGCAATGGCGAGCGGATTGACAAGGCGCTGCACGCCATTGAAGAAGCCAATGGCACCAAACTGAAGGACGCAGGCAAGAGCGTCTTCCAGGACATCAGCTTCAACTCTGACAAACTTGGTGATGAAAAGCAGAAGAACACCATTCTGCGACATCTGCTCGAAGATTTTGCCAAACCGGACCTGAACCTGCGCCCCTCGCGCGTGGGCAATCTGGACGTGATCGGCAATGGCTATGAATTCCTGATCAAGAACTTTGCCGCCAGTGGTGGGCAGAAGGCGGGCGAGTTCTACACCCCGCCGGAAGTGAGTAAACTGCTGGCCCGCCTGCTGGATCCACAACCGGGTGAGAGCATCTGTGACCCGGCCTGTGGCTCGGCCTCCCTGCTCATGAAGTGCGGCAAGCAGGTGACGCAGAACCACAAGGGCAGCCGGGATTACGCCCTGCATGGGCAGGAAGCCATTGGCTCGACCTGGTCCTTTGCCAAGATGAACATGTTCCTGCATGGCGAGGACAACCATCGCATTGAGTGGGGCGATACCATCCGCAGCCCCAAACTGCTGGATGACAAGAACCATCTGATGCGCTTTGACGTGGTGACCGCCAACCCGCCCTTCAGCCTTGATAAATGGGGCCATGAAGACGCAGCGGAAGACGTGCATCACCGCTTTGCCCGTGGTGTGCCGCCCAAGACCAAGGGCGATTACGCCTTTATCCTGCACATGATTGCCACGCTGAAAGACCGCACGGGCCGCATGGGGGTTGTGGTGCCGCATGGCGTGCTGTTCCGTGGCAGTTCAGAAGGAAAGATCCGCCAGAAGCTGATTGAGGAAAACCTGCTGGATGCGGTGATCGGCCTGCCGGAAAAGCTGTTTTTTGGCACGGGGATTCCGGCGGCCATTCTGATCTTCCGCAAGGACCGCAAGACGAAGGACGTGCTGTTCATTGACGCCAGCCGCGAGTTCAAGGCGGGCAAGAACCAGAACGTGCTGACCGAAGAGAACATCACGAAGATTGTGGACACCTACCGTACCCGCAAGGACGTGGACAAATACGCCCACCTCGCCACGCCGGACGAGATCAGGGAGAACGACTACAACCTGAACATTCCGCGTTATGTCGATACGTTTGAGGAAGAAGAGGAGATTGATCTGAACGCCGTGCGCAAGGAACGGGCAGAGATCAAGGCAGAACTGGCAAAGCTGGAAGCCCAGATGGACGCTTATCTGAAGGAGCTGGGTTATGCTTCCTGAGGGGTGAAAAATTAGTAAATTGGGCGAAATATCCAGAATAACAACTGGTAGTACCCCTCCAACAAAAAATGAAAGTTTTTATTACGGAGATATTTTGTTTATCACTCCCGCAGATTTGGGTGAAAATAAATATGTTACCCAAACAGAGAGAACCCTTAGCTCTCTTGGCGCAGAATGTACGCGCTTGATACCGAAAGGCTCAGTTTTATTTTCCTGCATAGGGACTATTGGAAAAATAGGAATCAATAAAGAAGACTCTGCAACTAATCAGCAGATAAACTCTCTTTTTCCAAATGAAAATAATAATTCTGATTTTATCTACTACAGCTTAATTTTATATAAACCCTCAATCAACAACTTGGCTAGCAAACAGGCCGTCCCAATTATAAACAAAAAACGTTTTCAAATGTTCCAATTCTCATCCCACCTCTCCCCGAACAGAAGAAGATCGCGGCGATCCTCTCGACGTGGGATCGTGCGATTGAGGGAACGGAAAAGCTTCTGGCCAACAGCCAGCAGCAGAAAAAAGCCCTCATGCAGCAACTCCTCACAGGCAAAAAACGCCTGCCGGGGTTCACGGGGGAATGGAAGAAAGTCTCTTTAGAAAAGACCGGAAAAATTGTCTCTGGCGGCACACCCGATACCACAGTGCCCGCTTATTGGGATGGAGATGTGCTTTGGCTCACGCCTACCGATGTCACATCGTTAAGAGAAAAATACGTTGATGATACAAAGCGAAAAATAACACAGGCGGGGATTAAAGATAGCGCAACCACTTTGTTGCCCGCAGGCTCCTTGCTTGTTTGCACACGCGCAACCATTGGCTACATGGCGATTGCGAAGAAACCCATTACGACTAATCAAGGGTTCAAAAATATCGTATTCAACAAACTCTTCCTTCCCGAGTTTGTCTATTACTTTCTCTGCACTCAGAAGCATGAAATGCAGCGCTTGGCTTCTGGGTCAACATTTGCCGAAATATCTAAAAAAGATTTCTGCAAAATACATATCAGCGCGCCCCCACTCCCCGAACAAAAAGCCATAGCTGCTGTCCTAACCACAGCGGACGAAGAAATAGCATCCCTTGAATCCGACCTCTCGCGCCTGCGTCAGGAGAAGAAAGCCCTGATGCAGCAGCTTCTCACGGGCAAGCGCCGCGTGAAGGTCGATTAAGGTATTTCAGAAACAGGATATTTGAAAACATGGCTCCCGCTCCCAAATTTCAGGAAGAATACAGCGCCAAACTTCCCGCACTGGCTCTGCTCAGCACCCTCGGCTGGCGGTTTCTGCCACCATCCGAGGCGCTGGCCTTGCGGGGCGGCAAACAAAGTGCCGTGGTGCTCGACACACTTTTGCGGGCGGAGCTGAAAAAACGGCGCTTCACGTTTGAAGGACAGGAGCACAGCCTGTCCGATCAGGCCATCAACACACTGGTCTCTCACGTCACGCATCCGGATTTCGTCTCCGGCCTGCGCGATGCCAATGACAAGATGACCACGCATCTGCTGTTCGGCATTGCCATTACCGAGTTCATCAACGGGCACAAGGCCAACCCGACCATCGCCCTCATCGACTGGCAGAACCCGGAGAACAACAGTTTCACCTTTACCGAAGAATACAGCGTCCTGCGCACGGATCTGACCCAGACCCGCAGGCCGGACATCGTGTGCTTCGTCAACGGCATCCCGTTGGCCGTGATCGAGGCCAAGCGTCCCGATGGCCAGCCGGGCAAAGGCCCGACCGTGGACGCTGGCATTTCCCAGAGCATTCGCAACCAGAACAAGGATGAAATTCCCCAGCTTTTTGCCTACAGCCAGCTTCTGCTGTCCATCAACGGGCATGACGGACGCTATGGCACCTGTGGCACGCCCAAGAAGTTCTGGGCCAGCTGGAAGGAAGAGGACATTCCCGAAAGCCGGATGGAGGCGCTCAAGAACGCGCCGCTTTCGAGTGCCCAGAAAGACGCGCTGTTTGCTGATCGACCCCCCCCTGCCCGGATATGGTTCGAGGACTGGGCCTCCCGTCCGCTGCATGTCTCGAATCAGGACCGGCTGCTGATTGGCCTGCTCTCACCCCAGCGCCTGCTGGAAATGACGCGATACTTCACGCTGGTCGACCGCAAGGCCGGCAAGATCGTCGCCCGGTATCAGCAGGTCTTTGGCATCAAGCGCCTTTTGGAACGCATCAAGTCCCGCCGCAGCGATGGCTGGCGTGAAAGTGGCGTGGTCTGGCACACCACGGGGTCTGGCAAGTCCTTCACCATGGTGTTCCTCAGCCGCGCCCTCATTCTGGATGACGACCTCAACCAATGTCGCATCATTGTCGTGACAGACCGCAAGAATCTGGAACGCCAACTCAGTAATACCTTCTCCACAGGTGGTGAACTGGCGGACAAGAAGGACAAGGAAGAGGCGCTGGCCACCTCAGGCCGCCGTCTGGCGCAGCAGATCGGGCACGGGCAGGAACGCATCATCTTCTCGCTCATCAACAAGTTCCACACCGCCACCGGCTATCCCGAATGCCATAATGACAGTGCAGACATCATCGTGCTGGTGGATGAAGGCCATCGCAGTCAGGGCGGTGAGAACCATGCCCGCATGAAGCATGCCCTGCCCAATGCCGCCTTCATCGCCTTTACCGGCACGCCGCTGCTCAAGGGGAGCGAGACCACCAGCCGCTTTGGCAGGATCATCCACTCCTACACCATGCAGCAGGCCGTCTCAGACGGCACCGTAACACCCCTGCTCTATGAAGAACGCAAGCCCGATCTGAACGTGAATGATGAGGCCATTGATGCCTGGTTCGAACGCATCACGCAGGGGCTGACCAAGGAGCAGGTCACGGACCTCAAGAAGCGTTTTGCCCGCGCCAATCAGGTGTACAAGGCGGATGACCGCATCCGACTGATCGCCATGGATCTGGCCACGCATTTCGACAACAATATTGATAAAGACCTCAAGGGCATGCTGGCCTGTGACAGCAAGCTCTCCGCCATCCGCTACAAACGGTATCTGGACGAGGTTGGTCTGTTCGAGAGCGCCATCGTCATGAGCCCGCCCGATACGCGCGAAGGCCATACGGAAGTGGATGAGCGCAAGCAGCCTGAAATCCAGACCTGGTGGAAGGAGAATGTCGGCACCCAGAGTGAGGAAGACTACACGCGAAATGTGATTGACCGCTTTGAGAACGATCCCAATCTCAAGCTCATCATCGTGGTCGACAAGCTGCTCACCGGCTTTGACGAACCGAAGAACGCGGTGCTGTATATCGACAAGCCCCTCAAGCAGCACAATCTGCTCCAGGCCATTGCCAGCGTGAACCGTCTGCATGACCAGAAGAAGCACGGGTTGCTGATCGACTATCGCGGCATTCTGGCGGAGCTGGACACCACACTGGCCCGGTATGACGAGCTGGCAGCCGAAAATGTCGGCGGGTATGACCCGAAGGATATTGCCGGGCTGTATAGCCAGATGAGCACGGAATACCGCGAGCTCCCTGCCCTGCACAAAACCCTGTGGGCCATCTTTGATGGGGTGAAGAACAAAAGTGACATCCAGCAGCTTCGCGCCGTGCTCATGCCACGCATGGTGGAAGAGCACGGCCAGATGGTGGATGTGAACCTCAAGCGCCGCGATGATTTCTATGAGGCGCTGACAAAGTTTGCCGCCTGCCTGAAGGTGGCGCTGCAATCCGTGGCGTTCTTTGAAGACACCAGCTTTACGGAAAAGGACCGCGCCACCTACAAGGAAACGCTGAAGCAACTGAGTAGCCTGCGGCGGACGGTGATGCAGGATGCGGGTGAAACCGTGGACTTTGACAAGTATTCTGAGTCGGTAAAAAAACTCATGGACCAACACATAGGGGGTGTAAAGATTCATGAGTCCGACGGCCTGTATGCAGTCGGCAAGATGGGCCAGAAGCCCGAAGACAACCAGCCAGAGACCTGGAGCAAAGAAAAGACCCGTAACGAGACGGATCTGATCCGCACCCGTGTGACGAAGATGATCGACCACGAGATGCAGGATGATCCTTACGCCCAGGAAGCCTTCTCGGCCCTGCTGCGCAAGGTGATCGCAGAAGCGGAAAGCCTGTTTGATCATCCGCTCAAGCAGTTCATGCTGTTCCAGGAGTTTGAGGAACAGGTGGCCAACCGCAAGCTGGAGAACATTCCGACTGTTTTTGACGGGCACCGGCATGCACAGGCCTATTATGGCGTGTTCCTCAAAACACTTGCTGCCATCTTCAACCATAAGCAGACGGACGAGGAAAAACAGCACTGGATTGATCTGGCGTTCGAGATCGACACAATCGTGGACAAGGCGGTGCGGGAAAACTCCCTCAGCCGCCCGGATATGGAAAGGGCAGTCAGGAAGGAGCTACTGCCTCTTCTGTTCAGCACGGGTCAGAAAGCAGGCTTTGGCGTGGATAAGGCGCAGGAGATCATCGAGCAGGTCATCCAGATCATGCGGGCTGGCCCTGCTGATACAGCGCGTGGCTGAGCATGAGCGGCAAGGAGCACCGTATTCTGACCTATGGGGGTAAGCAGATCCGGGTGGAACTGCTGCCCCGTGCGCGCCTCGGCACGATGCTGCGCATCAAGGTGCATCCTGACCTGACTGTGCAGGTGGTCATGCCCGAGGGCACAACAGAGACGGATCTGGACAGGGCGTTAAAACAGAAAACCCGCTGGATCTGGCAGAAACTGCGGGACTTCCGGGCGGTGCAGGAGCATGCCACGCCGCGTACATATGTCAGTGGGGAAAGCCACTTCTATCTGGGGCGGCGGCATCTGCTGAAAGTGCATCATCAGCCAGATGCGCCAGAGACCGTACGGATGCTCCGTGGCCGGCTGGAAGTTTCCGTGCAGGAACGCAACGCCTTGCGGATTCAGAAGCTGCTGGAACTCTGGTATTTTGCGCGGGCGCAGGACGTGTTTCGGACACGTCTGGACGCCCTTCTCCCAACAACATTGTGGATCACCACGCCTCCTGTCCTGAAACTCCAGGTGATGCAGACGCAGTGGGGCAACTGCTCACCGGGTGGGACCATCACACTGAACCCGCATCTGATCAAAGCTCCGCGTGACTACATTGATTACGTCATCCTGCATGAACTGTGCCATCTGAAGGAGCATAATCATGGCCCAGCCTTCTGGGCTCTTCTGGCGCGTATCATGCCGGACTGGGAACGACATAAGGCCCGGCTGGATGGGATGGCAGAAATGATACTGCAAAAATAGTGCGCTTTGACCGCAATGGGGAAAGTGGAATGTCTGCTATTAGGCACGAAAGTTCAACACTGAGCGTTTCTATGATAAAGATGTCCAGAAGAGCTTGACCTAAAGTTACCCAGTTTTACATGACGAGGAAATGAGTTCCTAGCGCTGGCTAATCACTCGTGGAAAAAGCCTCTACATCGCCTTGCAAAAGCTTAGGACGCTTTCCATCTATATCTCATTGCAGCTTGCGTAGTGATATCGCAGTAATTTTTCTCGGAGAAAAGAATACCTAATGGCTGATTTCTTTGAAATAGATTTCTTAGGTGTCGAAACACGCAAGAGCGGCGATGCAATAGCAATTCGCTATGAATTGGCAGGACAGACGACCATCCACGTTGTTGACGGGAGGGTATATAACCAGTGGGGAGTGTCTTCGAGACCTCATCAACAAGTATTACGATAATCCGATATTCATTAATCGTGTGGTCGCGACGCACAACGATGGGGATCACGCACGTGGTCTAATCGCAATTCTCGAACATTTTGAGGTTGGTGAACTATGGATGCTCCGCCCGTGGGAGTATGCGGAAGAGCTCATTGAGCGTTTTGATACCTATGAGAGTGTACCACACCTGCAAGGCGCTCTACGGCGTGCGTACGCTAACCTTGCAGCTCTTGAAGATATAGCGATTGACAAGGGCATTCCAATCTATGAACCGTTCCAAGGGGCGCAGATCGGTGCATTCCACGTCATGGCCCCCTCGCGTGAGCGCTACTTCGACCTCATTTTAACGTCGAACAAGACGCCGGAACGCTCGGGGATGGAATCCAGAGTCGACAGTATTTTTGGTACCATCATGGAGAAGGCGAAGACAGCAGTTGCATTGCTCCGAGCATCATGGGGAGCGGAAGCTTTTCCGTCAGGAGATACGAGCAACGAAAATGAGATGAGTGTAGTCCAGTACGCTGTGCTGAATGGCAAGAAAATCCTGTTAACTGCTGATACGGGACGAAACGGTCTACAGGAGGTCATCGACTATGCACCATGTGTCGGTTTGACCCTTCCCGGGATCGATAGATTCCAAGTTCCACACCATGGTGGGCGACACAATGTTAACACGGATTTACTAAACGCTATTGTAGGCCCAATTCTCCAGGAGCAGCAGGAGACAGGGCATTTTCAGGCCTACATCAGCTCAGCGAAGGCAGATGAAGACCATCCCCGTAAGGTCGTGCAACGCGCGCTTATCCATCGTGGTGCAAATCTTTACATGACCGAGGGCCAAAATATCCGTATGTGGGGTGGCGCCGCGCCATCACGGCCCGGTTACACGCCATTGGTGCCTACCGCATATCCAGATTCTCATGAAAAGGCTTGATGGTGGCGAAACCGACCCAGAACGGTATTGCACAGCTATTCGATAGCTATGGTCGGCAGGCCAGACTGTTTCCTGCTCTTCTAACGATCTTTCCTCCCCTTCTCACCATACTGGCATGGTTCCCGTGGCTTCTGCTTTCCAGTGGCGGTGCGACCCTTCTTACATTAGCGACGTCATGCGGCCTTCTGTACGCGCTTGGCTCATATGCTCGCACCAAGGGCAAGCGGCTTGAGCCAAAACTACTGAAGATGTGGGGCGGATGGCCGACAACACTACTTTTGCGGCATGACAGCGAACTCGATCAGTATACCCGGCTGCGTTACCACACATATCTGGCAGGCGTAGTGCCCGAAAATCTATCCTTCCCCACGGTTCAGGAAGAGCAAGCGAATCCCACAGGCGCCGATGCGGTATATGATTCAGCAGTACGATGGTTGAAAGAAAGAACGCGAGGCAAAGAGTTTGCAATGGTGGAGCGCGAGAATGCACAATACGGGTTTCGTCGGGACTATCCTGAATTTTGTGCGGTGTGGTGATAAATTGCTCGAAGAGGAGCCCCCGCATGAGCATTGATAAAGACCTCCTGGACCGCCTGATGGAAGG
>NZ_NKUF01000054.1 GCF_003206495.1 Gluconacetobacter entanii | reverse complement strand
GTCTCACCGCTGGGATGGGAACACATCAACCTCACCGGCGAATATCGCTGGCCTAAATCCTTAGCGTAGGATTTCGCCCCCTCCCGCAAACGACCCCTGGAAAACCGTGCATCCCGGATTGTGGCCATGCTGGAACGAGCAGCAGAAGAATTGGAAAGGGGGACAACCTGTCATTTGTCGCGGGCAACCATCGAGCAGCATTTCGACCTAGCAGGTCTTGAAAACGGGCTACCCGAGGTAGAACAGGCCATTCAATGGATGACGCCAGATGATAAAGGCCACCCGGATTTTCAGATTGACCGTGTAAAAGAACGCACTCCCATCCTGAAAGCCTTAGGCCGTCTGGCAGCCCTGATGCGGGAAATGAAGCGATGCCTGTCGGAAGGGTTGGAAGCCACCCCCCGTATCTCCTTTTTCTGGGATGAGGAAAACGTTCTCCGCTACCGCCTGACAGGATGCCGATCAATCCATAAGCATTGGATCGGCCCCGATGAAAATGACCAGACCCCTGTTATCCTGCTGGATGCTACGCCTAAACTGCCATTGATCCGACATTTTTTTCCTAATCTGGCTCTAGGCAGCGATGTGCAAGCGGCCACCCCTCATGCCCGATTTGTATGGATGCAAGGGAAATTCTGGCATGGGATCACACAGAAAAACGCCATTGAGCAACACAGGAATGGCAGGAAGGGAAAGGAACACGCCCAGAGCATTGAAGGCCTGCGCTGGACATTATGGCGCCACTGGCTGACAGCGGGATGCAAACCCATGCTGGCTGTATTTAGCAAGGCACTCCACGACTATCTAGACGAACAGGAACATAAGAAGTCAGGCTTCCTTCCGCCTGGCTGCGAACTGGCACATCAAGGCGCAACACGTGGGCGCAACAGCTGGGAAACGGTAAGGACTGTACTGATATTCGGACGGATGCTTCCAAGCGTTGAACCGATTGAAATGACAGCAGAAGCCATGACAGGCCGCCCTATCCAACGGATCGAGAAGAAAAAACTTGGACCTGATGGAACGGCTGAGGCCAGTCATTTCCATATCATCGAGAAAGATCGCATTCTGCCAAACGGTCGTATTGTTTCAGTGAAGCATTACCATCACCCAGATCCAGTAGCAGATGGCTTCCTGCAAGCGATGGTAGCAGGAGAAGCGATACAGGCAGCAGCACGTGGACGTGCCGTAAACCGCACAAGCGATAACCCTCTGGAGGTTTTCGTCTATGCCGATACCTACGCAGCAGACATGCCCCTGGACGACGTTCAGGAAGCAACTGGCCCTACTGCATGGGATCAGATGGCTCTCTCAATAGCTATGGAGACAGGACAAGCCAGTGATCTATCTCCGATCCTGATTTCTTCTCCAACCGATGCAGCCAAAGCTTATCCGCGTATCTGGTCCACGCCAAAAGCTGCGGAGAGAGGGTTTGATGCAGGAAATCACAGACCCCCTAACTCCTATAATAATATCTCTATAGGGATCAGGGGGTCTGTGGATTGGGATGCCTTCTCATCATTGGAAGGCTTCACCCTAGCTCGATATCAACCAGAAGGCGCTAGGCAAAAACCAAGGCTCGCATGGGTTCCTATTGGTCAGGAAATAGGATTTCAGTCATGGATCGAGCAGGCTTTGTGCTGTGATGTAAGGGTGGAATGGGTGGAAGTGCCACAACCTGATCCAACACCACCGGAACCGTCAAAACCAATACGATCCCCGGCGATGGCCGTCCCCGTGTCTATGTCATTCTCGGGGGGCTTCTGATCGACGCGGCCGGGAAGGATGAACGCTTCGGACGGGTCATTGACGAACTGATGAAACGCATCACCCGCGACCACGACCACAAGGCGTTCGAGGGGTGGCAGAAGCCCTAGCCTGACAAGTCATGACCGACGAACGCGAGCTGGATGACGGGCTGGCCGCGTTCGACCAGCTCGGCCGGGAAATGGCGGAGACAAACCGCCTGCTTCGGGCCGTCCGAACCGATCAGGCCACCCGGAACCAGCAGGAACACGCCCTGTCGGCCGAAATGAAGGCCGCGCTTAAACAGGCCACAGGAGCCTCACAGGAGGCGATACAGGCCGCCAAGACCGAAATACGCTCATCTCTACTCTGGACGGGTCTGACGGCCTTCCTGATCGTTCTGGTGGCGTTTGGCGGGGGATATTTCTTCGGTCAGCGGTCTGGATGGGACACTGGGTACGCAGACGGATACCAGAAAGCCTGGAATCAGGAGGCCGCCGCGAGCTGGGCCAACACTCCGGCCGGACAGCGGGCTTATGCCCTCGATCGACGGGGCAGCCTCGACCTGCTGGCCCTGTGCCGTGGGAATGGATGGACCACGGAACGCCGGAAAGATGGCACGGTCTGCTTTCCGAACGCGGATGCCAAGGGGAATATAAGCGGTTGGTATCTTCCCTGACCGTCACAGGATGGGGAAAGCCTGCCGGCCCCCTCATTGCTTCCTGAGCAATACCCCTCTTACCACCTGCTTCGGTGGTGCTGACGACGAGCGGGCGTGGAGGGGGAGCGCCGTAGGCTGCCGAAGGCGTCGTCGTGTACATTCGCAAGATAGCTCGTTGAGGGGAGTTATCTACAAGCTAAGCCGTTTTAAGAGTTTTATTTGTTTTAAAGAGTTTTAGCCTTAAAAAGGGCCATTTTTACATTGTAAATCAAGTAGTTATGAAGTGGTTTGGTGGGTAATCGACGGAAGATGGTGGGTAATCGACGGAAGATGGTGGGTAATCGACGGAAGCCGGTGGGTAATCGACGGGCTATCCACAACCTAAGCGAATTAGAATGGAGGGTTGTAGGTGGCTCTAGCGCACGATAGCGCATTAGCGGCGGGTATTCCGTCGATTACCCACCTTCTGCTTGGTCCGACTCGATTGACGGAACGGCGTTGCGATAGGCCATAACGAGTGTCGGGCCTTCTTTGCCTGGAACCTCGCTCAAGCCATATTCAGGCAAATCGTTGACTGCGATAATGCCACGCAGCAGGCGGCAGAACTCCTTGAAGGTACCGGCGCTGCCACTGCGTTCATAGATCGTGCGGAACGCCCACCGGGCTTCCCCCTTCCCCGCCGCACGGCGGGCGACACGATAGAGAAAGCGACCAATGCCGGGTTCGATCAGAAAGAACGCGGGGTGAACTGTCAGAACTTCCGGGTTCTCGGCCTCGACAACCTCACGGTAAATCCACCCTGGAATCTCTACTTCCACCATCGCAACGCGGCCGGTGTCGGCATAGGAAACCGTCTTGTAATTGCCGATTAGCCCCTCGGCCTGTGCCTCACGCATGAGGCGGCTGCCGCGCCCTTTCCTTGTGGTTCTAACGATCTTGATGGTGGTGTTCTTAAGGCGGTCTAAGGCTCCCTCGATTTCTTCATACTGTCGGCCGCCATCCGAGCGACGGCAGAATTTCAGGATTTCAGAGACATGAGGCCGAAAGATCAGGCCGGGCTTTTCGCCCCGCCCGTCGCGGTATCGGTTCATCGCTTCGGTGAGATGGGAAATCGCCATCAACACGATGTCGTAATCCCACACTGAGGCCATGCCATCCGGGCCGGCTTTGACTTCCACATAACCGTCCGTCAGGTCGTAGCGGATCGTCTCCCCTGCCCGCTTGTCTTTCTTCGACAAGCGAAAAACCGCAACGTCCATGATGGAGCGGCTGTCTTTAGTCGCAACGTCATAGAGCGTCGGCACAAAGAAATCGGCCTGCTCATCGCCAGGCGGCGGTCGCCTCAAACTCGATTTAGTCCGCTCTGCCGCATCAGCGGCGAGCGTGGCCCCAAGCCGCGCCAGACTCGCCTGCAACGGATCGGGAGTGACGTAATTGACCAGCTCCTCCGGCACGTCCCCAAGCACATACCAGCTCTTGCGCTGAACATCCCACTGCGCACCATGCCGCTTGGCATGGTCCTTCTTCTCGAAGTCGACGTTCAGATAGGTGCGTGGACGCCGTGCGGTGCGCTCGTGGTTCATATCAATCCTCTTGCGGCAACCTATCTGCAATCTTGCTACAATCTTGCCACATGCTTTTGTAGCTGAGCTTCATAGGCGTCCAATGCGCGCTCTAGCAGTTCCACTAGCTTGAGCCCGTCGCGCTCGGCGATGTCCCGCAAACGGTTGTCGAACTCGGGGCTAACTCGCGTCGCAAAAGGCAGGGTCCGGTTTGTGCGCCGCAGGGCGCGGGCATCGCGTCGCCTGGGGCCGGCCTCTGTTCCAACTTCGACAGCCGAGGGCAGAGGGGCAATTTCCGGTGCTCTAAGGTTGGGGCTGGCTTCCTCGATCGAGGGTGGCGCACCAAGGGAACGGCGAGTCTGTTTCAGCTTCGATACATCAGCCATGATCGGTCACTCGGTCGATAAGGGATTGGATGAGGGCGTCGGCGCGCGCATTGAGCGCGCTGTAACGGGTTTCAGTTACGGCATGACCGCCATTCTGCGCCCGGCGATAAGCTGGGCGTTCCACCAGGCACCCGGTAAGGACACTGTAGCCCGCCTCTTGGAGATAGGCCCGCGCCTCCGCTTCCTCGGCATCTGTGCCGATGCGGTTGAGCGCAAAAGTCAGGCGATCGACAGGCAGGCCCGCTTTGGCAAGGGCGTGGAACTCGCGCACGGCCGGCCGCAGGTCATCCAGCGAGGCTCCTGTGGGCTGCACCACAAGGCTAGCGGCCCTCGCAATCTCAAGCGTTCCCTGGCTGGTTCGGGCCGGCCCGTCGATGATGAGGATGTCATAGGCATCAGCCACGGCCAGCGCTTGGGCCGCCGTGGCGAACGCCTCCACAGAGACAACAGGTTCAATACCTGCGCCTAGTCGAAGTCGATGCCAGTCAACGGAGGTTCCCTGCTGGGTGTCGAGGTCGGCCACCTTCACCCGTAGTCCGCCTGCCGCAGCTTCACGGGCTAGGGCACGGGCCAACGTGCTCTTTCCGACACCGCCCTTCTGCGACACGAACGCTACCACCGAGGCCATAAGTCACCCTCATTCTGCTAGATTGCTGCATGCTACTACTTGAAGAAGCCTTCTGCAAGATTGCTGCATGCTTTAATCTAGCAAGAGTCAGGCTTGAATGGCGTTGACGATACGCAGGGTGCGTCGGGTAAAGCCTGTTAGTTCGATCGGATCGACCTGATCCGGCGTGGCGTCGGCCATATTCTCCCCGTGGTGATACTGGCTCGTATAGCCGTTGATCTGGTCCAGTTCGTCATAAAGCGCTTGCGCGGGATGAACGTCGCCGCCCTCACGTATCTTCCGCACCATGTCGCCCAGCCAGTCACCGGCAAGGAAACTGCCCGGATATGTCGTGCGGCAATGGGTTTCGAGGACGACGCGCATCTTACGGATAATGTCGATCAAGACGCCCGCGCCGGTCGTGAGATAGGTTTGCAGGTGGTCAATGTCCTCCGCCGTCCGGCCCCGGCAAGCGTCCTCCAGGTCTATGGGCGTGATTTTCGAGCCTTGGGCGCGATGATCGACAATCATCAGCGCGACACGATCGGCGCCCGGCGACTTGTCCCAAACTTGCTTGAGGAACGTGGCATCGTGCGAAAGCACAATCACCTGGGCGCATTTTCCGGCTACCTTCATGATCTCATGCACGGTTTGCCGACGGCGGAAAGCGTCCTGACTGTTAAAGGGGTCATCGAACACGACTAGCTTTCCGACCGTTGCCGGATCGCGTTCCAGATGTGCGAGGAAAAACGCAAGGGCGAGGGTGGTGCTGTCGCCGGCGCTGAGGGTGTTCTTGAAGCTCGGCCGATCGCCCGGAGTCTTGCTGTCGCCAAGATCAACGGCCGTGTCGTTGATAACGAGCTGATAGCTCGATGTGGCGACGCCGCCGGGGTAGGAGTGCTTGGTCTCGGTGATGGTGAAGCCGGCATTGAATGCGGCCAGGTAGTCGTTGATGCGCCGCTCGTAGGGCTTCACCACGGTCTTTGTGTGCGCGTCGAGCTGCTTCCTGACGGCTTCCTTGCGCGCCTCGATGGCGTCCTTTTCACCGGAGAGCCTCGTATAGGTGCTGCAAAGCTCGGACACGTCCGCGCGGTACCGAGTCTGGATCGCCGTCAGGCGGGCCAGTTCGGCCTCGGCCGCCTTAAGGTCGCCCGCGTCGGCCTTCTTGTCGGCAATGACAACATTTGCCGCCCGGATCGCGGTATTCGTCGCCTCGATGGCGGCGGCTGCGCCGTCATAGGCGGCGCACGCGGCTGTAAATCCCGCATCCGGTGTGATCGGTTCGAGCGGCACGACTGCCTTGCAGTCTAGAAGCCCGATCGCCGCGGCGGCAAGCCCGCGGATCGTCTCGACGGCCTCGGCCGACAAGGCGAGGGCAGAGGTATCGATCGCGCAATATTTCTGCCAGAACTCGACGCCACCGTTGTTCTGCGCCGCGATGGTGCCAAGCCTGGTCAGGGCGGCGTCGCCCATGTCCCGCACAAGGCCCGCTTTCATGGTGGCGATTTCTTCGGCCAACGCCTCGTAACGCTCGCTGAACACGGCCCGGAACGCGGCGATCAGCGGAAGGCCCCGAATATCCTGCCCGCAGAAGGGGCAGGTATCTTCGGCATGGCCGAGGCCGTCCGCGATCCAGTTGCCGCCGCTGGCCATCATGCCATGTGCGGCCAGGTGCGCCGATAATCTTTGCTCGGCGTCCTGCGCAATGTCGTCGATGGTACGGGCCAGCAGGCCGATGAAATCATCCGGCAGGGCCGGAATTACAAATTCCGAGAGGGCAGGGCGGGCGCGCAGCGCCCCAGCCTGTCGCAGCGCGTCCACGCTGCGCGCCTGCGCCTCGATCTGCACGGCAATGTCGGCTGTCTCCGGCAAAGCAATAAAAGCGTCCAGCTTCATGCCCGCCGGCACATGCGGCTGACCTGCCTTGCGCGCCGTGCTGATCTCGCCGGTTCTGGCGCGGCTCTCGGCGGCCAGTTCGGCCTCCTGCGCCGCGAGCTTCACGCCGGCGTCGCCCACGATGACGCGATATAGATTGCGCTTGTGCTCGATGTCCACGACTTCGCCGGAATGGACATTCTCCGCGACAAACACGCCGTCGAAGATGGCGATTTCCGGCTTGGTCGCGTTCCATGCCGTGCCGTCGAATCGGGCTTGCCTGCCGCCGTCCAGCAGCAGTTCGATTGCCGGCGCGTCGGTCGCGCCAAGGGTCTTGCGGCCGAGGACATGGGCCGGATCGCCAGTTTGCAGGGAGCGCAGGACGGCGCAGAGCGTCGTTTTGCCGAAGCCGTTCGCACCGGCGATGAAGGTGTGCTTGGCAAGCTGCGGATTACCGGATGCGGCCGAGTTGCGGAACCGACCGACGTTCTTAATCGAAATGATCTTCTTGAGCACTTGCTTCCACCTGCGCCCCGATACCGCCGCGCCCGCCCGGCAAATGCCGGTAGAGTGTCGCCGGCGAAACCTTCAGACGGGTTGCCACCTCGTCCACGGTGATCGCCGGATCGCGCAAGAGCGCCTTGGCGGCGGACACGTCGGCGGCGGACAGGGCAGAGGGGCGGCCGCCCTTGCGGCCGCGATCGCGCGCAGCCTTGAGGCCGGCGCGGGTTCGTTCGCGGATCGCGGATCGCTCGAACTCGGCAAGCGCCCCGAAAATGTGAAAGATCAGTTTGCCGCCGGCGGTCGTCGTGTCGATCGCCTCTGTCAGGGATCGGAATCCGATGCCCTGATCTTCAAGGGTGGCAACCGTCTCGATGAGCTGGGGCAAGGAGCGCGCCAAGCGGTCGAGCTTCCAGACAACAAGGCTGTCCCTCGATCGCATGTAGGACAGGGCGGCGGCCAGCTCGGGCCGGGCGCGCTGCGCCCCGGATGCCTTCTCGGTGAATACCTTCTCGCAGCCCGCCGCCGTCAGGGCGTCGAGCTGCAAGGCGGGATTCTGATCCTGTGTCGAGACTCGGGCATAGCCGACAAGCATGCAAACCTCTTAAAACTCGTCTCACTATGGGGGGAATTGAGAGACTAATTTCAAGAGATAGTTTTGAGAGGCATGCACGGCCCGTGCGAGGTGCTCGCGCGAGGCGGCCATCAATCTCGCAAAAACGGTGGTTTTTGAGAAGGAATTTTACCTCCAGCACCGTTCTGGTGTAGTGTGGTGCGTACTGATGTAACAAAAAAGCTGCCATGCAAAGCACCGCTTCAAACAACGACGACAAGTCCGCACATCGCCTGTCCGTCAGCCTCACGGCGGAGCAGCACCGCGAGCTTAACGAGATTGCCCGAAAGAATCGGGTGTCGGTGGCATGGGTAATTCGTGAAGCGATCGACCGCCTCCTGAAGGATGACATGCTGCTGCTTCATGTGGGGAAAGAATGACAATCACGCGCACCAAATCACGCACCATCAAGGCCGAGGGCGTAGCCTCTAGCGTCAGCCCGCGTGGTCGCTATGCCGATTTGGACGAAGACAAGCTGCGCGGTGGTTATTACACCTCGTCGAAGGTCGCGGAATGGCTTTGCCACTGGGCAATTCAGTCTGCCGATGATGCCTTACTGGAGCCGAGCTGCGGCGATGGCGCATTTCTCGAAGCGGCTGCCCGCCGCCTGCGGGCGCTTGGCGCAGCCCCGGCCAAGATCGCGCGCCTTCTTACCGGCGTCGAGATCATCCCCGCCGAAACCAGCTCTGCGACCGAACGGCTGCGGCCTATGCTTGGCAAATTGGCTGAGAAGATCGTTCAAAATTCTGATTTCTTCGCATGGTGGCAGGAGGCCGATCAGCCCGCCTTTGACGCGATTATCGGCAACCCGCCCTTCATCCGTTACCAGTCGTTTCCGGAGCCGCACCGCACCATCGCCATGTCGATCATGGGGGAACAGGGGCTAACCCCCAATCGCCTGACGAATATCTGGGTGCCGTTCGTCGTCGCGGCGACGGCCAGCCTGAAGCCGGGCGGCCGCCTCGCGCTCGTGCTGCCGGCGGAAATCCTACAAGTCACCTATGCAGCGCAGCTCCGATCCTACCTGACCGATCATTTCACGCGCATCGACGTGATCGCGTGCAACGAGCTGTTCTTTGAAAATGCGGAACAGGAAGTTGTCCTGCTGCTGGCAGACGGCGCTCTGGCCTCGGCGTCGGAAGGCAACGATTGCCGCGTGGCTCTCACGGCGGCCGATACCGTTGCCGACATTACCGGCAGCAAGCCGGCGCTTCTGCTGAAGCGGGCGGAAGTCAAAACGATCCGCCATGACAGCGAGAAGTGGCTGAAATATTTCCTCGACAACCGGCAGATCACCTTTATGCGGGCGCTGAAGGAGGCTGCGATCACCGCGCCGATGTCCACCCATGCGAGCATCAACGTGGGCGTGGTCACGGGGAAGAACGAATTTTTCGTGCTGTCGGCCGATCAGGTCGCCGCCTTGGGCCTCGAAGGCTTCACAACGCCCCTCGTCTCCAGATCCGCGCATTTGAAGGGAAGCCAGATCGGCAAAGCAGACTGGAGATCCCTCGCGGCAGCCGGGGATCGCGTCCACCTGCTGAACATCGGCCCTAGGCAGGCAGACAAGCTGACGGCCAAGCTGCGCCGCTACATTGAAGAGGGCGAGCGCAAGGAATTTCATACCGGCTACAAATGCTCGATCCGCGAGCCTTGGTATCTGGTGCCGTCCGTGTGGGTACCGGATGGCTTCGCCTTCCGGCAGATTTACGACTTCCCGCGCATGGTGCTGAACACCTCCGGTGCAACCTCCACCGATACGATCCACCGCATGCGAAGCAAAGGCGCGAAGCCGGAGCGGGTCATTGCCAACACTTACACCTGGCTCACGGCCTCCTCGGCCGAGATCGAGGGCCGCAGCTATGGCGGTGGCGTTCTGGAGCTGGAACCGACCGAAGCTGAACGGCTGATGATGCCGGCAAAGCTGAATGGCGCGATGCCGCTGACGGAAGTGGATCAACTGGTTCGCGCCGGGCGGCTGGATTCCGTTCTGGAAGAAAATGCGCGCATCGTCCTGCGCGATCACATGGGTCTGTCGGCGGCCGACTGCACGCTGCTGAAAAGCGTTTGGACCAAGATGCGGGATCGCCGGAACTCTCGCCGGCGCGGGGCCAGAAAAGCGGCACAAGGCGATGCCGTATGACCGACGCGGACATAAAATCCGCCGCGCGTACCCGTATCGGCGAGCTGGTGCAAAGCTTCAGGCGCAACGAAGCGGATTATCTGCGACCGATCTATAACGAGACGCAGGCTCGCACGGACTTCATCACGCCGCTGCTCGCGGCGTTCGGATGGGACGTGCACAATGCAGCCGGGCAGGCGCTTGGCCTGCGAGAAGTCATTGAAGAGGCCACAGTTGAGGTAGGCGAAGAGCGGCTTTCTAAGAAGCCGGACTATGAGCTGCGCCTTGCCCGCCAACGCAAGCTGTTCGTCGAGGCCAAAAAGCCGAGCGTCCATATCGACCGCAACCGAGATGCAGCGTTTCAAACGCGGCGATACGGGTATTCGGCCAGCCTGCCGATCGCGGTCCTGACCAACTTCCACCAAATCGCGGTCTATGATTGCCAGCCCAAGCCCGACCTGACCGACGAAGCGCATGTCGCGCGCATTCTGCTGGTGCGCTACGACGAATTAGAGGCGCGCTTTGACGAGCTGTGGCCGCTACTCTCGCGCGAGGCGGTCTATTCCGGCGATTTCGACCGGCGCTTCTCCGTCGATGTGACACGCCACGGGGCGGAACAGTTCGATGATTTCTTCCTGCACCAGGTGCGATCTTGGCGAGAGCGGCTGGCGCAGGACATCCACCGCAACACGCCCGGCCTGTCGCCGGAAGAGCTGACCTATGCGGTACAGCTTTTCCTTTTGCGGATCGTCTTCCTGCGTATCTGCGAGGATCGTGAGATCGAACGCTATGAAACTCTGCGCGGCCTTGCCGCCGGCAGCGGCAGCTTCGATGCCTTACTGGAGGAGCTGCGGCGGGCGGATGCCTTCTATGATTCCGGCCTGTTCCACCTGCTCGACGATGCCCGGCTGGGCGTCCGCATCAGCGATGATGTGCTAAGCGGGATCATCAACGAGCTGTATTATCCGCAGAGTCCCTACACCTTCGCCGTTGTCGAAACCGAAGTACTCGGTGAAATTTACGAGCAGTTCCTGGGCGAGATCATTACGATCGACGCCCACGGCGCGGTCGAGATCGCCAGCAAGCCGGAAGTCCGGGAAAGCGGCGGCGTGGTGCCGACACCCCGCTATATTGTTGACGCCATCGTGCAGCGCACGCTTGGCCCGCATCTCGCCGGCAAGACTCCCACCGATCTGGATGGATTCACGGTTGCCGATATTTGCTGCGGCTCCGGTATCTTCCTGCTGTCGGTGTTCGAGTTCCTGACCGACCATTATCTTGGATGGTATCAGGCGAACGACCGCGCGGCGCATGCCGGCCGTAACATCTACGAAGCGGGGGCGGGGTTATGGCGGCTCACCTTTGAGGAAAAGCGCCGCATTCTTCTGGCCCATGTCCGGGGTGTAGACATTGATGCCAATGCCGTCGAGGTCGCCCGCTTCAGCCTTCTCCTGAAGCTGATCGAGGATGAAGGCGCGGCCGGCCTGCGCGATTACGTTGAGCGCTCCGGCACGCCGGCCCTGCCAGAGCTGGAAGGTACGCTGCGTGCGGGTAACAGTCTAGTCAGCCAAGCGGAATGGACGGCCACGCGGGGCGCGCTGCCCGCCCGGCTGCTGGAGAAGGTCAACCCGTTCTCGTGGGCCGACGAATTCCCCGTCGAAACGGCACGGGGCGGGTTCGACGTGATCGTGGGGAATCCGCCCTATATCCGCATCCAGAACATGCAGGCGTATTCCCCGGAAGAGGCTGCCTTCTATCAGAACGCCTCCTCGCCCTACACGACGGCGCGGCAGGACAATTTCGACAAGTATGCGCTGTTTATAGAGCGGTCATTGTCTCTTGTCCGGCCGGATGGGCGGCTTGGCTTCATCATCCCGCACAAGTTCATGACGATTCAAGCGGGACGGGCGCTCCGCCGCCTGGTGACGGCCGGTCAAATCCTTGAGGAAATCGTGCATTTCGGCGTGCAGCAGGTCTTCGGGCGGCAAGCGGCGAATTACACCTGCTTGCTGATCCTCGACCGGCAGGGCAAGGCCGATGTGACAGTGGAGCGCGTCGAGGCTCTGGAACCGTGGCGCTATGGGACGCCCGGCCCCCGGAATGTTCTGCCAGCGACCGAGCTGACGAATGATCCGTGGCAGTTCTCGGACTCCGACACGCGCGCGCTGTTCGCGCGTGTGAGGGCGGCCTGCGGTCGCGAGCTGGGGAACGCTGCGGAAATTTTCGTCGGCGTCCAGACCAGCGCCGATCCAATCTATATTTTCCGCGCGGCGGCCGAGACGACAGATACGGTAACACTGCGATGGGACGGCAGGGACTGGCCGATCGAGCGCGGCATTCTCCGGCCCTGCCTGTATGATGCCAAGCTCTATCCCTATACACGGGCCGAAGCGAACGCATGGATGATCTTTCCTTATGAGATCGTCCATGCTGCCCGCACCACGGCCAGACTGATCCAGCCGGCAGACATGGCGCGGCGATTCCCCGTGTGCTTTGCGTATCTGACGGCGCGGGAGGCCGAGCTGACGCGCCGCAATGTCGTCGGCGGCACCGCCGCCGATCGGCAATTCTACCAATTTGGCCGCTCCCAAAGCCTGACGAAGTTCGACAGCCCGAAGATCATCCTTCCCATTCTCTCGCTCGAAGCCCGCTATGCTTACGACGAAAGCAACATCATGATGACTGGCGGCGGGAACGGCCCGTATTACCTGATCCGCCCGCAGGACGGCGCACCAGAAAGCAATTTCTTCTTGCTGGCGGTGCTGCATCATCCTCTGAGCGAAGCGATGGTCAGGACGCATACAAGCCCCTTCCGGGGCGGGTATTATTCGCACGGCAAGCAGTTTATTGAGCATCTGCCGATCCCGCCGGCGACGCCGGCGCAGCGCACCGAGATAGAAACGCTGGTTTGCCAGTTGATCGCCGCCAACGATGCCGTGCTGGCGGCGCGCACGCCGCGCCAGAAAACGCTTCATAAGCGCAATGCGGCCGCGCTGCGCGAGCAGATTGAAGTCAGCGTCAGCGTGTTGTTTAGCCTATCGGTAACCGACATTGCTCTGGCGAAGGCGGTGCCGATCCCCGCCTAAGTCAGCGCCGTCCTCAAAAAAATGGTGAGCTGCCGCCTATGGAATGAACGTCGACGTGACGGTCGATCCCACCCGCCGATGAGCCGCCCGTGCTACAAGCTCGATGAGCTTCTGGCCAAAACTATCCCATATCCGGCCCTAGACCGCGTCCCCGACCCATCCCTCGTGACCGCCTAAACGTCGGCTCTTCGATTTCCTTGGCAAGCTGCTTCTGCCGTTCCAGCTCAGCAGCCTTCCGGGCTTCCTCTGCCGCCCGGATGTTCTGCTGGTGCCTGATCTCGGTCTGACGGGTCAGCTCCTTCCTCTGGCGTTCGATCTCCCTTTCCTGCTCCATCCGCTGCCCGATCTTCCGGGCCAGACCGACCGCCAGCCGGGCCTTCTTCTCAAGGCCGGAGAACAGCTCCTGCGCCTTCGCCACTGCCTTGCGGGCCGTTTCCAGCACCCGGTTCCGCTCGCGGATCTCCGCATTCTGCTTCCCGAGATCCGTCACCGGCTCCCGGCCAGGGATCTCGCGGGCCGCCTGACGCTCCATGGCGGTCGCTGACACGCCCATATGCCAGGTCGGCTCCTGTTCCTTCCCCTGACGCTCGAAGCTCCGGTGATCCACCCGCTGTTCGACCTGGTGCCGTTCCAGCGCCGTGTTCACCTGGCGCGCCCACACCCCCCGCATATGCTCGATCTCGGCCGAGGCGGTGCTGGCCACGTCCAGAATCCGCGTCTTGGCCCCCAGCCCATCCGTCCCCGGTTACACGGGTTACACATTGCCCGTCCCTTTGTGTAACCAGAAATAGGCCAGAAAAATGGCGGGAAACAGCCAATCCGAAAGCCGGTTACACTGGTTACACGGATTACGCCGCATTTTACAGACCCCGAAACGGACTGGCGCTGTCTCCACCTGATAGCAGGCGGCCTGAGAGGCGGCACACCGTTGAGAACAACAGAGATAACATCGGAGGTGGGCATCATGGTTAGTGTCGCCCTTGCCGGACTGATGGAGTGGGCAAAGTCGGATTGCGCCCCAGCGATCCCGGACCCCTCCGCCCTGCTGGCGCAACTGGATGATCTTGGGTGTCGTGTCGTGCTGGTGGATGGGCAACCGGCCATAAGGGGCAATACCGCCGCCATCACCCCGGACCTTATCAGGATGATGAAGCACAGCCGGGACGCCATCATTCAGATGCTGCAAGCAGCCGGACCATCCCCCGCGCAGGCCCCGGCGCATGGAGACCGTTCGGGCATCCGGCTCGACCCACGGACCGGCAAGCTGCACCTGTTCGGTTCGCCAGACCCGCAATGGCTCAAAGAGCAGGGATGGACATGGGATCAGAACCGCCACCGCTTCATGGCTCCCTATCCACACGACCGGGACGACGCCACGCCTGAACACATGATCGGCGGCGGCCCGCGCCTGCCTGATGACTACCCGCAAATCACCTATGCCCCAGACAGCAATGAGGACGCCTGACATGACCAATCCCAAATATGCCACGGCCCGCGCTGTGCCGACCGTGATGGCTGATCCCACAACACTGGACCCGAAGGCCGTGCGGTGTTTGTGGACGCGGCCTGTCCCGGCAGGGATGGGGGATGCAACCTATCTGCCATCTGTGGTGTTCGTGGACGGCACGGAATGCCCGCTTGCCTGTGCGATGGACGGGCTGGCGGCTCGCCAGTTCTGCCAGAAGATTGCCGCTGTCCATGACTGGCCCGTGAAGGATGGCCGCGCACTGGATGAAAGCCGGGAAGTCGCACAGGCCCGCATCATGGCGTCACTGGATGATAACGACCGCAAGACCGTTGATGGCGTGGGCATGGTAAACATGCCTGGCACAGGCAGGATCGCGGCCATGTTCGCGCATGATGCCGGACTGCCCTACGGATTCGCTGTGGAGGCCGTAACGCGACGGCTTACGGCGTTGTTTCGCCAGATGGTCATACCGGGGCAGGACACGGACGAGCACAGGCAGGCGGCAATGGATGCAGCCACAGACAAGATGGCTGAACTCTACCGGGGCGAGAAGCCGCAACCGGGCCTGTCTGAACTGGGTACGCACGGCGCTGG
>NZ_NKUF01000053.1 GCF_003206495.1 Gluconacetobacter entanii | reverse complement strand
ACAGTATCAGTGCATTTCGCTGGAGCGAAAATACGCAGAAGAAAGATACGACAATGCAATCAATGTGACCTCTTGCATCGTAAAGGCCGTCCACATAAGCGGGACATGGACAAACCATCCGTGCGGGCCGGACAGGCAGGTGAGCCCAAAGGAACCACCTGACCTTGCATATCTCTCAAGGTGTCCACGGTCCGACAGGGGGAGGTGGCCGGTGCTCAGGTCGAGGAATTTCCGGATCTGGAAAGGCGCTAACATCGGGTTTCTCCCTGCTTAAGGATGAGGCGGGTCAGACCGGCCCGGCGCTCTCGCCGAATGCGCCAGCGGGCAGGACCCATTGTTCGGGGGATGTGAGGACACGGCCACGCCAGCGGTGGCAGAGCGCGCGGCGCACCAGACCCGGGTGCTGGCGCACGGGGCCGTAGACCGTGCCGCCCCTGGCTAGCGTGCCGAGGTCCCGGTCGCGTCGGATGGTGCAGCCAAATGCGCGTTCCCACTCACACAGCCGGGCGAACC
The DNA here is from genome assembly GCF_003206495.1 of Gluconacetobacter entanii. GTDB lineage: Bacteria > Pseudomonadota > Alphaproteobacteria > Acetobacterales > Acetobacteraceae > Novacetimonas > Novacetimonas entanii. The sequence continues at coordinate 15,660 of NZ_NKUF01000053.1, read as the reverse complement.
GATCCGGGTCCATGTGACGCAGCGTCGCAGCCTGATCGGCAGACATGAATACACATGTCAGGCAGGACAGGCGGCCAAACCCGAGCTGATAGGGAAGCGGCGGAATCACGCCATGCCGACGCAGGATCTGCCAGACAGCCGCTTCACTCCAGGCATGTACCGGCCGCCAGTGATCGATATGCCGTCGGATCCGACCATCACGACAGTCTGCCCGGTGCCGCTCAAAGACAGCGTAACGGGCACGGTTCGCGGACTCCGCCTCGCGTTCTCCGGTTACAAACAGGGTCCGGGCATGACTGAAGCGCGCCTGGTTCCGCAGGGCGCCATCCGCAACCATGATCTTGGCGTATGGGGAACACCAGCGGACCGACAGGTTCGCCGAAACCTGCGGGAAGCGGCGTCGCGTATTGGGCGGTCCCTTGCCACCGACAGTGACCCGCCCTGTCGGGGTATCGAACCAGACCGGTGCGGTCGGCGCATTCTCGCGCAGCATTTCCCGCACGATCCCACCCTGGCTCGCGGAGAAATACAGCCTGACGCCAAGGGCCGCAGCCAGATGCCGCCCGTAATCGGGCACATGCGGCCAGTCAAAAACGTCCCCGTCATCGTCCACACGATGGTGCCACCACTCGATGCGCTGCGGCGCCACGCCCTTTTCGAGCAGGTGCAGCGTACTGGCGAGGGAATCCTTGCCAAAGGAACAGGCGACGATGACGTGATCATAACGCGCCAGATCAGGTATCTCTCCGGGCTCCGGCGCGACAGTTCCTTGGTGGGATGACAGGCTTGCGGTCGCCATGGACATTCTCCTTGTCTGAATGTCTTCTGGCGGTCCGACGGGGTATCGCGGGTCAAACGCGGCGCGCGCGCCGGCATCGCAGGCCCGCGGAGCGGGACAAGAGCCACCGTTTGAGGCGCGATGGCCCTTCGGGCATATTTTTCCTGTGTCTTCCTGCTCTTCCTATGCGTCCGCGTTCAGGTATTCGTGCAGATACCGGCGCAGCACCACGCAGGCTGCATGGGTGTCCCGCTCACCGTCATCCGCAAGGACACGATCCATCACTCTGGCGAGAACGGCGGCGGCCTCTCGGCCCGGGCTGAAAACAAGGGAAAACCCAAACTGTCCCTGCAGCACGCCGGTTCCCGCATCGTGGACCATGGCCACGATCTCGCCATGGACGACTTCCTCGACCTCAAGGTCCACTTCCTGACCGTCAGGCAGAATGGTGGTCCGGATCCCGTCAGAGTCCACACTGTCGGGGACGGCATCGAGGACGATCCGCGCAGCAGCCTCAGCGTCCGTCGCCGTGACCCTGAAATCGCCGGCATCCGCTTCAAACAGGCGCTCAACCAGTGTGACACGAAAATCAGGCATTGCCGTCCTCCCTTACCAGGACAAATTCGCTCAGTGTCGTGGCTTCCCGCCATGGGCAGTGCCACACCATCACGTCCTTTCCGCAGATTTCGGCGACAGAGCCACGCTCTCTCAGCCGGGCCAGCTCGGCCGACGTGACTCTGGGAACCGCCGTGAAAGCGGAAAATTCGACTACTGCCGCCTCCACGCTCTCATAGGGTCCCCGCCATCGGCGGGCCGTAGGCGGATAGATTTCAGGCGTCCGGATCAAAACCCCACCATCCGGGCGGAAACCCAGTTCAACCACATACCTGCCGATCAGACGCTTTTCCGTCACGGATTCATGGGTCATCACGGTTCTCCTTCGCCGACGCAGGTGAACGCGTAACCTGACGTTCTGGATAAGCCCGGTTAGGGCGCATCGCAGAATTTCCCGGTCGACGTCCTGCCTGAGTCCGTTGCTGGCTCACCGCCCGACGTCACCACTGGGGCGACGGGCCGTGAGCCAGAGCCGTACGGCGGCAACAGCCTCGCTCAGCTGAAGCCTACAAACTCAACATGCGTCCTGAGGAATTCTTCGGGTGTCTGCGATAGCGGAGCCGGACTTTCCGCCCTGCCGTGCGGCACGTCATCCTCTTGATCTGCCGCCAGGTCTGGGGGGGTACCAGCCACTTTATCGAGCTCAATGCCCGTCGCGGCAGGATCATCGGTTCCCGGGCCACCAGTCCGCGCACCGGCATCCGCGTCGTCTTCCAACTCGGTCTCGTCGTCATGCGCCAGTTCCCCATCATCGTCATCCGCTTCGGATGGCGAGGCGAGCGCTTCCGCGAAGGTGGCGTTCAGCGCTGCGACATCGACCTGGAAACGCGCTGCAGGATGCACCCAGATCCCCTGCCCGACATGGTCCATCAGGGCGCGGCGCATTTCCTTGCCGGTATTGCGCGGCAGGATACCTTCCGCCTTTATGGCCTTCGTGATGCCGGGCTTGCTGAGCGTTTTCAGGAAGTCTTCATCCGCCATGGCGGGCAGATGGTCGTCCGCTTTCACGATATGGCCGACCAGGACACCCCAGTCGCCGCTATTCGTCGCGTTCTTTTCGCAGGACAGCACGGCTTTGAGCACGTCGACAGCAGCGCCACGCAGGAGCGCCTCGTCCAGCGCCATCTCGCCATCCTGGAACAGTCCGGCGGCAGCCACGAGCCGGCGTGACGGACGGCGCTGCTGGTAGTGCGCGTTGGAATCCCCGTCCACCCGGATATTCTGCGCGTTAAGGGCCGCGATCATCAGCCCGACCAGGACCCATGGATCGGCAGAACCCCGCATGCCGTCCAATGCGGCATGCAGCGCCTGGGTGCGGAAACTGCCGATCATGTCAAAACCACGCCCCGAGATATCGGGCCGTTCCCGTGGCCCTTCGGGCAGGGCTTCAATGACGGCGGACGGCGTCACGCGGCCTGCCGCCTCGCTGCCCGGCAGGACGCACCAGCCCTCGCGAACCTTCAGGCGATGATCGAGCCAGAAGAATTTCGTGGCGCCCTCGCGCTGCCAGTAGATCCGGACCATGCCGGGTTCGAAGACCGGCTCGCCGTTCTCGTCGCTCTGCAGGATCAGTGCGTCTTCAGGCGTGTTCTGACCCAGCCACTGGCGCTGCGCCTTCTCATAGGCGAAGCCGTCATCGGTATAACGGCCGTCCTTCCCGGCTTCACCGAACAGATCCTCCTGCCAGGCGATCCGGCAGCTTTTTGCAATGGCGTCATCAAACGAGGCCTCGATTGCATAAAAACGGTCCTGCCGCAGGGCTGACGCAATCCGGTCCCAATCGGGGATGGCAGCACCGGGTTCCCAATTTCCGTCGGGCAGTTGCTCGCCCTCATCTTCGCAGGCTTCGACATCCTCGGGCGGCGCCGCGCCAACCGGAAACCCGAAATGGCCCCAGACCTGTTCCTGCAGCGCGGTGGACGCAAGGGCGATGCTCGCCAGTTCACGATTGCCAGGCCCCTTGCCCGCCTCGATCCACGCCAGAATCTCGGGCAGGATGGCAGACAGGCGGCCGATCTGCTTCAACTGCACCGGTGTGAGCATCAGCGCCTTGCAGATCGCGGTGTCATTCCACTTTTTTTCCTCCCGGAGCCTGGCGACAACCAGCCACTGTTCAACCTGGGTCATGGGCTGACGGATCATGTTCTCCGACGCGGCACGCATCCGGTCCAGTTCCGCATCATCGCCTGCCACCGTCACCTGAATGGTTTTCAGCCCGGCCTTGACCGCGGCACGCCGGCGGCGATGCCCCGCAACGATCATCAGGCCGTCAGGAGTTTCGCGGACCAGAGGCGGGTGGATGATCCCGACGGCCTTGACGTTCAGCGCCAGCTGGCGCTCTTCCGCCTCGTTGGGCGCGGATTTCCGCGGGTTTTCGGGGTTGTCGAGCAGGGTTTTCGGATCAACTTCGCGCAGTTCCATGGTTTTTACTCCGTGTTCTCAGGACGCCTTTCCTGATGCACTCCGGCGGCCAGCACCGGGCTGGCGGGGCAAGGGCGCCGCGCAGCGGCGGCACCGGACCCGCGCGCAGGCGGCGCAGACGCCGAGCACGGGGAGGCGCCACCCCTTGCGGCGCCTGGCCGGAGATGGCAGCCCTTCTCAGGCTGCCGCCTCTTCTTCCTTCTCCCTGTCCTCGGTGTCGTCATGCGCCGGGTCTTCATCGGTCGCGGTCGCCGCCAGATCGTCTTCCAGCGCTTTCAGCTCGGCGCGCTTTTCATCAAGCATCGCCTGTTCCGCGAACGGCAGGCCCAGACGGGCGCGGTATGATGGCAGGCGACGCTGCGCTTCCTCCCGCATCCGGATTGCGTCACGGAGCGCGTCATCGATCCGAAGCAGCGCATGCTCGAGACGCGACGTCAGCCCAAGGCCCTTCGTGTCGTCCTCGACGGCGATCTCAATGCGACCTGAGCGCGCTTCCACAAACAGCGTCACGTCGACCGCGCGCTTTTCGCCGCGCACGCGACGGCCTGGCCCAGCTTCGCACATGACGGCGAACCCACCGATGCGTCCGAGGTTCCAGACCCCTGCCTCACCGTTCTTCGCCGCCAGGCGGACCTGGGACAGGAGCCATGATCCGGCCTTCTCACGTTCGCTGACATCCCCCTTGTCCCTGCGCAATACGAACGCATCCCCCTTCGTGGGCTGACGGCTGGCAATATCCGCTTCGATGAGCGGGATCTGGCGCTCCGCGCCCGCAATCTCACGCTCGGCCCGGTCGATGGCACGTTTTACGGCGAACTGGTCGTCATAATGGGCGGCCGCCAGTCTCTCGAGCCGCGCAAGATCGGCCTCCAGCCCGGCTTTGTGCATCAGCCGGGCATCGCCTGAGGCGAGCGCCTTGGCCATGGCGAACTGATTTCCCCCTTCCCCGCCAATGTCCTCAATCCGGCGGATGGAACGGTCACCTGACATCGCAAGTCCAATAAAGCGCTGCTTGCGCTCGAGGAGCTGCCAGTTGGTCGCGTCAACAGAACCCTGCTGGGCATAGGCGTAGAGTTCGATTTCCGCGTGCTGGTTGCCCTGCCGCTCGATGCGACCCTCGCGCTGGATGATGTCGGAGACCAGCCACGGCACGTCGAGATGGTGCAGGGCCTTGAGGCGCTGCTGGGCGTTGACGCCGGTGCCCATGGTCGCCGTCGAGCCAATCAGGATCCGCTTGCGGCCGGCATTGAGATCACCGAACAGCTTCTGCTTCGCCGCACTCTTCCTGTAGTGCTGCATGAACGCGATTTCCGCGCGCGGCACGCCCAGTCGGATCAGTTCATCGCGGATCCACGTATAGGCGGAAAAACCGCGTGTCTCCATCGCGCTCTCGGTGCCCAGATCCGAAAAGATCATCTGCACCGCCCCCGGCAGGTCGTACGGCCGACCGGTTTCAGGATCGCTGTAACGGCTTTCCGATGTCTCCTGCCAGATCCGGAACACGTTCCCGATCATCAGGTTCAGCTTCGATGTATCGTCATTCGCGGCGAGAGGGGCGACGAAGCGCAGGTCGATCGCGGCATGACGGGCATCCGTGATGACGGACAGGAGGATGTCGTCGCCCTTCTGGGGACGCCCCTGGCGCGCTTCGATGGCGTTGATGCGGGCCGCCAGCGTCTTCTGGTAGGCCCTGAAGTTATCGTTTGTCGGCGCGACAATAATCTCGCGACGCCCGCCCCGGATTGCTGGCAGAGTCACGTACTGGCGCAGGTCATCGTGCTGCACGACATCCGCGAAGTCGCGATACATCGCCATGAGGTCGGCGACGTTGACGAACTCGGTGAAGCGCGTGACCGGCTTGTAAAGCCCGCTTGGCTGCAGTTCCAGTTCGGTACGGGTTTCGCCGAAATTGGCTGCCCAGGCATCGAATTCATGCAGGTAGCGCTTCTGCAGCGCCTCAAGATCCATATAGCGGCTGACCGTCCACATTTCGGCGAGCGTATTGGTGATCGGGGAGCCGGACGCCATGATCAGCGGACGTTCCGGATTTTTTGCCGCCAGATAGCGCGTCTTCACGAAGAGATCCCAGGCCCGCTGCGAGCCGTTCGGATCGACCCCCTTGAGGTCGGACTGGTTGGTTGCAAAACTCAGCTTCCGGAACTGCTGCGCTTCATCGACGAGGATCTGGTCGATACCGATCTCGCCCAGATGCACGAGATCGTCCTTGCGAGCGGAAAGGCCTTCCAGCTTCGCCTGCATCTTCTCCTTCATGCTCTCGACCCGCTTGCGCGACAGACGGTCTGACGCGTCGACGCTTTCCAGCACTTCCTCGTAAGACGCGATCTGCGCCTCGATCATCTGGCGCTCGAAATTCCCCTCCACCGGGATGAACCTGAATGCATCATGCGTGATGATGATCGCATCCCAGTTTCCGGTCGCGGCCCGCGCGAGGAACCGCTGGCGCTTTGCCTTCACGAAGTTAGTCTCGTCGGCGACGAGGATCCGTGCGGTCGGGTAGAGCATGAGGAATTCGCGAGCCATCTGGGCGAGGCAGTGACCGGGGACGGCGATCATCGCCTTGCTGATCAGGCCAAGCCGCTTCTGCTCCATGACAGCCGCAACCATCGAGAACGTCTTTCCGGAGCCGACCGCGTGCGCGATATACGTGCCGCCCGCGGCGATGATCCGCCAGATGACCCGTTTCTGGTGGGGGCGCAGGCTGATCGTGGTGCTTGCACCGGGCAGGCGCAGATGGGAGCCATCAAACGCGCGTGCAACCAGGTTGTTGTAAGTATCATTGTACAGCCGGACCAGCCGCTCGGCCCGATCGCCATCCTGCCAGACCCATGTCTCGAACGCACGCCTGATCGCTGCCAGTTTTTCCTTTGCGGCTTCCGTCTCCTGTGTGTTCAGTTCGCGGTGCTCATTGCCATCGCCATCACGCCAGACATCCCATATTTTTGGCGATGCCTGCGTCAGGGCATCTTCCAGCAGTTCGCCGGCATGTCGCCGTTCCGTTCCCCAGACTGACGTTGCCTCGGCCTTGCCCATGAATGCCCGTTTCTCCACGGTCCAGCAGGCGACAGCAGGCGCGTGATAGATGACCGTTTCGACCCCGAGCACCTCGGCGGTAAACGCGATGATGTCGCTGACCGGCAACCACGGAGCGCCAAGGCGCGCGGTGATCTCCGACGGACGCAGATCGGCTGGCTGGACAGCTTCCAGCGCCGTGACGTTCCGGGCGTAGCGCCCATCGATCCGGGCCGCATCGCGTGCCTCTTCCAGCTTGGTACGCACGGCGCCGGAGAGCATTTCATCAGCCGTGACCCAGATATCGCGACCATCCACGCTCCGTACCGGATCGAGATAGACCGCATCCCCCAGCGCGGCCGCGACCTCGGCTTCGGACTGTCCCATGAGTTCCGCGATCCGCGGCATTTCCACGCCGCCTGTTTCATGCAGGCAGACGGCCAGGGCGTCGTGGGCGGAATGGATCTCGGGTTCGACAGGCGCATGAATGACCCGTTCCGAGAAAATTGGTCCCATCCGGCCTTTCTGTGTCGCCTCGTCGTATTCCTCGATGGACGAGACCAGCCAGACGTCGGGATCATCGTAAAATGGCGTAAGGTTCGGTCGCCGCTGGGTTTCGTTTTCGACCCCGGTTTCCGGATCGATTCGGACCGTCACATTCATCAGGTTGATCGGGCCGAACTGTCGGACAAAGCTGAAATAGGCACGCTTCAGGTCACCTTGCAGGCGTCCATAGGGCAGGTTCTCCATCTGCGCCCGCAGGACCGCGCGTGCCGCATCCCGGACGGGTATCAGCGCGGTAATGATCCTGGCATGCTTCTGGAAGAGGCCATCCTTCTGATCCCCCTTCCTGATGGCGACCGTGGTGGCCTGTCCGTCGCAGATCTGCTGCAGGACGCCTTTCGTGACGAAGTAGGAGCCCTCTTTCAGTTGGGCGCCATCGGCAGCCGTGCCGACCAGCACACCGGCTCCCACCGGCCGGACAATACGCTGGTCCAGGGGTTCCGGAAAGCGCACGTCCTGCCCGATCCGGCTCAGGGCCCCGGGCAACATCACATCGATCCTGCCGTCGGCACGCGCGTCGCATGTGTAATCGGGACCGAACTGGGTGGTGGTCCAGCCGTGATGGCCAAGCACCTGCTCCGGATGGTCGAGAAAGTAGCGATTGACGAGGAGTGGACCGTTACCCTGGTCGCTATCCGTAAGGGCGTCGGTTTCCAGCCAGGTCTCGTCATCGGCCATGTCGCCGATCATGCGCTTGCGTAACACCAGTACGTCCACCACCACGTCCGTGCCGGCGTCATCGCGCATTGCCCCGGCGGGGAGCCGGACCGCCCCCACGAGGTCAGCCATCTCGGCGATGGTCCGGCGCGCGGTGCTGTCCGTCTTGTCCAGCGTATGGCGGGACGTCACGAACATTGCGATGCCGCCCGGGCGGAGTGCTTCGATGGATCGGGCGATGAAAAAATCATGCAGGCTCAGGCCAAGCCGTCCCAGACCTTCCGGGCCACGCACGGTGCGATTGGAAAAGGGTGGATTACCGATCGCAAGGTCATACCCGTCTGCGAGCTTCACTGTCGTGAAATCCTCGCGGCGGATCCACTGGTTCGGATAGAGCCTGCGTGCGATCCTTGCCGTAATCGGATCATTCTCGATCCCGGTAAAGGCGATGCGTCCCTCGAGCCTTTCCGGTCGGGCCGCGATGAAAAGACCGGTCCCGCAGCCGGGTTCAAGCACGGAACCGCCTCTGAAGCCCATCTGCAGCACTTTGTTCCAGAGTGCGTGCACGATCAGTTCAGGGGTAAAATGCGCATATTGTGTCGCGCGCTTCAGTCCTGCCCTCTCAATGTCTGTCGTGGAGACATGGATCGCCTCGCCAATCTCTTCCCAGCCCGGGCGGGCGCTATTGCTTCCGGATGGAAATAGGTTGTTCGCCAGTTCTCCTGCTCCAAAGCCGATGAAGCGTGAGAGGACGATCTGTTCGGGGGACGAGGCGTTTCGGTCTGCTTCTTCGATCTCCTTGAGCAGTTCGATTGCCAGTGCATTGTCACGGGCCCGCTGTTTCCAGGTGTCAGCGAGGCCTCGGTCGGCCACCATATGAAAGTCGATCTTGGGAAGGACCATTGCGGCCGGTGTGGCGGGCGGGACGGGGGACGCGCCGTCTTCGCCTTCAAGTTCGCCCAAGAAAAGGTCGTTCTGGGTATCTGCGAGAGCGGTTGTGCCGAAGAGGTTGAGCTGGAACGACATGGCCGTGCTCCGTACAAACGCCGGAGCCCGGCACTGCTTCTGCAGGCCGGGATGTTTCCGGGTCAGGTTTTCGGGATGTCAGGAACGGGCGTGCTAATCAGGTTGTGTCGCCTGATTACTCTTTCCTTCAGCTCTTATTGCGACCGGGTCGGGCAGTGCGGGGCAAGGGTGCCGCGTAGCGGCAGCACCGGACCCGCGCGCAGGCGACGCAGACGCCGAGCACGGGGAGGAGCTACCCCTTGCGGCGTGCTGGTCGATCTGGTGCTTTTACATACTGGCTTATAGTTCTATTATAGCTTTTTATTCTCGGTTTATTAGCTTTTGGATTCTCGAATCTAAATCATATCCCTAAAAGGGTGTTTCTTGATTGGTGTAGTTGCAGAGATTGCGACGTTAATTCAACGTCGAATAAGCTGCTTCTTCAAGGGGGAGGGAAAGCTGCTGCTTACATACCGAAAGATAATGCGTCTTAGCGCGAACTGAAGATGGAATGCAAGGAACGCAGACTTATCCCCAACGGTCGAGTTAGAAGGTTATTTTTAAACTGTTAAAAAGTTAAAGGATGAAAAGCGCGTTTAATATCATTTGGTTAGGCGCTATTTCTGTGCGCGATGTTCCGATAAGGCGTGCGTGATATTCCGAACGAGAATCGCGTTGCTGTGAATAATGGGAGTAATCATCGTCGACAGGGCAGAAGGCATACCTTGCGACCGTCAAGAACAACTGCAACAGGCCTCCAATTTTTGGGAATGGATATAAGAAAGAGAAAATTTCGGAATATCGCGCACATTAACGATCTTCACCTTGCTAATTCGGTTATCAAGTTCACGCCGATAGTTGCCCAAGGTGTTGATGAGGCGCAGTCTCTGCCAAAACGCCATGAATTCGGAACATCGCGCACGTTTAAGGTAGGTCTCTGGCGTTCGGACGTCCGTGCGTTTGATTCCTTAGGCGATGACAAGTTATGGCATCCGATAACTAGCAGGCTTGATATCTTGGGTATTTTGCGCTTCACAGCCGCCCAGGAAAACAAACGCGACAGCGTCTCATGGTTCGGAACATCGCGCACATGTCCTGCTCATATTTTATCGCTAAGATTGTGATTCTCGATGTTCAAAAATCACTACGGGACGCCCTCCCCTTGGACCTACTTCGAGGGATAGCTGATAATCGGGGATAACGTCATCGCCTATAATTTTGAGAAGATCTCTTTTGAAAAATCGTAATTCGCGTGTAGTACCGATTTTCTTGGCGAGTTTATCTAGACTAATTTTCCATATTTCTTGGTTACCAAGATGCTTTCGTCCGATCTCATAAATACGGCGACCCAACCCACTATCGAGACTAAAATAAGTGGGGTTAATTGTCAGCACCCTGCGTTCCTTGACGAGGGCACGAAACATCCAGTCATTGAGCGTAATTTCAATGGCTGCCATAATTTTACGTCCAGTCGATGTTTTCCGCTCGACTACGCGCCATGTCTCTATCCAGACAAACCCGCGCCGGTCGCGTTCGTCTGCAGATTCGATTGTTGTCATGATGTTCGTAGATCTCAGACGATGAAGCGCATCGAGCAAAAGGTCGTAGCTGCGCTTACCTGTTCCTCGACCGGTGACGCGCAGGAGATCATGCGCAGCGAAGCGGACTGTATGGTCGACAGTCATCCCTCGCTCAATGCGTTCATTGATAAGAGAGACGACATAAAGAAGTATGTCTTTATCCCAAATCGTCGCAAGCCCTTTTGGGCCAGGTTCTATGGTAATTTGTATTTTCCCGTCGTCATATACCAGAGGCTCCATGCGCGGTTGCTTCTGGATGCTGAAGAACGGATATTCCATAAGGGCTCTGTCATCCTTTAACGGAGCCCCTATTAGGGAGTCGACAAACAGGTCAGCTTCGTTGCTAGCCATTATCTACCCCAGCCCTGCCTTTTGTGCGCGATGTTCCGAATGCAAACAAACCGGTTAATACAACCAGGGTCAATGATTCTCTCGTCAGTGTTACGTATTTTCGTCACCGAGCACCTGATCAATCTCGGCCCGGAGCCTTCGCAAGCGTTCACGGTCTTCCGAATTAAGCGGGAGTTGTTGGGCACGGACTTCACTTAGACGCTGGGCCATCCTGTCTACGGATGTAAACGTAAATCCGGAAGGTTTGCGGGTCGGTGCGGATTCCGGCCGTTCGAGGTCAGCTCGACCCAGTCGAATAGCTTTTACTGTGAGTTGTCCGGTTCTGGCTTGTTCAATGAGTTCTTGTTGTCTCACAGGATCCGGGACTCTTGCGAGTTCCACAAGGGTATTTCGTGCCACACCTCGCTCTGACGTCAACTCTTCAAGGATATCGGTTGGGAGCGTCAGGATTTTCAGGATAGAGCTAATTTCGCCGCGACTTTTTCCAAGAACTTCACCTGCCTGGCTCTGGTTCCAGCCTCTTTTTTCAATCAGTCGTTGGATGCCGGTTGCTTCTTCCAGAGGGTTTAGGTCCACTCTCTGAAGGTTCTCAATGAGCGCTGCGACTTCAGCATCACCGTCGTGTTCAATTGCAAGCATGCTGGACCAGCCAGCATGTTGCGCGGCTCGCCAACGGCGTTCGCCCGCGACTATGACCCACCGTTTGTCGGATTGTGAGTTCGTGACACGACGTACGAGAATGGGCTGAAGCTGTCCTTCAGCGACCATTGTTTCTGCCAGTGCTGCGATACTCTCGTCGTCAAAACTTTTTCGTGGTTGGTCCGGATCTGGCGCTACTTCTGTCAAAGGAATTTCGAATGTATGTCGAAATTTGCCGTCCTGGCGAACAAAACTGTTGCTGGCGTCGTCAATGAGCCCAGCGGCTACGCCAAGAATAGGAGATGGGGCTTTTGTTTTGCGTCGGGTTGCCATCACGCATTACCTTCAGGCTGTTCGATATCTGCAAGCGGAAAATCTGTCTTCGTTTGGAGTGCTTGTGCCAGCCGAAGGTACGGTGCCGTTGCGGCCGCTGAAGAAGAGGACTCCAACGCAATCCTGCCTGCGCGTGCAGCATGACCGTACACAGCGCTTGAAGGCACGGGTTCCAGAACTGGGGCGCGATCTTTCATCATGGAACATAAGTGTTGAAGGACTTCACGGTCCACAGATTTGCGTGCGTTATATTGCGTCGGTAAAATACCAAGAAGTCGAAGTCCTGGATTCAGACGACGCTGGATCTTGCCAATTGTGCCGATAATCAGGCCAACGCCCATTGTGTCGTAAGGCTCGGTTCTCACAGGGACAATTGCGTCATCGGCAGCAGCAAGGCTCATCCATGTAAGCATGCCGAGATTGGGAGGTGCATCGATCACGATCCAGTCGTAGTCCTCACGGACAGGATCAATGGCTTCCCGTAGCGCGGCGTCAAAACCGGGCTCTCTCCGGCCGTCCGTTTCAGCTAGGTCAATATGGCTGGCGATGAAATCGAAGGGCAGTTCGCGTCCGTCTGGTAGCGTGCCTGCCGCAACCACGATTTCAGAGAGAGGTTTCCCACCGAGAATGAGGTGGGCTGTCGTTTTGCCCTGATGATAAAGTTCAACACTGGCGCCAGCGAGTATTCCGGCTGTAGCTGTTGCTTGGGGATCCATATCAATGAGAAGAACGCGTCCTCCCAGTGATGACAACGCGTATGCAAGATTGAGCGAAGACGTTGTTTTCCCAACGCCGCCTTTTTGGTTTGCCAGCACAAGTATTCTTGCAGAATCTTGAACTGCGCCAGCCATATTACGTATCACCTCGGCGACATCATCCGGGATCGGTTCTTTATCGTTTTCCCAGCGGCTAATCTTGGGTTTATCATAGCTTCGGCCGAGTCTGCGGTTGAGTTCATCTTTGATGTCGGCCTGACTTAATCGCAAAGTCAGTCGGCTATTTCGAAATGTTTGACCGTTCATTATGGCTTCCCCAGACAGACTTTTGATGCGTAAAATAGCATCAACATCAACGATGATGGTTGATGTTGATTGTTATCAGTCTTTCTTGTCAAGGAAAAAATCGACGACATATGGGCTGATATGAAGCCCTAACAGCCTGTCGGGTTGGGGTACCCTATGAAGGGGAGAGGTTGTAAGGTGGTGTGATGAGCAGCTTCATCCCGTTTGACCGGTCTCAGCCGTATCTTCTGCCTCCTGATCTGAAGTTGTGGCTTCCGGCTGATGATATGGCGCATTTCGTTGTAGTTGCCGTTGAACGGGTTCCGATGAATGCGTTTTCCGTGCCAGTACGCACGGGTGGCAAGGCACAGTACCATCCGCGCCTGATGCTGGCCCTTCTGATCTTCAGCTATGCGAACGGGCTGTTTTCCTCACGCCGGATCGAGCGGGCGACATATCGCGACATAGGGGTGCGTTTCGTGGCGGCGAACCTGCATCCGGATCATGATACGATTGCGACCTTCCGCCGGACGAACCGGACAGCCATTGAAGCTACATTTGCGCAGGTCCTGCTTCTGGCGCGCGAGACGGGTCTGCTGCGTCTGGGTGTAGTATCGATCGACGGCACGAAAATCGATGCCGACGCTTCGAAATACCGTTCGGTGCGCTACGACCGGATCAGGGCGCTGCGCGAACAACTGGCTTTGGATATTGCGAAACTGATGGACCAGGCGGAGTACGCAGATGTCACAGACAGCGATCCGCAGGCATTGCCGGAAGAGCTTGCCCGACGGGAAACACTGAAAGCGAAGCTGGACGAAGCCTGCGCCCGGCTGGAAGCTGATGCCAGGAAGCAGGCTGAAACGGCGCGTCCGGCCTACGAGAAGAAGAAAGCCGCTTATGATGCGAAAACAGGGCGTCGTGGCCGGGCGCCGAAACCGCCTGATGAGGAACCGCCACCCGACCGGCAGATCAGCCTGACTGATCCCGACAGCCGCCTCATGCGGCGCTCGGACGCCCATGAATTCCGGCAGGCTTACAATGCCCAGGCCGTGGTTTGCGCCGAAGGCAGCCAGTTGATCGTGACAACCGGCGTTGTCGCCACGTCAGCGGACGCGCCATCCTTTGCCGACACGGTACTGTCGATGGAAGACACAATCGGTCTCCCGGAGAAGGTGCTTGCCGACACCGGTTACGCCAGCGGACAGGCGGTCCGGAAACTGCGGGAAAAGGGCATTGATCCGCTGGTCGCCATTGGGCGGCCCTGTGCCCGCAGGGCTTACGACTTCCGGCCCCGGCCCGAAGGAAGGGAGCCACGCCGGATAACCGAACCCTGGCGGCTCGCCATGAAGGACAGGTTGGAAACCACAGAAGCCGGAGATCTTTACAGACGACGCAAGCAGACCGTGGAGCCGGTCTTCGGAATTATCAAAAGCATCATGGGCTTCAGAAGATTCAGCCTGCGTGGCCTTGCAAAAGTCACAACTGAATGGACACTCGTCGCTCTCGCATACAACTGCAAGAGAATGGCACGGCTTCAAACAGCATAAGTCAGGTTACCATCGGCTTTATGATCCTCCCAAAGGCCAACCAGACAGGCTGCTAAATTGGTCTTCGAAAGATACGATCAATGTGTGCCTGCTTCTCGTCGAAGATCTAATCCGGCCCAGGTGCGGCATGTTAGGACCGTATTATAGATTACTTGTGTCTTGAATGAGGCTTTGTCAAAGCGGACAAATCATTAAAACGAGGCATAAATCAGCTGAGGAGATAGCGATCAGAGATATAATGGAGGATGATATTTTGCTGTGCGGCGTGTTACGATAGTCTTCTGGTTCTAGTTCATCCTTATGCTCAATGTTCGGACGTCAGAACATTCTCAGACGGAATTTGTAAGGTCCTTCTCGGATGGGAGGAATACATTCCATCGCAAAATGCGCAAACTTCAGGGCATCGGAGCATATGCTGATGTTCGGACGTCAGAACATCAGAGGGCGCGTACCGGATTTTTATGAGCAGTGGTTCTGGACCTCGTTGGGCACCGAGATCGTGGTCGCCTCCTTGATTGCACTCCCACCAAGTTCAGGAAACCTATCGAACATGCATTCACCCTGACTGGGGACTTGGATAATGCATCGTTTTTCCTCATCGTCCACTGCGAGCGATCGCAAGGTGTGCGATGTCGATGAGGGGGCAGCAACCAATTCCGCTGCCTTCATGTGGCCGGCGTTTCATCCGAAAGATCGTCATGGAACGTACTCGCTGCAGTGAGACGTTCGCTGGACATGGTAAGACTGAGCATTGCCGCACCTTGGCGGCTCTAGCCTATGACAGCAAGACGGATCGCAGCATCGGGATAGACCAGGACGCTGCCATCGCGCTCATCCTCGAATGGTCAGGAGGCCGACCTGTTAATCACGTGGAGATGACGATACGGTACAAGCGGACCATCGACGTTCTTTTTCAAGGCATGAAAGAAGTGAGAGATAGGTCACGCTGCTACATATGCCGTTTTGCTTTGAACCAGGACGACGTACATCTGTCACGAGACCGAGACACCGGGCCTAAATGACCGGTTTCTTCAGGTTAGGGCCTGTTAGGGCTTGATCCAGTCTGCTGCGGCAGCGATGTGGATGACCGCGAGGAACGACGTTGCTGTTTTTTCATATCTGGTTGCGACAGCGCG
>NZ_NKUF01000052.1 GCF_003206495.1 Gluconacetobacter entanii | reverse complement strand
CATTCACCATGCACGTCTTGCCCTGACACGGTAAGGTCTTCCGCAGGAGCGGTGGATTGCTCCACCCGACGGTCCCTGCCTGGACGGCCCCGAGCCTTAGCGACTGTTTCACGCACACGCCGCCGCGCGGGCCATCGACGACGAACACGTTGTTGAGGTTGCCGTCGCTGACCTCGCGAATCGTCCACTGCGCCCGCGTCCCGCCAAGGCGGGCGGCAAGATCGGGCAGGCCGGACAGGAACGCAAGGATGCCGGGCATGTCCAGCGTGCGGTATCGGGGCGCGTTCGGGGGGGCATGCGCGTTCATCGGGGGTCTCCGTCGTGCTGCTGTGGCCGCCGTGACGGGCCGCACACCCCAGATGACGCGACCGCGCGCCGATTGCAAGGGGAGGCCGCCCTGCGGCGCGGCATGTAATGCACGATCATTTATCGTTTATTATGGCGGGGTCAGGCGCCCTGCGGACAGGCGGATATTATTCGTTATATATCAATATACTGACCTGAAAACACCCGGCCGGCCCGCAGGGTGTCGCGTGCCCTTTTCACGCAGGGCCGTGGCGTAATTTCCCGGTTTTTTGATCCGCGACTCCCGATAACACCAAAAACATACGGCAAATATTTTATTGACTCGCATTGTACCGTTGATACTGTGGTTATTGTAATAATACACACACGGTATCGTTAATATCCGCGCCACGTTCCAGAGGTCGCCATGACAGGTCCGGCCCTTCCTTCGCATGACCGCCCTGCCGCCCGCATCGCCCGGAACGTGGGGACGCGCGACGTCCTCGACCCTGCCACCCTTTTTCCAAAGGCATCATGACCATGTCGGACACCTACACCATCCCGGACAGGATCAACGTCCTGTGGTTCCTGCCCACCCACGGCGACACCCGCTATCTCGGCACGCAGAAGGGCGGGCGCCCGGTGGACCTGCCCTACCTGCAGCAGGTGGCGCAGGCGGCGGACACGCTGGGCTATTACGGGGTGCTGATCCCCACCGGCCGCAGTTGCGAGGATAGCTGGATCACGGCCTCCGCCCTTGCACCGCTGACGCGGCGGCTGCGGTTCCTGATCGCGCTGCGCCCGGGTCTTCTGTCGCCCACGCTGGCCGCGCGCATGACCGCGACACTGGACCGGTTTTCGCAGGGACGGCTGCTCATCAACATCGTCACGGGCGGCGATCCCGCGGAAAATGCTGGCGACGGGCTGTTTGCCGACCATGCCACGCGGTACGAGATCACGGACGAATTCCTCGACATCTACCGCGCGCTGCTGCGGGGGGAACATGTGACGTATGAGGGGAAACATATCCAGGTGCGCGACGGCCACCTGATGTTCCCGCCCTTCCAGAAGGACGGGCCGCCGGTCTATTTCGGCGGATCGTCGGAGGCGGCGTCCCATGTCGCGGCGAAATCGGTGGACAAGTACCTGACATGGGGCGAACCGCCCGCGCAGGTGGCCGAAAAGATCGCGCACATCCGCGCGCTGGCCCGCGCACGCGGGCGGGAGGTGTCGTTCGGCATCCGCCTGCATGTCATCGTGCGCGAAACCACGGCCGAGGCTTGGGCGGAGGCGGAGCGCCTGATCAGCCACCTTGACGATGCGACGATCGCAAAGGCGCAGTCGGTGTTCGCGCGGATGGATTCCGTGGGGCAGTCGCGCATGCGCGCCCTGCATGGCGGGCGGCGCGACAAGCTGGAAATCAGCCCCAACCTGTGGGCGGGCGTGGGCCTGGTGCGTGGCGGCGCGGGCACGGCGCTGGTGGGGGATGCGGCGACGGTGGCCGAACGCATCGACGAATACCGGCGTCTGGGCATTGATACGTTCATCTTCTCCGGCTACCCGCATGTGGAGGAGGCGTACCAGTTCGGTGAACGTGTGCTGCCGCTGCTGCCGACGGCGCATCCGCTGCGCGCGGGCGGCCACACCATGGGACCGTTTGGCGAGACGATCTCCAACGACCACCGTCCCCCCAACGCGGCCTGAGGGCGCGGCACGCCATGTCCTGCGCCGTGCCCGTTCCCCACGTCGCCATCATCGGCGGCGGCTTTTCCGGCGCGGCGCTGGCGTGGCACCTTGCCCGCGCGAACATGCCCGCGCTGCGCATCACCGTGTTCGAACCGCGCCCGACGCTGGGCGCGGGGCTGGCCTATGGCACCACGGACCCGCACCACCGCGTCAACGCCCCCGCCGCGCGGATGAGCCTGGATACCGACAACCAGCATGACTTCATGGACTGGATCATCCAGACCGGCGCGGTGGCGGGCGATGACGCCGCATGGCGGCCCGATGGCGCGTGCTTTCCGGCGCGCGCGGTCTTTGGCCGCTATGTCGCCGACCGCCTTGCCCCGCTGCTGGCGGGGGGCGCGATCACGCATCACCGCGCCATCGTGCAGGCCGCCTACAGGCGCGGGGACAACCGCTGGGTCCTGTCGTGCGGCGACGGCACGGTGACGGAGGCCGATATCGTGGTCATCGCCACCAGCCACCCGCCGCCACGCCCGCCCGCGCCCCTGCGGGGGCTGGCGCTGCGCCCGGGGGTGCATCCGGTGCTGGTGGCCAACCCGTGGGATCACGGCGCGCTGGACGACATCCGCGCCACCGACCGGGTGCTGGTGGTGGGCACGGGGCTGAGCATGGCCGACGCCGTCGCGACGCTGAACGCGCGCGGGCATCGCGGGCCGGTTCTGGCGATCTCGCGCCGGGGGCAGCGTTCGCGCGGGCATGCCCCGCACAAGGTCGAGGCGTTCGGCGCATTCACCACGCCACCCGCGCGCACCGCCCGCGCCGTGCTGCGCCGCGTGCGCGACACGCTGCGCGCCAGTGCGGAGCAGCCATGGCAGGCGGTGTTCGACCGGCTGCGTGAACAGGCCGCCGACATCTGGGCCGCGCTGCCGCTGGTCGAACGCAGGCGGCTGATCCGGCACCTGCGCCCGTTCTGGGACACGCACCGTTTCCGCATCTCCCCCCCGACCGAGGACATCATGAGCGCACGCCACCGCGCGGGCCTGCTGGAGTTCATGGCCGCGCGCCTGACGCAGGTGACGGTGGAGGGCGAGGCGTTCCGCGTCACCCTGCGCCATCGCAACGGGCATGCGCGCCCGGCGGCGTTCGATGCGATCATCACCACGACCGGCCCCGCCCATGGCGACATCATCACGGCCCAGCCCTTCCTGTCGGGGCTGGCGGCGGCGGGCATGGTCGAAATGGACCCCACGGGGCTGGGCCTGCATGTCGATGCGCTGGGGCGGGCCTGCGTGGGGCTGCGGCACGAGGCGACGCTGTTTGTCGCGGGGCCGCTGGCGCGCGGGCGCTTTGGCGAACTGATGGGCCTGCCGGAGGTCTCGCGCCAGGTGGCGCGGCTGTCGGCGGTGCTGCGCGCGCTGGTCGCCCCGCATGCCGGACCCGCCGGCGTGGCCGCCGGGGCGTCGGCGGAACCCTTTTACGGCCTGACCACCATGACCCCGGAGATCCCATGACCGTCATCCTCGACCCCCGTCCCGCCCCCGCCCTGTCCACCGCCGCCTTTCGCGATGGCATGGCCGCACTGGCGAGCGCCATCAGCATCGTCACCACCGATGGCCCGGGGGGCGCGCATGGCTTTACCGCGTCGGCCGTGTGCAGCGTGTCCGACACGCCGCCGACCGTGCTGGTGTGCATCAACCGCACCGCCAGCGCGCATCCGCATATCGTGCGCCACGGGGTGCTGGCGATCAATGTGCTGCATGCGGGGCAGTCCGCCCTGTCGGACCGCTTCGCCAGCCGCCGTTACACGATGGCCGAACGCTTTGCCGGCGCCACGTGGCGGCGCGGGGCGACCGGCGCGCCGCTGCTGGAGGGGGCACTTGCCAGCCTTGACTGCCGCATCAGCGATGTCCGCGATGTCGGCACGCATGCGGTGGTGTTCGCCCATGTCATCGCCATCACCCACGCCACGGAGGCCACGTTGCCCGCGCTGCTGTGGTTCAGGCGTGGCTATGGCCGGGCTTCACAGGATGGGGAGGATGCTTTTCGGGCTTGAAATGGCGCGCGGGCGGGCATAGAAGGGTCGCCAGCATCAGGAGTTGGGGCGACGCCCAACGCCAACCTGCCGTTCCGGGCAAGGTGGCGCTTCCGCAAGGAAGGATGTGGCCGGACCCGGCAACCAAACGGATCAAGCCACACGCGTTCGTCCCGACAAGACGTAGTTGGAGCACGAACGTAAATGCCGATCAGGATTCCCGACGATCTTCCCGCCCGCGCCACGCTGGAACGCGAAGGCGTCATGGTCATGGGCGAGGCCGACGCCATCCGCCAGGACGTGCGGCCCCTGCGGATCGGGCTTCTGAACCTGATGCCCAACAAGATCTGCACCGAAACCCAGATCGCCCGCCTGATCGGGGCGACGCCGCTGCAGGTCGAACTGACGCTGGTGCGCATCAGCGGCCATGTCCCGCGCCATACCTCCGCCGACCACATGACCTCGTTCTACCGCGCGTGGGAAGATGTGCGCGCCGAACGCTTCGACGGGTTCATCATCACCGGCGCCCCGGTGGAACGCCTGTCATTTTCCGATGTCACCTACTGGGACGAACTGCGCCGCGTGTTCGACTGGACCCAGACGAACGTGCACCGATGTCTCAACATCTGCTGGGCGGCGCAGGCGGCGGTGCATCATTTCCATGGCATGCCCAAACACTGCCTGCCGCAAAAGGCGTTCGGGGTGTACGGGCATCGCGTGCTGGTGCCCGCGTCGCCCTACCTCGTCGGGTTTTCCGATGATGTCTGCGTGCCCGTCTCCCGCTGGACCGAGGTGCGGCGCGAGGACATCCCCGCCCACAGCGGCATGACCGTCCTGGCCGAAAGCGCGCAGACGGGGCTGTGCCTGCTTGATGACCCGTCGCACCATTCGCTGCACATGTTCAACCACCTGGAATATGATTCCACGTCGCTGGCCGATGAGTATTTCCGCGATATCGAGGCCGGGATGGACATTGGCGTGCCCTACAACTACTTCCCCGATGACGATCCCACCCGCGCGCCGATCAACCGCTGGCGCAGCCATGCGCACCTGCTGGCGGGGAACTGGATCAACCGCATCTACCAGACCACGCCGTTCGACATCACCCGCATCGGCCGCCACCACGCCGGAAGCCCGCGCGTGCGCGAACCCGTCGCCGCAGGACCGGCATAAGCGGCCAGCACACCCTGATTCGTTAAAAGTCATGGTTTCCAAAGGGCAATGCCCTTTGGTGGGGGTTCGGGGGCAACGCCCCTGAGACATTCCTGCCTGCAACACCCGGGCGGCTTCCCGGACCCGGCAGGGATCGCGATCCCTGCACCCTGATTCGTTAAAATACCGGTTTCCAACGGGCAATGTCCCTTTGGCGGGGAGGCGGGGCGCAACTGCGCCCGGGCACCGCGCGTTCGTGTGGGACAGCCCGGTGCGCCCCGTGGCCATGCGGGTGTCCGGTCTTCGGACAAGGGAGTTCCTCACCATGACCCGACCGACACACACCATCACGCTGCCCGCCCTTGCACTGGCGCTGTCATGCGCCCTGCCGGTGGCGGCCGCACAGGCCCAGCCCACGCCGGGGGCCACGGTCCCGAACAGCCCGACACAGGACATGCCGGACAAGGCGGCGACCGACCGCAGTGGCCAGTCCTCCATCCAGAACCATTCCGAACGGGTGCAGCGCAAGCCTGCGTCCGACTACAACAACGCCCCCTACCTCCAGGACCACCAGGCGCTGGGGGACAAGGCGCGGCAGTCGCGCATGTCGCACGGGAAATCCCCCACCAGCGAGGAATACATCCCCCCCGGCATGAACGCCCCGAACGTGCAGCGTGACCCCGCGCAGCCCCCGCCCGACTGATCCCCCCGCCCCGCCCGCCCATGCCATGACAGGGGAAGACAGGGACATGGACACACAACGGATCATCGACGCCTATGGCGCGGTGCTGGCGCAGATCGACCGGAGTTCCGCCGCCATCGTCACCATGGCGGAGGATTTGCGCCCGCGCGTGCGCCTGCGTGACCCGGTGGCGGTGGCGCAGTTGCGCCGGGTGCAGGCGCTGGCCCGGTCATGCCAGGAAAAGCGCCAGTTGCTGGCCCGCCTGTGGCTGGCGCTGTGCCGGGCGTATCCGGACCTTCCGCGCTATCCCATGGACGACGCGGATGGCCGCCCCGTAAAGGACGCAAAACCGCATACGGGCCGCATCGACACCCTGCTGCGCCGCCTGAGCGGCGACACCCCCGCCCGATAGGGGCCGGTTTGCCACGCACCGCGTTTCGTGATTACACAGGGGCCGGATATCACCAGACGATATCGTTACCGGAGCCAGGGAATATCATGAAAATCAGCGCACGCAACCAGATCGGCGGAACCGTCAGCAAGATCACCAAGGGCGCGACCACATCACATGTCAGCATCGACATCGGCGACGGCACGATCATCACCGCCTCCATCACCAACGAAGCCGTGGCCGACCTGCAACTCAAGGTCGGGGAACCCGTCAAGGCCATCATCAAGGCGTCAGACGTCATGGTGGCCGTCTGATCCCGCTCCCCCACCTCATTGCAGGTGGGGGCTTCCTTTTTTCCAAAACGAACACCTCCTCCCCCGAACGTTCACTCCGACGGCCCCAGCGCCATCGTGACCGCCCGCGCCCGGCGGCGGCGGCGCCACATGAACAGCGCCACCCCACACCCGGCCGAGGCAAAACCACCCGCAAAGCCAAGCAGCAGGCCCGCGACAATGATGCTCACGACGCCTGGATCGCCGCGTTGTCGGCCTTGCACCTGGCATAGATCGCCTCGATCTCCGCCACGGTGGGGCCGGTGGTGCTTGTGCTGGTCTCCACCGCTTCCTTGATCGT
The DNA here is from genome assembly GCF_003206495.1 of Gluconacetobacter entanii. Lineage (GTDB taxonomy): Bacteria > Pseudomonadota > Alphaproteobacteria > Acetobacterales > Acetobacteraceae > Novacetimonas > Novacetimonas entanii. The sequence continues at coordinate 10,344 of NZ_NKUF01000052.1, read as the reverse complement.
GGTCCACACGTCGGGGCCATATTTCTCGATCAGGGCGAGGACCGCGCTCGCCGCACTGGCGATCGCGCCGATTTCCGTTGCGTCCATGGTGTCAGTTCCCCGTTGTGGTGGTGGTTGCGATGTCGGCACAGGCCGAAGGCTGCTGCCCGGCCTTCACGCCGGTCCAGCAGACCTCGAACGAGGCGAAGTCCGTCTCCAGCGCGGATACGGCGGTGGCGGTGATGGACTTTCCGCCTTCGATGGAGGTTTCAAGCGACGTGATCTCGTTGAACACGCTCTGGCTGGCGGATTTCACCAGCGTCTTTTCCGCGTCCGTCAGGGTGACGCCCGGCAGTTTCCCCGCCATCACGTCGGGCATCGGTTCGGCCGCGACGTGATAGGCGCTGTCGATGTCATAGACCGACTGTTTCAGCTTCCCCTGCGCGCTGCTGGCACAGGCGGCAAGGCCCCACAGCATGAGCATGGACAGGACGGGACCGGGTTTTGGCAATATGGGCATGTCGGGCCTTTGTGTTGCGATACGAATACGGGTCATTAAGAATCCGCGTGTAAGAGCACGGGCGTGGCGCTGGCCGGATCGACCACCAGCCCTGATGGCTGGCGTCACACCACGGAGTCACGCGGATGGGGATTCAGGCGGATGGCCGGTCGGGGCGCGTCGCGTCGGGACGCAGGCCCAGCGTGGCGGCGGCGGCGGCGCGGGGCGTGTCCTTTGGCACCATCAGCGCCTTGCGGTCCGGCTGGTACGCGGGTGCGTTCCACCCGCGCGCCTGCGCCATGGCGGACACGACCACCCACACCGCCGCCGCGCGTGACCCGGCGGCAGGCGGCCGCCAGTACCGCACCAGCAGCGCGGACGCCGCGATAACGAAGGAGACCCAGTCCACCACCGCACCGACATAGGGCGCGGGGATGAAGGGCAGGAGTTCGGAAAGCAGCGTCGAAGGGTCCATGATCGGTCCTCAATATGGTGTCAGCCGATGTCTTGCGCGGGCGGCGGCGCGGCGGTGATCCCATGGTGGCGGTGCAGGAACGGGACGTTGGCAAAGAAGAAGTCGTCCCATGTCTGGCTCGACAGCAGGGTGCCGCCGACGGTCGCCAGCAGCGTGAAGACGATGCCAAGGACGGCGGCGCGCTTCTTCCACCGGCTTTCGGCAATCCGCGCCTTCATCAGCTTGGCCTGCTCCAGGCGGTTGCGCTCCTTCTGCGCGCCGGTATGTTCGGCCAACTGGCGGGTCAGGTCCTGTATGTCGCGCGACTGCCGCTCCATCGCGGCGGCGGACGCGGCGGAGCGCGCCTGCCCCTCCGCCCGCACGACGCCGAGTTCATGGCGGATGCCGTCCAGCTTCCCGTCCACGCCATCGCGCCAGCGTTCGAGGGAGCCGATACGCTCCCCATGGTCCTCAAGGATGCCGTGCACATCCGGCGTCAGGTCTTCGGTCATCTGTGTTCCAGGCAATAAAAAACCGCCCCGGTGGGCGGTGTTGCGGGCGCGGGGTGTGCGGCGGGGGGATCAGGCGACGGGCGCGGCCCCCAGCGCCTGCGCGACCTGCGTCAGCGCCAGATGCCCCGGTCCGTTCTCCACCACGGCGATGCCGCAGATCAGGCGCGCCATCGTGGCCGGGTCGCGCAGGTCCAGCACGGTGTCGGGACCAACGCCCATTTTCTGGCACAGCACCGAAATATACGCGCCCGTCGCGTTCTCACACGCTGGCGCATAGACGCACACGATATCGGACACCGTGGTCAGTCCACGCTCGCCATAGCGGATCAACTGGTCACGCAATGCGCGGATGCCGTCCGCCATGGTCGCGAACGCGGCAAAGCGCGGGTCGGCCACGCCGGTTTCCAGATGCGCGCCCGCCTGCCCCACGTAATCGAGGTTGCCGGGATTGTTGTTGCGGATGCCACGCGGGATCATGTCGCGCTTCCCGTCGTGGCTGCCGTGGTCGTCGTGGTCGCAGTCGGCGCGGTATAGGTACTGCCGATCGGATAGGCCCCGTCGGCATCCAGCGCCAGCGCCAGGCCCGTGCCGGGGTTAAACGTGCTGGTCCCATCCCACAGGATGCTGTTGAGCACATACCCCACGCCTTCTGCCCCGGATGCGACCGTTCGGTAAACGATGTAGTTCCGGATGCTGGATGCCGTGGTGGTTGTGGCTGTTGTGGCTGTTGTGGCTGTCGTTGTCTCGGACATGGCTGATCCTTATGGGGCCGTGGTCAGGATGGCGTATCCGGGGCCGCCCGATCCGCCGTAATAATTGTTGCTGGTCGTGGTGTCGTTGTAGGCGCCACCCCCGCCGGCCCCGGGTCCGTTGCCAGAGACGCCGCCGCCATTACCGGCGCGTCCGGCACCGCCCCACGGGCCTGCGGCACCATTGCCATTGGCCAGATTGGTCCCGGACTGCCCATCGCCGCCAAATCCGCCGTTACACTGCAACTGGACCGTACAGCCGGACCCACTGGTCACATTCCCGGCCGACCCACCGGCGGCGTCGGTGACATCGTTCCAGACGCCGCTTTGCCCGCCCGTGCAGGTCAGCACCACGGTGCCATTGATGGCGATCGTGGTTGACCCGCCATAGGTGGGCGTGCCGGTCGTATGGGTGGGGGAGACACCGCCGGAACCGATGCCGACAGTAACCACGTCCCCGGCCGACACGGCCAGGAACCCCCTTGCGTAGGCACCAGCCCCCCCGCCAGCGGCATAGATGGATTCCGTGTTTTCATTACCCGAGGACATGCCCCCGGCACCCCCGGCCCCCACGGCCTCAAAGAAGATGCGCGACACGCCCTGCACCACCGTATAGGTGCCCGACGATGCGAAGGGCATGGGGGTTGCGATATCCCCCGGCAGGGCAAGCTGTTGTGATCCGCCGTCATAGGCAAAAGTTGGATGCCCGTTGGAGGCAAGATATAATTCTTCGCCCTTGTAATTGCCGCCGGATGTCAGGCCCCCGCCAACGTAACCAGAGAGTTGCGAGGCCAGTGCGACCTGCACGACCGTCGTGGACCCGGCACCGGGGCCATAGGCGAACATGGGCGCACCGAGGGAGCCCGACCAGTGCAGGCCCTGCCCCTGTTGGTCCCCCGACGCCATGGAAAGTGTGCCAGAGACAAGGGAGCCTTCCGCTGCCTCTGCCCGCGCCGTTTCCGCCGTTACATCCGACAGGTTCGCCGCCACGGTATAGACGTCAGCCATCTTCACGGACTGGAACGCAAGGCGTCCGTCAGGGTTGATTGTCAGGTCGCCCACCTGCGTCGAACCGGACAGGATCGTCCCGTATGACGATACCAGGTATCCGCCCTCTGTCAGGGCATTGCTGTTGTTCGGGTCCAGATAGGAATATCGCAGGCCGGAATAGGTGGAGTCCTTTCCCACGAAAACCTTGGTCGCGGCCTGATAGACACCGCCGCCCTGCTGCACCGGGGTAAAGCCAAGCGACGCCTGCAGCCCGGTGAACAGCGACTGCCACGCAGCCCCCGAAGCGCCCGGCGTGGTCATGTTGTCATCCGTGGTGGAGACGTAATACACCCCCGCCGTGGACCCCGACACGATGGCGTTCATCGGGTATCCGCCGATGCTGGTTGCGAACGTGCCATCCCACGCGCCGAAATATCCCGACTGGTACGCCTGCAGCACGGACGTGACCCAGTTGAGGATCCCGTTCATGTCCGCCCCCGACGGCGGCGTGCCCCCTGCGGAGACCGGGTCGAACGTCACCGGCGGGAAACCATCCGTCAGGGACGCCGCCCCCGCGCTCACCCCGATCTGCGACGCCTGCGGGATGGTGCGGATATAGGACGCACCGGCGCTGCCCGCGAAGGGAAGCGCGAACTTTGCTGGAAAGGAACTCTGTTTCACGAAACCTCCATCCGGTAGGCGACAGAGACACCGGCGGGGCGGGGCAGCACGCCCGACGCCTCGACAATGGAAATCTCCACCGGTGTCAACTGGAAATCGAAACTGTAGGTCATGGTCATGTCGCCCCCATCGGCCACCCACGCATTGCCGCGCCCGGCAAACAGCGTCATCAGGATGGCATTCAGGCTGAGGACCGAGCCATCGGTGATGTTCGCCATCGCCTTGGCATAGATCAGGGTGCGGAACGCATCGTCGGCCAGGGCGTAATTCGCGGTGGAAACGGACCCGTTATAGAACGGCCCCTGCCCGAAGGGCGCGGCGGAGGTATTGCCTGCCTCCCCAAAACCCCAGAACAGGTCTTCGGTTATCGTCAGCACCCGGCTGATGCCGACAATGCGCCCCCACACGTCAAGGCCGTAGCCCTGCGCCGTCTGCACATTCCAGACCAGGTTATAGAAGCTGTCGATCTCCGCCGTCGGGTCGATGCACTGGTTCCATGCGTCGATCAGGGTGCAGAGGGTGGGGCTGTTGGCGTACTGGCTGATGACGGTCTGCTGCACATTATCCATGTCACACCAGCGCCAGCGTGATGTCGGCGGGATCAAGCGTGGGCGCCTGGTTGATGTCCATCTGCACCGTAAAGCCGGTGGGCGCGGCGGCCGCGCCGATCGTGATCTCCACGATCTGCGCCCATGCGCCCAGCGCCGCGATCCCGGCATAGAACCGGCTGGCATACAGCCGTGACGCAATGCGCGCCCGCGTCCCGCCATCCGTGCCGTCGAAGGCCGCGGCCGCCACCGCCTGTATCTGCGTCAGCGCATCTGACGGCACGGTCGCCGAACTGGTGAGCGACACGGCAATGAAGATCGGCGTGGGCGTCGCGTAATCGAACGACACGGCATAGGACGGCGCGGTGGTATAGGCCGCATTCGGGTCCGCAACCGTGACCGTGGTGCCGCCGGTATAGCCACAGCCCGGCGGCTTTTTCTGCAAAATCGCCAGTGCAATGGCCGACGCATCGCCCCCCACCACACTGGCATAGACGCTGTGCGCGGCAATCGCGACGCCGCCCGTGGTGACGGCGGCGGATGTGGGGTTGTCCGTCACATACGCATCCGTCACCCCCGCAACCGACAGGATGTTGGCCAGGATCGCGGCATTGGATCCGATGGAGTTCCCCTCCACCGTGGCGGCGCGCCGTGCCTCGAACGCGGCGCGGCCTTCGACGTCCGTGCCCGTGACACCGGCCGCCGTGTTCGTGACCGACACCAGCCCCGCCACCGCCTGATAGACCGAGATCACACCCGCCGGGCACGACACCGGCCCCGTGGTGGTGCAGGCGAATTCCATCACCAGCGTGCCCGTCGCCGGGATCGTGCCTGCCGAGGTCGCGGCGTAATAATACCCCGCATCATCCTGCACCAGTGTCCCGGACGGTATAACCGTCCCCGCAGCACCCGCGCACACGCACGACACCACGGTCGCCGTCGCCGCCTTGCGGGAGATGAAGTAGATCCGCGCGATCGCATCCTGCATCCGCCCCGACGCGAACGCCGGGTCCACCCCGTTCGCAAGGGCCGCGAACGCGTCGTTGCAATCCCCGATGATGGCGGTCAGGCTGCTGGCCAACTGCCCCTGCGGCGTGGACAGGTCGGTGCTGAGGCTGCCGCCAAACGCCGCGCTGATATCGGCCATCACCCCGGTCAGGATGTCGCTTTCGGCCGGCGCGACAAAACCCGTCGTGCCCAGCGTGGCGGCCGGCACGGATGTGGTGCTAGAAACTGACACTTGCGGTTCCTCCCGTGGTCAGGGTGACAAGGATGGCGCCCGACAGCACCCGGTCCGCGCCAATGGCCGTCAGCACGCACCGCGCATCGGCCACCCCGGACACTGCCTTCGCCGTGGCCTCCACCTGCGCGCGAAAGGCCGCAGGCGACTGCCCCACGCCAAGGATGAGGCTGAAATACGCAATCCCCTTCGCCGTGTCGTACCAGCACTCCCCCACGAACGTCCGCACCGCCGTCGCCACATCCTGCAGCACGCAGTACGGCGCGGACGCCACCGCAATGTCACGTGACGCCGTGACACACAGGTCCCACGTCGTGCGGTCCAGAAGAAGCGAAGCCATGTCGTGCCTTTCATGTTCGGGCATGCAGCAAAGGCGTTCTTTTTTGGAAAAAAGAACCAAAAAACTTCTGATTGCATAAGGGGAAATTATGCGCGCGCATTCTGCGGACACAAATGATCAGAAGTCTTTTTGCTTCTTTTTCTCCAGAAAAAGAAGGGACAACCCCCGCACGCGGCAAAGGACGTTCCTTTTTGGAAAAAAGAACCAAAAAACCTTTGATCACATAAGGGAAAATTGTGCGTGCGCATTCTGCGGACACAAATGAACAGAAGTCTTTTTGCTTCTTTTTCTACCAGAAAAAGAAGGGACAGCCCCCGCACGCGGCAAAGGACGTTCCTTTTTGGAAAAAAGAACCAAAAAACCTTTGATCACATAAGGGAAAAATGCGCACGCGCGTCCTGAGGACACAGGTGGACAGGCACCCTGCCCCTTACCCCGGCGTTCCCGTCGTCCCCGGTGCCGCGCTGACCGGGTGGGTGTGGCCTTTGCCGGAGATCCCGGCGGCGACGACATCGGCCTGCCCGGTGATGGTACCGGTGGAGGTAATGTCGCAACTGACCTTCATGCTGGCGGCGTCCACCTCGAACGTGCCGGCGGTCTTTACCTTTATCCCGTTGCCGGTCAGCCAGACATACTCGGTCGGGGCGGCGTTCAGGATTGGCGCGACATAGATCGCGTCCGCCATGTCGTGGATGCGGAAACTGCCGGGGGCGGCGGGGGCCCTGCTGGCCTTGGCGGTGCTGATGTCGCGGCCGCAGATGATGACCGCGCCGATATCGCCCACGCACGGGTCGCAGATGACGGCACTTCTGCCGCCCTGCATGCGGACATAGGGCACGTTGCGGATGACGCCGTGCGGCATGGCCTGGCCCAGCGCGTCCTGCATGTGCACCAGTGGCTGCACATCGACAAAACCGACCGGGTTCAGCCCCGTGCCATTGACCGCGACGACGCGCACCGGCGTATCCGCCCCCATCATCGCCAGCAGGCGACGGCCTACCGCCTCGATACTGCCATAGTCCGATCCCCCGTCCTGCCGCGTCTGGAACCCCGGAAAGATCGTGTCCTGTGCTGCCATGTCCCTCATCCTCCTGCTGCGGGGCTGCCGGTACGCATGGCCGCGACATGCGTGAACCATGCGCCCTCGGGCACCTCGCTTTCCAACTGGTGCGTGATCCGGTACGGCGTCCACAGCCCGCCCGACGCCATCGACAGCCCACCCGGCGCAGCCACGGAGCACACCTGCACGGGGGAGAGGTAGGCGATGTCCGGCCGGAACAGCGTGCGAAACGCCACCCCGTCCTGGTTATAGGCGGGATAGCCCAACAGCCCGGTCCCCGCGCTGATGACCGGCGGCGTGCCCGTCGTGCCATCGGTGGCAAGGTCCCGGCCCCATGCCGTCAATGTGTTGTCCTGTATGTTGATGACGATGCCCGCGGCATGGCGGATGCGTTCGATCCGGTCGCGCGCGCAGCCCCAGCCGTAATGGTCATGGATCATCACCCCGCCAAGGTTGTGCGCCACAAGGCGAAGCCCGCATTGCGCCGCGATGTCCGACAGCACCGTCTGCACCGACACCGCCCCGGCATAGCCATCGGGCGGCAGGGGCTGCACCTGCAATCCGGCAATCGAACTGGCGGTCACGACGAACGCCACGTCGGGCATGGTGGAAAAATCGACGAATGCCTCCACCACCACGCCGCGAAACACCGCGACCTTGCCGTCGCCATGGGTGGCCTGCACCATGACCGTGTTGCCGCACGCCTGCATCTGCTGCTGTGGCGCGGTGGCGACCGGCATGGCCGACAGCACCGACAGGCGGTTCATCATCGGCAGGTCCATCCCCCCGATCCGCAGCGACAGCGTGCTGCCGCTTGGCATGCCCGCATGCGTCACCTCCGCATGGCAGCGCAGGCCCGACAGTGTCAGCGTATCCGCCCCACCCGCGCCAAACCCGCCCGACGCCACACGAAAGGTCACGTCCAGCGCCTTTTGCGTGAAATCAGGCTGCATCCTGCCCCTCCGCATAGGTCAGGACATAGCGCGTGCCCAGACCGTCATATGACGGGTCGGACGTCCCCTCGAGGTCGAGGAACGCGAGGTCCCCCGGCAGCCCGAAATAGCCATCGCGCACGATCCACGTCCGGTCGCGGCACAGGACACCGCACAGCACCTGCGCGCCATTGCACCAGACGTCGATGAACAGCCCGGTGGAACGCTGCCTGACATCAAGGCGCAGCACCTGTCGGGAAACGACGGCATTGACCGACTGCGCCGCGATGGCGGACAGGGGAATAACCTGTGGGGTCGCCATTTATTGCACCCTTTGGAAAAGGATTTGAGGAATAAAAGTTTTTGGTGAAGCTTTTTCCAAAAAGCTTCGAAAGACGCCGCCTTTTTGAAAAAAGCCGGCACCCAAAAACTTTTACTACATGACTTCGGATACTGCGGCAGCCTGCGTCGTATCCGCATCGGTGGCCTGCACCGTGCCGCCGGACTGCATCACCTGCCCTGCGGCGGTCGCAGTGGTGGTATAGGATTGCGTTGCGCTGCACCGCACCTCCACCAGCATGACCTGCACCGCCAGCAGCGTCACACCGCCGCGCGTTTCCCGGCGGTAGCGGTGGCCGACCACATTGACCGACGCCAGCGAATATTCCGGCGTATGCACGGCATAGGTCGCGGTGTCGTCCTCCATCGCCGCAAGGGTCGCCAGGAACGACGCCCGCACCATCCGCGCGCCATCGCCAGTCATGTTCCCCCACGCGGCAATGGGCGAATACTGCGCCACAAGGCTGTCGAGGCCACCGCTGCCGGTCTGCGACCCGTCGCACAGCATCTCCAGCATGAAACGGCGGGGGGCGGCGACCTTGTTGTACGACACGAACGCCCCGTCTTCCTGCGGGGCGTCGGAAATGGCGTGCGCGCTTTCGAACTCCACCGCGCGCACATGCGCCGCACCCAGAACCTGCGCGCCGGTGGCGTCAAAGATGCCCCACAGGCTGGCCGCACTGCTGATCTGGTAGTCATCGAGCATGGTGCCCAGCGTGACAGACCCCATGGCCTGCGCATCGTCGGCGACATTACCCAGCACGGAGGGCACGCCCTGCATCGACGGCAGGTTCCACGTCGCGGGCATGGAGACGGGGATGATGGTCATGGGCCTCTCCTGCGGGATGATGGTTCGTTCATGTGCCGTCTTTTTTCAGGACGGCGGCGTTCCTCGAAGCTTTGTCGAAAAAGCTTCACAAGCAACCCGTTGATATAAAATAGAAAAAAGTTTTTGGGTGTCGCCTTTTGATCGAAAAAGGCGACGTCTTTCGAAGCTTTTTGGAAAAAGCTTCACCAGAAACTTCCTTACGGCTTCTGGGGTTTGCATCTGACCCAGTGCTTTTCAGCCTCTATGCTGTCACTTGGTCCCCAGCAGATGTTGCGCTTTTCCAGAACGCCCAGAACCGCCTCACGCCGGTCACAGGCCGCCATGGTCGCCCGTGAAGTGCCGAGGCCGCCCCGGCATTTGTCGTTGAGGTCTTCTTCCTTCGCGATCAGCGCCTGATCGGACGGACGCGGCCGCGCGCCATATGCGCCACAAACCGCCACCCCCATGAACAGGGCCAGCGCCACCAGAGTATATTTCATCATGTCATCCCTTGCTGCCTGCGCCCGACTTTACCGCGCGGCCAGAACAGGACCATGAGGAATAAAGGTCTGTGGTGAAGCTTTTTTCAAAAAGGGTCGCACAACCTCGCCTTCCGGCAGGCAGCCCTGCCCTATCTCTGCCCGGTATTCGCCAGGGCGGGGACGCTGCGGCGCAACTGGTCACGGACCTGCGCGCCGATACGCTGCCCGTCCGTGCTGCTGGCATGGACCACGACATCGCCCATATGGATCTCGGTCGTCGCGGCCGCCATGCGCGCGGGCGGCGCGGTGGCAAGTTCCACCTGACGGTCAAGGCCCTGCGCCCAGTGCGCCTGCACCCGCGCCACCTGCGCGCCGGACGCCAGCGGATCGGGCATCCCCGCGCCACCCGCCACCTGCCGGTCGGCGCGGCGCAATGCCGTGCGTATCCCGGCGCGCGTTGCGGCCCCCTCCCCGGCCCCGGCTCCGGCTCCGGCCCCGGGCACATGCCGCACGGCAGGGACAGGCACGTCACGCAAATGCGCGCGTGCGCCGTGCAGGCCGACGGACCGGGCGGCGGGGGCATGGGCAGCGGCTGGGCGACGGTCGGGCGCGGCCATGGCGGCAGATGCCACCGTCCCCATGGCCGTGCCCTGCCCGGATGCCCCCTTTCGCGGCCCCACGTCGTGCGGCCCCTCCGCCCGCGGCGGGACGCCACGCCCCACGGGCACCGT
>NZ_NKUF01000051.1 GCF_003206495.1 Gluconacetobacter entanii | reverse complement strand
TTCAAAATACACAGTCCGGGAAAATGCTTCGAGCTGATCACCAAGCCCGCTCAAGCGGGCAAGCCGCTCTTCAACGTCAAAAAATCCCGTCTGCTTCATGATCCATACTCCAATCAACGCAAGGAAAATGGAATCACAGAGCAGACCTCAATACCAGAGGGTTTTTCGAACCCTCCATCTGTATCGATCATTATTGCACGGATTGTATGGTATATGGTCGAATGGAATATCATCGAATGTATGGAAATTCCATCCCATGTCAGCATACCCCTATCTCGCCCACTGGAAAGAAGAGATCAGCCGGAGTCCGAACGCGATTTACATGACGCTGGCCGATGCCCTGGCGCTTTCCATCCGCAAGGGCGACCTGAGGGAAGGCGACAGGTTGCCACCACAGCGCACGATCGCGGAGTATCTCGGCACCAATCTGACGACCGTGACCCGGGCCTTTACCGAGGCCCGCCGACGCGGCCTGATTGACGCAACGGTCGGCCGAGGAACCTTTGTCCGTGTCGGCGCGGGGGAAAGCCACTGGCGCCATACGGGACCGGCTGTGGTGGATCTGACCATGAACCTGCCACCGATCCCGCAGGAACCACCGCTTCAGCGGATCATCCAGAGCGACATCGCAGCCATCCTGAAACAGCAGGATCTGAACAGCCTGATGTCCTACCGGGTGACGGGTGGCACACAGGAAGAACGCCAGCTTGGCGCGAAATGGATCGCGCCCGTCATCGGTCAGCGGCGAACGGATGAAATCCTTGTCTCACCTGGTGCCCAGAGCGCTCTGGCGGCCACTGTCAGCACCCATACCCAGCCGGGCGATGTGATTGTCACCGACCGTATTGCCTATCCCGGCATCCGGACCATCGCGGCGCAGTTCGATCTTATTCTGGTCGGCGTGGACAGCGACATGGACGGGATGATGCCGGACCAGCTCGATCGCGTCTGCGCCGAACATCATCCCCGGATGCTCTACTGCATTCCGACCATCCACAATCCCACCACGGCCACGATGTCCCTGCAACGACGCAAGGATATCCTGAAGGTTGCCCAGCATCATCATCTGCATATTGCCGAGGATGACCCCTACAGCCTGCTGATGGACAATCCGCTACCGGCGCTGGCAGCACTCGACCATAGCCGTGTCAGCTACGTGGCTACCCTTGCCAAGACGCTCAGTCCGGGCCTGCGCATCGCCTATGTGGCCTTGCCCAATGCGGACATGACCCGACGGGTCGCGGCGGCCATCCGGGCCATTGCGCTCACCAATGCCGGTCTGCTCAGCGCGCTGACGGCGCGGTGGATGCAGACAGGGCAGGCGCATACGATCCTGCACGCCATCCAGAAAGAACTGCGCCTGCGCCAGTCCATTGCCCGCAGGGTGCTGGGGGAGGGGCATTGCATGAACCCCGACGGGCCGCATGTGTGGCTGAAACTGCCGGACTGGTGTGGCAGTGCGGATTTTGTGGCCTATGCCCGCAGGCGGGGACTGGCGCTGGTGCCCAGCACCGTTTTCACCATCAGTGGCGAGCCGCCGCAGCGGGCCCGGATTGCATTGGGCAGCGCACCGGATGCTGCAAGCCTTGAGGAATCCCTGCATGGCGTGCTGTCGGTCCTGCAACACAAACGCTCACCCGGCTTTGCCGATATTGTGTGACCTGCGCGCAGTGTCTGGAATCGATGGGACCATCTGATTCCGGGGCGCGCCATGCGGGCACACGGAAAAACAAAAAGGCACTTCATTCACGACTGCGTGACTATAAAATCAAGCTAAAACAGACCTTTATGGATACACCTTACGATTGTATGGTTGTCGTATATTTCTTGTATGCCTCTGTCGTGGCAGGATGGCGGCATGTAATCTGATTTGATCCGTTTGTACCTTTTTCATAAGGCATACAATATTTTGGCTCTCTGCCATCCCGTGCCACGTTTGCCTCGGCAACGCGGTCAGTCCCGGCTCCCTGCCGGAGACCGCAGCACACGGGAGAGATACCATGCCGAAAGTCGAACACGCTCCGTACAAAGACGGCGACTGCTTCGTCAATTATGAAAACAAGGTTTTTGAGGACGTCAAAGCCCAGCCCGGCGAAAAAGCCCTCATCACCTTCCACACCGTCGCCAATGAAGGCTCGGTCGGGTTCGTCAACCTGCTGCAGGCCACCCGCCTGATCCGCAAGGGCTTCGAGACGTCGGTGCTGCTATATGGACCGGGTGTCACCCTTGGTGTGCAGCGCGGCTTTCCCCGTCTGGGCGACGAAGCCTTTCCGGGGCACATGAACTGCAACAAGCAGATCGCAAAAATCCTTGAGGAAGGCGGAAAGGTCTATGCCTGCCGCTTCGCGCTTCAGGCCCTCTACGGCTACGGCGAGCAGAACCTGATCCCCGGCATCACGCCGATCAACCCGCAGGACGTGCTCGACATCATCCTGCTGGCCCGGCGCGACAACGCCTTCATCCTCAATACCTGGACCCTCTGAAGGCCGAAGGGAGGACCGCAAGCCATGTCCCGTATCGTTCGCGCCGCAGCCATCCAGATCAGCCCCGTCCTTGGTGACGATGGTCTGGGAACTGCCCGGAAAGTCTGTCAGGCCATCCGCGAGGCCGCCGAAAAAGGCGTGAAACTGGCGGTCTTTCCCGAAACCTTTGTGCCGTACTATCCCTATTTCTCGTTCATCCAGCCGGCTTTCCGCTTCGGTGGGGAGCATCTGGCGCTTTACGAACGCGCCGTCGTCATTCCCGGTCCGGTCACCGACATGATGGCCGAGGCCGCGCGCCAGACCGGCATGGTCGTGGTGCTGGGCGTGAACGAGCGCGATTTCGGCACGCTCTACAACACCCAGATCATCTTCGACGCCACGGGTGAAATCCTGCTCAAACGCCGCAAGATCACGCCCACCTACCATGAACGCATGGTCTGGGGGCAGGGCGATGGTTCTGGGCTGAAAGTGGTGGAAAGCGCTGCCGGTCGCATTGGCGCACTGGCCTGCTGGGAGCATTACAACCCGCTCGCCCGCTACGCGCTGATGACCCAGCACGAGGAAATCCACTGTGCCCAGTTTCCGGGCTCGCTGGTCGGGCAGATCTTTGCCGACCAGATGGAAGTCACCATCCGGCATCACGCGCTGGAATCCGGCTGCTTTGTGGTGAACGCCACGGGTTGGCTCACCGAAGAGCAGATCAAGGAAATAGCCCGCGATCCCGCGCTGGAAGGGCCGCTGCGGGGTGGGTGCTTCACGGCCATCGTCTCGCCTGAAGGGAAGCTGCTCGGCACACCACTGACGGAAGGCGAGGGGATGGTGATTGCCGATCTCGACTTCGCCCTGATTACCAAGCGCAAGCGGATGATGGATTCCGTAGGGCATTACGCACGGCCCGAACTGCTCAGCCTGCTTCAGGACCGGCGGCCCGCCCGCACCGTTCATTACGTTGGGGAAGCCAATCCGGTTCCCACATCTACAGATGAGGCTGCGTCATGACCATTCCGACGCTCGGTACACTTTCTGGTCGCAAGCTCGTTACCGACCTGCAATCCTTCGGGCTGCAGATCGGTGAGCAGACCGGCGGCATTGCCCGCAAGGGAGGCGCCGGTCCTTCGGATCACAAGACGATTACCATTGCAGGCCAGACCGTCATGGTCCCGGTCTATACATCCGGCGCGCGGCATTCACCATTCCAGGCCAGCCCGCCGGACCAGCACGGGGCCAGCACGCTGCTACGCGATGGGCAGACACTGGGCACGATCCATTTTCCGGCCGCCCCGCGCTTTTACGGACTGAGCACGGCGGACGGCATTCCCTACTGGAAGATCGCCCTGCTGCATGGCCGTGACACGCTGGCGACCACGGTGCACCAGACCTGCATCCGCTATGCCGACCGGCGCACCTCCTGTCAGTTCTGCGCCATCGGCCAGTCGCTGGAGGCCGATCGGACGATCGCTTACAAGACACCGGCGCAGCTTGCCGAGGTCGCCAAGGCCGCCGTGGAACTGGACGGCGTGCGCGACATGGTGCTGACCACCGGCACGCCCAATGTGGTTGATCGGGGTGCTGCCGTGCTGGCGGAATCAGCCCGTGCCATTCGGGCGGCTGTGGATCTGCCGCTTCAGGTCCAGTGCGAGCCGCCGCGCGATCACGGCTGGTTCCAGCGCCTGCGCGACGCCGGGGCCGACAGCCTGGGTATGCATCTCGAAGCCGCAACACAGGCGGTGCGCGAGAAGATCATGCCCGGCAAGGCCACGGTCAGCGTGGATCGCTATATGGACGCTTTCGCCAGCGCCGTGCCGGTCTTCGGGCGCGGGCAGGTCAATACCTACATTCTGGCCGGTCTTGGCGACAGCGCCGCAGATATTCTGGCTCTGGCCGAACGCCTGATTGCGCTCGGGGTCTATCCCTTCGTGGTGCCGTTCGTGCCGATTTCCGGCACACCGCTGGAAAATCACGCGCCGCCTTCGGCCGATTTCATGAAGTCCGTGCTGGCCCCACTGGGGCGCATGCTGCGCGAGGCGAACATGAAATCCACCGACATCCGCGCCGGGTGTGGCCGGTGTGGCGCCTGTTCCTCCCTTTCGGCGTACGAATAATGACAGCGATCCTCGAAGGCGTGGACGACCGCCCGTTCATCCCTACGGAATATGTCGTGCGGCTGGTCCGCACGCCGTGGGAACGGGCTGGCTACCATGCGCTGCGCCGCGACGTGTTCTGCACCGAACAGCAGGTCTTTGCGGATGATGACCGGGACGCAATCGACGCGGTTGCCATTCCCATCATCGCGGCGTGCTGCATGGCGGGCATGCCGGACCGGGTGGTGGGCGCCGTGCGCATCCATGAAGCCGAACCCGGCGTCTGGCGCGGCTCCCGTCTGGCCGTCCATGAAGACCATCGCAGGCTGGGACGGATCGGCGCGGAACTCATCCGCATGGCGGTCAGCACGGCGCACGGGCTTGGGGCCACGCGGTTCCTGGCCCAGGTGCAGGAACAGAACGTGCTGTTCTTCCGTCGCCTGCACTGGAAAAGCCTCGGGGCCATGACCCTGCATGGGCTGCCACATCACGACATGCAGGCCGACCTCTCACGCTATCCGGCGCATGGGCTGGACCAGACCTGGCTGCTGCGCCCGCAGCCTCGTAACCGGCAGGTGGCATGATGGCACACGAACTGACGACACTGCTGCGCACGCTTCGACACGGTCGGGCCCTTGCGGGCAAACAGGATATTGCCGAAACCGTCGCAATTCTTGGTCGGGATACAAGCGATGGTATCCGCCTAGGAGATGACTGTGCTGCCATACCGGATGGCGATGGCTATCTCCTGCTGGCCAGCGAGGGGTTTCAGGACAGCTTCGTGCGCGCCATGCCGTGGTTTGCCGGCTATTGCGGCGTGATGGTCAATATCAGTGACATCGCGGCCATGGGCGGTCGCCCTGTGGCTGTGGTGGATGCGTTGTGGAGCGATACATCCGAGGCGGCCGCGTCCATTCTGACCGGTCTGCATGAAGGTGCGCGCACCTATGGCGTGCCGGTTGTCGGCGGTCATACCAACATGCGCAGCACCCATAATTCGCTGTCGGTGGCGATCCTTGGCCGTGCCCGTCATCTGCTGACCAGTTTCGATGCCCGACCGGGCGAAGTCCTGATCGCCGCCATCGACCTGCGCGGCCGCTGGCACGACCCGCACCCGTTCTGGGATGCGAGTTCCGCACTGTGTCATACTGAGGGGGCGGCACGCCTTCGGGGTGATCTCGATCTCTTGCCCGGCATTGCCGAGGACGGGTTAAGCCGCGCCGCCAAGGACATCAGCATGGCCGGACTGCTGGGCACCGCCCTCATGCTGGCAGAATGTTCGGGTATCGGCATGACCATCACGCTCGATGACATTCCACGTCCCGACGATGCACCAATGGAACGCTGGCTGTCCGCATTCCCCAGCTATGGCTATCTGCTGACGGCCCGGCCCGAGGCGGCCGGGGCAGTCATGGCCCGCTTTCATGGGCGGGGCATAGCGGCTTCTGTCATCGGTCAGTGTGACAGCACGCAGCGGCTGGATGTCACATGGGCGGACGAGAAGGAAACCTTCTGGGATCTCGCCCGGATGCCTCTCATGGGGTGTGCGCCATGAGCCTCTCCATCGGCATCCTGACCCATTCCACCAATCCGCGTGGCGGCGTGGTGCATGGCATGGCGCTGGCCGAAGCCCTGTGCGACGCAGGCCACGACGCCACGCTCATCGCGCCGGATGTAACCGGGGTCGGTTTCTTCCGCAGGCCCCGCTGCGCCACAAACTGCATCCCGGCTGTGCCCGAGCGCGACCTGCCAACGCTGGTGGAACGCCGTATTGGCGAGATCAGGGACGCCCTGCGTGGGCAGCCTTTTGACGTGCTGCACGCACAGGACCCGATCAGCGCCAATGCACTGGCCGAACTGGTGGAAGAGGGGCGGATACCGGGCTTTGCCCGCACGGTCCACCATCTTGACCATTTCACACACCCGGTCCTTGCCGCGCGGCAGGAACGGGGGATCAGGGCGGCGGCCGAACTGTTTACCGTCAGCACAATGTGGGAAGATGTCCTGCGCAACGACCATGGCCGCGAAGCCACGGTCGTGGGCAACGGGGTTGATCCCGTGCGCTTTTCGCACGTCCCAACCGCGCACGATGCCACGTTGCGGGCGCGGTATCATCTGCCTGCCGACCGTCACCTGATCCTGTCCGTGGGCGGGATCGAGCGGCGCAAGAACACGCTGCAATTGCTCGACGCATTTCTGGCCCTTCGCCGCGAGCGGCCTGATGTGCATCTGGTCGTGGCGGGCGGGGCTTCGCTGCTGGATCATTCTGCCTACCGCACCCGGTTCATGGCGCGTCTGCGCGAAAGCGGTGCAGCCGATCATGTCACCATCACCTGGCCGGTTGCGGATGGAGACATGCCTTCATTCTACCGGCAGGCGGATATGCTGGCCTATCCGTCCATAACCGAAGGGTTCGGCCTGTGCCCGCTGGAGGCGCTCGCCTGTGGCACGCCAGTCGTTGTGCCGGAAATCGCGCCCTTTACCGAGCATCTTTCGCGGGCAGATGCGCTGTGGTGCGACCTGGCGCGCCCCGACACCCTGTTTCTGGCCTTGCGGGATGCCCTTGGCGCCCAAAACCGCGAACGCTTCCGGGCTAGTGGCCCCGCAACCGCCCGCCGTTTCGACTGGGGCCACGTCGCCAGTCGGCACCTCCCCGCATATCGGTGTCTGGCAGCGCGGTCGCGCACCGATGCCCTTGCTTCAGGAGTTCTTTCACCATGCCCGAAATGACCTTTCGTGTGCGCTGGCCCGATGGGAAGGAGACTGACTGTTACTCCCCCTCGCTGGTCATAAGGGACCACTTCACGCCCGGTCAGGATTATCCGGTCCGGGAGTTTCTTGAAAAGGCGGACACCGCCCTGACGGACGCCAGCGAGCGGGTTCGCGCCCGCTACGGCTTCCCATGCAGCCGCGCCCTTGGCCAGCTTCAGGCCATAAGGCAGGCCAGTGCGCCTTTTCTGAACCAGTCCGACGCGCAGGTGCGCGTCCTGTCTTTCAGTTATTGAGACGAAAAGAACGACCATGACACAGAACGAAAAAAGCATCCCCGTCATCATCGTGGGCGGCGGACAGGCCGGGCTCTCCATGAGCTGGTATCTCTGCCGCGAGAAGGTGGAGCACATCGTCTTTGAGGCAAAGACCGCCTGCCATTCGTGGGATGATGAACGCTGGGACAATTTCTGCCTGGTCACACCGAACTGGCAGTGCGAACTCCCCGGTCATCCCTACAAGGGAAAAGACCCGCACGGCTTCATGGTGAAGCAGGAAATTATTGACTACGTGAAGGGCTTTGTCGCCTCCTTCAATCCGCCCCTGCGCGAGCACACAGCCGTTACCTCCATCACCCGCCATGAAGGTGGTGGCTACCGCGTGGTGGCAGGTGGTGAGACGTGGCACGCAAAGCATGTGGTCATCGCATCGGGCGCATATCAGGACGCGGTCATCCCCGGCTATGCCAGCGCGATCGACCCCGCCATCCATCAGGTTCACTCGCAGGATTACCGCAACGCGGCCCAGTTGCCGGCAGGGGCTGTGCTGGTCGTGGGCAGCGGCCAGTCCGGCGCGCAGATTGTCGAGGACCTGTTCCTTGAAAAACGCAAGGTCCATCTCTGTGTCGGTTCCGCCCCGCGCGTGTCGCGCTTCTACCGTGGCCGCGACGTTGTGGACTGGCTTGCGGACATGCACTTCTACGACCTTACGGTGGATAATCACCCTCTGCGTGACGGTGCACGCGACAAGACCAATCATTATGTCACCGGTCGAAATGGAGGCCATGATCTTGATCTGCGCCTCTTTGCCAAGGAGGGCGTTGGCCTGCATGGCACACTGGAGACAATCCGCGATGAAGTGGCGCACTTCGCGCCGGATCTGAAGGAAAACCTTGATGATGCGGACAAGACCAATGCCGACATCAAGAAATCCATTGACGCCTACATCGCCCGTGAAGGGATCACGGCTCCGACCGAAGCCCCTTATGTGCCTGTGTGGGAGCCCGATGGCAGTAACACCCCGCTCGACCTGAAGGCTGCCGGAATCACTTCGATCCTCTGGTGCATCGGCTTCCGCCCGAACTATCGCTGGATCGACGTGCCGGTCTTCAACGGGGCCAACAAGCCGGTCTGGCATCGCGGCGTGACCGATGCGCCGGGCTTCTACTTCCTCGGCCTGCCATGGCTGCACACCTGGGGATCGGGACGGTTCTCCGGTGTTTCGCGTGATGCCGCGTGGCTGGCCAGCCAGATCACCGGCAAAGACGTGCCTGTAGCCTGAACGGAGTAAAGCGCCATGCTTCCATGGACAACATATGAGGCGATGTATGACGCGGCCACAAGCCAGCCAGAACAATTCTGGCTGGAGGCTGCGCAACGCATCACATGGAAGCAGGCACCTGTGAGCGCATGCAGGACACGGGCGGATGGCTGGCATGACTGGTTCCCCGACGCCACGCTCAACACCTGCCATAACGCCGTGGACCGGCATGTAGCGGACGGACGCGGCGGGCAGGCGGCGCTGATCTGGCATTCCTGCGCCACGAAGGAACGGCAGGTGGTAACCTACCGGGAACTCCAGGGCAGGGTGGCCGGGTTTGCCGGCGGCCTGCGCGCGCTGGGGGTGGAGAAAGGCGACCGCGTCCTGATCGCCATGCCCACCATGATCGAAACCGCCATCGCCATGCTGGCCTGTGCGCGGATCGGGGCGGTGCATGTGGTGGTTTTTGCCGGTTACGCCGGACCTGAGCTGGCTCGGCGGATTGATAGCGTGGCGCCGAAAGTCATCATCATCGCCAGTTGCAGCTTTCAGGGGCAAACCACCATACCATCCCAACTCGCCCTGAATGAGGCGCTAGCCGAAGCCGAGCATAAACCCCAGGCCTGCGTGATCGTGCAGCGAGCGACCTGCCCGGCTCAGCTTCTGCCGGAACGGGATCACGATTTCCATACGCTGGAACAGTCCGCGCCGGCAGAGCCGGTCATGCTGAGATCTGAAGATCCACTGTATATTCTTCATACATCCGGCACGACAGGTCATGCGAAGGGCATCGTGCGCGACAATGGCGGGCATGCCGTGGCCCTCGCCCTGTCCATGGAGCTGATCTATGGCTGCGAACCCGGCGATACGTTCTTCACGACATCGGATCTGGGCTGGGTGGTAGGCCATTCCTACGGGGTCTATGCACCGCTGCTCAGCGGCTGCACCAGCGTGATCGTGGAAGGCGGCGCATCGGCTTCCGCCATCCGCGCGCTTTGCCATGAGCACGAGGTGAAATGCCTGTTCGCCACACCCACCCAGATGCGCCTCATGCGGCAGGAAAGCCGCAACCTGTCAGGGGCCATCCTGCCTGCACTGGCCCGCATTTTCGTGGCCGGGGAATATGCGGACCCGACATTGCTGGAGTGGGCACGATCCTATTTTTGCAAACCCGTGGTCAATCATTGGTGGCAGACCGAAACCGGATGGAGCATCACCGCGCATTTCTTTGGCCTGCCCGAGCGTGAGCCGGTTGCGCTCATGAACGACATCGGGCGGCCTGCACCGGGATTCCGTCCGGAAATCATGCTGTCCATACCCGGTGAACAGTGCGGCGAAATTGTCCTCTCCCTGCCGCTGCCACCCGGCTGCCTGGCTGGCGTATGGAAGGATGGAGCGATCCATGTTCCTACAGCTTACCTAGACGAGACCGGCCAGTATTATCGTACCTTTGACGAAGGTATGATCGAGGCCAGCCGCGCCGTGCATATGCTCGGGCGTTCCGATGATGTCATAAAGGTCGCGGGCCGGCGAATTTCGGGCGTACAGATCGAAAAGATCATCGCCGCCCATCCAGAAGTTCATGCCTGTGCCGTAGTGGCCACCCCTGATGAACTGAGAGGCCAGCGACCTGTCGCCTATGTAGTACCTAACTCCGGCGTAGAAGGCAGACCTTCTTCCGAGGAGATAATCGGACGGGTCAATCACGCACTCGGTCGCTGGATTGGTCTTAAGGAAGTCCGCTTCGTCAAACATCTGCCGACAACGGTTTCAGGAAAGATCACGCGGAAACGCCTGTTGGTATCTTAACGTTATCAGGCTCGTACCAGATCATTCTTACGGAAAAATGGTGAGCTCAAACAGACAGTCCGGAGACTCTGCACTTATCAATATGTCATGGTTAAAGGATTATTAGAAAGACGACAGAATGGTAACTGAAGGCGTCTTCAAAAATCAAAAAAATAACAGATGCCTGCATCTATCAGACAGTGCGAATATTCCAACAACAAAACCGTCTAGAAGTCTGCATTTATTGAAATTTTATATTTCTTATAACTGCGACTGAATCAGGATTTGGGGAATTACCCATGCAACCATCTCACGATATCGCGCTGCTTCTTGCACGCTTCCAGTTCGCCTTTACCGTAGGCGTCCATATTGTTTTTCCTGCCTTTTCAATCGGCTTGGCAGCCTATCTGGCCGTACTGGAAGGATTATGGCTTAAAACCGGCCGTGCGGCCTATCTTGATCTCTACCGATACTGGATCAAGATATTCTCGATCGTCTTTGGGATGGGCGTCGTCTCCGGACTGGTCATGTCGTATGAATTCGGCACGAACTGGTCAGTTTTCTCGCGGAAAGCCGGGCCTATTACAGGTGTCCTCCTATCGTATGAAGTCATGACAGCCTTCTTTCTCGAGGCGGGCTTCCTAGGGGTCATGCTCTTTGGCATGAACAAGGTGGGACGCGGCCTGCATTATGCAGCAACATGTTGTGTCTCGGTCGGCACACTCATCTAGATGACATGGATCCTGGCATCAAACTCATGGATGCAGACGCCGCAGGGATACACGATTGATGCTGCTACCGGTCGCTTCATACCTGCGGACTGGCTTGCCATCATTTTCAATCCCTCTTTCCCTTTCCGGCTTGTGCATATGGGTCTGGCGGCCTTTCTTTCGGTTGCCTTTATAGTAGGGGCGACAGGGGCGTGGCATCTGCTCAAGGCACGCCGTGCGGGCACCCAGGCAAGCGAACCAGTGCGCCTGATGTTTTCCATGGCGATGTGGATGGCAGCCTTCGTTGCCCCTCTGCAGGTCCTCGCCGGTGACGCCCACGGGTTGAACACGCTCAAATACCAGCCGGTTAAAATTGCTGCGATGGAAGTGGACTGGGAGTCAGAAGCACGTGCCCCTGAACTACTGTTCGGTATTCCCAACATGAAAACCTAACATACGGATTATGCCATCAGGCTGCCGCTGGCCGGGTCGCTCATCCTGACACACAGCCTGAATGGCAAGGTACCGGGCATGAAGGATTTCCCGCGTGACCAGCGTCCGCCTTCTCCCGTGATCTTCTTTTCCTTCCGCATCATGATTGCGCTGGCGATGCTTATGGTCATTGTCGGGTTCTGGTCACTCTGGCTGAGGCACAGAGGAACTCTGTTTAGCAGTCCGGGATTTCATCGGGTCGCCGTATGCATGGCACCGGCCGGTTTCATCGCATTGCTGTGCGGTTGGGTGACGACCGAGGTTGGGCGTCAACCATGGACCGTTTATGGTTTGCTCAGGACATCCGATAGTGTTTCCCCGATTGCTCTGTCCAATATGGCGCTGACGATGACCGTCTTTGTTGTGGTCTACGTAATCGTATTTGGATCAGGCATCGGCATTCTGGGCCGCCTGCTAGCAGGGGCACCACAGGAAGGAGAGCATGAGACCAGCCCCTCTCATGCCCCGGATATTCTAGCCACAAGCACTCATCCCAAAGTCATCAATCCCTCTTCTGGCGAAGGAGCCTGAACATGATGGACGTCGCATACTGGCTTCCGATCATATGGGCCGTTATTCTGGTCGCTGCGATCACCATCTATGTCGTCCTTGATGGGTTTGACCTTGGCATCGGAATGCTGTTCGCCGTGGAACGGCATGACGGCCGCAGGGATGTGATGGTCAACACCATTGCCCCTGTATGGGACGGAAACGAAACGTGGATGGTCCTTGGTGGCGCTACGCTTTACGGGGTCTTTCCTGGGGCCTATTCAACCCTGCTTCCCGCGTTTTACCTGCCGATCGTGCTCATGCTGGTTGCCCTGATCTTCCGGGGTGTAGCCTTCGAATTTCGTATCATGACACGCGGGACTGGACGCGAAAAACTGTGGGACGGTGGCTTCATGATTGGATCGGGAATCGCTGCTTTCTGCCAGGGCGCAATCCTCGGCGGAGTTGTTCAGGGAATCAAGGTCGTGGATGGAGCTTTTGTTGGCAGTTCAATGGACTGGCTGACCCCATTCAGCGTGCTGTGCGGACTGGCCGTCATGTGCGGTTATGCCCTGCTCGGGGCAACTTGGTTGATCTGGCGCACAACCGACGTGCTAGAAGCTTCCTGCCGCAAATGGGCGAAGCTGCTGGCAATCGGGTTGTTTGTATGCATCGTCGCTGTCAGCCTGTGGACGCCTATGTTGCACGCACCCTACCTGCGACGCTGGACCGAGTGGCCCAATATCGTATTTGTCGCACCCGTTCCCCTTCTGGTAATCGCACTAGGTTTTCTACTGACCATCGGTCTGCGTCGTGGGCATTCCAAAGGACCCTTCCTGTGTGCTCTCGGTTGGTTCTTTCTCTGCCTGTCCGGACTCGGGATTACGGTATGGCCGTATGCTGTTCCGCCCGGGTTGACGCTGTGGGATGTATCATCCCCCCCATCCAGTCAATTTTTTCAACTGGTCGGCACCGTCATCTTGCTGCCGATCATCCTGACCTACACAGTCTACTCCTATCGTGTGTTCCGGGGAAAGGTAACGGAAGCAGATGGCTATCATTGAGATTGTACAGGGCAATGGGGACAACGCGCCCCGGCGCCTTAGCCAGCGTATAGGTTGGTTCATCGGCATATGGACGCTTAGCACAGCAGCGTTATTCGCAAGCGCACTACTCGTTCACATGATCGTACCAAAATGACTAAATCTGTGGTTGTTCCGACAACCACAGATTCATTTTTTAACATTGATTATACCCAGTTAAATTCTTCCCACGATCTTATTGAGCCGTTTAGCGGCGATCTTTTGCCTGATTTCGGGTCGCCGGAAATAAATCGGTATCTCACAGAGCAACGGGCCGCCGTCCCATGCTGTTGCCATGATCCGCATTGAACTAGGGCGTTTCGTCAGTTAAGCGGGAGGATTATGCCGCTTGTACTCCCGTTTGATCTGTGATGTTTTCTTCCTGTTGATGGGACGGGAAGAGTGTGAATGCGACGGTATGGTCTGAGCGACAGTCAGTGGAAGCGGATAGCTCACGCGAGCCAGGCCATGCGTGCAGGACGACTGGTCATCATGGTGGACGATGACAGCAAGTAGAACGAAGGCGACGTGGTCATGGCGGCTCAATTCGTGACGCCTAAGCGGCCCAGAAACATAGCGAAACGGCCGACATCGCGAAGGTAATTGCGTTGCGTTCCCTGGGAGAACCGCCGCACCGCCATGTCATCAAGCAGGCGCTGGCGAAGGTGACTGATTGCAGCAATGCACAGGGACTCCGTTATCATCCTGGCTCCTTTTGGTGGGAAAAAGCCAGAGTGCTTGGCCCGATCAGGACAGTTACAAATAAAATAGATCTCTCACGCCGTGGTGACAGACTTCCATGTCACACCAATCCCGCGCAGCGGGTTCGTTCATTCAACTGATCGGTGCATGCGCGGACACTGCTCAGATCGGCAAGGTCCAGGGCAACCAGTTCAGATGCTCAGCCTACGCGTTCTACCTCAAGTCAGACGAGGTGGTAGGCCTCCTGTTGTATTCCACATGAGGCTTCCCAAATCCTTAGGAACTGCGTTTTTTAAGAAGGATCTGTCATGCCCAGCCTGTTTGAGCCGATTGAACTGGGAAGCATTTACGCAAAAAACAGAATTCTCATGGCGCCGCTGACACGTGGCCGGGGCACCCGCGAGCATGTACCCACTCCCATCATGGCCGAATATTACGCGCAACGCGCTGGGGCCGGTCTGATTATCTCGGAAGCGACTGGTATCAGCCGCGAAGGTCTTGGCTGGCCGTATGCGCCGGGTCTGTGGTCGCAGGAACAGGTAGAAGCCTGGAAGCCTATCACCGCTGCAGTCCATACAAAGGGCGGAAAGATCGTGGCCCAGATCTGGCACATGGGCCGCATGGTGCATTCCAGCGTGACGGGTCAGCAGCCTGTGTCCTGCTCGGCGACAAAAGCACCTGAAGCGCTCCATACTTATGACGGCAAACAGGCTCCCGAAATTGCCCGTCCTCTTACCAGGGAGGACATTGCCCGCATCCTGGACGATTATGAAAACGCCGCTCGCAATGCTCTTCAGGCAGGCTTTGACGGTGTGCAGATTCATGCCGCCAACGGTTACCTGATCGACGAATTTCTGCGGGACGGCACCAACCATCGTTCCGACGAGTATGGCGGTTCGCCGGAAAACCGCATCCGCTTCCTGCGTGAAGTCACGGAACGCGTAATCGCAACGATTGGCGCGGACAAAACGTCAGTACGGCTGTCCCCCAATGGCGATACGCAGGGCTGCATCGACAGCCATCCCGAGCAGGTTTTTGTGCCGGCGGCAAAGCTGTTGAACGACCTCGACATCGCTTTTCTTGAACTGCGCGAACCCGGACCGAATGGCACGTTCGGCAAGACCGATCAGCCCAAGCTGCATGGCCCGATCCGCGAAGTGTTTAAGAAGCCGCTGGTTCTGAATCAGGACTACACACGCGATGAAGCGATCGAAACAGTCGCAACCGGTGTTGCAGATGCCATTTCATTCGGTCGCCCATTCATCGCCAATCCGGACCTCGTGCGTCGTCTGGAAGACAATCTGCCCCTGAACAAGGACGATATCCGCACCTGGTACTCGCAGGGTGCAGAAGGCTATACCGATTATCCACTTGCTCGCTGACACCCTATTTTTTCCCGCAAGCTCCTTCCAGGGAAAGGAGCTTGCATTTTAACTATAGAAAACATTTAGATGCCGACCTGATACTTGTCATGTGCAGGATGAAATCACTTGAATATTTCTACCCCCTGTCATGAATTTGAATGTTGCGAAAGCCTGTTTTTGGTAGTCCCTATGACAGCCGACTATCTCCTTTCTCCCAAGTCAGACATTTCATTCCGGCTGTTCATGTGGGGAGAATTATCGTCGAACAAGGCGGCCATGATCTCTGAAGCGGATGTGTCCGCCGGTACCTCGTGTCCGCCCTGTGCGTCTTCACGCATGCCTTTGCTGTTCATACACGCGCAGATTCAGATCCGTGAGATCCAGGATAGGCGTCGGGATCTGATGGACGCGTGCCCGCCTGACCAGATCACCAATAATCTGCTGCGCCTCCACAGGAGCGCCCTGCAGCAGATCCCGGAACATGGAGGACGTCAGGGTGGAGTCCGTTTTCGTCAGGAGACTGACAGTGCTCTTCAGGGTGGCATCCCGCAGGGGATAACCGGCGGCAGCGGCCGTTGACGCACATTCATGGATCACCGCCTGTGCAAAATCCTGACCGGCTGGCTGGGTGGCGACATCCCCTACGGTTCCGCGCATCAGGCAGCAGATGCTGCCCAGGACGGCGAGCAGAACCCATTTGTCCCACATGTCCTGCAGGATGTGGGTGGAACACACGGTTTCAAATCCGGGGCCTGACAGGGTTTCCGCAATACTGCGCGCCGCTGGCGTATCACGACCGTCCCGTTCCCCCACGGAAAGCCGGGGGAGGGAGCCCGTCTGGACTATGCGCCCCTGCGCATCAAGCTTGCTGACGATAAAGCACGTCCCCCCCATGACCGCGGCAGGGCCAAAGCGGTCTGCCAGAATATCAAGATGCAGCATGCCGTTGAGGAGTGGGACAATCTGTGTTCGCGGTCCCACCGCAGGCGCGAAATCGTTCATTGCACCCGTCAGGGAATAGGCTTTTACGCTGAGCAGGATGATGTCGTAGGGACCCTCAATCCCACCGGCCATCACCATCCGGGGGGCGATGGTCACGTTGCCAACGGAACTGATCAGGCACAGGCCCTCGGCACGGAGCTGCTGCAGGCGCCTTTCGCGCACCAGAAAAGTCACGTCATGCCCGACGCTGGCCAGGCGCGCGCCAAAATACCCACCCACGGCCCCCCGCGCCGACAACAAGAATTCTGGAGTTCATGACGCTATTTCCTCTCTTTGATCCGCCCCTGATGTGTTGCGGTTGAAGGCGAGTTGAAGCGCTCTGGCGGCAGGGGTCAAGACAGGCTCAGAATCTCGATCTTCCCGGATGTCTGGCCTTGATGCTGGCTTCGTCGATATAGGTCTCGACGACCTGAAGGCTTTTGTGCCGCGAGAAGCGCTTCAGTTCCAGGAGATCATACCCGTCTTTCGCCCCAGTGGTGATGGCCCCGCGGCGCAGGCTGTGCCCGCCAAAGTCCCCCTCAAGGTGGGTGTCGCCGCAGCGTTTGCGGATGATGTCCGTGACGGCCCGGTCCGACAGGGCGTGCGGCCCGATCCTGGGCGGGGCTCCGACGGGCGTGGCGCCCGCCCTGCGGTCCCGCGCGGACCAGATGCGACGGAAGACCGGACCTTCCGTAATCCCGGCCTGCCGGAGCCAGGTCTCGTACGCCAGAACCGGGCAGTTCCGGGTCAGGCCCCGTGGGATGCCGATCAGTGCGCCCTTGCGCTGGGGATCGCCCTTGGACCGGCCCAGCCGGATCTGCAGGCCATCCTCGTCCACCGTGATGTAGTCCACCTTCAGCGCGGCAAGCTCGGAGCGCCGGAACGCGCCGGCAAAACCGAGCAGGAGAATGGTCCGGTCCCGCGCACCGACCAGATCATGCGAGCTGATGGCCTCGACGACCCGGACCAGCCTGTCCCAGGTGAGCGCGGTTTTCTGGCGGGGCAGGGTCTCCTTTGCCTCCCGACGGATGCCGGCAAGTGTTGCGGTCACCATCGGGTGGGCGGTGGGTACGGCAATCTGCGCCAGGTGGTGCAGGTAACGCAGGGCGGCACGATGCAGGTCGATGGTGCTGGTCCTGCGCCCCTGCAGCGCCATGTCGGCCAGATAGGCAGCAACATCCTCGCTGCGGGCCGGAAGGGCGGGCAGGGCGTGACCGGCAGCCCAGCGGCACCAGGACCGCACGGCGGCGCGATAGGTGCGCAGCGTGTTCTCGGCCTTGCTGCGGTGCATATAGGCATCGGCGGCCTGACGGGCCGTGGCCAGGCGGCCATCATGTTCGGGTACGGGCTGTGCCGAGACGACGGAAAACCATTGCGCGACGGCAGCGGCCGGCTGGCCGACGGGCGCAGGGGGCGCTGCGTCTGCCGTCTCGGAACGGGAGCCTACGGACTGGAGCGGCCGGAACCAGGCCAGGAAGCTGGGCGCGCCATCATCGATTTCCAGATCGACGGCCAGTTCAAACCCTGATGGGATATCGGCGACATGGTCCTGAGCCATCTGTTGGGCGGCCGACGCATACGGCACACCCTGGGCGAGGGGGGTATCCGGGGAATAGCTACCGTCCGGCAATTCGATGCCCGCCAGAAGCAGTGGCAGGGGTGGTGTGAAACGCGCGGTCGAGAGGATTTCGCGCCAGCGTGCCGGGTCCTGTGTCTCGGCCAGACGCTGCTGCGTCAGCAGATCAACGCGGGCGTGCAGTGCGGCCTGCGCCTGCCTGCTGGTGCCGAGGATCCGGACGTCGCTCAGCATGGCAGGGTTGCCTGCGCGTATGACCCCTGACGGTCACCTAGGCAGCAGGGAAGGAGTCCGCAGACAGGCGTGGCGAAAAGGCTCGGAAACAGGCGCATTTCGGGATTTTTGTCGAAAATCCTAATTAATGGGAATAGAAATCCTATTTTATCAATCATATATTTTATACCTTAATTATGAAAATGTCCTCAACTATGGGGAAAAATGTTCTTTAATTATGCGAGAAAATGATTCTAAAATTTTCAAGAGTGAGGCTGCTTTCGCCTCATTTCAGTCATCAGACTTTTACAGTGTAACTTTCATCAAGCGGACATAAAACGACCATGCCCCACAGGCGATCGAGCCTAAATCCCGCAATACAAGAAAGTCTCGGTTAGCCTTCCCTGCTAAATATCCGGCGTGCTAATTCTTTTATTTATTAATCCATACTGTAAGATTTTATTTCGGTATTTTTCACATTCATCTTTTTTTGCTTTCCTCACACTGACAATGCGTCCGTAATCTTCTTCGTCGCTATTTTCTGCTTCCTGCACGGTGTAAACAATATAAAGAATTGTAGTTCCCCCGTCAGAGCTGCCTATTGCCCTTAATCTATTTTCATAATGGCGTTCATCTAGGGCCTGTTAGGGCTTGATCCAGTCTGCTGCGGCAGCGATGTGGATGACCGCGAGGAACGACGTTGCTGTTTTTTCATATCTGGTTGCGACAGCGCG
>NZ_NKUF01000050.1 GCF_003206495.1 Gluconacetobacter entanii | reverse complement strand
CGAATGGTATGCTGTCAGATGCCAGCTCGCCATCATGTTCGATGATCGTTTCCCAATGGCCTGAAAAAGTGCCACCGCACAAAATTCTACACAGTCTCCTTCCGCATCAGCAGCATCGTTCTTCTGGAGCTTCACGAAAGGCTTCACATACTGCGGAGCGATCAGTCTGACCTCGTGACCAGCTCCTGCCAGTTCGCGAGCCCAGTAATGCGCGCTCCCGCACGCTTCAAGAACGACCAGAGCAGGCGGCTGCGTGGCCATGAACTGCATAAACTGCTGACGACGCAGCTTTTTGCGAAACATCACCTCGCCCGCACGCGAAGCTCCATGAACCTGGAAAATGTTCTTTGCCAGATCAACGCCTATCACTGTATCCTTCATCTGCCGTCCTTTCGCGCAGTCGTTTCTTCCAACGACCATTCTGGCACATTGCGATGCCGTGCGGGGAGGACGGCAACCACCCCATCTCCCTTTGATCGGGCCTTCCTGTTTGGCGAAGGGATTTACGAAGTCTGCCTCCTCGTCAACGGACGGTTCGTGGACATGGACAGCCACCTTGCGCGACTGGACCGCTCCCTTGCCGCATGTGGCATGACCCCACCACCCGAACGCCCGCAGCTTGAACGGATCATCAACGACCTTGCCCGGCGCAACGGTGTTACGAACGGCCTTGCCTACCTGCAGGTGACGCCAGGCGCGACGCCGCGCTCCTTCACGGCCGTGCCACAGGACCGTGCCACCCTGTTCATCCTGACGCAGGCGCAGGATTTCCTGTCGGCCCCGCACCTGTCACGCGGGATCACGGTGCAGGTGCGGCCTGACATCCGCTGGCTCCATCGCGACATCAAGACCATCATGCTGCTGCCGCAGGTCATGGCCAAGCGCAGCGCGCTTGCCAACGGGTTCGACGATACCATCTTCGTTGATGAACAGGGGATCACGGAAGGCTCCTCCTCCAACATCTTCATCGTCACGGATGCGGGCACGCTGGTCACGCGTCCCCTGTCAGACCATCTGCTGGCGGGATGTACGCGCCAGCGCATCATCACGCTGGCGCGGGACGCCGGGATGACGGTGGAAGAACGCATCATCACGCGCGATGAACTCTCCCGCGCGCCAGAGGTCTTCGCCACCAGCGCGACATACCTGGTCGTCCCCATCACCCGCATTGATGACCATGTCGTGGGGGACGGGGGGATCGGCACGGTCACCAGACGCCTGCAGGATGCATATATCGCCTTCATCCGCGCCCTTGCCGCCACGGGTGCGCCATGACGCTCGACAGTCCCGCGCGCCGCTACAGGCTGGGCTGCGGCATCCTGCCGCCCGGCCCGTATAACGCCATCACGGACGTGCCCGGCGTGCGCGTCGGGCACCGCACGCTGCGCAACGGCCCCGTCCAGACGGGCGTCACCTGCATCCTGCCCCATGATGGCGACCTGTTCCGCGACCGTCCGCTTGGCGCGGTGCATGTCTTCAACGGGTTTGGCAAAAGCGTCGGCCTGATGCAGGTCGAGGAACTCGGTCAGATCGAAACGCCGATCCTGCTGACCAACACCCTGTCCGTCAGTGCCGGGGCCGAGGCGCTGATCCGTGACGCCATCGGGCGCAATCCCGAAATCGGCCGCAGCCTGTCCACGGTCAATCCGCTGGTATTTGAATGCAATGACGGGCGCATCAACGACATACAGGCCCTTGCCGTAACGCCGGATGACGCAATGCAGGCGATACGCGACGCGCAGGGCGGCACGGTGGCGCAGGGCGGTGTCGGGGCAGGCACCGGCATGACGGCCTTCGGTTTCAAGGGCGGGATCGGCACATCTTCGCGCCATGTCGCGGCGGGGATGCACCAGGGGATGCTGGGCGTGCTGGTGCTGGCCAATTTCGGCCTGCCCGGCGACCTGACCCTGCCCGATGGACGCCGCATCGCGCCCCCGGCCGTCCCGGCCACGCATGATGAACGCGAACGTGGTTCCGTCATCATGGTTGTCGCGACCGACCTGCCGCTGGATTACCGGCAACTGCGCCGCGTCATCCGTCGCGCGGGCGTGGGGATCGGGCGCCTGGGGTCGTTCTGGGGCAATGGCAGCGGCGATGTCGCGGTGGGTTTCTGCCCCAGCGTGCGTTTCCACCTGCATGAACCCGAAGGCGTCATCAACCGCCCCATGCTGAACGAGGCACATATCGACACGCTGTTCCGCGCGGCGGCCGAAGCCACGCAGGAAGCCGTGCTCAACGCCCTGTGCGCGGCAACCCCCGTCACGGGACGCAACGGCGTGGTGTTTCCCGCCCTGTCGGACGTGCTGGCGGCCCACCCGTACCCATGACGTCCAGCGCCGGTATGACAGGGCACCTCCGCCATGCGGACCTTCCTGCGTTCACCCGCACGGAACTGGCCCGGATGCAGGCGCGTGACGCGGGCGTGCATGCCCTGCGCCATGTCCGGCACGCAGCAGTCACGCAGGATGCACAGGCGCTGGCCCGCCTGGCTGAACAGCAGCGTGCCGCCCTGCCGCTCTATGGCCTGAACATCGCGGTAAAGGACAACATAGATCTCGCCAACACCCCCATACAGGGGGGCAGCCGCCTGTTTGCCGGGCGCATTGCGGCGCATGATGCGTGGATCACCGCCCGCCTGCGCGCGGCCGGCGCCCTGTTCCCCGCCGTGACCAGCATGTGTGAACTGGCATGGGGGACGACGGGCGAAAATGCCGTGGGACCACGCACCCGCAATCCGCTCGACACCCGACTGGACCCCGGCGGGTCAAGCAGCGGGTCCGCCGCCGCCGTGGCCAATGGCCTTGTACTGGCGGCACTTGGCACGGATACGGCGTGTTCCATCCGTTTTCCCGCGCATTGCTGCGGCATTGCGGGGTTCAAGCCCACGGCCAAACGCTGGGACATGGCCGGCATCATGCCCCTTGTCCCCAGCCTCGATCATGTCGGGCTGCTGGCCCGCACCGCGCGCGATGCGCTGCACCTGTTCCACGCCATCGAACATGGCACGCCCCCCGCCGCCCATCCGCCCCACACGCCACGCATCGGCATCCGGTGGGAGGGATTTGAAAATTGTGACGCCAGCATCATAAAGGTCATGAACCAGCTTCTGTCGGCGCTGCGTGAGGAAGGCGTCATGACCGTGAACTGCGCCACGACGCTGCATGCCCGGACATTGCCTGTCACCGGCGCGCTGTTTGCAGAATCATGGCTGGTCTGGCGCAATGCCGTGCACAAAAGCCCCGATGCCCTGTCCCCCACCCTGCGCGAACGCCTGTTACGGAAAAGTTCCGTTCCCTTCAGTGAAATCGAGGACGCGCGCCGTGAACAGGCCGCCATAAGGGCGGACATGGACCGCATTTTTGAAACATGCGACCTGCTGCTTGAACCCACGGCGCAGGTGACGGCCCTGCCCCCGGATGACATGACGGCCGAACATCCCATGCTGGCCTCGCGCAACTGCACGCTGACGAATATCAGCGGCCATCCTTCCATCAGCATCCCATGCGGGGAAGATGATGCGGGACACCCGGTTGGCGTGCTGCTGAGTGCGCGACGCGGCAATGACAGGCTCCTCCTTGAACAGGCCATCTGGCTGGAGGACCTGATCGCCCGGCAGGGGCTGCGCCGGGTTTTTCCGGTTTCGTATTTTTTTTGAAACGTGATTTATTCTGAAGCTTTTTGAAAAAAGCTTCACCAAAAACTTTTATCGGTTTCCGGCATCATCCCGTCAGGCATGGGCCGGGGCAAACCTGCTTGCGCGTGAGGTGAACACGTCCCACACCCGGTCACAGACCGGGCGCGCCGCATTGGCATGGCGATACAGGCGTGTCTCCACCTCCAGCACCAGCGCGGGGTCATGGGTGACGGGCACCAGCACGCCATGGGCAAGTTCCTCACGGATCAGCCCTTCGGGCAACCATGCCACCCCCCATCCCGCCCGCGCCATCGACATCAGACCCACCGACAACGTATCTTCGCAGACAGTCCGCCGCCGAAAGGTGTCATGCCGCGCAAAAAGCTTCGACAGGGCAACGCCAAAGAACGATTCATCGCCATAGCTCAGGTAATCGACCGGTTCCGCGCTGGCCATCGCATGATGCACCTGCGCCCTCAGTTCCGGCGCACAGACAGGCAGCACCCGCTCCGTCCCCAGCCGGATGAAGGGAAACAGCGCCGGGTCCAGATGGAACGGCACAAGAGGATGGGCATAGGTCAGGAAAAAATCCGCACCCCCCGTCACCAGCCGGTTGAGGTTGTCTTCTATCCCCCCAAGGTCGGGTGTCACCTTCAGGCGCGTCATGGGCGGCATGTTGTCGCGACTGCCGAAATAATGCGGGATCAGCGTCAGCGCCAGCGTATGCAATGCCGCAATCGTCACGACCTCGAACGGGTCCGACGGGGGTGGGCTGACACTGCGCTGCGCCCTGTAGAAGGCGGAGACGATCTCGGTCGCTTCCTCCAGGAAACGCCTGCCCTCCACCGTCAGTTCGGCGGGATAGCTGACCCTGTTGACAAGGGGGGCGCCCGCCCATTGTTCGAGCTGGCGGATACGCTTGGAAAATGCCGGCTGGCTGACATTGCGTTCACGCGCCGCACGGGAAAAACTGAGGGTCCGTGAAAGGCATACGAAATCCTCCAGCCATTTCAGTTCCACAATCCCGCCCCTTTCCGGTTCATGCAGGCCGCATGGCGCAAAGGTAGCATATATTCCCACGCAATCCGCAAATTTCATTCCTGAATCACGATGAATGCAGGGCGGCGCGTCAGTCCCCCGAAAGCGGGAAATGGCAGGCCGCCTCATGCCCGGGACGCACCGGGCGCAAGACCGGCTCCTCGACGCGACAGCGCTCCTGCACATGGGGGCAGCGCGTGTGGAACCGGCAGCCCTCCGGGCGCGCGATGGGGCTTGGAATATCCCAACCCAGCGGCACAGCGCGCATCCCCCCCACCACCGGGCGCGGCACGGCGGCGGTCAGGGCGGCGGAATAGGGATGGGCCGGATGGTGCAGCACGCTGTCCGTCGGGCCCAGTTCGACCACGGCGCCCAGATACATCACCGCCACACGGGTGGAAATCTGGCGCACCACGGCAAGGTCATGCGCGACAAAGACATAGGTCAGGCCCAGCCGCGCCTGAAGGTCCATGAACAGGTTGACGATCTGCGCCTGCACCGAGACATCGAGCGCAGAGACAGGTTCATCCGCCACCACCAGTCGCGGCGACAGCGTCAGCGCGCGCGCGATGTTGATGCGCTGGCGCTGGCCGCCGGAAAATTCGTGGGCATAGCGGTTGAGCGCGGCGCGCGGCAGGCTGACCAGTTCCATCAGTTCATGCAGGCGCGCCGTGATGATGGCGGCCGAACGCCTGCGCCCATCGGCATCGGGATGCACCCGCAGCGGTTCCGCAAGCAGGTCGCCAATACGCCGCCGCGGGTTGAGCGAGGCATAGGAATCCTGGAACACCATCTGCATGCGCGTCCGTAGCGGACGCAGGGCGCGTTCCCCCAGCGTGGTGATGTCCTGCCCTTCGAACAGGATCTGCCCCGACGTCACATCCATCAGCCGCAGCAGGCAGCGCCCCAGCGTGGATTTGCCACATCCCGATTCCCCCACCAGGCCCAGCACCTCCCCCGGCATGACCGACAGGGAAATTCCATCCACCGCCTTGAGCGTCTGCCCGCGTGGCAGGGCATAGGTCTTGCGCAGGTCACGCACCTCCATCAGGGGGGCGGTGTCGTCTGGCATCGTGTCTGCCGGCTGTGCGCTCATGCGGGGACATCCTGCGTGGCGGTGGCCACGGTGCGGGGTGGCAGGGGCCTGCCCTCCGCCGGCAGGACACAGGCCGCTTCCTGCGCGGGGCCGACAGGGACCAGTGGCGGTGGCGCGGGAAGGCAGCTTTCATGCACATAACCGCAGCGCGGGCCAAAGGCGCAGCCCACCGGGCGTTCCAGCGGCGCGGGCGGCACGCCCGCGATGGTCGGCAGGCGTTCGGGCCGTGGCCCGTCCAGCGGCGGGATGGAGGCCAGCAGCGCCGCCGTATAGGGATGGCCCGGATGCGCGAACAGTACATCCGTCGGCCCGGTTTCGGCCACCCGCCCCGAATACAGCACCAGCGTACTGTCACAGGTTTCGGCCACCACGCCCATGTCGTGCGTGATCATCAGCACCGAAGACCCATGCGTGGCGCGCAGCGAGCGGACAAGTTCGAGGATCTGCGCCTGCACCGTGACATCCAGCGCCGTGGTGGGTTCATCGGCAATCAGCAGGGCCGGATTGCACGACAGCGCCATGGCGATCATCGCACGCTGGCGCAGTCCACCCGAAAGCTGGTGCGGATAACGGTTGGCCGTGCGTTCGGGGTCGGGCACCCCCATTTCCCCCAGCAACCGCACCGTGCGCGCACGCGCCTGCCGGCGGGTGACGTGTTCATGCGCGCGGATCTGCTCATCTATCTGCCAGCCGATGGTATAGACGGGGGTAAAGGCTGTCATCGGGTCCTGAAAGATCATGGCGATCTGCTTGCCCCGCAGGCGCCGCATCCGCGCGGGCGCAAGGCCCACCAGCTCCTGCCCGCGAAACAGCGCGGATCCGGTGATGCGCACGCCCGGACTGTCGATCAGCCCCATGACCGCCATGGCCGTCACGGACTTGCCAGACCCGGATTCCCCCACGAGGCCAAGGATCTCGCGCTCGCCCAGGGTAAAGGACACATGCTCGACAATCGGGATCATGCGTCCGCCCGAAGGGAAGCTGACGCACAGGTCGCGCACCTCCAGCAGGGGGGCGGGAGAAGACATGTCAGCGGCCATCACGCACCCTCGGGTCAAGAAACACATACAGCACGTCCACCGCCGCATTGGCCATCACCACGAAGACGGCGTAATACATCACGGTGGCCATGATGACCGGCAGGTCGAGGTTGTTCAGCGCCTGGTACGTCAGGTGCCCCACGCCGGGCAGGCCGAAGACGACCTCCGTCAGCAGCGCGCCACCCCCGACAAGCTGCGCGAAATCCAGCCCGAACAGCGAGACGAAGGTGATCATCGACGTCCGCAGCCCATGCCACAGCAGAATGCGCACCGGCGACAGGCCCTTGGCGCGTGCGGTGCGGATGAAATCCTCCCCCGACAGCGCCACGAGGTCGGCGCGCAGGACGCGGCTGTAGATACCGATGAACATGACCGCCAGCACGATCCACGGGATCACCAGCGCGCGGAACCAGCCCAGCGGGCTTTCGGAAAACGGGATATATCCCAGCCCCGGCACCCACGAAAACAGCCATGTGTCGTGATAACGGCTCTGCGTCACAAGGTTCGTCACCTGCCCCAGCCAGAAGACCGGCATGGAAATCCCGATCAGCCCCAGCATCATCAGGGTCCGGTCCACCCATGTATCCTTCATCGCCGCAGCCAGCGTCCCCATCGCGATCGACACCACGACCCAGATCGCCGCAGCCCCACAGACCAGCGACGCCGTCACGGGGGCGGCGCGCATGATCTCCGGCACCACGAGTTCGCCGCGATCGACGTAGGAGGCAAGGTCGCGCGTGATGAACAGCTTTTTCATCATCGTGGCGTACTGCACCGGCATGGACCGGTCGAAGCCATATTCCTTGCGCACCTTCTCCATCACGGCGGGCGACGCATTGCGCCCGGCGATGCGCGCCGTGGGGTCCGCCCCCGGCGTTGCAAAGAACACCACGAACACCAGCGCCGAAATCCCGAACAGCACGAAAAGCGTCTGTCCCAGACGACGCAGCAGGGCAAGCATCATGACCGCGCCCCCTTCACGACGAACGCCGCGCCGCGTCACGCACATCCAGCGCGTCACGCAGCCCGTCGCCAAGGATGTTGAGCGCCAGCACAACCACCACGATCGCAAGGCCCGGCGCCACCGCCACCATGGGACGGGTATAGATCAGCCCCTCCCCATCCTGGATGATGGTCCCCCACGACGCCGCCGGCGCCTGCACGCCAAGCGAGAGGAACGACAGCGCGCTTTCCGCCAGCAGCGACAGCGCCATCAGCAGCGGGCCAAGCATCACCAGCGTGGTGGTGACATTGGGCAGGATGTCGCGCACGACGATGCGCCAGCGCGGCACGCCAAGGCAGCGCGCGGCGGTCACGAATTCGGCCTGCCGCAACGCCATGACCCGCCCGCGTATCGGCCGCGCGGCATAGGGCACATAGACCAGCGCGATGATGAAGATGGGGATGAACAGGCTGTCGGCGCGCACCGTAAGCGGACCAAGGCGCAGGCCGTGGCTGACGGTGACGATCGAAAGCGAGATCGCGAACAGGTACACCGGCACCGCCCACATGATGTCCATCACGCGTGACAGCAGCGCATCAATGATCCCGCCCAAAAACCCCGCGACAATGCCCGCCGTGGCCGCCAGCACAAGGCAGACCACCGCCGCACAGGACGAGACCAGCAGCGAATTGCGCCCGCCATACAGCAGGCGCGAGGCAAGGTCGCGCCCCTGGCTGTCCGCGCCCAGCAGGTAGGTCGCATGCCATGTCGGGCCAATGGGGCTGAGCCCGAGGTGGAGCGGGTTGTCATTGGGCTGCATGATATCGACCTCATGCCCGTCGAGCATGATGCTGCCCGCCACGTTGGAGGTGAAGGGGTCCGTATGCGCGACATGGTGGGCGTAAAGTGGTGCGAGCATGCATGCCAGCGTCACCAGCGCCAGCGTCGCCAGCGCCGCCATGGCCGAACGGTTGCGCGCGATGGAACGCGCGGCCTGACGCCACGGGCCTGCGGGCGGGGCCGGAAGGTCCTGCGCCATTACCGCACCCACGCCCGCGCGACGAGCATGTGGTAGAGGGTGTGGTAGGCGTAGTTCCCCAGGCGGGGGGAAACTAGGTCTACGTCCTTGATGGCAAGAAGGGGCACGGCGGGCTCATCACTGTTGATCATGTTGGAGGCCTGACGCCACAGGGCCATGCGGATCGGATCGCGCGGTTCCTGAAGCGCCTGATGCATGATGGCATCGAGCGCGGGATTGCAATAGCCGGGAATGTTGATCGAATTGTCGGAATGCGGATGGAAGCTGGAGCAGGCAAACAGCAGGTACAGGAAGTTGGAAGGCGACGGATAATCACCAAACCAGCTTGTCAGGC
Organism: Gluconacetobacter entanii; assembly: GCF_003206495.1. Lineage (GTDB taxonomy): Bacteria > Pseudomonadota > Alphaproteobacteria > Acetobacterales > Acetobacteraceae > Novacetimonas > Novacetimonas entanii. Next base: position 10,682 of record NZ_NKUF01000050.1, on the reverse strand, counting down.
TGATCTGCACGTTGTTCGCACTGTTCTGGATATAGGAAAACTGCACCCCCCGGCTGATCTCTCGCACCGATGCCCTGTAGCCGATCTGCTGCAGGCGGTCACGCATCCATGCCCCGATCCCACGCTGTGTTGAATCCGTCTGCACGACGATGGTCACGGCCTGCCCCTGCGTCCCGCTTTTCGCGACAAGTTCACGCGCCCGCGCAAGGTCGGGCCGCGGCCATGCCGACGCATCGCCCCCAGGACCGGGCGCAAGGCTATAGAGACACTGTCCCTGTGGCGGCATCACATTGTGGGGCGCCATGTCGCACATCGGGGTCGCCACCGCCGGGCCGCCATAGAAAATGGCCGCCGCATGCCGGTCCAGCGCCCATGCCACCGCCTGCCGAGCCATGACATTGTCAAAGGGCGGGATGTTGACGTTGAGCGGCACATAGACGATGTGCAGCGACGGGTTGATATGAACCCGGTCGGGGAAACGCGCGCCAAGTTCGCCCAGCCGGTCGAGGGGCTTGACCTCGAACATCCAGTCATCATGCCCGGCCTCCACCGACGTGACCTCGTCCTCGTCACGCAGGCCGAAGCTGTAGGTGATCGTATCGACATACCCTTCGGGCTGCGCCGCGTCGCTCCAGAGGTGGAAATACGGGTTGCGCGCAAGGTGCAGCGACTGCTGCGGGTCGTAGGAGACGACGCGATAGGCCCCCGTCCCCACCACCGGCGTCGTGCCGACATCATGGTCAGGCGTGTCGGCAGGCAGGATCACGGCATGGGGATAGGCCAGCTTGGTCAGGAATTCCGCATCCGGTTCGACAAGGTGGAACGTGATGCGCCCGGTTGCCGGGTCCACCTGCACCCCTTCGGACAGGGTGCAGGCATGGGGCTGGCGCAGGCAGTCCCGCGCGCCGACGATATTTTCATAAAAGCTGCTGGCGGTGGGACTGCCGACACGGAAGATGCGCCGGAAGGAAGCCAGCACATCCTCCACCCGGACGGCCCGCCCGTCGGAAAACCGGATGCCCGGACGCAGGTGGAAGGTCCATGTCCTGCCCCCATCCTCGGGCTGGGGCAATGCGGTGGCCAGGTCCGGCACGACCTCGTCCCCCGCAGCACCCCCGGCCTTGCGATAGGTCAGGAGGCCATCATAGACGGCGGAAAAAATCTGCAGGTAAACCGGGGTATAATGCAGTTGCGGGTCCAGCGTGCCGCCCGACGTACTGCCCAGCAGGCGCAGTTCCCCGCCACGATGGTCCTGCGTCGCCGCCCGTGCCGTGGCGCACAGGCAAAGGAGGACAGACACAGGCACCAGCAGGTAACGGGACAGGTAACGCGCGGACCACAACATCAATCGCAACTACTCATGCCCCAAACATCACTGGCGGTTCCATGCCCCTCCCCTTCGGTTCCGGGCCGGAACAGGCCCGCACGCGCCAGACATGACATTCGCGAAAGCCCCTGATGCCAGAACAGGTGTTGCATAACAACCGGGCCAACGACCCCGACCTGCCGACCGCCATGCCTGACGTATGGACAGCCAGTTGGCATGGCGGCATGTCCCGCCGGAAAGGCGTCATTGTTACTACACTGTACTGGATCAGCGACAATATCCAATTCCATCTGATCATGGGGATATAACCAGCGGTTATAGCGTGGCGTGCCCGATGCGCACACAGGCGTGACATTTTCACATCCCGTTGATATAACACGATTATCAAGGATATCCCGTGGGAAAAGTGCGACATTCCTGCCACAGGGACCCACCTTAACCCATGGCTAACAAGAACTGGTCATATTTGGAATTGACATGAAACCGCCCCCACTGAAATAGTCTGCCGGAGATCAACAGTTCTGGGGGGATTGGGAGCATGAATATATTCCAAAGCCAATCCAGGAACAGTCCCGATCTTTCGGTGGGGCCTGTTGTCGGGACGCAGAAATATCCTGACACAATCAGGGAATTATACGTGACGCGACCTGTCTGATGGGTGTTGGCCGGCAACTTGCAATGCCCGTGGCAGGACGCTTTCCTGCATCCGTTCCCTTCGCGGGGATCTATGTAATTTCATATAAATGATCCTGTAATCAGAGGGTCATCGCGCCTTGTTTCATGACAGGACAAATAGAGCGGCCCTTTGCCGTAATATGTCATTACATGTATGAAATAAGCACGGGCAGGCAGGGGTTGCCCTGTATTATCAGGCCATAGGCCGACCACTTAACTTCAGGTTAAGAAGAACATGATTTTTTGTTATTGACAAAGAACGAATCAACCTAAAACATTTCGGTATAGAACCGAATGATATCAACCTGATCCCAACCATACCAAAACCAAGATTACGTGCCGTTTCCGCAGAACATGTCGCAACCCGATCTGAGGCAAGGTAACAAATGCTCAGCAAGCCTGGACCCATGCAGTATTCAAAAAAGAAATCGTGGCTTCTATTCTGTACGGCGATAACGGGGTACACCCTGCTTTCGTCCATCGGGACCTGTGCTTCGGCCTCCGCCGCGGACACGACCGCCACGACAACGACCGCCACCACCCATCGCACCACCAAGGCGACCACGAAGGGCACGACCCGGGCACGCACGGGCACCGCGACGCACCAGCTCGCCAGCAAGACGCCCGAAACCCTGACGGTCAGCGCGGCGCGCGTGCGCAGCCACGGGTCCGAGGTCGCGGTGACACGCCAGGTCATGGACCGTTTCGTCGAAGGCACGAACCCCATGCAGGTGCTGGCCCAGACCACGCCGGGGGCGAACTTCACCTCCACCGACGCGTTCGGCCTCGATACCTATGGCAACACGTTCTATGTGCGCGGCTTCACGCAGATGCAGATCGGCGCGACCCTTGACGGCATGCCGCTGGGCACGCAGGGCTTCGCCAACGACAACGGCGTGTCGATCACGCAGGCGATGATCCAGGACGACATCGGCGGCATGACGATGTCACAGGGCGCGGGCGCGCTGGATTCGTTCTCCACCCAGAACCTCGGCGGCGCGATGAGCTACGTGACGTCGGACCCGAAGGACAAGGCGGGCGGCAAGGTCAGCCAGACCTTCGGCAGCTATAACGCGTTCCGCACCTATGGCCGCGTGGACAGTGGCGTGCTCAACTCCACGGGCACGAAATTCTACGCCTCCTTCGCCCGCACCGATTCCAACCTGTGGAAGGGCCAGGGCTACCAGGACGAACTGCAGGCGGACGCCAAGGTGGTCCAGCCTCTGGGTGATCGTGGCAAGCTGACGTCCTTCTTCGGCTATGGCGACTTCACGCAGTCCAACTACCTGACGCTGACGAAGAACATGTGGCAGAAGATGGGGCGTGACACGACCTACCTCAAACCTGATTACGAAAAGGCCAAGCTGTGGGCCTATTATGCGCAGTATACCGACCAGGTGCCGTCATCGGTGCAGGGCATACTGAGCAATGACGAGGTCGGCGATTACGCCTGGGATGCATCGCAGTTGCAGCGCACCTACCTGTCGAACGTCTCCCTGCATTACGACATCTTCAAGAACGTGACGTCTGACACGATCGTCTATGGCAACGTGAACAGCGCCATCTATGGCGGCACCAACAACTTCCTGACCTCCCCCTCCTACGGCCCCGTGTCGCTGAACTCCGACGGCACCGTTTCGGGCGTTCCCATGGCGCTGATCGGCAGCCACGCGTTCATGCGTCGCCTTGGCTTCACGCAGAAATTCGCGATCGAGGCCCCGCACCACAACCATATCGAAACCGGCATCTGGTACGAAAACAACAAGTGGGTCTATAACGAACGCCTGTATGAGGACGGCCTGACCTCCGGCCACAACGACGATTCCGACATGCCCGCGGGTTCCGGCGCCACGTGGTTCAACAACAGCTTCAACACCAACACCTTCAGCTTCTTCCTGCAGGATCGCTGGACGATCATGCCGGGCATGACGCTGCTGGCGGGTTTCCGCTCCATGACGCAGACGACGCATGGCGGCACGAAGGCCGACTATACCGACAAGCTGATCGCCGAAGGCTGGAACGCCTATTACCGTCACCCCGTCAACGGCAGCATGACGGCGTCGGATGCGTTCCTGCCGCACTTCAGCTTTGATTACCACTTCCTCCGCAACCATGAAGTTTACTGGGATATTGCGGAAAACATGCGTGCCTACGACTATTATTCGCAGACGGATACGGATACGGCATGGGGTGGCCTGGGCAATTCCACCACTTCGGCGCAGACGGTCTTTGACCAGAACAAGAGCAAGCTGAAGCCGGAACGGACCTGGAACTATGTCGTGGGTTACCGCTACAACTCGCGCTACTTCTCTGGCTCGGTGGATTTCTACCACACGGATTATTACAACCGCCTTGCGGCCATTACCGAAGGGTCAGCCAACAACGCGAACAATGCCTTCCTGAACGTCGGCCGCGAAACCATGAACGGCGCGGACGTGCAGGGCACGGTGCGTCCGTTCAAGGGGCTGGAAATCACCAACAGCTTTAGCTGGAACAACGCCGAATACCAGAGCAAGTCCATCAACTACAGCGGCACGACCTACGACATCAAGGGAAAGCATCAGGTTTACTATCCCAAGTTCATGTATAAGGCGAACCTGAACTACACCTACAAGCGGGCGATGTTCAACTTCAACGTGAACTATATCGGTTCGCGTCCCATGACCTACATGAATGACGAGAAGATCCCGTCCTACTGGCTGGCAAACCTCAACCTTGCCTATAACTTCGGCAAGATCGGCTTCACCCGTAACCTCAAGACCACGTTCGGCATCACCAACCTGTTCAACACGAACTATATCGGTGGCGTGTATGGCGCGGCATCGGTGACTGGTGATGACAACGCCAACCTGTTCGTCGCGGCACCGCGAGAATTCTTTGGCACCATCTCGGCGGAGTTCTAAGAACCGCCTGACAGGCCGGGCTTTCGGGTCCGGCCTCTTTTCTGTACGCTGCGTGAGACCGATGATGAAAAAGATACTCCTGCTGTCAGGATGTTTTGCTGCTTTCTCCATGGCCGCCATGGCGCAGGAGGCACCGCCGGGCGGCATTGCCCCCGACATGCCGGACAAATTCCAGGTCGTGGATTCCAGCTTCGACTATGTCCGCAAGGATGTCATGATCCCGATGCGCGACGGGACGAAGCTTTATACCGTCATCCTGATCCCCAAGGCCGCGCATGATGCGCCCATCCTGCTGACGCGCACGCCCTACAGCGCCGACCGCATGGTCTCCTACGCCTATAGCGGGCACATGAGTTCGATCATGCAGGGCTATGACAACATGCCCGACGTGATCGCCGATGGTGGCTATATCCGTGTCATCCAGGACGTACGCGGCAAGCATGGTTCCGAAGGCAGCTATGTCATGGCCCGCCCGCTGCGTGGTCCACTGAATGGCACGCAGGTCGATTATTCGACGGATACGTGGGATACGATCGAATGGCTGATCCACAACCTTCCGCAGAGCAACAAGAAGGTCGGGATCATCGGGATCTCGTATGATGGCTATACCGCGCTGACGGCGCTGTTCCACCCGCATCCGGCGCTCAAGGTCTCGGTTCCGATGAACCCGATGGTCGATGGCTGGATGGGGGATGACTGGTTCCACAATGGTGCCTTCCGCGAGGAAACGCTGCCCTACATCTACACCCAGGATGCGACGCGCAAGAGCACACCGAAATGGTGGGCCAGCGAGTATGACGCCTATGACGTGTACCTCAAGGGCGTGTCGGCCGGCATGGTGGGCAAGTCGCGGGGCATGGAGCAGATCGGCTTCTTCAACCAGATCCTGGCGCATCCGGCCTATGATTCCTACTGGCAGGACCAGGCGGTGGACAAACTGCTGCAGAAGGAGGGGCTGAAGGTTCCGACGATGCTGGTCCACAGCCTATGGGATCAGGAAGACATCTATGGCGCGATCGCGACCTATTACGCGCTGCAGAAAAGCCCTTCGTCGGCTTCGAACCTCTACCTGACCATGGGGCCATGGAACCATGGTGGGGAGGCGAAGGAAGCCGGCACGCTGGGCGATATTGATTTTCATGCCGATACCGGCCTATATTTCCGCAAGAAAGTGCTTGAACCCTTCCTTGCGCATTACCTGAAGGATCCCTCCATTCCCCTGCCCGCACGCGTGACGTCGTTCCGCACCGGGGAGAATGTGTGGGAATCGTCCAATGCCCTGCCATCGGCAGACTGCACGTCGGGATGCACCAGCCTGCATTTCCAGCCGGAACACGGACTGGCCTTCACCGCCCCTGCCGCCGGTGCGGGCACGCAGCAGTATGTGTCGGACCCGGCGCATCCGGTGACCTATATCCCGCGTCCCGTACTGACCAAGGGCGTGCCGGGTTCGCCATGGGCGAAATGGCTGACGATGGACCAGCGGAACTTCTCCGCCCGGCCTGACGTGCTGACCATGACATCGGGTGTGCTGACGCAGCCCTTTACGATCAAGGGGCAGCCGGTTGTCCATCTGACGGCCTCCACCACGGGCACCGATGGGGATTTCGTGGTCAAGCTGATCGACGTGTATCCTGACGAGGTCCCCGAGCAGCGCGAGATGGGCGGGTACCAGTTGATGGTCAGCGCCGACATCCTGCGCGGACGCTATCGCAAGAGCCTTGAACACCCTGAGGCCATCCCCGCCAATACGCCGCAGTTGTACAAGTTCAACCTGCCGGTGGCGGACCATACCTTCCTGCCCGGACACCGGATCATGATCCAGGTGCAGTCAAGCTGGTTCCCGCTTTACGACCGCAATCCGCAGACATATGTGGACAATATCTTCCTTGCCCCCGCCAGCGCCTACAAATCGGCGCAGATCAGTGTGGACGTCGCCAATAGCTGGATCGACGTGCACGCCCCCACACCGGCGGCCGGTATCTTTGCCCCGCAGAAACCCTGATCCCCTGCGGCGACATCAAAAAAGGGGCATGGGAATTTCGATTCCCATGCCCCTTTTTTTGCAAGATGACATGATGTTCCGGAGGATTCATTTTTTGAAAATGCGGTGTTCTTTTGAAGCTTTTTGAAAAAAGATTCACCAAAAACTTTTGATATTTAATGGCGTGCTCCGGACAAGCGTTTCCAGAACACAGCCATTTCTGAATTTACAAAAGCTTTTGGTTCTTTTTCAAAAAAAACTGCCCGTCCCGCCAATCAGGGCTGGTCCGAGACCCTGTGCGGATGCAGGTCCTGCGCGTCAAAGCTGAAATCCGATCCCACAACCTGCATCCTCATGTCCGTAACCTTGCCGGTCATGTCACGCAGGAACTGGACATAGCAGTCATCCTCCGCATCCTGTGCCCGGTTATCCCACCGCACCACGAACAGGTCATGCGGCAGCGCCGACAACACGCCCGAAAGCCCGATGGCCTTGTCAAAGGTCAGGCGCAGTTCGGCACCTTTCTGCGTGACATGCATGTTGCCACGCCAGTCATCATGATACAGCCCGACATAATCATGCGCCGCCTGCGCGGACAGCGTGATGAACGGACGCGCGGGCGATCCGGGACCATCCGTGGCCGCCGCCTTCGCCTCCGCCGCTTCCTTTGCCGTGGCCACATCCTTCCAATGCTTGACCCAGTCCTCGCTTTTCCCTGTCACGACAAGGGAATTGAGCGTCGTCTCTATGGCATAGGTCGCATGGTTGTCATCATGGTTGGTCAGGACCACGATCCCGGTCTTCATTTCCGGCAGGAACGAGATATAGCTGACCATCCCGTCGATCGTTCCCGTGTGCCACACGCGCTTCTTGCCGAAAAAGTCCTCGGTGAACCAGCCATAGCCATAGGCACGGAAATGTCCCTGCGTCGCCGGTGCGGTATCCGGCAGCGGCAGCAGTGCATGCGGGGCCCAGACCGTATCACGCTGCGCGGTGCTGATGATGGTCTTGCCTTCGGGCGTCTTCCCGCCATTGAGGAACATCTGCACCCAGCGGCCAACGCCATCGGCACTGCACCAGATCCCGCCTGCGGGCGCCACGGCGGGCAGGCGCAGCGTGGCGCGATCAGGCAGGTCGGAATCTTCCCCTTCCCCCGTCGCGACATCCATCTGCCCCTTTACCGGCGGCGTGCTCTGGCAGGCAGGCAGTCCGGCAGCATTGATCAGGTGCGACTGGACATAATTTTCCCAGCTTGTACCACTGATTTTCTCCACCAGTGCCCCTGCGACGACATAAAGCAGGTTGTTATAGGCATAATCCATCCGGAACGGCGCGGTAAACGGCATGTAGGGCAGCGCGGCCAGCACTTCGGGACGGGTGTAGGTGCTGTGGGAAAACAGCATCATGTCACCCGCGCCCTCGCCCATGCCGCTATGGTGGATCAGCAGGTCACTGACACGGAAATCGCGTGTGATGGCGGGATCGGCCACGCGGAATTCCGGCATGTGGTCGATGACCCGGTCATCCCATTTCAGCTTTCCCGCATCAACAAGTGTCGCAAGCGCGGTTGTCGTGAATTCCTTGGTATTGGACCCGATGGCAAACAGCGTGCGCGTATCGACATCACCGCTGTGCGCGTCCTCCCCCCGGCGGCCATATCCATGGGCGAAGACGACCTGCCCGTCATGCACGATCGCCACGGCCACGCCGGGCACATGGAACGCATCGCGCGCGCGCGCGACGACATCATCGATCTGCGCGGCAGTAAGCCCCACCGGCAACGCAGGCGCCGCCCATGATGAAGAAACCGCAAGGGGCAGCACCGCAAGCGACACTACGCCCATTTCCCCGATGCAACGGGCGATCCGCCGCACAAATGACTTTTTCACTACCGGTTGTCCTGACGCTGCTGAACACAAGATGGCGTCGTCACACACATGGCATGGCACCACCCGTAGCAAAGCATGAAATCCGCGCCCTGTCCCATAACCAGATGCTACCCGGCCTTAACCTGGGGTATGTCGGCCGCGCAATCATTCACATCATGAAACCGATGAAATTTTCTGGTGAAGATTTTTTCAAAAGGCCCTGAACATGCGGCACCTTTCTCAAAAAAGGCACTACTGGCGCCTCAGTGACGCAACCGTTCAAGGTCCACATCGAGTTCCGTCCGCAGAAGCGACAGGATATCGCGCGAAATATGCGAAAGCGCGTAATCCGCCCGGAACAGCACCGTGCAGGCCACATGCAGCGGTGGCGAAATCGCGTGCGGTTTCGACAGGCCGGGATGATGCAGCGCGGTCAGGGCATCGACAATGGCGCACCCAGCCCCCAACCGCACCAGTTCGGCCGCCATGTAATGCGTGCGCACCCGCACCGACGGGGCGGTGCAGACGCCCGCCTCCTCCATCGCCATGTCCAGCAGACGCGCGGTCGGGTCATTTTCGCTCAGCCCGATGTAACGGGTCGGGTCGATCCGCTCCAGCACGACCGCCTTCCCGTTATGGTCACCGCCATCAATCAGCAGCAGCGGCACATCGGCAATATGGTGGGAACTGACCCCGTCGCATGAATAATCCCCGAACACGACGCCAAGGTCGAGGTCATGGTTGAGGATGCGCGACACGATTTCGGTGCCATGGAGGGTATCGATCGTCAGTTCCGTTCCCGGGTGGCTGGCGTGGTAGCGCTGGATCACCCGCGGCACGAGGCTGAGCCCGAGGCTGGGAACACAGCCGATGCTGATGCAATGGCCATCGCGGGCATAGCGCAGGTTGTCGGTCAGGCGCTTGAGGTCCGACAGCTTGCCAAAGATCGTGTTGACATGCGGCAGCATGATCTGCGCCTCACGCGTGGGGACAAGGCGGCCACCGGTACGTTCGAACAGGGCAAAGCCCAGCGACTGTTCCGCGTAACGCAGCACCTTGCTTGCGGCGGGCTGGGAGACATGCAGCACCTCCGCCGCGCGACGCAATGATCCCGTCGTCATGATCGCATAGAACACTTCAATCTGACGCAGCCGCATGTCTTACAAGGCCCCCGTAACCTGGCTGGTTATCCAATGCCGCGCGCCGTGCCAGAACCCACGGCCCCATGCGACACGCAATCGCATGACACCCGAAAATGGCCCGCCTTACCCGCCCTTCGCCGCATCCCTTGCGGGTGCGGAGACAAAATGGTCATAGACCTGTCGGGAAATGGTGTTCAGCACCCGGATGCCCGCGGCCTCGTCCGGCAGGGACTTCGTCAGCATCACAAGGATATAGTGACGCCCGTCCGGCAGGAAGATGATACCCGCATCGTTGCGCACGCCCTCGACCCAGCCGGTCTTGTGCGCGACCGGGGTGCCGGACGGCAGGCCGGGGGGGATCATGTCGTTGAAATGCTGCCCGCGCAGGATGTCGATCATCGCCGCACTCTGCGCCGGGCCGACGATCTCCCCATGGTCGAGCTTCTGCATGAACTGGCCCAGCCCCCTGGCCGTCATCTCGTTGCGGATGCCCTGATCGTTGGCGTCATAATCCTCGATCATGCGGCCAAAGCGCACGCCGCGCAGGTGCTGCGCCTTCATGACGGCATGGATGTAGGGCACGCCAATCCGTTCGATCATCAGGTTGGTGGCAAGGTTGCTGCTGTACTGGATCATCACGCGCACCAGTTCGGACACCGCCACGGGCTTGCCGATCTGTGCATAGCACTACAGTTGCATTTTGTGTCGTGAGTGAGCGCGGATAGCACTGGCCTGATGCGTTCGTCGAAAGACGGACCATCTGAGGATGTGAGAGACGGGTAG
>NZ_NKUF01000004.1 GCF_003206495.1 Gluconacetobacter entanii | reverse complement strand
GCGCAGTGTGACGGGATGGTCCACCAAGATCGTCGCCATGACTGACGCCCTGGGCAATCTGGTCCGCTTTACGCTTATCCCCGGCCAGCATTACGACACAGTCGGGGTCGCGCCTCTTCTCGAACCCGCGGATTTCAAGGGACTTCTTGCCGACAAGGCGTTCGATGTGCACTGGATCGTGGACACTATACGCGCGCAAGGGGCCTGCGTGGTCATTCCCCAGCGCAAAAACCGCCTCGACAGACGCCAGTTCGATGGAGCCATGTTCAAGGCGCGCCACCTCATCGAGAACTTTTTCTGCAAGCTCAAGGAGTTCAAGCGCATCGCCATGAGGAGCGACAAGACCGACAGATCATTCGCAGCGATGATTTATCTCACCGCCGCAATCATCAATTCGCGTTAATTCCCAACAGGCCCTGTAAAGGCAAGGTCAAGATTGTGAAAAGCCATTACTATTTTCAGGCCATCGCCCCGGTTGCTGTTCTTCTGGCGCTGGCGGGCTGCAATCGCAAGGCGGCGCCCCCGGCGATGCCGCCACAGCAGGTCAGTGTGGTGACACTCAGGGCGCAGCCCGTTGAAATCCACACCAGCCTGCCCGGCCGCACGGAAGCCTTTGAAATAGCACAGGTCCGTCCACAGGTCAGCGGCGTGATCGAACAGCGGCTGTTTACCGAAGGCACCGATGTCAAGTCGGGGCAGCAACTGTACCAGATCTATGCGGCCCCGTACCAGGCGGCCTATGATTCGGCAAAGGGCCAGCTTGTCCGCGCGCAGGCGGCCGAAATGACGGCCCGTGCGAAACTGACCCGCTATGGCCAGTTGGTGCGCGCCCATGCCGTCAGCCAGCAGGATTATGATGACGCCCTGGCTGCGGAGAAGGAAGCGCAGGGCGAAATCCTGACTGCGCAGGGACAGGTGGAACGTGCCGCCGTGGACCTTGGCTACACCAAGATGAACGCCCCCATCAGCGGGCGGATCGGGCGTTCGATCCTGACGGTCGGCGCGCTGGCGATCGCGAACCAGAGCAACAATGTCGCGATCGTCACGCGCCTTGACCCGATCTATGTTGACGTGAACCTGCCTGCCACCGAACTGCTGCGGTTCCGCCGTGAACTGGCGCAGGGCCGCCTGCAGCGCGAAGGGGACAATGCGGCAAGCATCTCCCTGCAACTGGAGGACGGCACGACATACGAACATGCCGGCCGCATGGAATTTTCCGAAGTCAACGTCGATGAAGCGACCGCCACCGTCGTGGTGCGCGCGATCATGCCCAACCCGGACAAGCTGCTGCTGCCGGGAATGTACGTGCATGCGCAACTGACCGAAGGGACGGACCCGCAGGCGCTGCTGGTGCCGCAGGAAGCCGTCAGCCGCAATTCCCATGGCGACCCGCAGGCCTGGGTCGTGGACCAGGATAACAAGGTGAACCTGCGCCAGATCCAGACCTCGCAGGCCATCGGCACCAACTGGCTGGTGACAGACGGCCTCAAGAGCGGGGAGCGGGTCGTGACCGTGGGCGTGCAGAAAATCCATCCGGGTGCGACCGTCACCCCCGTCGAGGCCCAGCCTGCGGGCAAGGCAGGGTAAGAACATGTCCCTTTCGCGTTTCTTCATCGATCGCCCGGTCTTCGCCTGGGTGATCGGCATCATCATCATGCTGGTGGGCGGGCTGTCGATCTTCTCCCTGCCGATCGCACAGTATCCCTCCATCGCGCCGCCACAGATCGCCATCAGCGTGACCTATCCCGGAGCGTCCGCCGATACGGTCAACAACACGGTCGTGCGCCCCATCCTGCAGCAGATGTTCGGGCTGGACCATCTGGAATACATCTCCGCGCAGTCCTATGCGTCGGGGCAGATGGAAATCGACCTGACCTTCGCACAGGGGACGAACCCCGACATCGCGCAGGTGCAGGTGCAGAACAAGCTGCAGCTTGCGCAGCCACGGCTGCCGACCGAAGTCACCGCACAGGGGCTGAGCATCACCAAGGCCGTCAAGAACTTCATGATGGTGATCGCGTTCATCTCCACCGACAACAGCATGAGCGGCGCGGACATCGCCGATTATGTCGCATCGAACATTTCCGATCCCCTCAGCCGCGTGACCGGCGTGGGCGACCATACGCTGTTCGGCTCCGAATACGCGATGCGCATATGGCTCGACCCGTCCAAGCTGTACAAATACGCCCTGACGGTGGGCGACGTGCAGGCCGCAATCCAGTCGCAGAACATCCAGGTTTCCTCCGGTGAACTTGGCGGACTTCCGGCAAAGGCGGGGGCACGGCTGGATGCGACCATCATCGGTCCCACGCGCCTGACCTCGACCGAGGAATTCGAGAAGATCCTGCTCAAGGTCCAGCAGGACGGGTCACAGGTGCGCATCCGCGATGTCGCGCGTGTGGAACTGGGGCCGCAGACCTATAATACCAATTCCTTCTACAACAACATGCCCGCCTCGGGCATGGCGCTGAAACTCGCCCCCGGGGCCAACCAGCTCACGACCGAAACGGCGGTGCGTGCGCAGATTTCGGAACTGGAGAAGTTCTTTCCGCCCGGCCTGAAGACGGTCTATCCGCTCGATACGGAACCGTTCATCGTGCTGTCGATCAAGGAAGTCGTCATCACCCTGATGGAGGCGATCGCCCTTGTGTTCGTGGTGATGCTGATCTTCCTGCAGAATTTCCGCGCCACCCTGATCCCCACCATCGCGGTCCCGATCGTGCTTCTGGGGACGTTCGGCATCCTTGCGGCGCTGGGATTTTCGATCAACACGCTGACCATGCTGGCCATGGTGCTGGCGGTGGGCCTGCTGGTGGATGACGCGATCGTCGTGGTCGAGAATGTCGAACGCGTCATGACGGAAAAGAACCTCTCCCCTGTGGAGGCATCGCGCCAGTCGATGGACGAAATCTCCGGCGCGCTGGTGGGCATCGTGCTGGTGCTGACGGCGGTGTTCCTGCCGATGGCGGCCTTCAGCGGCTCGACCGGGGTGATCTACCGCCAGTTTTCCATCACCATCGTCGCGGCGATGTGGCTGTCGGTGCTGGTGGCCATGGTCATCACGCCGGCGCTGTGCGCAACGATGCTCAAGCCCGGCACGCATGAAAAGACCAAGGGGCTGGCAGGCTTGTTCAACCGCCATTTCACGCGCATGACCAATGGTTACATGAATGGCGTGACCCGCATCATCGGGCATGCCGGGGCCGGGATGCTGGCCTTTGCGGTGGTGACGGCGGGTGTTGCCTTCCTGTTCATGCGGCTTCCCGCGGGCTTCCTGCCGGACGAGGACCAGGGCCTGATCTTCGGCCAGATCACGATGCCCCCCGGCACGCCGATGGAACAGACCGCCATAGTCAACCGCAAGGTCGCGGACTATATCCTCAAGACCGAAGGGAAGAATGTCGAATCCGTCTATTCCATGAACGGCTTCAACTTCGCCGGGCAGGGACAGACGGCGGGTGCGTTCTTCATCCGCCTGAAGGACTGGGACGAACGTCCGGCGGCATCGCAGACCTCCGCCGCGATCGCGATGCGCATCATGATGCATTTCTGGACCGATCCAGTGGCGCAGATCTTCGCCATCAATCCGCCTGCGGTGCTGGAACTGGGCAACGCCAGCGGCTTCGACCTCGAACTGGAGGACAGGGGCCATCTTGGTCATGACAAGCTGCTGGCCGCACGCAACATGGTGCTGGGACTGGCCAGCAAGGATCCCCGCCTTGTCGCGGTACGCCCGAACGGGATGGAGGACGCCCCGCAGTACCATCTGGACATCGACCGTGAGAAGGCAAACGCGCTTGGCCTGACCATTGCCGATATCAACACCACGGTCGAAGGCGCGCTGGGTTCGATCTATGTCAACCAGTTCCTGCGCGATGACCGTGTGAAGCAGGTCTATATCCAGGGCGAACCCGACGCCCGCATGATCCCCGATGACCTGAACAAATGGTATATCCGCAATATCACCGGCTCCCTCGTGCCGTTCAATTCCTTTGTGTCCGGCACATGGATCATGGGGCCGCAGAAGGTGGAGGATTATAACGGCCTCAACTCCTTTGAAATCCTGGGGCAGCCTGCGGCCGGCTATAGCTCGGGCGATTCAATCGCGGCCATGAAAGACATCCTGGCCAAGCTGCCATCAGGTATCGGATATGAATGGACCGGCCTGTCCTTTGAACAGATGGCATCGGGTTCGTCCACCGGGCCACTTTACGCACTGGCCGTTATCGTCATCCTGCTGTGCCTTGCCGCGCTTTATGAAAGCTGGGCCATCCCGTTCGCCGTGCTGCTGGTGATTCCGCTTGGCGTGCTGGGCGCGATTGCCGCGACCCTGTCGCGCGGGCTTGCCAACGATGTGTATTTCCAGGTGGGGCTGCTGACCACCGTGGGGCTGGCGGTCAAGAACGCCATCCTGATCGTGGAATTCGCCAAGGCCTTCTTCGAACAGGGCAGGTCACTCGAAGAGTCGGTGATGGAGGCGGGACGCGAACGCCTGCGTCCCATCCTGATGACCTCGATCGCCTTCGTGGTCGGCGTCTTCCCGCTGGCGATTGCGACCGGCGCGGGGTCGGCCGCACGTGTGGCCATTGGCACCGCCGTTGTCGGCGGCATGCTGACGGCGACATTGCTGGCAGTCTATTTCGTGCCGCTGTTCTTTGTCGTGGTCCTGCGCCTGTTCAAGGTGCGCCGCATGAGCGAACGCGCGCAACAACCCACCACACCAGCCCCTGAAATCCCGGGGGGAGACCACTGATGAAACGCTCTTCCCTCCATGGTCTGGCCCTCGGCACCGCGGCAGCGCTGCTGGCGGGCTGCACCATGATCCCACATTACAAGCGCCCGGCTGCCCCGGTGTCCCAGAACTGGCCGACCTATGGCGGGGACAGCCAGGCGGTGGGGGAGAACACGCTGGCAGCCAACCTTGGCTGGTCGGAGTTCTTTACGGATGCACGGCTGAAGGCATTGATCGCCATTGCCATCCGTGACAACCGCGACCTGCGTGAAGCGGCCGCCAATATCCGCCGCGCGCAGGGACAGTTCGACATCCAGCATGCCGGCCTGTTCCCGCAGATTGGCGGCAATGGCGGGGCCATGTTCCAGGGCCCGTCCAGCGCCGCTGGCCTGAGCTTTGCGCCGGGTCTCGATGCGCAGGCCAATCCGCCCCTGTTCAAATACTTCAATATGGGCATTGGCTTTTCGTCGTACGAAATCGACCTGTTCGGACGCATCCGCAGCCTGTCGCGTGAAGCCGCGGAACATGCGCTGATGCAGCGTGAAAATGCCCGCGCCATGCTGATCAGCGTGATTTCGCAGGTTGCCAACGCCTATATCTCATGGCTCGGGGATGAACAGGCGCTGCACCTGTCCGAGGCGACACAGGCATCGCAGCAGGCGACGCTCGACATGACCCGCGCCAAGTTCGAACATGGCGAGGCGGATCAGCTTACCCTGCGGCAGGCTGAAACACAGGTGGAACAGAGTGCTGCGTTCGCCGCGGATTCCCGGCGTCATGTGGAGCAGGACAAAAACCTCATCACGCTGCTGATCGGTGCGCCGATCCCCGACAACCTGCCGCCTGCAAGCCCCTTCGGGCAGCAGACCGTCCTGCGTGACCTGCCGCCCGGCCTGCCGTCCGATGTGCTGGAACACCGCCCGGACATCATTTCGGCGGAACATGACCTGAAGGCTGCAAATGCCGATATCGGCGCGGCCAAGGCAGCGTTCTATCCCCGCATCACCCTGACCGCGTCCGACGGGATCAGCAGCCTGCAGCCGCATCGACTGTTCACGTCGGCTGCGACCACATGGGGCGTTTCCCCGCAGTTGCAGGTACCACTGCTGAGCTGGGGGCAGAACAGCGGCAACCTGAAGGCGTCGCGCGCCATGCGTAACGTCAAGGTTGCGGCCTATGAAAAAACGGTCCAGACCGCTTTCCGCGAAGTCGCTGACGCCCTGGCGGCGCGCGCGGCGTACCATGATGAAGGCGAACAGGTGGACAAGCTGGTCACATCTTCGGCCGATGCCTATCGCCTGGCCAAAATGCGGTATGAGGCCGGAACGGATTCCTACCTGACCTCCCTGGAATCCCAGCGCTCACTCTATCAGGCGCAACAGTGGCAGATCTTCGTGCTGGTCTCGAAATACCAGAACCTTGTCACGCTTTATCGCGCGCTTGGTGGCGGATGGACCGAAAAAACGGTCCAGAACACGGCCCCTGCCACCAAGAATCCGGGCAAGCAAGGATAAGCCGTGCCAGAAAGGCCGGTAACATTTAAAAGTTTTTGGTGAAGCTTTTTTCAAAAAGCTTCGAAGAACACTGTCTTTTAAAAAAAGGCGGCACCCGAAAACTTTTAACTTTTCATGAAATATTTTCCCAAAACCACCCATAGGTCCCGGCATGCATGCAGTCGTGCAAGCCGGGACCATGCGGCTACCTGCCGCTGGACAGGTGATCTTTCAGATACTGCATGCGGGCGATCGCCACATGCGAACGCAGCGTTGGATCAGACAGCATGTGCGTTCCCGGCAGCAGCATGAGGTCATACGGCCGCCCTGCCGTCACCAAAGCCCGTGTCAGTTTCAGGGTATTGATGAAATAGACATTGTCGTCGGTCACCCCGTGGATCAGCAGTAGCGGACGCGACAGGCCGGACGCATAGGTCAGCACGTTACTGGTGCGGTAGCCCGAGACATCCTGATCGGGAAGACCAAGGTAGCGTTCGGTATAGGCGGTATCATAATCGGAAAAATCGACCGGCGGAGCACCCGCCACACCCGCACGGAACAGTTCGGGATGCCGCATGACCGCCATGGCCGTGAAATAGCCGCCAAACGACCATCCATAAACACCGACGCGCTTC
Organism: Gluconacetobacter entanii; assembly: GCF_003206495.1. Taxonomy (GTDB): domain Bacteria; phylum Pseudomonadota; class Alphaproteobacteria; order Acetobacterales; family Acetobacteraceae; genus Novacetimonas; species Novacetimonas entanii. Next base: position 159,227 of record NZ_NKUF01000004.1, on the reverse strand, counting down.
ATATCCATTTCCGGAAATGCCTTGCCCAGTGCCGTCACACCGGCAACCTGATCCTCAAGCGGCGCGTCAATAAGGTCATCATGTATGGCGCGTTCCCAGTCGCGGCTACGGCCGGGCGTCCCGCGTCCGTCAAGGCTGACCACAATGAAACCCTGATTGGCCAGGCACTGGTTTTCCGCATGCATGTGCGGTGCGCGCAGCACCTCCTTGTATCCCGGCCCGGCATAGACCGACAGGATGACCGGCAGGCGCTGTCCACGGTGGAAATTGACGGGCCGGACGACCATTGCGTCATACCCTTGTGCCCCAATCGTCAGGAACTGCATGTTGAACGGCGGCAGTGCACGCGCCACATCAGGCAGGCTGCCCGTGACCTGCCCGTCACGTCCACGCAGCAGGACGCGCAGGCTGCCGTCCGCGGCGTTGAAACGGTCGATGAACTGGTCATGGCGGCCGGGCGTGACGTTCACCTGATGCAGTCCCGCCGCCGTCGCCAGGGGGGTGACGACCCCAGTGCGCAGATCGGCACGATATACCGCCGTTCCCATCCGGTCCGGTGTCGCGGTGAAGGTGATCGTGTTTCCTGCAAAATCGACATCGTCAAGCGAGGCAAAGGGCAGGGTCGGGGGAGTTACGACATGGTCCAGCGTCCCATCCGCGTGCCGCATCTCCAGTTGCCACTGGCCACTGCGCTCCGACGCCCACAGGAAATGCTGCCCATCCTTCATCCAGTAGGGCAGGGCAAGGCCCGTCGTCCGTGCCGTGGGGGCAATATTGACCCATGCGGCATCATGTTCGGACAACAGTTCCTTCGTCCGGCCCGTATGGGGATTGACGTCCAGGACATGTTCCTCGTCCTGTGCACGGTCCATCACCACCAGCGACAGGCGCCCGGTCTCCTTTGACCAGACCACGCGCACGACATACGGGTAACGCGTGCTGTCCCAGCGTATCCACCGTGTCCCGCCGCCACTGCGCCTTATGATGCCCAGACGCACCCTGGCATTGGGTGTGCCTGCCTTGGGATAGCGGAATGCGACAGGAGGCGTCGATGGATTTTCCGGGTCGGCGATATAGTGTTTTTCCACCCCGGACAGGTCCGCTTCCTCATAGACAAGGAAACGACTGTCGGGCGACCACCACATGCCCTCATGCCGGTCGAGTTCCTCGGCCGCCGCGAATTCCGCCACGCCATGGGTCAGGTCCGCCGTGCCGCCATGGGTCAGGCGATGCGCCTTTCCCGTCGCCAGTGTGATGATGTGGATGTCATTGCCCTTGACGGCCGCGACATGACGCCCGTCGGGGGACAGGCTCGGCGCACCCCAGTCATCCCCCGGCAATGCCGTCGCCGCATGATCGGACAGGCTGATCCGCAGTAGGTGCCCGGCCTGACTGGCGATGGCGGTCGTGCCGGCATCGGCCATCTCGAATGCGGTCACGCCGGTCATCGTCAGGCGTGCACGCTCCCGCCGGGCCTTTTCCTCCACCGACAGGTGTTCATTCGCGCTGGCGACATGCGTCAGCGCCGTGTCCTGGCCTGTGGCAATATCATGATACCACAACTGCAGGGCCGTATCCTGCGCGCCGCTGCGCAGGAACATGACCCCACGGCCATCGGGGGTGATCGCGGCATTGCGCGCAATCCCCAGCGTATAGGTCTGCGTCGCCGCGCTGTCGGCAAAACATTGCGACGTGTCGGCCCGCGCAACGCCCTGCCATGCCCCAAGCAGCAGGACACCCCCCATCAGCAGCCGTCTGGTTGTAACCTTCATGGCGTAACCACGCGGGGCTTGAGGATATCGGCCAGCATGTCGGGCGTATTGGCGATACGTTCCAGTCGCGGATATCGCAGCCCGCCATGATAGTGAATGGAGACCATCCTGTAATGATCCCCCGCACGCACCAGCAGACGGATCGGGGCGGCGCCATTCGCGCTGGCCGCCGTGATCGCATCGGACAGGGTATCGGCATCGAAGGCGAGATCGTTGACCGCAACGACCTCTTCATCCATCGTCAGGCCGGCCTGCCATGCGGGGCTGTTCCATTCGACATTCAGCAGCTTGCCCTTCTGGTTCAGGGAAAACCCGAGGGAGAAGCTGTAGTCATGCATCTTCAGTATCGTCTCCCGCGCGGACTGGTATGCCGTAGGCTCCGTCGTGTAGGTCAGGCGATAGCCACCACGCGCCAGCCCCTCCAGCGGGGCATGACGGGTCACGACATCCACGCGATCATGCAGGAATTTGGCCCAGTCATAGGGCTGGACCGCATTCAGGGCGGCAATCATGTCCTCGCGGCGGTAGGTGTGGGTCACGACGCTGCCATCATCAACGCCAAAGAACCGCCTTGCTACGTCATCCAGCGAATGCTGGCCGTGCGACAGGTCACGCAGCAGCGTATCGACCTCCAGCCACAGCAGTTGCCCTTCGGAATAGTAATCCTCGCTACGCTGCCAACTGCGCCATGACAGGGGCGTGCGTCGTGCGATGACCGGATCGTTGGTCGTGTCCACCAGCGGCCGCCACAACCGGCCTGCGCGCCCGTCATAGGTCGCGGCCACCAGCGCGATCGCATCAAGCACCTGCGGCGGCGTCATCAGGCCACTGCGCGCGGCAAGGACATAGCCCCAGTACTGCGTCTGCCCTTCATAGATCCACAGCAGGGCCCCACGATGGGGCGTATTGAAATCCGCGGCCCACAGGTCTTCGGGCCGGCGGAATTTGCCATTCCACGAATGGGTGTATTCATGCGCCAGCAGATCGCGGAAGGGAAAGGTCTTGTCCCATTTCGTAAAGTATCCACGCGGCCCGCTATTCTCGCTGGACTGGTGATGCTCCAGGCCGATACGGCCCAGTTCTTCCGTCAGGGCCAGCAGGAAGTCATAATGTTCGTAATGATGGGACCCAAAGACCGCATTGGCCTGTACGACAAGGTTGCGATGCGCCTGCACCTGCGCATCCGTAGCAGCGAGTTCCTCCGGCCGGTCGGCCACGACATCAAGGGAGACCGGCGCGCCATGCGGTGGGGTCAGGTCAAAACGCCGGAAATAATGTCCGGCAAAGACAGGGGAGTCCACAAGCCGGTCAAAGGACGTGTCCTGGAACGTGACGCTGTCGCCCGGTGTGGCCCCCGCACGCGGGCGCAGCGCGGTTCCGTACTGCCACCCGTGCGGCAGCACCAGCGTTGGCGAGACGGTAATGCCCCGGGTGAAATACCCTGCCGGATAGAGCGCGACGGCGTTCCATTGCACGTTGAGCATGTCCGGCGTCATCACCACACGCCCCACCTCGGGGGAGACCGGCGTCAGGATCTGGAAATCCAGCGTGACCGTTGTCGCACCGGCAGGAACGGGGATGTGAAAGGCGCTGATATCGACGGTATCACGCACCCACGCCACGGTCTGCGCGCCCGCATGCACCGACAGGCCAGCAAATTCGGTAATCGAGCCAGTCGGGGAGTGGTGGCCCGGAATCCACATCGGATACCTGACGATGAAATCCCCGCCATGGGCCGACAGTTCGGGCGCGACGGGAACCGTTTCATGCACGGTGTAGATATGGCGCGCGATGTCCGTCCCATCGACCTTCAGCGCAATGGTGCCCGGCATGCGCACATCCCGGGCGGACGGGATCGGGGCCGGCATGGGAAGCTGTTGTGGCGCGGCGACCTCGGCCGCGCGGGCATCCGCATGCATCGCAACAAGAACGGCAAGTCCTGACAGGCCCGCAAACAGGATAGAACGCAAAACGCATACTCCACAGATATTGTACCGGTCGTTTCTTTCCCTGCCCGACATGCAGGACCATGCCGGGCAGGGGAGGCGGGTATTTCCGGATTTTTGGAATTACCAGATTTTTACACGGGATTCCGGCTTGATATACAGCGACTGCCCCGGCTGCACGTTCCATGCCTTGTACCATGCATCGATATTGTGCATCGGCATGTTCACGCGCGCGCGCGGCGGGGAGTGCGGGTCGGTAATCACGCGCTGGCGGATCGTGTCATCACGCAGTTTTTCGCGCCAGACCTGCGCCCAGCCCAGAAAGACCCGCTGGTCCCCGGTCATGCCGTCGATCACCGGGGCTTCCTTCCCCTTGAGAGAGGCATGATAGGCATCAAGCGCCAGCGTCAGGCCGCCAAGGTCCGCGATGTTTTCCCCCATCGTCAGCTTGCCGTTCAGATGCACGCCGGGCAGGACCTCGAACGCGTCATACTGCGCGCCAAACCGGGCCGAAAGCTGGTTGAAACGTTCCTCGTCCTTTTTCGTCCACCAGTCGCGCAACTGTCCCTTTTCATCGAATTTACGGCCTTCGTCATCAAAGGAGTGGGTCATTTCATGACCGATCACCCCACCGATCGCCCCGTAATTGATGGCCATGTCGGCCGAGGGGTTGAAGAATGGCGGCTGGAGGATGGCGGCAGGGAAGACGACCTCGTTAAAGACGGGATTGTTGTACGCATTGACCGTCTGCGGCGTCATGTCCCATTCGTCACGATCCACCGGCTTGCCAAGGTGCGCCAGCCAGTAGGACCATTCAAACCCGACGCCGCGCGCCGAATTGCCATACGCATCGCCCCTGTGGACAACCAGTCCCGTATAATCACGCCACTTGTTGGGATAGCCGATCTGGATCGCGGAACTGTCCAGCTTGCGGATCGCGGCCTTGCGCGTGGCCTTGCCCATCCATTCATTATGCTTCAGGCGGATACGGAACGCCGCCTTCAGTTCCTGCGTCAGGCCGACCATCTTGTCGTGATAGGGAGCAGGGAAGTACCGGCTGACATAGACCTTTCCCAGCGCCATGCCCATGGCTTCGCTCGTCGCATGTCCCGCCCGTTTCCAACGCGCGGTCAACTGCGGCTGTCCCGACAGGATCTTCCCATGGAAATTGAACGATGCGTTGACAAAGGCGCGCGGCAGGACCTGCGCCGCATTGTCCGCCAGGTGGAAGGCCAGCCACGCCCGGAGCGTCGTCATGTCCGTGCGGGCAAGGATCTGCGCCTCGGTCGTGATGGCGGAGGGTTCGCCAACGATGATGTTCCCTGAATGAATGACATCATCGGGAATGCCCGCCGCCTTCAGATAGGACAGCCAGTCAAAGCCCGGCGCCTTTTCCTGCAGCGTGGCCAGCGACATCGGGTTATAGATCCGGTCCGGGTCACGCATGTCCTGCCGCGCCCAGTGCGCCTGCGCAAGGGAGGTTTCCAGCGCCACGATCGCACTGGCCCCGCCGCGCGCGTCCGGCCAGCGGATCAGGCCCAGCATCTGCGCGACATAGGCCTGATAGGCGCTTTTCTTCGCCTGCATCTCGGGCTTGAGGTAATAGTCACGGTCCGGCATGCCCAGACCCGCCTGATCCAGCGTCAGGGTGTATTTCGTGGGCGTGCGGGCATCAGGCTGGATGCTCAGGGCGAAGGGCGTGAACTGGAAACCAACCTGCGCGGTCCCCGACAGGCTGGCGAAATCGGTAGTGGTCCGGATCGCGCGGATCTGCGCAAGGCCGTCGGACAGGGGACGGATGCCATGGGCCTCGATGGTCTTTTCATCAAGGAACGTGGCATAGAATGTGCCAAGCTTCTGTTCAATCGTCTGGGGATCTTCCACCGGATGGGTGGACAGTTCTTCCAGGATGCTCCGCACACGTGTCCGCGACAGTTCGGCCAGCGCGTTGAACGGGCCATACGAGGTCATGTCGGGGGGGATGACGATATCACGCACCGCCGTGCCATCGGCATACTCGAAAAAGTCGTTCCCCGGCGCGACCGAGGTATCACGCCCGGCAAGATCAAAGCCCCAGCGCCCGAAATCCCCGCCCCCGGCATTGGCCGCCCCCTGCGTGACCGGGGCGGCAAGCGATACACCCGCACCACAGGTCGCCAGCAGCGTGGCCCCCATAAGTCCGGCGCGCATCGCACGTCCTGTCATACCTGCCATTATGTATTCCCTGTTTCGAGAGCATGAGTAAGCCATTCCATTTTGACGTCAAAATGGAATACCGACAATACATTCACACGTATAAGAAACATGAAGTTCACATCGGAAAACACAGATGTGAAAAGGCGATACGAAAGACTGGCGCCACGTTCCCACCGATTGCGGCGAAAGGGAAGGGGGCGGACATGCATTATTTCAGCATTTCAACATGAAAAAGGCGCGACCCGTTGCCGGATCGCGCCCTGAAACCGGCACAGCAGATCAGAACTGTGCGGAAACCGAACCGAAGAACATGCGCGGTGCGGCCACGAACAGGTTGGCGTTATCATCGCCACTCACGCTCGCAGCGCCATAGACACCACCGATATAGTTCTTGTTGAACAGGTTGGTGATACCGAAGGTCGTCTTGATGTTCTGTGCGAAACCGACCTTGCCGAAGTTGTAGCTGCCATTCAGGTTCGACGTCCAGTAAGACGGAATGTACTGGTCGTTCGTATAGGTCATGGCGCGACGGCTTGTATAGGTCGCGTTGAAGTTGAACATCGCCCGATGCCACGTATAGGTCAGGTTCGCCTTATACATGAACTTCGGATAATAGACCTGATGCTTGCCCTTCAGGCTGATGGTATCGCCACCATCGGGAATGCTGCCTTCGTAAACCGCGTTGTTCCAGCTAAAGCTGTTGGAAATCTCCAGCCCATGGACCGGACGGATCGCCGCCATCACATCCGCGCCGTTCATCGTTTCGCGGCCCACGTTCGCCACGGCGCCATACGTGTTGCCGGTCGATCCGGACGTCACTGTCGCCAGACGGTTGTAGTAATCGGTGTGATAGAAATCAGCACTCGCCGTCAGCATCTTGGAGTTGTAGCGATAGCCCACGACATAGTTCCAGGTGCGTTCCGGACGCAGCGTGTTCTTGTTCGCGTTGAATACGGACTGTGCCGAGTTGGTTGCACTGCCGAGGCCACCCCACACGGTGCCGGAACTGCTCTGCTGCCCATAGTCATAGGCGCGCATGTTCTCGGCGATGTCGAAATACACTTCATGATGACGTTCGAAGTGATAATCGAAGTTGAAGTGCGGCAGGAAGGCGTTGGCCGCCGTCATGCTGCCATCGGCAGGATGGCTGTAATAGGTGTTCCAGTTGGAATACTTGGCGGTATTATCCATCTTCGTGCCGCCATGCGTGTCCTGCAGCAGCGACTTGAAACCCGCACTGACCGTCATGCCCGGAATGATGTGATAGGTGTCCTGCAGGTAGAACTGGAACGTATTGGTATTGAAGGAATCCGAATACCACGTCGCCGCCTGCGACGCCTTGAAGTCGCTCTTGGAGTTGTGGGCCGCATCCACGCCATCCTCATACATGCGCATGGGATAGTTGAAGGCGTCGTTTTCATACCAGATACCGGTCTGGATGTCGTTGCCGTGGGTATGGATCGTGAAGTTCTGGGTAAAGCCGATACGCTGGACATCGGGATGCCCCGTTTCCAGCGCCATGGGCACGCCGGAGTTCGGCGAGACGAGGAACGGGTTGGAGCCACTGTAATCGCCACTGGACACATGCGCATAGGCAATGGTCTTGGACGTCACGTTCGGGAACAACTGGAACTCACCCGTCACGGCGGACAGGTAGTTACGCTGCGTCTTCGTGCCGTCATAGGCGTAATCGCCAATTTCGTCGTTCGACAGGATGCCCTGCAGGCTGGAGGGGACACCGCCATTCTGCGCGTAAGTGGCATATTCCTTCGAAAGGGCATAGTTGGGCTTCAGATAGGTCGCATCGCGCCCCATCTTCTCCCACATATTTTTTGTCAGCCCCATGTAGTTGTACTGCGCGAAGTTCGAATAATCGAAAATCGCCGTGATCTTGCCGCGATCACCGACCGGCTGGACCAGCTTGAAGTTCGCCTGCTGTTCCTGCTGGTCGCCAAAGCCCTTCCACAGGTCCTGGTCCGTACGGGCATACGCCGCATAAAACCGGGTGCCGGTCGAATTCAGGACGCCACTGTCCACGCGCCCGAACGTACGAAAGGCGTTATAGCTGCCAAAGGTCTGCCCGACGCGCCCACCGGCCTTCATCGACGGATCCGACGTCGTATAGGTCAGCGCACCACCAAGGGTCTGTGCCGAAGGGGTATCCAACGCACCGGCCCCCTGCGACACGGTCATGCCTGCGACGTCTTCCTGGATTTCCATCTGATCGACGCTCAGGCCGTTCCAGTTATGGAACCCCTGGCCACCCATCGGGATACCGTCGAGCGTTTCACCAAGCTGCATCTGGTTGAAGCCGCGCACATACAGGGTGTTCGCCACCGTATCGAGGCCAAATGCGTCATCCGATGCGAAGTTGACGCCCGGCGTGGTCAGCGCAAGGATCTGGTTGGGGCTTGTGCCCTCAACGAAATGGTCCATCTGCTGACGTGTCACGGCCTGCACGGCACCATGCGAACGCACGCGTGAGACACTGACCTTCAGGGTTTCAGGCGCTGAATGCGGTGTCGCAGTGCTATGCGCGCGGGCAGGGTGTGCGGCCGCCGCCTGCGAGCCATTTGCCCGATGAAGACGATGGGTAGATGCAGTGGTCGTGGATGCGGCAGTGCCTGTCTGCGTCGCGGCCATGGCAACAGAGCCGACCGACAGCAGCCACACAAATGCCGATCCCGCCAACAGGGGCTGACGGGCCAGACGATTTTTTTCCCGCCTCGCTATATTAGGCATAGAGGACTTTTTCCAATCACAGCCATGACGCGGTGCCATATCGGATCACTCCGTATCCTGCACCGTCATATTGTTGATGCTCACGCCGCGGCATGAAGGAAAAAGTACGGACCATTTCGCGCATCGTTTCCCCCCATACAATCGGACATGCCGACCGCCACAACCTGATTTCCTGATGAAAATCATTACAGTGTCAGAAGAGGAAAGATTCAACGCCGAAAAAAAGGCAGCACAACGCGGTGCCTGCCCCTGTGACGAAAGAGCAACACACGCTGTTGATGGCGTAAATTATTTCAGAATGTGAAGAAGCCCCCGCACATTCAGTCGGTTTTTGCTAACATTCCATATCTGTCCATTTTTTCTTTCGTATTATATTCCTTAAATGGAGCAAAAAGAAAGATAAATTCATTCCGTTAGCCAAAACTTTTTGGAATGAAATCGTATCGTTTTGAAATAACAATCGATTTCCACATACCGAATGATCCCGTGCCATAAAAAATTCATGGAAATCGTATCTTTTTCCGGCATGTGTGTCGCGAAAGACCTAGACAAATCCCGGAAAATAATAACCGGAAATCATGAAGATGCATATGGAAACATAAATATCATATATATGTTTTCCATCTAATAATATTTCAAACCCAACGCCCTGGCATAATTCACACTCTGCACGTCTTATTCATATTTTGAATGAAACATTTATTATTACATTATTTATCGAATTGCATATCGCCCTGTTTCATGGAGGTTTCCCGGCCTTCACCATCCGCACATGCACAGCCAGCGAAATTTCAGCCAGACATTTTGCCAAATTTAACGTGCCCAATCCTCCGCCGGTTTCCCGCCACAGGAGGGGAGGGACGGCATCAGGCCATCCATTATTGTTGTAACATGTCGATCAGGAGAACCTGCCGCCAGGGACCCACCCCCGAAGGAGTGGGTCGCGGTCCGGATTATGTATCATCCGGACCAGAGAGAGGGCAGATGGGATATCAGCCAAGCCGCGCGCGCATCGTGAATGTCACGGATGCAGGCTGACCAGCGATGCCATCACTATAGGAAGTACCACAACCATAGTTACTGGCAGCCTGCCCGGCCAGCGGACCGGAACTGATGGTCGAGCAGGTGCCCGGCGCAATCTGCTTGTATTTGTACTGCCAGTAGAACGTATTGAACAGGTTATAGACATTGATATCGAAGTTCAGGGACTTCAGGGGACCTGCGTTCTTGAACGGCATATCGTAATTCAGGTCCAGCGAAAAGATCATGTACGGGGCAATGCCACCATGCGGATCATATGTCGTCGCACCCGATGTAATGGTGTAGTAGTTATAGTTCGTTCCGTTATCGTATCCTCCCACACCGGGAATGTTCCCGACATTCTGGAAGCCGGACAGATCGTAGGTCGTGCTCTGATGACCCGTATACTGTCCCTGGAAACGGACATTGAAATTATCGCCATGCCGGATCAGGTTGCGGGTGCGATAGTCAATGCCGATCGTCGAGAGCCATGACGGCACGCCGGTAACTGGCGATCCCTTTGTCGCGATCCCAAACTGGTCTTCCTGCACTGTCATGCTTTCCAGCGCTGTGGCGTCATAATGCTCGCTAAGATGCGAGAAATTGCCAAACAGCTGGATCTTCGGCGTCACCTGCCAGATGACCGAGGCCTCTTCACCCTTCATGGAACGCTGGCCCGCATTGGTATAGGAGCTATACCCCGCCAGTGCACCCGACTGATATTCGAACATGCCAAAGTCACGATCGACCTTCTGATGGAAGTAATCGACTGAAATCGAGATGTTGCGGCGGTTGAACTTGATACCACCTTCTTCCATGTGCACGATCGAGGCATTCGGCACTTCGCCCAGCACGTTCGGCGAGAAATCGGACACCGGCGCATACAGGGCCGAGTTACCCCAGCTTCCGTAAAACGACAGTCCCTTCAGCTTGGGTATGACCTTGTCCAGATCGTAACTGACGTTGATGAACGGCAGCCACTCACGATCCCACTTCTTGGCTGAGTAATAGCCCGTATTACAGGTATATGTCTGGCAGTAAGTCGTCGCCGCTGCTGCTGCCGAAACCGTGCCGCCATACATTTCGGTGCTGGTAAGGCCGGACTGCGTTCCCTCGATCACGAAGCCGGGCGTGACATGCAGGGTATTCTTGAACAGGTCGATCTTGTCCTGAAAATAACCCTGGTACATGACGCGCTGGCCGCCGCCTTCACCACCACCGCTGATCAGGTTTGCTGCCGTTTGCTTGACATCCGCAGTGCTCCCCGCCCAGGTCGGGGTCAGGTTGCTGGTTTCCTTGGCGATCAGGGCACCGACCTTGATCGTATTCTGGATCCCCCAGAAACTGGGCGGCGTAATCGTCAGGCGCGGACGGATGCCATACGTATCCGTGCGTGTATAGCTTTCCTGCGCATTGTAACCACAGGGACTGGTCTGTCCTGCTGCCGCCCATGCGGACTGGACGCCGGCGGCACAGTTACTGCTGCCGTTATAGGTATACACGCCGGGCATATAGAAGATGTTGCCATACCCGTAGTACCTCTGCTCGCCAAAGCCTGCCGCTGTCTGCGTGAAGATATTGGAGCCACCGACCGAATAGGGGGTTGCGGCGCCATCGAGCGAAAATGAGTCCGGGTTCTGGTAATCGAGCATCGTTGAATCCGAAAATTCGTAGAAGCCCGTGACACCAACATTCAGGTAATCGTTGACGTAGGTGTCGTTCTTCAGGATCATCGTGAAGTAGTCGTTGTTTTCCTGACCAAACGTCGTATTCGGGTTATAGTTACTGTACTTCCCGTATTTGTTCATCCATGCCGTCGGCACTGGCTGCGCCTCGAACCGCCCGTCGCCGGTATTGTAAAGCACGGTCGCGGAGAACAGGGACTGACCATCATTGTACGGTTTATCAAATGCAAACTCCATATTATTATAACGCGCAGGAGTGTATTTGATATAGTTCTTGGTCTGCATGTTGGAATATTTCAACATGATCTTCGGCGCATCGACGCCGTGACCCATCCATCCATCCAGACGGCCGGAATCAGCCTCGAACCCTTCGTTCCATGTCCCGAATGACCCGACGGACCCGGTTATGTCAAGGTGACGGTCGTCACTCGGCCGCAGGGAATGATAGGCAATGGTACCACCGATTGTCCCGAATGTCGTTTCACTGGGATAGGCAACACCCGGATAAATGGACACCCCGCTGATCTGGTCCATGTTGAACTTGCCGCCGATGATGCTGCTCATATAGCCACCGGAGCCACCATTCAGCAGATCCTGCATCGGCACACCGTCAAGGGTCTGCGCCACCTCCAGGCCACGCGCGCCACGCACGCTGATGACCGGTTCATTGTTGCCTACGCCCGACTGATAGACATTGACGGATGGTGCATCACGCAGGATGGACGCGACACTCCCCATCAGGCCGGCCTGACGGATATGGTCGGCCCCAAGTTCGGTCACCGCGCTGGGGGAATTCTTTTCGCGCAGCAGACGCCGCTGGGCACGGACGGTAATGGATTCCGCCTTGGAACTGACATTCACGGTCGATGACGAAGCCGTGGACGACGTCGTCTCCGTAGAGGTTTTCTTGGCCTTCTGCGCCTTTACCGTGGTCGTGGTGCTGGCAGGGGTGGCAACCGAGGAGGTCACGTCCTGGGCGCCGGCGTCACGACTGGAAAAGCCGATCCCGGTCGTCGCCATCAGGGCCACAACAAATGTTACAGACGGATTGAGCGCGCGGCAGGAACTGACACAGCTGCTTTTCAAAGAGGCAGATGTTCCCTGTCGCATTATCAGATAATGCGACAGGGAAATACTTCTTTTTCTCATGGGCATCCCCCTTGCAATGAACCGACTGAATGTATGATCGGTAGGTTCATTACATATGTGGAAACATCCGCCTTCGATATGAATATACTAAAGTGTAGTATTAATTACACCATGTTGCACGAATGCAACATTCATGCCGGGATATGTTAAGTTCACATCAGGATTTATTTAACATTGTTCTCCTGCATCCATTCGCCCATCTGCGTGCGCGCACGTGCATAGATTTCCGCATTGGACATGATCTTGTCCGCTGCCTGTCGTGCTGAAACCATGCTGCCGCGCGAGGACGTGCTGGAGGGATTGCTCAGAACGGCCTTGGCAATATCGGGATTGACCGTCTCTCCCGCCACGGCCGGCAGGAGCGTTTCCTGAGACCAGGGAGAAAGGCGCTTGCGGATCTCATCCTGATTTTTCAGGACAATATCCCACACTTCCTCCGGATGGCCGCTTTCACGCGCGACAATCGCAAGCGCCCTGACAATGCGGCCATTGGGGATGGCGCCGCTATAGGCGAGGGCAACCGTCCGGCGGGTCAGCGCCATGTCATGCGAAGCCGCCAGCGCATCAAAGAAACGCAGCTTGCGTTCCGTATCGGGGGCCTTGTGAATGACCTTTTCGATCTGGGCGTATGTCTTTTCGTCTGCTTCGCGTCCTGCAATCGTGGCGACGGGCGCAACCAGACTGGTGGGCAGGGAAGAAGGCGTCTTCAGGTATTTTTCGAATCGTGCCTGCGCTTCGGCAATGACCGCGCGATCCCCGAACTGTCCCAGAACATCGATCACCTTCGGACGGAGCAGGGTATCGGTAAAGGGTTCGTCCGCACGCACGTTCCAGCCAAGGCGCTGCATCTGTCCCTGCAGCACCGAACGGGCAAAATCGTGGAACCGGGCCTGCCCGGGTGTTCCCATCATCATGGTATCCAGCGCCTGCAGATGCGAAATCGTCTCCTGCCAGACGGCGATATCATTTTCATGGGTGGCGGGAAGATTGGCCACCAGCGACAGGTAATCCTTCAGGGATGCCTGCCCGGACTGGAACATCGCGAATTCATCGCCCAGCAGGTTGGCACGGTCCGCCGGACCGAAGGAGGCAAACTCCTTCTGCAGCAGCGCAAGCGACGCCGCGTCGTAACGTGTACGGTAGTACCCGTTTTCACCAAGGTTGATCTTGATCGCATGGTCACATCCCGCAAAGCGCAGCGTGGACGGGGTCTTGCCCAGCAGGATCTTGCGGACATCGCCACCCGCGTCGCCGGCAATGACCGGAACCTTCCATTTAAGGGCCGCCGCATGGGGATCATGGATCGTAAAGCGGCTTTGCGTCAGGGTCAGCACGGTCGTATCGCCCACGCACCGGCGCGCGACATTGACCTGCGGGATGCCCGGCTGCTCGACGAAACTGCGCGCGACCGAACCGATATCCTGCCCCGAGGCCTGTGACAGCGCGGCCCACAGGTCATCACTGGTCGCATTGCCATAGGCATGGGCCTTCATGTAGCCGCGCATGCCGTCACGGAAACGGTCCTCGCCCAGCCAGTTCTCGATCATGCGGATCACCTGCTCACCCTTCTGGTAGCTGATCCGGTCGAACGCGCTGCTGGCCTCGCTCACATCATGGATGGTCTGCTGGATCGGGTGAGTAGTGGACTGCGCATCGAGCGCCATCGCCGCTTCACGGTCGGAGTGCTGGCGCGGCCAGATTTCCCATCCGGGGTTGAAATGGTTGGTGGCCTTGGTTTCCATCCACGATGCGAAACCTTCGTTGAGCCAGATGTCATTCCACCATCCCATGGTGACCAGGTCACCCGACCACTGGTGCGCCATTTCATGGGCGACCACCAGATACACCCATTCGCGGGTTTCGGGCGAACTGCGCTTGGGATCAAACAGGACGGCATTGTCGATGAACGTCATCGCGCCCCAGTTTTCCATTGCCCCCGCCTCGTAATTGCCAGGAATGGCCAGCAGGTCGAGCTTTGGCAGGGGGTAGGGGACACCAAAATACTGGTTGTAATACGGCAGGATGTCGGTTGCGGCACCAAGCGCGTATTCACCGGTCTTCTCCTCCCCGGCGGGCGCATAGACATTGATGGGGGTGGAGCCACCCTTGCCATGCACCGCGCCAAGGTCGCCCGCCACCACGGCAAGGAGGTAGCTGGACATGCGCGGCGTCGTGGCGAAATTGACGTATTTCGTCCTGCCTGCCGCCTTCGTGACCGAGGAGACGGGCATGTTGCTGACGGCGGTATAGGCACGCGGCACGCGCACGCTCAACTGGTAGGTCGCCTTCAGGCCGGGCTCATCCCAGCTTGGGAACATGCGACGCGCATCGGCGACCTCGAACTGGGTCACCAGCATCCGTTTCTTCCGGCCCTTCTGGTCACGGTAATCATCATAATAGATGCCGTTGGGCGTCTGCGGGATCGGCCCGCTATAACGGATCGACAGGACATGCCGCCCCGCCGGAACCTGACCGGGGACAGGGACGCTCAGCGTGGCGGTCTGCGCGGTCTCGTCCTGGGAAATCTGCAAGGCGGTGCCATCGACACTGGCGGCTTCAAGCTTCAGGCCGGCCTGGTTCAGCACGATCTGCCCCACCGGGCGGCTTACGGTCAGGTCGATTTCCTCGTGACCGTTGAGTACAAGAGCCTTCATGTCCGTATCGACACTGATACGATAGGCAGAGGGCACGACGGTCGTGGGCAGTCCCCCCGGCGTCAGGGCGGGGGCGGCCGTCGCGTGACCTGCGGCATGGGCCGACACGCTGCAGGATGCGCCACCGGCCAGCAGCGCCAGCACGGGCAGCATGTGGCGTATCAACCCGCCCGAACCCTCATTATCAGCAAAACGCACAATCGTCCTCCTTGCGGAATGTTATTCCCGTTCCTGTCATAACCTCAAACCGTTACGGTTTCCTTTGTTATTATGTAAAGTTAATGAAACCTGCAACGCAGCCCTCGTGCCCCCGGGAAAGCCCTGTCCTCGGGCCGATCGGGGCAGGGAAGGGGGCTGCCGCGACAGCCATGATCGCGTTATTTTTGCGTCAGATATCCCGTGAAAGGCGTTTTGGGCGTTCGGAACGGCTGGCTGCTATGATAAGGGCAATGCAACGACAACGCCCCATGGGCAACACTGGAGTGGAATGACGTGAAACGGCTTTCCTGGCGGCAGTTGCCGTCACTGGCAATCATGGTTGCATGTGTATCGTCCGGTACGCTGGCCGAACGTGGCTTGGCCGCCGACACGCAGGCAGCGGCCAAGGCGGCGGGCGCACCCGATACCTCCGCGCTGATGGTACAGACCGGCAGCGATATTCCCGCCCATGTGGTTTTCCCCACGAATGACCGCAACTATATCAAGCGTGACGTGATGATCCCGATGCGTGACGGCGTAAAGCTGCATACAGTCATCGTCATTCCAAAGGACGCGTCAGGTGCCCCGATCCTGCTGACGCGCACGCCCTATCATGCCTCCGCACGGGCGAACCGTATCCCTGACGCCCCCGACATCCGCTCCATCCTGCCCGAAGGCGACGATGCGTTCGTGGAAGGTGGCTACATCCGGGTATTCCAGGACATCCGGGGCAAGTACGGCTCCGAAGGGGATTACGTGATGACCCGGCCGCCACGCGGTCCGCTGAACCCCACGAAAACGGACGAGACCACGGATGCGTGGGATACAATAGAATGGCTGGTCCATAATATCCCCGAAAGCAACGGCCGCGTGGGCATGCTCGGCTCCTCCTACGAGGGTTATACGGTGGTCATGGCGCTGCTCGACCCGCATCCCGCGCTGAAGGTCACGGCCCCCGAAAGCCCGATGGTCGATGGCTGGATGGGGGATGACTGGTACCATTACGGCGCGTTCCGCCAGGGTGGGCTTGATTATTTCACCATGCAGATGTCAGAGCGCGCGGAAGGCCACGCCATCCCGCGCGTCGATCATGACGACTACACCAATTTCCTGACTGCGGGTTCGGCCGGGCAGTTCGCGCACAATGCGGGACTGGACCAGTTCCCGTGGTGGCAGCGCATGCTGGCCCATCCCACCTATGACGCATTCTGGCAGCAGCAGGCGCTTGACCACCTGCTGGCACGCCGCAAGGCGAGTGTCCCGACCCTGTGGGAACAGGGACTGTGGGATCAGGAGGACATGTGGGGCGCGATCCATACATGGCAGGCCCTGCAGGCGACGACACCCTCTGTCCCCAACGTGCTGGTCATGGGACCGTGGCGCCACAGCCAGGTCAATTACAACGGCTCCTCCCTTGGCCCGCTGCAGTGGAATGGCAATACCGCCTCGCAGTTCCGGCATGAGGTCCTACGTCCCTTCTTCGACCAGTACCTGCGCCCCGGCGCCGCCGCGGTCCACCTGCCCGAAGCGATCATCTACAACACCGGCCAGAACCATTGGGACTATCTCGAACGCTGGCCGCTGGCATGTGACGAACACTGCCCCCATCCGCTGCAGCCGTTCTTCGTGCATGCCGAACATGGCCTGTCAACCCGACAGCCCGAACATGACGAGCAGGCATCGGATCATTACATCTCCGACCCGCAGCATCCGGTTCCCTTCCTTGCCCGCCCGTTCTCCTTCGTTTCTGATTCGGACCGCTGGAAAACATGGCTGGTGCAGGACCAGCGCTTCGCCGAAAGCCGTCCTGATGTCGTGACCTATGAAACCCCGGTCCTGACCACCCCGGTCAAGGTCAGCGGCGTGCCCGTGGCCGACCTCTATGCCGCGACCACCGGGACGGATGCGGACTGGGTCGTCAAGGTGATCGACGTCAACCCGCCCACGACCGCCGACCGTCCCGAAATGGGCGGATATGAACTGGCGGTGTCGATGGACATCTTCCGTGGCCGTTACCGGCAGGGCTTTGACAAACCCACCGCCATCGTGCCTGGGCAGCCTGCGCGCTACCGCTTCACGCTGCCGGCGGTCAACCATGTCTTTGAACCCGGCCACCGGATCATGATCCAGATCCAGTCCAGCCAGTTCCCGCTGTATGACCGCAACCCGCAGAAGTTCGTACCCAACATCCTGCAGGCCACCAAGGAGGATTACACCGTGGCCACGCAGCAGATCTACCACGACCGTGCGCATCCCACAGCCGTCTGGCTGCCGGTTGTGCCCTGAGTGCATGTAAATGCAGGGTTCAGACAGTGACGCCGGCATGAAACCCATGTCGGCGTCAGACAGGTCCGCCGCATTCCGCGTCGTCCTTGCCATAGAGATATGGGAACGGTTCGGATTTTACGGCATGCAGGCGATCCTGCTGCTGTACATGGTCCAGAAACTGGGCATGAACGACACGCAGGCCAACATGCTGTGGGGCAGTTTCGCCGCCATAACCTATGCCGCGCCCGTTGTCGGCGGGTGGCTGGGCGATCGGGTCCTGGGGTCGCGACGGACAATGGTGGTAGGCGCCATTGTCCTGGCGAGCGGTTATCTGCTGCTGGGGGGGATGACTGGCAACGCCCATTCCCTTTTCCTCGGGATGGCGGTGATTGCGGTGGGGAACGGGCTTTTCAAGCCCAACTCGTGCAATACGGTCAACCTCATCTATCGGGATCAGGAACAGACGCTCGATGTGGCCTTCACGATCTATTACATGTCGGTCAATATCGGCTCCACCTTCTCCCTCGTCCTGACGCCATGGCTGCAGCAGACCTATGGCTGGGCCGTGGCCTTCGCGTCATGTGGCGTGGGGCTTGTGCTGGGGATCGTGGCCTATTTCATACGCCGCCGCAGGCTGGACGGGATTGGCACGGCACCGGATTTCAACGCGGTGCCCATCCGGCACGGCTTCGTGATTTCGGCGGCGATCCTGGCGGCCATTGCGGTCATCGTACGCATCCTTGAATCCAGTTCGATCCAGGGGATGCTGGTCATGGCGTCGGGCCTGATGATCATGGCGGCATGGGTGGTCCTGTATGTCCGCGCCGCCTCCCATGAACGTCCGGGCCTGAAGATCATATATCTCCTGACTTTCGAAGTGGCGCTCTACTTCGTCTTCTACCAGCAGATGGTGACGTCGCTGACGCTGTTTACCCTGCGCAATGTCAGCAAGGATTTCACGCTGATGGGCCTGCATCTGTTCTCTATGTCGGCGGGGCAGTTCCAGGCGTTCAACCCCCTGTGGATCATGCTGGGCACGCCGCTTCTGATTGCGGTTTACAAATGGCTGGGCCGGCGCGATGCGGATATCAGCATCGCGGGGAAATTCGTCATCGGCTTCGCCTGTGTCACACTCTCCTTCGTGATATGGTGGGTGTGCACGCATCTGTGTGCGGGCGATCATGTATCACCGTGGTGGATGCTGTTCGGATATGGGCCGCTGTCGATCGGCGAACTCATGCTCAACAGCCTGGGGCTTGCCGCCATTGCGCGGTATGTCCCGCCACGTATCAGCGCCTTCATGGCGGGGTGCTTTTACGTGCTGATCGGCTTTGCCATGTATGTCGGCAGCATGGTCGCCAACATGGCGGCCATCGACAATGCCGGCGAAAGGGGAACCGACGCGGCGCAGACGCTGGTGATCTATGGCACCCTGTTTCGCAACCTTGCCTTTGTGGCGGGGACGGCAACCCTTGCGTTCGCCCTCCTGCTGCCTCTGGTGCGGGGATGGGAACGCGCCAATGCCGCGGCCCGCGCCGGACAGGGCTAGGGGCCGAGCATACGGTCAAGGAACATCCGCGCACGTGTGCTGCGCGGGGACTGGAAAAAGGACGTGGCAGGAGCACTCTCCAGGATCCTGCCACGATCCATGAAGATGATGCGGTCGGCCACATGACGGGCGAACCCCATTTCATGTGTGACGAAAATGCTCGTGATCCCTGCATCACACAGGTCATTGATGATGGCCATGACCCCGCGGATGGATTCCGGGTCGAGGGCGGCCGTCGGTTCGTCAAACATCATGATCTGTGGCTGCATGCACAGCGCCCGCGCGATGGCGACACGCTGCTGCTGACCGCCGGAAAGCTGGGCGGGATAGCGCTCCGCCTGTTCCCTGATGCCGACCTGCTCCAGAAACCCGAGCGCAAGGGTACGTGCCTGCGCAGGGGACATGTTACGCACGAGGCGCGGGGCAAGGGTGCAGTTGTCAAGAACGCTCAGATGCGGAAAAAGGTGGTAATTCTGGAAAACCAGTCCGACCATGCCGCGCAGTTTCACAAGGTCGGTCGTTTCGTCAATCACCTGTCCATTGATCGACAGGATGCCGCTGTCATGCGCCTCCGTCCGGTTGAAGCAGCGGATAAGGGTGGATTTTCCCGCCCCTGACGGGCCAAGGACTGCGACCTTCTCCCCCTTGCGGATTTCAAGGTCGATGGTGTCCAGCAGGCTCATCTCCCCCCGGTTCCTGCACAATCCACGGGCCGCCACGACAATGGATGCATCCTCCCCCATGGCGGCTGGATTACCGTTCATGAACACTTCCCCCATGGGCAGCCCATCCAAGGCGATGTTCCATGATTTTCTGCAGCATGATGAAAAACAGCACCATCATCAGGTAATAGACAAGGGCCGCCGCGTAATATTCACTGAACTCGAAACTCCGGGCGACCTCCACCTGCGCCACGGACAGAAGTTCGTGCAACGAAATGACCGACGCCAGTGACGTGGTCTTGAGCAGCGTGATGAAATCATTGAGCGTGGGCGGCAGGGCGATCCGCAGGGCCTGTGGCAGGACGACATGGCGATAGATCTGCCCGGTCCGCATGCCCAGCGCCTTTCCCGCCGCGACCTGCCCGGGATCAACGGAAGCCAGCGCGGAACGGTTGATTTCAGCCTGGTAGGCACTTTCATTGAGTGACAGCGATATCCACGCCGCAAGGAACGGCGTGAACCATGCCTCCCGGAAGATGGGACAGAACTGCGGCAGCGCATTCCACACGAACAGCAGTTGCAGCAGGGTCGGCACGGCACGAAAGACATAGATATAAAGACCCAGCAGCGTGCGCACGATCCCCGGCCGCCCCCCAAGCCGCAGGGCGATGGGAATCGAGATCACGATGGCCGTCAGGTGCGACGCCAGCGCCAGCGCCAGCGTGACCGCCGCCCCCAGCAGGAATGATGCCGACACCAGCGCGCGGAAAAAATCATGCCAGACAAAGACCGGGGCAGGGGCCGCCGACAGGACCGTGGCGCTGCTTGGGGCAATTGACCAGCGGCGCGCAATGGTATTGATCCGGCCATTGGCGGACAGGACGGCAATGGCATGCCGCAGGGCCTCGTGATCCTGCGCGTCCTTGCGTATGTACAGGGCGAACTGCCGGTATTGCGGGTCATTGGTCCGCAGGATGACATGCACCTTGCCATGCAGTTGCTTCTGGCGGAAATATATCTCCACATCCTGACTTATGAAGGCAAAGTCCCGGCCCAGGAGAACCTGCTGCACCACCGTTTCCTCGGTAGGATACTGCTGGATCTCGATGGGCATGCGGTGCTGTGCCAGCAGTTGTGCGTTCAGGCGTTCGATCATGGCCGCGTAACTGGTGCCCGCCTGCACGGCGACACGTCGCCCGGACAGGTCGTCCATGGTGGCGATGGCGCCGGTCGCGGCAGGCGCCACAACCACCATCGCCGTATCTAGGTAGGGAACGGCGTCAAAACTTCTTTCCCGACTGGGGAGGCGCGTGACGCCACTTGCGACCATCGCGCACCGTCCTGCCATGAGGGAGGGAAACAGCCCCACGAAATCCATGGAGGAAACCTCAAGCCGGACATGCCAGTACTCGGCAAGTGCGCGCGCAAGGTCGATATCCACGCCAGAAGGCAGGCTCTGATCCTCCCCCTCATGTTTCATGAACGTCATCGGGGGCAGGGTGGGATTGGTGCAGACGTTCAGGACACCATCATGAATGAAGCCCGGCAGGCCGGACACCTGCGCCCGGATCGGACGCGCATGCAGCATTACAAGAAGAAAGAAACACAGGGACAACAGATCCGTCACCGCAGGACAGGTGGAATATCTCAATATGAGTCTTCCAGTATCGTGCGGAAGGTTTCGATCATCATGCCCGTATCGGGGGACGGACGCACCAGGAAATGGAAACTGGTCATCAGGCGCAGGCTGTCCGGCGCGATATGGCGCAAAAGCCCCTCGGCAACAAGCGGCCGCGCATAGGCTTCGGGCAGGAATACGATATAATTGCCCGAAAGGATCAGCAGGGCGCGGGCATCAACATTTTCGGCACCGGCGCAGAACGTCATATGGCCCTTGATCCGGTCCCACGCAGGGGAGGAAACCGCGCTGGAGACCTCGATCATGCGCTGCTGCGTCAGGACATCGAACGTGATGTCATCCTTGTCCATCTGCGCCAGTGGATGCGTCATCGCGCAGTACAGGCCAAGGGATTCCGTAAACAGCGCCGTACTTTCCATGTCCGGTCGATGATGGCCATGCAGCACGATGCCCGCCGTGGCGCGCCCATCAAGCACCGCAAGTTCCACTTCACGCGGGGAGGCGGAATACATGTTCATGAAAACCGAAGGATGCCGCGCGGTAAAGGTCTTGATGGCACGTATGACCGCCGTTTCCCCGTGAATCAGGATATTGTCCGGCATATACAGCGAAAAACGTCCCGACAGGATGCCGCTTGCCGTATTGATGCGCTGCTGGAAACGCTCGATATCCGCAAGCAGTTCCTCCGTCGCCTCAAGCACCATGCGCCCTTCGCCCGTCAGGGCAAATCCGCTGCGCCCGCGCTGGCACAGTTTTATGTTGAGGCGGTTTTCCAGCGCCGAGATATCGATACTGATCGAAGACTTGCTTTTTCCCAGGGCAATTTCTGCCGCCGAAAATCCCCCGCGTTCGGCCACCGTGCGAAAGACGCGCAGCAGACGCAGGTCCACCTCGGCCACCTGGCCACGGAAACCACCACCTCTGCGTCGGCCTGCCGCCATCCGCTTTGTGGAAGATGGGGAAGGGGAGGAGAGGGTCATTGATGAGGCTGTCATGTGCGTCGGGATCCGTCCATGGTGCCAGTGGGATATCGGTCGAAATGACTTAGGCCGGATGGTTACGACCTGATGAATTCTGCTGATCGTTACTTGTCCGCTCCAGATTGTCCAGAGAGTGCAACATTACCAGATTGTCCAGAGAGTGCAACATTATATGTCATGGCACAAACAGGT
This sequence comes from Gluconacetobacter entanii, assembly GCF_003206495.1. Classification (GTDB taxonomy): domain Bacteria; phylum Pseudomonadota; class Alphaproteobacteria; order Acetobacterales; family Acetobacteraceae; genus Novacetimonas; species Novacetimonas entanii. The sequence continues at coordinate 136,575 of NZ_NKUF01000004.1, read as the reverse complement.
TTTTTGATTTCTTGCGGTTAATGAAATTTCAAAGTGAACTATGCATCATTCCTATCCCGTCAAATCCGTCACGTTGCTACGCTGCAAACCCTTCCTGCCGGGGGGCAGACGCGCCATTTCTTCGGGATTTTCACGTAATGAACGCAAATCACTGGTTCATGGACAGCGAAAGCGGCACCCTTGCCGATGTGCTTCTGTGCCGGCCAGAGCATTATTCATGGATACCAAGCAACGACATCGCAATCCAGACCCTGGCCAGCGGCCGTCGCACCAATCATGCCGATATGCTTTCACAGTTTGATGAACTGGTGGATGCCCTGCGCATGGCGGACGTCAACTGCCATTTCATGACACCGCAGAGCGGCATGCCCTATGAGGTCTATACCCGCGACAGTTCACAGACCACGCCATTCGGCACCGTGGTCACCCGCATGTCGCGCCCCGAACGCCGTGCGGAGGAAGGGGCGGTGCGGCAGTTCTATGCCCCCGGTGAAATCTGGAAAACCTGCACGCAGGGCCATATCGAGGGAGGCGACATACATTTCATACGTCCCGGCCTGCTGGTGATCGGGGTCAGTGGCGGCCGCACGGACGAAGACGGGGCAAGGCAGTTCGCCGACTGGTTCATACAGGAAGGCTGGACCTGCCGCCTGATTCGCTTCCCCGCGCATTTCCTGCATCTTGATGTCATCTTCACGATGATCAACGACGACACGGCCATTGCGGTCACCGATGTCCTGCCCGATGCCGACCTTGCATGGCTGCGCGCGCAGGGCATACGCCTGCTGCCCGTCAGTTACAAGGAAGCGATGAACGACATGGGATGCAATGTCCTTGCGCTGGGGAAGGGGCGGGTCATCAGTCCACGTCACAGCACGCGAATCAACCAGATGATGCGCGCCGAAGGCATGGAGGTCCTGACCCCGCATCTGGAGCAGTTTTCACGCGGCGGGGGCAGCGTGCACTGCATGACCATGCCCCTGCGGCGGGCCTCCCTGGCGCGGTGAACGCCCGATAAGGCCATGCCGGCCGCGCAATTCCGACATAAGCGTGGTGTGGCATATTTTCACACCCGCATGGTCATTACGATCCGTGTTTCATAATGGAACTTGATCGTAATGAATAAGCCTGCATGATATGTGTCCTCAGGATGGTTGCGGGGCCATGGTCACCATCGCCCTGACATAACTAAGGAACGCGTATTATGGATACGGATGCGACTTTGTCGGCTGACGCCCGGCGTGACCTGCTGCAACGGGGATATTCGCGTCGGCAGTTTGGCCGTATCGGGGCGTTGCTGGGCACCGGTCTGGCGCTGGCGTCGCTGCCGGGCAGGGTTTCGCAGGCACGCGGGGTCGTGGCGTCGGCCGGCGATAACGCGGGCAAGGTGCTGATCGACAGCAACGAATGGTGGACCGGCCCCATGGAGGCAGGCGTGCGCGCCGGTACCGCCATGGTGGCGCAGGGCAACCGTTACTGGCCCAATCGCAACCGGCAGGACCTGATCAAGGCGGTTTCCGAAATCGAGGGCGTGCCCGCCGACCATATCATGCCCTGGCCCGGTTCGGGCGATCCGCTGTGTCGCGCCATCGTGACGTTCTGTTCTCCCAAACGGGGACTTGTCACGCTGGACCCGACCTATGAACCGTCATGGGAGACGGCGGAGTGGCTGAAGGTTCCGCTGGCGAAGGTTGCACTGCGTCCGGAAAACAACTGGAAAGCAGATGTCCGCGCCATGCTGGCGGCCAATCCGAACGCGGGGGTCTACTATATCTGTTCCCCCAACAATCCCACCGGCACGCTGACGCCCATTGCCGACATCGAATGGCTGGTCGCCAACAAGCCCGCAGGCTCGATCGTACTGGTGGACGAGGCTTATATCCACTTTTCCGGCACGCCCAGCGCCGCCTCCCTTGTCGCGGCGGGCAAGGATGTGATCGTGCTGCGCACGTTCTCCAAGCTGTTCGGCATGGCTGGCCTGCGCCTCGGGCTCAGCATGGGGCGTCCCGACCTGCTGGAAAAGATGATGCGTTATGACGGGTTCTCCCAATCCTTCATGCTCTCCACCGTGGCCCTTTCCACCGGACTGGCCAGCGTCACGCGCGCGCAGGAGATCGTGCAGCGTCGCAACGAGATGATCGCCAACCTGGAGATGACATTCGCGCACCTGCGCCAGCGCGGGATCTCCTACATCCCCAGCGTGGCGAACATGTTCATCGTTGACTGGAAGCGCCCGGCGAAACCGGTGCGGGAGGCATTTGCAAAACAGGGCGTCATCATCGGGCGCAACTGGTCCATATGGCCGAACTGTTCACGTATCACCGTCGGGTCCGAAAGCGACATGCACAGTTTCTGCAAGGCGCTGGATGTCGTCATTGCCTGACGCGACGGGTAACGGGGACATGGACGTGCGGGAGGCGGGGGTACCAGTGCCTCCGCCATCCGCAACGGAACAGGTGCTGCGCCGCGAACTTGCCGCGGCGTATCGTCTGGTGGCGCATTTCGGGATGACCGACCTTGTCTATACGCACCTTTCGGCACGACTGCCGGGGTGGCGGCATGCCTATCTGGTCAACCCGTATGGCTTCCTGTTCGAGGAAATCACCGCCAGTTCCCTTGTAAGCGTGGATGCCGACGGCCATCCGCGCCAGCAGACCGCCTGGCCCATCAATCCCGCGGGCTTCGTCATCCATTCCGCCATCCACCGTGCCCGGCCCGACGCTGCCTGCGTCATGCATACCCACACGGTTGCGGGCATGGCCGTGGCGGCGCAGGATCGCAAGATCCTGCCCATAAACCAGATCAGCATGGAATTCCATGACCGTATCGGGTTCCATGCCTATGAAGGGCTGGCCGCCGAAGACAATCTGAGCGAGCGCGAACGTCTTGTCCGCGACCTTGGGGACAATCATGGCCTGATCCTGCAAAATCATGGCCTGCTGACGGTCGGGCGCACGGTGGCGGAATGTTTTTACCGCATGTACTATCTGGAGCAGGCCTGCCGTATTCAGGTCGCGGCGCAGTCAACCGGCGTGAAGCTGCATTTCCCGTCACTTCCCAGCATCCTGCGTGCACGCCAGCAATTCGAAGACGATACGGACCAGGGACAACTGATCTGGCAGGCACTGATCCGCAAGCTCGATCGTGAACAGCCGGATTACCGCAACTGACCTTCGGCCGCAGGCAGGCCACCTGCCTGCGCGTTCCCTGATGACATTCCCGCCCGCAACAGCATGCCTTTCCCGCCGGTTTCCCCTGCTCGCGGTCTTGTAACCTGCATGCTATGAAAAATTGTCATCACCACAAGATATAGCTTATTGCATATTTCATGGCAGTGGCGTTCAATGACCTGACGACAAGGTTTTCAGGCAGGTCTTCATGTCCGCTCCACCCTCCATGCCGCCTCCTTCGCAGCCATGGCGCTTCACCCGGCAGGGCACGGATGGACGGAGCCTGCCCGAAGTCCATGCCAGCATCCATGTCCCGGACAGCACCGCCGCGTGGTGGCGCCGTTTTCTGGCGTTCGTCGGTCCGGGATACATGATTTCGGTCGGATATATGGACCCCGGCAACTGGGCCACCGACCTGCAGGGCGGGTCGCGGTTTGGGTATCATCTGCTGTGGGTTGTCATGCTGTCGAACCTGATGGCGATCGTGCTTCAGGCACTTGCGGCACGACTGGGCATTGTGACCGGCCGCGACCTTGCGCAGGCATGCCGGGACCATTTCCCCCCGCTGGCGAATTCCATTTTATGGCTGTCATGCGAACTCGCCATCATCGCCTGCGACCTGGCGGAGGTCATTGGCACGGCCGTTGCCCTGCAACTGCTGTTTGGCCTGCCCCTGATCGGGGGATGTATTGTATCCATTGCGGACGCCTTCGTCGTGCTGCTGCTGATGCAGCGTGGCTTCCGCTATCTTGAATCCTTCATCATCGGGCTGCTGCTCATCATCGCAGGCTGTTTCGTGGTGCAGGTCATCGCGTCCGTTCCCTCCATTTCCGCGATCCTGCGCGGGTTCATGCCATCGTCGCAGGTCCTGAGGGATCCTTCGATGCTGTATATCGCCATCGGCATCATCGGGGCGACGGTCATGCCTCATAACCTGTACCTGCATTCCTCCATCGTGCAGACCCGTGCCTTCGACCGCACTCCGGCGGGACGACGCGACGCCATCCGGTGGTCAACACTCGACAGCACGATCGCCCTTGTTCTGGCGCTGTTCATCAATGCCGCCATCCTGATTGTCGCGGCGGCGGCGTTCCATGCCAGCGGACATCACGACGTTGCTGAAATTTCCGATGCCTATCGCCTGCTGTCACCCGTGCTGGGCGTGGGGATCGCATCCACCCTGTTCGCAACGGCCCTGCTGGCGGCGGGCATGAATTCAACCGTGACCGGCACGCTGGCCGGGCAGATCGTCATGGAAGGGTTCCTGCACCTTTCCATGCCATCATGGGCGCGCAGACTGCTGACCCGCGGCCTTGCGGTCATTCCCGTCCTGTTCGTCACGTTGCTTTATGGCACGCATGGGGTGGGGGAACTGCTGATGTTCAGCCAGGTCATCCTGTCGATGCAACTGCCCTTTGCGGTCATCCCGCTGGTGATGTTCGTCTCTGACCGTGAAAAGATGGGGGAATTCGTGATCTCCCTCCCGATGAAAGCCATGGCGTGGCTTATCGCCGCCATCATCCTCATCCTCAATTTCAAACTGCTGTGGGACAGCCTGACATCCCTGAACTGAACAATGCCGCACAACACCCAATTTCGTGTACGGAGGAGAAAATGACCGACCTGTCGCATGATGTCCCGCCCGCGCAGGTGCATCTTGGCCACCGGCACGCAGCCCCGGATTATCACCTCGGTCGCCTTGTCATCATCACGATGGCGATTGCGTGCATGACCCTGTTTTTCATTCTCCAGTAGGCCACACAGCGCAGCGGCATGCGTGAAGGCACCTGTCTTCTTCTGGACGTATGCACGCATGTCGATTATTTTCCGTCCCACGCCGGAGCCGGTTGCGTATCTGCTCCTGAAACGTAAACGAGACGGAAGACCTGATGCCTGGCACATCGTACGACCTTGTTTTGAAAAACGGGACTGTCGTCCTTCCCGATCAGACCGTACCGGTGGACGTTTTCGTCCGTGACGGACGGATTGCACGCATCGGCGGCACCGGCAGCGCGGATCGCACGCTGGACTGCACGGGCCTGACCATCCTGCCCGGCGTGATCGACACGCAGGTCCATTTCCGCGAACCCGGACCCGGCGATGCGGAAGACCTGGAATCCGGCAGCCGCGCCGCCGTGCTTGGCGGCGTGACGGGCGTGTTCGAGATGCCCAATACCCGCCCCCCCACCGATACGCCCGAAGCCGTGGCGGACAAGCTGGCGCGCGCACGCGGTCGCATGTGGTGCGAACACGCATTCTATGTCGGGGCGACGACGGACAATGCAGAGCAGTGCGGGGAACTTGAAAAGCTGCCGGGCACGGCAGGGATCAAGATCTTCATGGGCTCCTCCACCGGCAGCCTGCTGGTGTCCGATGACCGGATCCTCGAACGTGTCCTGCGCTCCGGCTCCCGCCGCGTCGCGATCCATGCCGAGGACGAGGACAGGCTGCTGGAACGGGTCGGGCATCGCGTGGCGGGGGATCCGTCCTCCCACCCGGTCTGGCGTGACGAGGAAACGGCAATGCGTGCGACACGGCGCATCGTGGCCCTTGCACGCAGGACAGGCCGCCGCATCCATGTGCTGCATGTCACCACGCCGGCGGAACTGGAATTCCTTTCGGCCAACAAGGATATCGCCAGTTGCGAGGTCACGCCGCAGCACCTGACCCTTGCGGCGGAGGAGGCCTATCCCGAACTCGGCACGCTGGCGCAGATGAACCCGCCGATCCGCAACCGCACGGCGCGAGAGGGGCTGTGGTACTGGATGGGGCAGGGGGTACCCGACATCATTGGATCCGACCATGCCCCCCATACCATGACGGCAAAGGAACGTTCCTATCCCGACTCCCCATCCGGCATGCCGGGGGTGCAGACGCTGCTGCCGCTGATGCTTGACCATGTCGCGCAGGGACGCCTGACGCTGCGCAAGGTGGTGGACATGACATCCGCCGGACCACAACGCCTGTTCGGACTGGTGCGCAAGGGACGGATCGCCGTGGGGTACGACGCCGATTTCTCGATCGTCGATCTTGGGGCCCGCTGGGAGATCCGGCAGGACTGGCTGGCATCACGTTGCGGCTGGTCACCTTTTGTCGGTCGCACCCTGACCGGCCGTCCCGTTGGCACCATCATCCGGGGGAATACCGTCATGTGGGAAGGGGAACTGCCCAGCACGGCAGTCGGCGAACCCTTCCGTTTCGATGCCACGGACCGACCGCAGGACGTACGATAGGAACCTGCATACCCTCCACGGAAACCCGAAGACTGTATCGAACGCTCCAGCACAAGGGAAATGGATCAGGGACGGCAGGGAGGTAGTAGAATACGCTAAAGATGCATTTCATTGGTTTTTCAGAACAGAACGTACATCCACGGGATCGCCAGACCGTCATGCCGGAAGCCAGATGCAGATAAGTTTACATGCGGCGGCCGGGACATTCCTGATTATCTGGGGCCTTGCGACACAGGGACATGCGCAATCCGCCCCACCTGACATCATGCAGGACATGAACGACCTGCGCGCCGCGCTGAAGATAGAAGTGGGGCCGCAGGTTGCCCGGACCAGCGCCAGCCTTACGGACACGGCCCTTGCACAGGCCAGGGATCTTCTCAACAGGACGCATCTGTGGCCCGATACGGCACAGGTCGTACTGGTCGTGGACCGTGCCGAACGTGTGCAGCGCCTGTGGGTCACAGTGGGCGGGGGGGAACTTGGAAAACTGATTGCGCTGGGTTCGGTCCGTGTCAGCACGGGACGTCCCGGCCGTACGGAACATTTTCGTACGCCCGTGGGGATTTTCCTCAATGACGGGCAGATCTACGGCTACCGTGCGCAGGGGACGAAAAATGAATTCGGCGTGCGTGGCAATGGCAACAAGGGCATGCGCGTCTGGGACTTTGGCTGGCAGACGACCGAGGACTGGCGCAGGAAAGGCGCGCTCGCCGTTGTCCGGCTGGAGATGCACGCAACCGACCCCGACCTGCTGGAAGGGCGTCTGGGCCGTTCGGATTCCGAAGGCTGCATTCGCATTCCTTCACGTTTCAACACGTTCCTTGACCATCATGGCCTGATTGATCGCGACCTCGACAGCCAGATCCATGACGGCCAGAACGCGCGTGGCCTTCAGGCCCTTCTGGGTGCGAACCACGTTCCCGATCCCCTCTCGGGGGACAGGGTGGTCGTGATTGATTCGTCGCAAAAGGATGCGCAACTGTCCGACCCGGAACTGGCGCGCAAGATGCAGGATGATTTTGCAAGGTTCCTGGCCCAGACGCAAAATCCCAATCCCAATCCCAATCCCAACTCTACTCCTGCTCCTGCTCCTGCTCCTGCTCCTGCTCCTGCTCCTGCTGAACCCGCGACGGAAGATACGACAAGCCTTTAAATTCATTATTCCGGAAGTTTTTATGGTTATCTTCCGTAATCCGGTCATGAAAACTTCATGATATCTGTGCTGTATTTGGATTCTTCCAGAATATCGGCCGTTCCATAAAAAACGACTGCAATCATTTCCCGACCGTCCGCATCCTGCTTCCATGCGAAAGCCAGAACTGTCGTCCGGAATTATTTAATTCCATCGGTCGATTATTTTTTCCTGCGCAGGGCAGGGATTCCTGCCCGATATCCTATACATTTTCATGAATATATAATGAATCTTTAAATAGAGACCTTACAGGTCCATATTTTTAATTCCAATTGGTCTATTTTTTCGTTGACGCCAAAATGCGGCGTCGTTATGTGATTGCAAAATTTCACTTACAGAATACATTGGGAAAATATTGGTAATGCGTGATTTTTACCGGATTGGCGTAAAAACGTTTTCCGTTCTCTGCATCTCGGCTGCAATTTCGGGATGTGCGACCGATCAGTCTGGTAATACTGCGCAGACCGGCACCGAACCCGGCGTCCACACGACACGCAACCATGTCGTGGCGGGCCTTGCCAGCCTGATCGGCGGGGAAACCTTTGGTTCGAGTATCGGCAACATGCTCGACAACATGGACCGCAAGGCGCTGGCCCGCCGTCAGCAGCAGCTTCTGATGGCGCAGGGGGACAACCGTACGGTGACGTGGCAGTCCGACCACTCCACCATGCGCGCCACCATCACCACGTCCAATACCCGGCAGGAAGACAAGTCGATCCGCATTGTCCGCAATGCCGACGTGGCGGCGCCGGGGTCGATCCATGCAATTGGCGCGCGATACCAGGTGACGTCATCTTCCCCGGTCTATCTTTCCCCATCCACCTCCGCCACGGTCGCGATGACGCTGCCGACCCATTCCGTGATCATGGTGGTGGGACAGTTGACGGGACAGAACTGGATGCTGGTTTCGCAGCATGGCCGTTCGATCGGCTACGTCGCGGCATCTTCGCTGCAACCGCTGTCGGCCGGCAGCCACCATGCCGCAACAAGCGGGACATTTGACCTCGATGCGGAGCCGGCCGCCCCCGAAGGCAAGACGGTATCGTCGAACGTCAATGCAAGCGTCACCTGCCGCGACCTGAAAACCGTCGCGACCGACAAGGGAAAATCCAGCACATCGACCGAAACGGCATGCCGTTCGGCACAGGGTGTATGGGAACTCAACTAACGTGAGGAACAAGCGCATGATCCGGTCGCTTCTGCACGAAGGCACGATGCGTCAACGCCTGACCGGGGGTGTTGCGCTGGCCATGATGCTGGCGCCTGTCGCGGCATGGGCGCAGGAAGAGGCGCTAATCGCACGGTCAAGCGCCAAGCATATCGAGGTCTATGCCGCAGGCGGCGCGCAGTGGTGCCGCAAGGACCTGCGCCTGAAGATGGTCCTGTCCAGCGAAAGCGGGGACATGGGCAATCCGACCGCACAGGTTGCGCTGCTCGACAGGATGCGGCGCGAGTTCGAGCAGACATGCCCCACCGCCGAACGCGCCGATGCCAGCGTGTCGGAAGAAGGCCGCATCACCGGCCAGTACCACGCGGAACGCAGCGGGGGATGGGTCTTTGCCGCGGCGCCCCCACCGGCCGCCACGCCGCCGGCCTCCCTCGACGCCCCCACGCCACCCAACCCGTTCACCGGACCGCCGCCGGCGGATGCCCCTGCGCCGCAACCCGCAGCAGACGCCGCCACGGCCCCGCAGGCCACGCCACCAGCCACTTCCCCTGCGCCCGATCAGGCACAGCCTGCCGTGGCGTCCGCGCAACCTGCCCCCGTGCCCAAGGTTGGGGATCAGGGATATTGGGGCTACATGCTGTTCGCCGGGAAAAACGACCCGACATTCCTTGCCAACCCCGAGGCCCAGAAATGCTGGGCGCAGGGGCATATGGCCTCGGAATGGTTCCGTTCAAGAAACGACGATTTCCGGCTGCATGAAGTGCTTGAAAAGGCCGGGCAGGACATGCAGGCCCATAGTGGCAATGTCGCGCCAGGCGTCATCTATGCCGAACTGGAAACCGAATTCGGCCATTATGACTTTCAGGAAAACATGTTCCCGGTCCATATCAACGGGAATCTCCTGCGCCTTGGCCGCCCGTGCGCGGCGGACGGAATCCCCCTTGCCGTCGCGCTGCATGCGCAGGACATGGAATCCATCACGGGATTCGCGATGCCCCCCGAAGAGGCGCGTAATTTTGAACGCAGGCGCGAGAGCTTTGGCTGGATGAACCGCCGGGTCTGGATCGTGCTGGAATTCGATGTCGATCCCAGGGGCGTCAGCGGCAACGAGGCCGAACCGACCTATTCCGCCACGGTACATGGCTACAGCGTCTATGGCGACCAGCGCCTTGAAACGCTGCTGTATCAGGCGGGACCGGAACAGATCGCGGCCCAGCACGCGCAGGCACAGCGGATCGCCGCAGCCAGGCGTGAAAAGCAGCTTGTGGCGCGTCGCGACAGCGAGATACGTGAGCTTGGCACGACCCCGGTGCCCGTCCGTCTGGCGAACTGGATCAATGATGACCGGCCGGTCGAACTGTTCCATTCGCTCGACAACATCCGTGCCACCCGTTTCGCCTCCATGCAGGGCGACGGAAAACCCGTTCCCGTCAGCCTGCTGGTGCAGACGAACGGGTCCGGGCACAAGGATGTCGCCACGGCATGGCCGGGCCACCTGAGCCTGACGATGGCCGATGACAAGGCCGATTTCGGTGACGCCGGATGGTACCTCGTCAGCTGCATGCTCACCACGCCCACGCAGGGGGACTTCCCTGACGCGCAACTCAGCGTCACGCGTTCCTATGCCTGCAAGCAGCCGCAATGCGCCGATGCCACCGATCCCACGGAAATTGAAAACCGCAAGATCGCCAACGCCACACAGGCGGCCACGTCCACCCCGGCCCCCTGATCCCCATCACGTCGTGCCACCGGCACCAACCCTCCCCGTTTCCCTTACCAAGGACCGAACATCATGAAGACCCTCCTGTCCTTCGATACGCTCATCACCCCGCAGTTCATGAAGATATTCTATTATATCGGCGTGGTCTTCTGCGTGCTGTCCGGGCTGGCGACATTCATCAGCATCCTCGTGCTGTGCATCAATGCCGCGCAGATGGCGGGGGAATCCACCACACTGCCGACCATCATCGGCCTGATCCTGGGCAGTATCGTCGCCCTCATCACGACCGTCCTCAGCATCATCCTGACGCGCATCGGGTGTGAAACCGTGCTGGTGGTGTTCATGATCCGCGACGAACTGGCATGGAAGCGCGAAAATACGCAAAAGCACGCCTGATCCTGTACGCAGACAAAGGGACGATGACGGTAATGCAGACCGCAGGCACACCCACTCCGGCAGGGGCCGCAGCAGCCAATACCTCCATGCTGCTGCCACCAATGAGCAAACTGCTGCCCCCCCTCAGTCCGCTGATCCCGCCCGGCGCGCTTCTGGCGCGCGGAGGCATCGCCACGGGTACAGGCATGGGCAGTTCGGCCAGGGCGGACGAAGCACTGGAACAGATTGGGCAGGGCCTGAAGGCGTTTTCCCATCGTACGTCCGATTTCATGGTGGCACAGGCCCCGAAGGTCAAGGCGGCGCAGCGTTCGGCGGCCGAATACATGACCAAGGCCGCACATGAACTCGGCGATGCAAAAAACCGTCGTTCCTTCATGCAGAAATATCGCCGGTGGCTGCAGGCCGGGGCAGGGGGGATCGGCTGCCTTGTGCTGATCGGGTGGGGGATCGCCCACCATCATGCCTCACAGAAGGCGGAAAAGGGCGTGCATGACGCCCTGCAGTCCATGAACCTGCTGGGTGTCGTGGAATATGGCAGCGTCAGTACCTCGCTTTTCGGTACGGTGTCGCTGTCGGACGTGAAATGGCACGTCGCGCCTGCGGTGGATATCACGGCCAGCAGCGTGGACATTTCGCGTATCGATACGGCGCACACGATACCCTATTACCTTGACCTCTCGTTCTCCGGGATCACGCTCCCTGTCCAGAAAATCGTCGCTGCAGGTCCCGGCGCACCGATCCCGGGCACGCTGGCATCTTTTGCCCGGGAAGTGGGGCAGGAGGGTTACAACACGCTGCAGGGCAGCCTGAACATCGGGTATGGCCTGCAGAAAAACACGTCAGTGATGACCATGACGAGTAGCGGGAATTTCCCGAATTTCGGCAACTGGCATGGCAAGATTCAATTGGGCAACTTCTCGCCCGTGCTGCTTGATACCGCCACCCTGTCGGTGCTGGACCACAATGTCCGTGGCCTCAATCCAATGACGGTGTTCAACATTGCCCAGAATGTGGGGCGCCTGACATTGCAGGCCGTGGACGTGACGCTGGACACAACGGGCGCCGATAAACGGGACAAGGAAATTCCCGGGACACCGATGCCGCAGCAGAACGCGGACGCGGCGGACCAGCAGACCATCACGATGAAGGAAAACGAAGCCCGCCATGCAGGCCTGCCGGATGACCAGGCGCATCTTGCCGCGCTACTGATGGCTGGCAGGCTACCGGCCTTTACGATGAAATCTTCGGGCACGAAAAGCCTGCCCATCACCGAAGTGCAGATCCCGCTGCCGCGTATGATGCAGCGCCTCGATATGACACTGGGCACGCCCTGAAAGCAGGTGCCCTGCCACAGGTAAGAGCGTTTCAAAATTTCATCATCACATAATGAAAGTTTCCGGGTGCCGCCTTTTTTCAGAAAGGCGGCATTTCCCGGAATTAAAAAGGCCCCTGCGCAACGAACGCTTGGGCCTTTTTTCATTTCCCCCCAAGCTGGGCGCGGAAAAATTCATCGGCCTCCGCCATGGCATCGGCAGGCACCTCTGGGGACAGGTGATCGAATGTTTCATGGGCAAGGGCGAATTCATGCGCCATCAACCACTCCAGCGGTTCAGGCATCGCGATCAGGCGGGTTTCACGGGTCTGCGCCTTGGCGCGGATAAGGTCGTCGATGATCCCGACCGTGGCAGGTTCGAGTTCACATTCACCCAGCAGGGACGGAAAGTGCATCGGCACGACATTGCATGCCGGATGCAGGCGCAGCCAGCGCAGGGCGATGGCGGGACGCAGGGCGTAAAAAAGCTTCTTGATCCGCAGGTCATGCACCTGCATGCCACAATGCCGGTCGTACTGCTTTTCGCCCAGATGCAGGTAATGCCGCGCGACGAGCGTGCGGTTGCACACACGATGCGCCAGGGCGAGGAACCGGGCGCGGAATGTCGCATCCGCCCCATAAATGATGGGGGAGGACAGCCATTCCATCACCGCCACATTCCCCTTCAGCAGCAGGCGGACAGCCTTGGCAAGGTCCCAGCCATTGATGTCGAGTTCCTGCGTCAGCGGGACCTCGATAACATCGCGCACCGGCCAGAGGGACAGGTATTGCGCCGTGGGCCTGATGAAGATGAACCGGCAGTCATAATCACTGTCGAGAGAAGGGAAGCCCCATGCACGGCTGCCGCTTTCGATCGCAAGCGGGATCGCGACATCATGCTCCGCCCGGATTGCCTGAAGCGTCCGGTCAATGTCCCCAAGCGCGGTCGGGCAGAAACTTTCGGGAATGGCGCGGAGCCATCCTTGTGCATGCGTCATGTCGATCAGGCCAATTCTGTATTTTCGGTATATCTTTTTGCCGCGGGGGAGTCATTTCGCGGCGGGTATCGTAACATTATATTCCGCAACATGTTTTTGAATATAAATGACCGATATCCCCATGCCAGATGTCATCGTCTGTCTTATGTGCATCAGGCTGCAGTTGGATGGATGACAATCGCCATTTTCATATTACAGTTGCAATAACACCAGTATGGAAGAGGCCCTTCATGCAGATCACGGCAGTCAGTGATATCGATGGACAGCGTAGCCGACGGGGCGCTGACATCCTGCTCGAAATTCTTGAAAGCGAGGGGGTCAAATATATTTTTGGCAATCCCGGCACGACGGAACTTCCGCTGATCGACGCACTGCAGAAACGCCCGGACCTGCATTATGTGCTGGCCCTGCAGGAGGCCAGAGCCGTCGCCATGGCCGATGGCTATGCGCAGGCGGCGGGGCGTCCCGGCTTCCTGAACCTGCATACGGCGGGCGGACTTGGCCATGGCATGGGCAACCTCCTCAACGCCAGCGTATCGCAGACGCCACTGGTGGTAACGGCGGGGCAGCAGGATTCCCGCCACACCATCTCCGACCCGCTTCTGTTCGGGGATCTGGTCAGCATCGCCACCCCCGCCGTGAAATGGGCGCAGGAAGTCATGCATGCCGACCAGTTGCCGGTACTGGTGCATCGCGCCTTCAACGACGCCATGGCCGCGCCCACCGGCCCCGTCTTCCTGTCGCTGCCCATGGACGTGATGGAGGAAATGAGCACGGTTTCCGCCGCCCCCCCGTCGCAGATCGACCGGCGTTCGATCGCAGGCGGCCTGCCGGAACTGGCGCAGCAGTTGGCCCGGATTGCGCCGTGGCGCCTCGGGATCATCGCGGGGGACGAGGTCCACGCCGCCGGGGCTGCCGCACAGGTGGCCGCCGTGGCCGAACTTCTGGGCGCGCCGGTCTTTGGCTCCTCCTGGCCTTCGCGCGTGCCCTTCGCGACATCGCATCCGCTGTGGGAAGGCAACCTGCCCACGCGGGCAACGGACATCGCGGCGAAACTTGCGGATTATGACGCGATTTTCGCGCTTGGCGGCAAGTCGCTGATCACCATCCTGTATTCCGAAGGCTCCGCCGTGCCGCCGGGATGTGCGATCTATCAGGTTTCGGCGGATATCGGGGATCTGGGACGTACCTTCTATACGCCGCTGTCGCTGGTGGGGCATATCCGTACCTCGCTGGAGGCGTTCCTGCCCCTATTGAAAAAGGCGATCGCGGGACGCGAAGACGATTATGCCACCGCACGGCAGAATGTTACGGCGCGCAACCACGACCGCCGGAGCAAGGCCATCGCCACCGCGCTGCACCGCATGGAAGAACCCGTCATCGCCCCCTGCGTCGCGGCGTACGAAGCCGTGCGCGCCATCGGGCCGGACATCGCCATCGTTGACGAGGCCATCGCCACCTCATCGCATGTGCGCTCCTTCCTCGACAGTGACTGGCCCGCGCAGTACTCCTTCCTGCGCGGCGGTGCGCTGGGCTGGGGGATGCCGGCCGCCGTGGGCGCGTCACTCGGCCTGGGGCGGGAGCCTGTGGTGTGCCTGGTGGGGGACGGGGCCTCGCTCTACTCCCCACAGGCGATCTGGACCGCGGCGCACGAGAAACTGCCGGTGACCTTCGTCATCATGAACAATCAGGAATACAATGTACTCAAGGGTTTCATGCGGGGACAGACGCATTACGTCTCGACCCGCAATGGCAATTACCTTGCCATGGACCTCAATGACCCGGTCATAGATTATCAGGCCATGGCCGCGTCCTATGGACTGTCGGCATGCAGGATCACGCGCGCCACCGATATCGCGCCTGCCATCCAGGCAGGGATCGCATCGGGCCGCGCCAACGTGGTGGAGATCATGATCCGGGCCGAGTGATCCTGCGCCCGGTCCCAAAGGGAAGGGCATGGGTCCGCCCAAGTGCCTTATCCCATTGGATAATATGATATATCCCCGATATGATGGAGAGCAGCTATTTGAAAAATAGGCTTCCCATGGGATGTGAAATCCCCCATTGCGTTATCAGCATGGCATGTCGGGCGACGTGGGCGCCATCGGGCGGATGATGACAGCCGGTTCCAGTCGCATGCAGGCCGTGCTCCGCGCAGGTTGCGCAAGGAGATTGTAAGCTGCTTCACCACTTGGACTATCTGTTCCAGCACTATGGATATGGCGTCATCACCCTGATCGTCATGCTGGAAAGCATGGGGCTGCCCCTGCCGGCGGAAACGTTGATCATCTCCGCCTCGCTCTATTGCGCAGCGACACACCATATGGCGATTGGCTGGGTGGCGGTCGCCGCCATTGCGGGCGCGGTCATTGGTGACAATATCGGCTATATCATCGGGCGGACGGTGGGAATCCCGCTGCTCCAGCGCTATGGCGCACGGCTTGGCCTGACACCGGACCGGCTTCTGCTTGGCCGGTTCCTGTTCCGCCGCCATGGCAGTGAAATCGTTTTCTTTGGCCGCTTCATCGCCGTGGTGCGCGTATTCGTGGCGCTGCTGGCCGGGGCGAATCACATGACATGGCCGCGCTTCATGATCTTCAACGCGGCGGGCGGCATCTGCTGGGCCGGTGGTTATGCCATGCTGACCTACTATCTGGGTCACAAGATCATGCAGCTTTCGGGACCGGCAAGCGTCATCGGTGTGATCGGCGTCGTTGTCGGGGTCGGGGGATCGGCCATTTTCCTGCGGCGCAATGAAAAGCGCCTGACGGAAAAGGCCATGCAGGAAGCCCGCGACGACATGAACGGTAGCAGTCCGGACAAACCTTCGCAAAAGATACCGTGAAAATACGGATTACGATTTATCTTCGACGTCATGATAACTTTATGTTACGTCAGGTAACATGAACCAGATGCATATCAGGTTGAAAATAATCACAATCTTACCGTTCGCGAGACTCTTATGACGGCGCCGTTTCCACCAGATTCAACACAACACCCGCTGGCGGTGATTACCGGCGGGGCAGGGGGGATCGGACGTCTGGTCATTGATGGCCTGCTGGCTGCGGGATACCATGTGATTGCGCTGACACGGCAGGGAAGCGTCCCGACGCTGGAACACTCGCCAGACGTGACCAACATCCGCTGCGACCTTGGCGATCCACAGGCCCTTGGTTCGGCGGCAGACCGGATCCGCACACTGGGCGCACCGGTGCGTGCGCTCATCCACTGTGCAGGGGTGATCGTGCCGCAGGCTGCCGCCAGCCTTGACGACAGATCGGTGCGCGAACAGGTAACGGTCAACCTGCAGGCGCCCATCATGCTGGCGACACGGCTACTGGATCTGGTGCCGCGTGGCGGGCATGTCGTGTTTGTCAATTCGATGGCCGCCATTGTTCCACTCGGCGGCAGCAGCGTCTATGCCGCCACGAAATTCGGCCTGCGCGGCTTTGCCCTGTCCCTGCGGGAGGAAGTCCGTGCGCGTGGCATCCACGTCTCCTCCATCTTTCCGTGGGCGGTGGATACGCCCATGCTGCAAAAGGAAATGCAGAACGGGGGATCGGCCCTCAATTTCGTAACCCTGCCGGTACCGCCGCAGCAGATCGCAACGCTGATCCTGCGTGCCCTGCGCCAGCGTGGCAGGGACGTGTTCGTCCCGTCGTCCGACGGGGTTTTCGGGCAACTTCTGCTGATTTTCCCTGCATTGTG
Organism: Gluconacetobacter entanii; assembly: GCF_003206495.1. Taxonomy (GTDB): domain Bacteria; phylum Pseudomonadota; class Alphaproteobacteria; order Acetobacterales; family Acetobacteraceae; genus Novacetimonas; species Novacetimonas entanii. The sequence continues at coordinate 119,678 of NZ_NKUF01000004.1, read as the reverse complement.
GCAGAAACTCCTGCCGGTCATGCTGTGGATGGGGGAAAAGGGGCGACGGAAATATCTGCGCGAACGCCACGATGAAACGGGGACGTCGTCCTGACACATGCCGCTCAGGCGATGGTATCAATCATGCGCCGCGCGGCATAGATGTGGGTGGAAGCGCCGCAGACCACCATGACATGCCACAGCGCATTGGAAAACGGCAGGTTTTCGTGATTATAGAACACCGTACCAATGCAATAGAAGACCAGCCCCAGAATGATGAGGGCCACGACCTGAAAGGGCAGGTGCCAGAAAACCGGATCCGGGCACAGGAAGAACATCCATGCCACCGCCAGATAGGGGAAAACGGGGTATTTCTGGCTCTTTTCAAACCAGAAGAGTTTCATGCCCATCCCCGCCAGCGCCACGCCCCATAACAGTCCACAAAATCCGAGGCTAAGCCTCCCACGTCCACCAATGATGATGAAGGGCGTATAGGTACTGGCAATGGCGACGAAGATCATGGCCTGATCGACCCGCTGCAATCCCCCCTTGAGGCGACAGGCCGGACAGAAATTATAGGCCGCCGAACAGATACACACGAGGATCAGGCAGGTCCCGTAAAGAAAGACCGACTGCCGCGCCGCCCAAGAGGCATCGGCCGGCACCGAAGCCCCCAACCATGCCGCCCCGGCGACCATGACGACGACCCCGACGACATGGACCGCAAGGTCAGCCATACGTTCAAGCAGGGTATAGGAGGGGAAGCGGGCTTTTATCGTCATGCCTGCGGTTATATCGCAAAGACGTTCCATTCGGGAACGCGGCAGCCATGCAGGGCGTGAATGAAAAAGGACGCAGGGGCATCAATATCCGGGATGAAGCCAGCGTTTCCGTTCACGACAATTCCCTCATCATTGAGCAGAATACGAAAAAATATGCTGGCGTGGAAATAAAGGACAAGTCTTTCCTTCATGCCGTCCAGAACGCGCCGAATATTGTCATGGCGGAATGCGACGATGATGGATTTGAAATCTTTCGGAAGGTAAAGCTGGTTTCGTAACCCGGTTATCTTTCTGGCCCCCACATCCATCTGACCAGCAGGCATGATCAGTCGATGCCTGTTCCCAGGGTCCTCGCTCCGATTACAGCGGGTTTCCGGTCGAAACAGATCCGGATGACCAAATCCCCCACTTTTTTATTCCTGAATGATGGTGGCAAACCGTTTTCCGTGGCCTGGATCGTAACATTCCTGAACCGAATTGACCGTATCCTTGATGCCGGGTTACGTTCATCGCGGCATGATCCACCATAATGGCCACGCAGAGAAAAAGGTTTCGATATTCATGAGTTTACGTCCCGATCCGAAAGGATACAGATCCCTGCTTCTTGGGTGCGTGGCCTCCCTTGCCTGCGTCACGTCCGGATGGGCCGCCACCAGCCTTCCCCCGGGGCAGGCAGTACGGGCGCCGGACGTTTTCATGCCGCAACCCATGCCGGACCGGCCCACCGCCTTCCGTTCGGCCGCCGGGGTTCCGGGACGTGCCTTCTGGCAGAACCGCGCGGATTATTCCATCAATGCGCGGATACTGCCGGATACAAAAAGCCTCTCCGGGCAGGAAACCATTACCTATACCAACAACAGTCCTGACGCACTTGATGTCATCTGGCTGAACCTGGAGCAGAACGAATATAAACCCGATTCACGGTCGCAATATGCTTCAGGCCGTTTTTCCGCCCCGCGCACCAATGGCGTCCAGATCCAGAAAGTCGTTGTGGAATACGGGGGAAGCAAAAAGGAAATCACCCCGATCATCAGCGATACGCGCATGCAGTTGCGCCTGCCCACCGCCCTGCGTGGCAAGGGTGGGAAAATGCGCATCCATGTGACGTGGCAGTACGTCATTCCCGGCCCGTGGGGTGGGCGCACTTCGGTGACCCCAAGTAAAAATGGGGACATTTATGAAATCGCCCAATGGTATCCGCGCATGGCGGTCTATGACGACATCCGGGGATGGGACACGGCGCCCTATCTGGCGCAGGAATTCTACCTTGAATATGGGAATATCGATTATCGTGTGACCGTGCCGTGGAATTACACGGTTGCGGGTTCCGGCACGCTGCTCAATCCGGAAAGCGTCCTGACCGCGACAGAACGCAAGCGCCTGTCACAGGCGGCCCACAGCGATACGCGCGTCCTGATCCGCACCGCGCAGGATGTGACGGACCCCGGCAGCCATCGCCATGACCATGGGGACATGACATGGCATTTCCGCATGGAAAACACGCGGGACGTGGCGTTTGCCGCATCCCCCGCGTTCGTCTGGGATGCCGCCCGGATGAACCTGCCTGCCACCCATGGCGTGACCAGGGGGCCACACCTTGCCATGTCCGTCTATCCGGTCGAAGGCGTGGGACCGGACGGGTGGGACCGTTCCACCGAATACGTGAAGCACGCGATCGAATATTTTTCCGAACAGTGGTATCCCTATCCGTGGCAGAACGCGATCAACCTTGGTGGGCATGGGGCCGGGATGGAATATCCCGGTATCGTCTTTGACGGCATGAAGGACCACGGGCCGCAACTGTTCTGGATCACCACGCACGAACTCGGCCATGGCTGGTTCCCCATGATCGTCGGGTCCAATGAACGGCGCAACGCCTTCATGGATGAGGGCTTCAACACCTTCATCGATGCCTATGCGTCCGATCATTTCAACCATGGGGAATTCGCCCCCAAGAAGGACAACGAGTTCGCCCCCCAGACGGGCGTGCCGGCGGACGATATTGTGCCCCTCCTGCGGGACAGGGATGCACCGCCGCTGATGGTGCCCTCCGACCTAGTGCAGGAGCGTTACCGCCATCCGGTGACCTATTTCAAGGGGGCCTACGGCCTCAAGCTGCTGCGTGAACAGATCGTCGGGCCGGAACGCTTTGATCGCGCTTTTCGGCGCTATATCGACGTCTGGGCCTATCACCATCCCACGCCGTCGGATTTCTTCCGTTTCATGAGCAGCGAAACAGGGGAGGACCTGTCGTGGTTCTGGCGCGGCTGGTATTTTGAAAACCGTGCGCCGGATTATGCCTGCACCGGAATTCACGCCACATCCGACGGCTATCAGGTCACCGTGCAGAACAAGGGCAGCCTGCCCATTCCCGTGACAATGCTGCTGACCTATGCTGATGGCACCACCGAACGTCAGGTCATCCCGACGGAAGCATGGTACCAGCACACGGCCATCGACCTGCCGGTCAGGACCCATGGCGTGCTGCGAACGGTGACGCTGGATCCCGACCACGCCATTCCCGACATCGACCGTCGCGACAACACCCTGTACACACGGTGAACAGGGCAGGGGACATGCGGTAAATTTTATCGCACGTCCCCTTATTAGATGACCATGATAAGGGGGCCGACGGATTGCGGCCCCCTTTTGTCGTTGTCCCGTCCCCCATACAACAGCGCGCCTCAAGGGGCACGCATGCGATCTGCGCACCGTGTCCGTCTTCCCTGATACGGGGCCATCCCGCCTCCGTCACTCACCGGATCGTGTGTCCTGCGCCGGGAAAAGCCACCCCATCATCCCATAAATATGGCAACCTTCGGGAGACCCCTGCCTTAGAAACCATAGCCTCCCGGCATTCACGCCCCCGATGAAAGGCCGCGACCAGACGTCATGATGCCCCGTAAATGCACCGGACCTGTCCACGCCCCGCTTTCACGCCGCCATGTATTGCAGGCAGGCGTCGCCGTGACGGGCATGCTGAACGTTTCCCCGGCCGGGGCAGCGGTTGCAGGTCAGCGCCCGCGCGGACATCTGCGTGCCGTCGGGACAGAACCCAGCCAGCATGGGATCGAGGTGCAACTGACGGTCAATGGCACGCCCCACCAGCTTGAACTCGATACCCGCACGACACTGCTCGACCTGCTGCGCGAACATCTGCACCTGACAGGTACCAAAAAAGGCTGCGACCATGGGCAGTGCGGGGCCTGCACCATCCTGCTCGACGGCAGGCGGGTACTGTCGTGCCTGTCGCTTGCCGCATCGCATGACGGCGCGGACATCACCACTATCGAGGGCCTGTCGCGGGAGGGGCAGCTTCACCCCATGCAGCGGGCCTTCATCGACCATGACGGCTTCCAGTGCGGATACTGCACCCCCGGGCAGATCTGTTCGGCCATCGGCATGTTGCAGGAATGGAAGGCAGGCTGGCCCAGCATGGTCACGATGGAACGCACCGAACACCATCCCCATCTGGATATCGCCGACCTGCGCGAACGCATGGCGGGCAATCTGTGCCGCTGCAGCGCCTATCCAAACATCAGGGACGCCATCCTTGACGTTGCGCGACATTCGGCATGAGGCCGTTTTCCTATACGCGCCCCGCCACGACCAATGCGGCAACGCGGGAAAAGGGGCAGGGGGCAACCCTTCTGGCGGGGGGCACCAACCTTCTTGACCTGATGAAACTGCAGGTCATGCATCCCGATCGCCTGGTCGATATCAACCGGATTTCCGGCCTGCACGACATCACGACCGATCCGGCGGGCAATACGCATATCGGCGCGCTGGTCACGAATTCCGACACGGCGGCCCATCCCCATATCCTGCGCCATTACCCCGTACTGTCCCATGCCATCGTGGCGGGGGCCTCGGGCCAGATCCGCAACATGGCGACGACGGGTGGCAACCTGATGCAGCGGACACGGTGCCTGGCCTTTTACGACATCGCGGCATCGTGCAACAAACGACAGCCCGGTTCGGGATGCGACGCGATGGGCGGCGGTAACCGGATGAACGCCGTCATTGGTGGCAGCGACCATTGCATCGCGGTCAACCCGTCGGACATGGCCGTGGCGCTGCGTCTGCTGGATGCACGGATACGTACCCGACAGGCAAGCGGCCAGGAACGCGAAATCCCGATGGCCGACTTCCATCGCCTGCCCGGCGACACGCCGCAGGTGGAAACGGCGCTGCAAGGTGATGAGATGATCGTCGCCGTCGTGCTTCCTCCCGCGCCAGTGGGGCGATCTACATATCGCAAGGTGCGTGATCGCGCGTCCTATGCCTTTGCGCTGGTATCGGTCGCGGCCATTGTGCAGGCACGGCAGGGGCAGTTCACGCATGTCCGCTTCGCCTTTGGCGGCATCGCCCCGCGACCGTGGCGTGTGGAGGAGGCGGAACAGGCGCTAACGGGCCAGAAAATATCCCGTGATGCCCTGTCGCATGCGGCGGACATCGCATTGGCGGGCGCGCAGGGCCATGGGGATAATGATTTCAAGATCCCGCTTGCTCGCCGGACATTGATGCAGGTCCTCGCCACCCTGTCGCGGGAGGATGACAGTGACTGACCTTCCCACACTTCCTTCCGAACAGGACGCTCCCACCATCCCGATGATCGGGGCGGGCATGCAGCGCGTCGAAAGCGTACTGAAGGTCACGGGACAGGCGCGCTATGCCTATGAAATGGATGCAGCAAGCCTTGGCGCGCAGGCTGATCCACTGGTGGGGGTCATGGTGCTGTCAACGATTGCCCGCGGGCGCATCACGTCCATCGACAGCGCGACGGCACGGAACATGCCGGGGGTCCGCCTTGTCCTGACCTGTGACAATGCGCCGCCACAGGCCCCATGGGGTCCGCTGGTCGCCCGGGATCGCTTTGCCCGCGCGCAACCCGTGCTGCGGGGGCCTGATGTCCATTATTATGGCGAACCGGTCGCGCTTGTCGTGGCGGACAGCCTTGAACGGGCGCGTGCCGCCGCCATGGCGGTCAATGTGCAGTATGAAGCGGCATCACATGCCGTCCTGCTTGACCCCGCCACGGCGACGGAGCCGGAATTCCTCAACGGGTTCAAACCCGCCCATACGGACCATGGCGATTTCGATGCCGCCCTTGCCCGGTCCGCCATCCGGGTGGAGGCGGTCTATGAAACCCCGCACCAGAACCACGCCAAGATGGAACCCCACGCCACGACGGCGCTATGGCAGGGGGACCGGCTGGTGCTGCATACCTCGGCACAGAATCTGGTGTCGATCCAGATGGGCATTGCCGCGACCCTGCAAATCTCGCCCCATCGCGTGCAGGTCATCAGCCCGTATGTCGGCGGTGGGTTTGGGGGGAAGCTGCCCTATTTCGCGGATGCGATCCTGGCCGCACTCGCCGCGCGCGCACTCGGCAAACCCGTCAAGGTGGGCATGACGCGCACGCAGATGTTTTCCGCCACCACCCATCGCACCGCCACCCGACAGGCATTGCGCATCGGTGCGGACCGCACGGGACGCCTGTGCGCCATCAGCCATGATGCGCTATCGCACTGTGCCTCATTTGACAATTTCGTGGAGGATACGACCACGATCACGCGCGGCCTGTATCGCGCGGACGCCATCCGCACGACCGCGCACCTCAACCACCTTGACCTGCCGCGTTCGGATTCCATGCGTTCCCCCGGGGACGCGGTTGGGATGATCGGGCTGGAATGCGCCATGGATGAACTGGCGCACGAACTGGGGATCGATCCTGTCGAACTGCGCCTGCTCAATGACACGCCCACGGACCTGACCGCCCATAAACCCTTCAGCAGCCGTCACCTGCGCCAGTGCTTGGAAGAAGGCGCCCGGCGCTTTGAATGGGGCGCACGCAACCCGCAACCGGGACAGGTGAGGGAGGGCGAGTGGCTGATCGGGATGGGGATGGCGTGTGCGATGCGCTACAACCTGCTCAAGCCGTGCCAGGCGCTGGCGCATCTGGATGCAGTGGCGAACCTGACTGTGCAACTGGCGATGACCGATCCCGGGACGGGGACGCAGACCATCCTGACGCAGATCGCCGCAGGTGTCATGGGACTGCCCCCCGCGCAGGTTCATGTGCAGATGGGGGATACGGCCTATCCACCCGCCCCGGGGTCCGGGGGATCGTTCGGGGCCGAAAGCGCGGGATCGGCCGTGCTGCGCGCCTGCGAAAACCTGCGCACGCGGTTGCTGGAAGCCGGCCTCCGTGATGAACACTCCCCCCTGCACGGCCAGGCGATGGAGTCCGCCCACCTTGATGCGGGCAGCCTCCATGCCGGGGGGCGGCATGAATCCCTTGTCGCCTTCATGGAACGGACATTTCCCCAGGGCGCGCAGGCACATGGCGAAATCACGGCGGACCCGGACTCCCTGAAATGGTCACAGGCGTCCTTTGGCGCGCATTTCGCCGAGGTCGCCGTCAACGCCATAACGGGGGAGACACGGGTGCGCAGGATGCTGGGCGTTTTTGCCTGTGGCCGTATCCTCAATAGCCGCACCGCGCGTTCGCAACTGCTCGGCGGCATGATATGGGGTGTCTCGAACGCCCTGCATGAAGAAAACATGCCCGATCCACGCACGGGACAGTTCATCGCCCATGACCTTGCGAATTACCACATCGCCACCCATGCCGACATGCCGGAGATGGAGGTCGTGATGATCGCGGAGGATGAACCGGTTTCCAACCCGCTGCACATCAAGGGACTTGGGGAGGTCGGGATCTGCGGTGCGCCAGCAGCGATCGGCAATGCCATCTTTAACGCCACGGGCATACGCGGCCGCCGCTTTCCCATCACGCCGGATCGCCTTTTACCCTATCTGCCCGAAGTGACGGTCTGAAAAACAGGGGGCCCTTGTTCTAAAACGGCAACGTCTTTCGAAGCTTTTTGAAAAAAGCTTCACCAAAAACTTTTTTAAATTTCAGGATTTTTTCTAAAAAGAAAAAGGGGCACGCCCGCGCGTCCCCCTTTCCCATGTCTCCGGTGCGCGGACCTCAGCGCTGCTGATACAGCAGGCGGGCGCGGATCGTGCCCTTGAGGTCACGCAGCTTGGCAAGGATACGGTTGTCCTTGTCCACGTCCCCTCCGGTATCGGCCTCGACCACGACGTAGCCGAGTTCACCCGCCGTCTGCAGGTACTGTGCGGTCACGTTGCAGTCCTCACGGGAGAAGATCTCGTTGATCTGCAGCATCACCCCCGGCGCGTTGGTGTGAACGTGCATGAAACGTGTGCCGTGCGGGTTTTCCGGCAACTGCACGGTAGGAAAATTGACCGCCCCCAGTGTGGAGCCGATATCGGAATAATCCAGCAGCTTGCGCGCGACTTCCTGCCCGATGCGCTCCTGCGCCTCTGCGGTGGAGCCACCGATATGCGGGGTGAGGATGACGTTATCCAGCCCGCGCAGCGGCGTCTCGAGGCTTTCACCCGCGGCCTTCGGCTCCTTGGGGAACACGTCGATCGCAGCGCCAAGCAGATGGCCGTCCTTCAGGGCCGCGGCAAGCGCGTCGAGGTCCACCACATTGCCGCGCGCATTGTTGATCAGGAACGATCCCTTCTTCATCGCGCGGATCTGCGCCTCACCCATCATGTTCGCCGTCTCCGGCGTCTGGGGCACATGCAGGCTGACGACATCGCTCAGGCCCAGCAGTTCCTCCAGCGTGGCGACGGGATGGGCATTGCCATGCACCAGCTTGTCGATCACATCGTAATAGAACACGCGCATGCCGAACGCCTCGGCCAGCACGGAAAGCTGCGACCCGATGGAACCATAGCCCACGATACCCAGCGTCTTGCCGCGCACTTCCCAGCTATTGGTGGCCGACTTCTTCCAGATGCCTTCATGGCATTCCACCGATTTGGGGAAGATGCGGCGCATCAGCATGACAATCTCGCCCATCACCAGTTCCGCGACGGAGCGGGTATTGCTGAACGGGGCGTTGAAGACGGGAATGCCACATTCACGCGCGGCGACCAGGTCCACCTGGTTGGTGCCGATGCAGAAGCAGCCAATGGCGATCAGGCGATCCGCCCCCTCGATCACTTCGCGCGTCAGTTGCGTGCGCGAACGGATACCGACGATATGCACCCCCTCCAGCGCCTTGCGCAGGGCCTCGCCTTCCAGCGCGGTCTTGAGACGGGTGACGTTCTCGTACCCGTTTTCCTTAAGCAGCGCGACGGCACTGTCATGCACGCCTTCGAGCAGAATGATACGGATCTTGTCCTTGGAAAGGGAAAGATGGCCGGCGGAGGGATGAGTCATGTCGGGTACTCACGCTTGTTCGATCAAAGGGATGCCCTATCCGATTGCTTGGCGCGTGGCTAGGGCGGAATGATGTCAGGACAGGGCAGAGGGGGCGGGAAACCGGGAAAAAGGTACTATTTCGCCAGCAGGCGGCAGGCCTGCGGCAGGAGGGCGGGATTTCCCAGCGCCAGGACTGTTCCATCCCCATCAAGCCGCAGTGGCTGCCCCGCCCAGTCGGTCATGGAACCGCCCGCGCCCTCGACCACGGGGACAAGGGCGGCCCAGTCCCACGGTTTCATGGTGCATTCGGCGATGACGTCCACCTGTCCCAGCGCCAGCAGGCCATAGGCGTAACAGTCGCCCCCCCAACTGACGCGCTTGACGGCACGCGACAGGACATCCCAGCGCGCACGATAGGCCCCTTCCAGTATTTCGGGCGAGGTGCATGACAGTTCGGCACGATCCAGCGCCGGACACAGGCGCGTCCCCGCCTGTCCCGCAAAGTGCGAGAGATAGCGCGTGGGTTCCCCCCGCACGCCGATCCAGCGTTCCCCGGTAATCGGCTGGTCAATGATGCCCAGCACCGGCACGCCTTCATGCAGCAGCGCGATCAGCGTGCCGAAGGTCGGACGGCCCGTCAGGAACGCCCGCGTCCCGTCAACCGGGTCGATGACCCAGCGATAGGCGGCATCGGGCCGTTCGGTGCCGAACTCTTCCCCCATGATCCCATGGTGGGGCAGGCGTTCGCCAATGACGGCGCGGATGGCACGTTCGGCCGTGCGATCGGCAATCGTCACCGGGCTCTGGTCGGCCTTGTCATCGGCCGACACCCCGGCACGGAAAAACGGACGCACGATACAGGCCGCGACATCGGCCGCAGCCTGCGCCGCCGCGATGAACTGCGCCCGGTGCGCCAACGGGTCCGTCATCAGTTCTTCTCTTCGACAAGGGTCTGGATGAAGGCGACCAGGTTGGCCCGGTCCGTCGCCGAGGCAATGCCGGGGAAGGCCATCTTCGTACCCGGGGCGAAGGCGTCGGGCTTCTTGATCCATTCCGACAGCAGGGCAGGGGTCCACACATCCTTCTTGTGCGCGCTCAGGGCATCGGAAAATTCATAATCGGGAATATCGCCGATATGCGTGCCCATGACGCCAAACAGGTCGGGCCCGATGACGGACGGGCCATGGGGCGCGAAGCTGTGGCACATCCCGCACTGGTGATCGGCGATTTCATGCCCCTTGGCGGCATCCGCATGCGCCAGCAGCGTCTCGATCGGCGGGTCCTGCCCATCGTCGGGCGTGGATTGCGGCATGGGGACGGCACTCTGCGCCGCGGCGCGGTGGGGCACGAGAAGACTGCCCATTCCCCAGCTTCCGCCCAGCGCCACCGCTGCAATCAGGAACGCTGCTCCCATCTGGTTAAGCCGCATGCTGTTCATGGATAAGGACGCCTTTCGTGCGCGGTTGCATGAGTTTGCTTCATTACCTAGACTGCCGCGCAGCTTGTGTGAAGCAGTCACAAGCCCGCATGCTTCGTGTCGCCTTGATGAACCGATGGGCCAAAACCAGATTTCATGAACCCGATTGTCATAATACCGGCCCGCATGGCGTCGTCACGCCTGCCCGGAAAACCACTGGCGGATATTGCCGGACGCCCGATGATCGCCCACGTCCTTGAACGTGCCATGCGGGCCGACATCGGCCCCGTGGTCGTTGCCGTGTGTGACGCCGCCGTGGCGCACGCCGTGGAGCAGGCCGGCGGCCACCCCGTCATGACCGATCCCGACCTGCCATCCGGATCCGACCGCGTGTGGCAGGCGCTCGAACGCATCGACCCGGCGGGAAAACACGACACGATCGTCAACCTGCAAGGCGACCTGCCGGGCGTCATGCCCGACATCCTGCGCACGGTCCTGCTGCCGCTGCGTGATGCGCGGACCGATATCGCAACCCTTGTGGCCCCGGTGCAGGACGCCGCCGAAGCAGCGACGGACTCCGTGGTGAAGGTGGCCTGCGCCTTTCACGAAGGTGCAGATACCGCACGCGCGCTGTATTTTTCCCGCGCGGCCATCCCGTGGGGGCAGGGGCCGCTATGGCACCATGTCGGCATCTACGCCTATCGCCGCGCGGCACTGCGCCAGTTCGTCGGCAATCCGGAATCCCCGCTGGAGCGACGTGAACGCCTGGAGCAGTTGCGCGCGCTGGAGGCCGGGATGCACATAGGCTGCGCACGCATCGCACGGGCACCGTTCGGGGTGGACACGCCCGCCGACCTGGAACGCGCGCGCGCTGCGGCCACGACACACGCAACGCAGGCACGGACATGACAGCGGGAATCATCGCCTTCCAGGGCACGTTCGGGGCCTATTCCGACCTGGCCTGCCGACAGGCGCGTCCGGGCTGGACAACCCTGCCGTGCGAAACCTTTGCCGGGGCCATCGCCGCCGTGCATGACGGCCGGGCGGACGCCGCGATGCTGGCCTGTGAAAACAGCCTTGCGGGACGGGTGCCCGACATCCATGCCCTGCTGCCGCAGTCCGACCTGTTCATCGTTGGCGAGCATTTCCTGCGCATCGAACATTGCCTGATGGGCATTCCCGGCGCGACCCTGCACGATGCGCGACGTGTGCACACCCATCCCGTCGCCATGGCGCAGATCCGGGGCCTGATCAAGGAAACCGGCCTCAAGCCGGTGGTGGAGTTCGATACGGCGGGGGCCGCCGAACTGGTCCGCGAATGGGGCCGCAAGGAAGACCTCGCCGTGGCGTCGTCACTTGCCGCCGACCTGAACCGGCTTGTCATCCTGCGCCGTAATGTGGAGGACGCGGCCCATAACACGACGCGTTTCTACATCGCCGCGCGCAGGCCACCCGACCTGCCCGCGCGCATGGATGACTGCATGACGACCGTGCTGTTCCGTGTCAGCAACCATCCGGGTGCGCTTTACAAGGTGCTGGGCGGGTTTGCGACCAATGGCATCAACATGACACGGCTGGAGAGCTACATGCTCGACGGGTCCTTCGCGGCCACGCAGTTCCTGCTTGACGTGGAAGGCCATCCCCATGACCCCGCCCTGGCGGCGGCGCTGCATGAACTGTCCTTTTTCGCGGAACAGGTGGATGTGCTGGGTGTCTACCCCGCATCCCCCTTCCGCCACAAGGACGCGGAGCATGGGAATGCCGGTCATGCGGCCACGCCCGCAATGGATTCCGGGACACCCGTCATGAAATGACAGAACGATCCGCATGCGGAAACTTTGCCATCCGCACACCCCATACCCATATCAGGGGATCATAGCGGGCGGGCGCGTTCCCCGTCCCTGAAACCGAGACAAAAACAGGCCTGCTGCCTTTTCGGCCCGCTCCTCCCGCGTCGGCCGGCAGGACCTGACCAACCAAGTGGAAACAACCATGTTCAAGGGTTCCATTACCGCCCTGATTACGCCGATGAACCAGGACGGGTCACTTGACCTGTCCTCCATGGGGCGTTTCATCGACTGGCAGATCCAGCAGGGAACCTCCGCGCTGGTGCCCGTGGGCACCACGGGGGAAAGCCCGACGCTGTCGCACGATGAACATGCGCAGGTGGTCGAATTCACCATCAAGACAGCCAATGGCCGCGTGCCCGTCCTGGCCGGTGCCGGGTCCAACAGCACGGCCGAAGCCATCAAGATGGCCCAGCAGGCGCAATCCGCGGGCGCCGCTGCCGTGCTGGTGGTTACGCCGTACTACAACAAGCCAACGCAGGAAGGGGTCTACCGCCATTTCATGGCGGTTGCCGACGCCATCTCGATCCCGGTCATCCTGTACAATATCCCCGGACGTTCGGTGATCGACATTTCCGTCGAAACCATGGCGCGACTGGCGAAGCATCCCAACATCATTGGCGTGAAGGATGCGACGGCCAACCTGCTGCGTCCGCTCCAGACACGCCAGACGGTCGGCAAGCCGTTCAACCAGCTTTCTGGCGAAGACGGTACGGCGGTGGCGTTCCTTGCCTCCGGTGGTGATGGCTGCATCAGCGTGACCTCGAACGTCGCACCGACCCAGTGCGCCGAAATCCAGGCAGCGTGGAACGACGGGCGCGTGATGGACGCGATGGAGCGGCATGACCGGCTGTTCCCGCTGCATGACGCCCTGTTCTGCGAAAGCAACCCTGTCCCGGTCAAGTTCGCCGCAAGCGTGCTCGGACTGATGGGGGAAACCTGCCGCCTGCCGCTCGCCCCGCTGAGCGATGCGTACCGCACGCGCGTGAAGGATGCCATGTCCGCCGCAGGCCTGCTGGACTGAACCCATGGCAGCAAAACAGAAAAACGGCAGCGGGATGATTTCCACGGGCATCGCCGCGCAGAACCGCAAGGGCCGCTTCAACTACACCATTCTTGAAACGCTTGAGGCCGGACTGGTCCTGAAAGGGCCGGAGGTCAAGAGCCTGCGGATGGGACGCGCCACCATTACCGAGGCCTACGCCGCCGAACGCGATGGGGAACTGTGGCTGTTCAACAGTTATATCCCCGAATATCAGGGCGGGGTTCTGTCCCGCTTTGAACCGCGCGCCCCGCGCAAGCTTCTGCTGCATGACAAGCAGATCGACCGCCTGCTGGGCGAAAGTGCGCGCAATGGCGTGACCCTTGTGCCGCTCGACATCCATTTCAACAGCCGTGGCCTTGCCAAGCTGACGCTGGGGATCGGGGAAGGGCGCAAGAAAGCCGACAAGCGGCATGCCATCGCCGAACGCGACTGGCAGCGCGACAAGGCGCGCCTGATGCGCAACAAGGGGCGGGAAGACTGATTTCCTTCCCCACCACCATGGCCTGCGCATAAAAAAACAGGGCGTCCCCATAGGGAGCGCCCTGTTTTCATGAAGATCAGGCGGCATGATGTCTCCATCATGCCATCCGATAATCAGTCAACGCTGATGGCAGCGGCTTCGGGACCCTTCTGGCCCTCGACCACCTGCACGTTGGCCGTCTGGCCTTCGGACAGGCTGGTCAGGCCCGAACGCTCCAGCGCGGAGGCGTGCACAAAGATGTCCTTGCCACCGCTTTCCGGCGTGATGAAGCCAAAGCCCTTCGTGGCGTTGTACCACTTCACGACGCCACGCATGTCCTGCGCCTGCGACAGGTCGGGGGCGGGGCGACCGGAGCGGGAGAACCCGCCGGCACGCGGCGCGCCAAAGCCACGGGGGCGTTCCGGCTGCGCGGTGCTTTCGTCAACGGACACCACGGCGGCGACCTGACGGCCCTTCGGGCCCTGACCGATGCGCACGACCAGCGTGCTGCCGGGGGAAACCGTCTCGAAACCGGTGGGGTTCAGTGCATTTGCATGCAGGAACACGTCACCCGATCCATCCGACAGTTCGACAAAGCCGAATCCCTTTTCGCTATTGAACCACTTGACAGTGGCGCCAATCTCCGGCCCGGATGCGACGATCTGCGGACCTCCGCTGCCGGCAAAGGGGCGACGGGGAGCGCTGGCACGGTCATTGAATGACGGCGCCGACATGAAATCATCGTCAAATCCGCCGCGGCGCGGGGAGCGGGAGCTGCGGTCGGTCCTGTTACTTCTCAACGGTCGTAATCCCGAGGTCTAGGTGGCGGGTCCCGGTCACGGGAAGCCGCCGATATGGAAACGCTTTGTTCGCAGAATAGAGTTTTGCCTGTCTGGCATTACCGCGGGTCAGGCGGGCCGCCGGGAAACATTTCTCCGTCCTGTCTTTGACCCTAGCATGAATCGCATCGGTATCACCAATATCTAAAGCATATTCCTGTGACGGGATTCCACAGCATTTTGCACGTTCAAACATTTTTGTGACCAACGGGGCGCTGGCCGGCGGCCGCGGGCCAGTGCGGGGCCGTTTTTCCACCCCCGTCCCGGTCCGCTGCCACCATGCGGGCATATCCCACGTTACCAGCAGCCAGGGGATAAGCACGCCACAGGGCATGTCCCTGACGCATGCCCGCTGGCCACAACCGCAGCGCAACATTGCCGATTGCGTAAAAGTGGGGGATATATCTGACATGAACCCGAACGTATCACCGAAGTCCCCCAAAGCGCGCGGACGTGGACGCCCCCCCAAGGACGTCTCCGAACAGCAGAACATCCGCCATCAACTGATCCAGGCGGGGATCGTCGCGCTGACCGAAAAGGGGTTTGGCGCAAGCGGGCTTGACGACATCCTGCGCGCGGCGGGGGTAGCCAAGGGATCGTTCTATCACTACTTTGAAAACAAGGAAGATTTCGGCAGCGCGGTCATCAAGAGCTACGCGCGTTATTTCAATGCGAAGCTCGACCGCTGGCTGACGGATGACTCCTATCCCCCACTGCAGCGCCTGCGCCATTTCGTGGAAGACGCAAAGACGGGGATCATACGCTTCGACTACACGCGCGGGTGCCTGATCGGGAATCTGGGGCAGGAACTTGCCATCCTGCCGGCTTCGTTCCACCAGGAACTGCGCGACGTTCTTGCGGGGTGGGAACGCCGGGTCGCCACCTGCCTGATGGCCGCGTTCGACACGCCATCGCCCGCCTATGGCCATATCTGCCAGCGCTGGGCCGAGTTTTTCTGGATCGGGTGGGAAGGGGCGGTGCTGCGCGCGCGCCTTGAACGCTCGGTCAGGCCGATGAGCCTGTTTTCGGAAATCTTCCTTGAAATGGTCGAGGCCGAATGTGGCCTGAAGGACTATACGCCGGCCTTTACCCCGCCTTCATGATCCGCTGCGCATCGGTGCGCGAAAACAGTTCAAGCAGGAGAACAATCGCCGCGGTCCGCCTGCGCACGCCCGCGGACGCATCCTCGACCACACGCTGGGCGTCCTGTGCCGCGGCGCGCAGCAACTGTTCGATATGCACGCCCGCCGCCATGCGGAAATCCGGCATTCCCGACTGCCGGTGACCCGCAAGGTCGCCGCCGCCACGGATGCGGAAATCCTCGTCCGCGATGACGAACCCGTCCTCCGTATCACGCAGCAGCGCCAGGCGCCGCCGCGCCGTCTGCCCCAACTGGCTGTCATGCAGCAGCAGGCAGAACGATTCCGCCTGCCCGCGTCCCACCCGGCCACGCAACTGGTGCAACTGCGCCAGGCCGAAACGCTCGGCATGTTCGATCATCATGACCGTGGCCGACGGGATATCCACGCCGACCTCGATCACCGTGGTGGCGACGAGGATGCGCGTCTTCCCTTCGGCAAAGTCGCGGATCGAGTCTTCGCGCACGGCGATGTCCTGCTGCCCATGGGCAAGGCCGACAAGGTCGCCAAAATATTCCCGCAGCATCGCGTGGCGCGCCTCCGCCGCCGCGATGTCGAGCGCCTCGCTCTCCGATACCAGCGGGCAGACCCAGAAGACCTGCGCGCCCCGCGCCAGCGCCCGGCGCAGGGCGGCCACCAGTTCGGGCATGGCCGACAGCGCGTGCAGCGAGGTGCGGATGGGCTTGCGCCCCGCCGGTTTTACGTCAAGGCGGCTGACCTGCATGTCCCCCCACTGCGTCAGCAGCAGCGTGCGCGGGATGGGGGTTGCCGTCATGACCAGCACATCGGTCCGGTCGCCCTTTTCGCCCAGCATCATGCGCTGCGCCACGCCAAAGCGATGCTGCTCGTCAATGACGACCAGTGCGAGGTCGGCGAACTCCACCTTGTCCTGAAACAGCGCATGCGTCCCGACAACAAGCGGCGCCGCCCCGGTGCGGATGGCCTCCAGCGCCTGCCTGCGCGCCCGTCCCTTGACGGAGCCGCTGAGGAACGCCACCGGCACGGGGGAGAGTTTCTCGAAGGTCGCCAGATGCTGGCGCGCAAGGATTTCGGTCGGCGCCATCAGTGCCGCCTGATGCCCGGCCTCCACCGCGCTGAGCATCGCCATCAGCGCCACCAGCGTCTTGCCCGCCCCGACATCGCCCTGCAGCAGCCGTGTCATGCGATGCGGCGCACGCAGGTCCTGCCCGATTTCCTCCAGCACCCGGGTCTGCGCCGTGGTCGGTTCATGGCCGAAGCGCGACAGGGCGACCGCGCGCAGGGCACCGGTGCCGACGATGGAACGGCCGGGCCGGTCCCGGTTGTCGATGCGCGCACGGGCCATGGCGATCTGCATCGCCAGCAGTTCGTCATAGGACAGGCGCGCGCGTGCACGTTCACTTGCGGCGGTATAGCGGTCGCCCTCCATCAGGTCGGGAAAATCCGACGGACGGTGCAGGACACGCAGGGCCTGCTCGAACGTCGGCCATTTGCGCTTGCGCACCATTTCGGGATCCAGCCATTCCGGCAGCGCGGGGAAGCGGGCGAACGCGCCCTGCAGCGCGGTGCGCAGGTGGCGCGGAAACAGCCCCCCTGTCAGCGGCCAGACCGGATCGAGCAGGGGAATCATAATCCCCTGGTCGGCGGGAACCAGGTAATCCGGATGCGGCATGCTCAGCCGGTCGCCAAAACGCTCCAGCATGCCCGAGACGCATATCTGCATGTCCATCCGCAGCCTCTGCGCCTGATAGGGGGAGAAGAAGACCAGTTCCGCCTGGCCCGTCCCGTCACTGACGACAATACGCCACGGCTTGCGCCCCCGGCTGCTTTCGGGCGCGATGATCCGTACCACATGCCCATGGAACGTGCACACGCGCCCTGCCTCCGCCACGGCAAGCTGCGGGCGGTAACGCCGGTCCACCAGACCATCGGGCAGGTGAAACAGCAGGTCGATCACACGGTCGCCCCGCGCGGCGCGCGCGATCAGGCGTTCGACCGACGGGCCGATGCCCGGCAGGGTTCCCACACTGGCCAGCAACGGGGCCAGAAGCGGGGTATCGGTGGCGGGCGGGGCAGGGGGGCAGGGTGACACGCGGCTGTTCATCCGGCAGGTTGGCATGCAGGTCGTCCGGGCTGACAGACAGCCCGGGGACGGCTATAGGACAAATGCGTTACAGAACAAAACGCAACCATAACGGGGTGGAACGCAATGCAAGCCAATAATCCTGACCTGTCGCGCCTTGATGCACGCCGGCGGCGTATCTATTACCGCGCGATGCACCGTGGCACACACGAAACCGATGTGCTGATCGGGGGATTTGTCGCCCCGCGCCTTGAGGGCATGAGCGAGGCGGAACTCGACGCGCTGGAGGAAGTGATGGACCTGCCTGATGCCGACCTTGCCGACTGGCTGAGTGGACGTCGCCCGATCCCGGCGGAAGTCGATACCCCCATGATGCGCGCCATCCTTGCCGACGCCAACGACCCGGAGCGTCTGGCCGCGATCCGAGGCCCCAAATGAACGAAATCCGCGCCACGCGACAGACATCCGGCCTGACCCAGATCTGGGGCGTGCCGGAGGGATATGACGCGTTTCTCCTCGCCCGTCGCCTGTCCGAACATGATGGCCCCCTGCTGCATGTGGCGCGCGACGACGCGGAAATGGCGCGGATTGGCGAACAGCTCGCCTTTATTGCCCCGCAGGCGGAAATCCTGCGCTTTCCGGCGTGGGACTGCCTGCCCTATGACCGGGTTTCGCCCAACCCGGCCATCGTGGCCGAACGGGTCGCGACCCTGACCTGCCTGCTGGAAAAGCCGAAGCGCCCGCGCATCGTGCTGACCACGGTCAATGGCCTGATCCAGCGCGTGGCCCCGCGTCGCGCGTTCGAGGGGCAGTCGCTCAACATCGCCACGGGCGAGGCACTGGACCAGGAATTCCTGATCGAACTTCTGGTCGCAAACGGCTACAACCGCACCGACACGGTGATGGAACCGGGCGAATTCGCGACGCGCGGCGGGATTTTCGACATCTTCCCGGCAGGCGAGGCCGAACCTGTGCGCCTCGACCTGTTCGGGGACGAGGTGGAAAACATCCGCGGCTTCGACCCCGCGACCCAGCGTTCGACAGGCCGCAGGGACGCGCTGGTCATGCGGCCGGTGGCGGATTTCAGCCTTGATGCCGACAGCATTTCACGCTTTCGCACCGGCTGGCGCGACCTGTTCGGCCAGGCCGCAGCGGAGGATCCGATGTACCAGCATGTCTCCGCCGGGCGGCGGCATGCGGGGATGGAGCACTGGCTGCCGCTGTTCCATGAACATATGGAAACCCTGATCGATTACCTGCCCGGCGTGTCGATTTCACTGGCGCAGCAGGCGGAGGAAGCGTTCACCGCGCGGCTGGAAATGATCGCGGACCATTTCGAGGCCCGACGCCAGCCGACCCGTGAGGGGGAGGTGCCCTACCGCGCGCTTCCGTCCCACCTGATGTATCTCGACCGCAAGGGGTGGGAGGCCATGCTGGCTGGACACCCGGCGGTGGTGTTCATGCCCTTTGCGCAGCCCGATGGCGCGTCGGGGATTGATGCGGGTGGCAGACCGGGGCAGATGTTCGCGCGCACCGCGACCGACGGCATGCGCGAAAACGTCTTCCCCATGCTGGCCGCGCGCATGAACGAATGGGCGCAGACGGGACGGCGCACCTATGTCACGGCATGGAGCCGTGGCTCGGCCGAACGGCTGGGCGTGTTGTTGCGGGAATACCACCTGCCGGTGCAGTCATACACGACATGGCACGAGGCCGCGCGCATGAAGGCCGGCACGATCGGGCTTCTGACGCTGGGGCTGGAACGCGGATTCGTGGCCGACGACATGGCCTTCGTGTCCGAACAGGATCTGCTGGGTGAGCGGATCTCGCGCCCGCCGCGCCGCCGCAAGAAGGCCGACCAGTTCATTGCCGAGGCGTCGGAAATCGCGGAAGGCGACCTCGTCGTGCATCAGGATTACGGCATTGGCCGCTATGACGGGCTGGAGACGATCGGCGTCGGCAGCGCGCCGCATGACTGCCTGCGCCTGATCTATGACGGCAACGAAAAGCTGTTCCTGCCGGTCGAGAACATCGAACTGCTCAGCCGCTTCGGCTCGGAACAGACGGGCGTGGCGCTGGACAAGCTTGGCGGTGTGTCGTGGCAGTCGCGCAAGGCGAAGATGAAGCAGCGCATCCGCGACATGGCGGGGGAACTGATCCGCACGGCGGCGGCGCGCGCACTGCGTGAAGCCCCGGCCCTGACGCCGGCCGAGGGATTGTGGGACGAATTCTGCGCCCGCTTCCCCTTTGTGGAGACCGAGGACCAGTCCCGCGCCATTGCCGACGTCCTGGACGACATGGCATCGGGCCGCCCGATGGACCGGCTTGTCTGTGGCGATGTCGGGTTTGGCAAGACCGAAGTGGCACTGCGCGCGGCCTTTGTCGCCGCGATGTCGGGCGGGCAGGTGGCCGTCGTCGTGCCGACCACGCTGCTGGCGCGGCAGCATTACCGCACGTTCGCCGCCCGTTTCTCGGACCTGCCGATCAAGGTGGCGCAACTGTCACGCATGGTCACGGGCAAGGAAGCCACCGCCGTGCGCAAGGGGCTGGCCGATGGCACGGTCAATATCGTGATCGGCACGCATGCGCTGCTTGCCAAGACGGTCAAATTCGCGGACCTCGGCCTGCTGATTGTTGACGAGGAGCAGCATTTCGGCGTCGCGCACAAGGAAAAGCTCAAGGCCCTGCGTGAGGATGTCCATGTCCTGACGCTGTCGGCCACACCGCTGCCGCGCACCCTGCAGCTTGCCCTGACCGGCGTGCGGGAAATGAGCCTGATCGCAACCCCGCCAACCGACCGCCTGGCGGTGCGGACCTTCATCATGCCCTTCGACAGCGTCGTCATCCGCGAGGCCATCCAGCGCGAGCGGTTCCGTGGGGGGCAGGTCTTCTGCGTCGTGCCGCGTATCGAGGACCTCGACCGCATGGCGGCCCGGCTGCATGAAATCGTCCCCGATGCCCGGATGGTGCAGGCGCATGGCCGCCTGAGCCCGACCGAACTGGAACGGGTCATGACCGAATTCAGCGATGGCAAATATGACATCCTGCTGTCCACCAACATCGTCGAAAGCGGGCTGGACATGCCTGCGGTCAATACGCTCATCATCCATCGCGCCGACATGTTCGGGCTGGGGCAGCTTTACCAGTTGCGCGGGCGCGTCGGGCGCGGCAAGCAGCGTGGATATGCCTACCTGACATGGCCGCAGACACATGTCCTGTCGGCTGCCGCGCAGAAGCGGCTGGAGGTCATGCAGACGCTTGATACGCTGGGGGCGGGCTTTACGCTGGCGTCGCACGACCTTGACCTGCGCGGGGCCGGCAACCTGCTCGGCGATGAGCAGTCAGGGCATATCCGTGAGGTCGGGATCGAGCTTTACCAGCAGATGCTCGAAGACGCGGTGGCCGACCTGCGCCATGAAAAGGGCCGCCGCAAGGCGGAGGATCGCGACTGGACCCCCAACATCATCCTTGGCCTGCCGGTGCTGATCCCCGACACCTATGTGCCGGACCTGCCGGTGCGGCTGGGGCTGTATCGCCGGATTTCGGCCCTTGCCAACGATGCGGAAATCGAGGCGATGCAGGCGGAACTGATCGACCGCTTCGGCACATTGCCCGACGAGGTGCGCAACCTGCTTGATGTCGTGGCGCTGAAGCGGATGTGCCGTACTGCGGGCGTGGAACGGCTGGAGGCCGGGCCGAAGGGCATGGTGATCCAGTTCCGCAACAACAGCTTCGTCAACCCGGCGGGACTGGTGACATGGATCGCGCAGCAGAAGGACGGGAAGGTGCGGCTGCGCCCGGACCACAAGCTGGCCATCATCCGGGAGATGACGAACGCGCAGCGCATCACGCAGGCCCGCAAGGTGCTTGGGGCGCTGAACACGCTGGCGGAAGCTGTCCCGGCCTGAGGATGGTCCGCGCAATATCGCGCGGATCAGGAGATGCGTCCGGACGTGGCCTTTTCGCGAAAGCCGCGTCCGGGTGGTTTCCTTCAGGAACCATTTGAAAGCAAAAGTTTCCGGGTGTCGCCTTTTGATCGAAAGGGGGGACGTTCTTCGAAGCTTTTTGAAAAAGGCTTCACCAAAAACTTTTAACTTTTCAAACCGTTTTTAGCGGATGGGCAGGGGGATATGGTTGACCGTCAGGACACCGGCATCCCAGTTCACGTCCCACGACGTGCCAGTGGCCGAACGGTGCCCGAACAGCTTGGCCAAGACCAGGGCCGCGCTGGCCTTCGTCTGGCCACTGTCGCGCAGGGTCGCGATGATGTCGTCAAGATGCTGGACCGCCACATGGCCCTCCCCGGCGGAGGCATCGGTATTGCCCGTCAGGGTCGCCTTGCCGTTGCCCGAAATCTGCATCGTGTCACGCACCGCCTTGACCGAGGTCAGTTCCACCGGCACCGCGACACTCTCGCTCGGGTGGCCGACGATGGCGGCGGCAAGCGGCACGATATCCGATGCGGGCATGGAAGCGGACGCCGAGGCCTGCTGTGGCATCGTCGCCTCCAGCAGGTGATTCTTGCTGCCATTGATGTTCACGCCCTGCGTCTCCAGCGTCATGACGGCAGGGGCGTCAGGCGTGCGCCCGCCCGTCAGGCGCAGGTGGGCACGACGGAAGGACAGGTGGATCGTCCCCGTGGACATGTCCGCGTTATCCCACACAAGGTCGTAGCTCTTGCCCGACTGCACCCCGTCAAGGACGGGGGCGACGACCTGCAGGAAATAGGAATTGGGGCAGTGGTCGGAATGGTGGCCCGTCAGGGTTGCCACCATGACCAGGGATGCCGCATCCTCCAGGTCATGCAGTTCGGCGGCATTCATCCCGCTGCCGGTGGCGGTGATGTCACCCGCACGCAGTTCCTGATGCGCATGTTCCCCCGCAAGGCGCAGGTCATACCCGCGGGAGATGATGCTGTCCGTCACGTGCGCCTGGCTGCTGGTGGCGGACGAGACCGCGCATTCTTCCGGCAGGGAGGTCGCCCATGCGCCGCTGGCGGCAGGGAAGGCGATCGCGGGCGCGCAGGCGCCAAGGAGAAGCGGTAAGAGAAGTTTCTTCATTGTGATGCGTAAACTGGCTTGGATACGTTCATTATGCAATCTGTGGCCGTATCGAAAAGCGCCAGATCTCCCCCTGCAATCAGAAGTTTCAAACCCCATGTTCCGCAAGATCGACACGTTCCTGCTTTGCCTGGTTGCCACGATCCTTATCGCAACCTTTTTTCCCTGCACAGGGAACGGGATCAATTTTTTCCAGACACTGGCCATTATCGTGATCGGGGTCATGTTCTTTTTCCAGGGCGCGCGCCTGTCACGACGCGCCATCATCGACGGCATGACGAACTGGCGCCTCCATCTGGCGATCCTTGGCTGCACCTTCGTGGCCTTCCCGCTGCTGGGAATGGGGTTTCATGCGCTGTTCCCAGCATTCCTTGATGCCGATACCTGGACGGGACTGCTGTTCCTGTGCTGCCTGCCCTCGACGGTGCAGTCCTCGATCGCCTTTACCTCCATCTGGCAGGGGAACGTGGCGGCGGCCATCTGTTCGGCCACCATGTCCAACATCATGGGCATTTTCATCACGCCGCTCCTGACGGGACTGGTCGTGCACCAGTCGGCCTCCACGCAGGGGGGGATCACGTCGATCATGCTGCAACTTCTGCTGCCCTTCATGCTGGGGCAGATGGCGCAGCCATGGATCGGGGGATGGGTCCACCGGTACAAGCAGGTGATTTCCATGACCGACCGGGCTTCCATCCTGATCGTCGTCTATACCGCCTTCAGCGAAGCGGTGGTGCAGGGGCTGTGGCACCGGGTTACCGCGGCACAGATCGGGCGCATCATGGTGGCGGACAGCATCCTGCTGCTTACCGTTCTGGTCCTGACAACGTTCGGCAGCCGCCTGCTCGGCTTCAGCCGCCGTGACGAGGTGGCGATCGTGTTCTGCGGTTCGAAAAAGACACTGGCGTCAGGCGTTCCGATGGCCAACGTGCTGTTTGCGGGGCCGATGGTGGGCATTATCGTCCTGCCGCTGATGATCTATCACCAGATCCAGTTGTTCGTGTGCGCGACCCTGGCGCGGCGTTATGCCCGCAGCGCCACCGGAGTCCGGACGGACGGGATCGCGCGCCAGACATAAGCATGCGAACATGGCGGGTGTTTTTGCCCCTCGCCGTTGGGACGCGGGAAGGCTATGACACGTGCGGCTTCATGGCGCATGCCTGATCCGATTTATTGTGACGCAAGATGGTGGACGAACGAAACATGAGTGGACTGGATCCTGACAACTGGGACGCGCTGCGTCAGCTGGGACACCGGATGCTGGACGACATGATCGATCGCCTCAGCCACCTGCGTGAACAGCCGGTGTGGCAGCCCATGCCCAACGGGCTGCGCCAGGAACTGCGTACGGGCCTGCCGGCCGGCCCCTCCGCGCCCGAAGACCTCTATGCCCGTTTCCAGCAACTGGTCGTGCCCTATGCCACGGGCAACGTGCATCCGGGCTTCATGGGGTGGGTCCATGGAGGGGGTACCGCGATCGGGATGCTGTCTGAACTGCTGGCAGGGGGGCTGAACGCCAACTGTGGCGGCCGTGACCATGCCCCGATCGAGGTGGAGCGCGAGGTCATCCGCTGGGCCGCGCAGATCTGCGGTTTTCCCACCGACTGTTCCGGCCTGCTGGTGACGGGGTCGTCCATGGCCAACATGATCGCGGTCATCACCGCCAGCCGCGCCGTGCCGGACGGCCTGGCGATGCGCCATGCCGGGGTGGGGACGCGCAGGCTGACGGGATATGCCGCCGCCAGCGCCCATGGCTGCATTTCGCGTGCGTTCGACCTGACGGGGCTGGGGTCCGACGCCCTGCGGATCATCCCGGTGGACCGCAACAACCGCATGATCCTGCCGGAACTGGAAAAGGCCATCGCCCGTGACCGCGCGGCCGGGTACGAACCCTTCATGATTGTCGGCACTGCGGGAACCGTCGATACCGGCTCCATCGACGATCTGGACCAGTTGGCCAACATCGCCGCGCGCGAAAAGCTGTGGTTCCATGTCGATGGGGCCTTCGGCGCGCTGGCGGCCCTGTCGCCGGACCTGCGGCCGATGCTCAAGGGGATGGAACGCGCCGACAGCATCGCATTCGATTTCCACAAATGGGCGCAGGTGCAGTACGACGCGGGCTGCATCCTCGTGCGCGACCCCACGCTTCAGGCCGCCGCCTTTGCACAGTCGCGCAGTTACCTCGCGCGGGAGGACAGGGGCCTTGCGACAAACGGTCCGTGGTTCTGTGACCTTGGCCCCGACCTGTCACGTGGTTTCCGTGCGCTGAAGGTCTGGATGACGCTGGGCACCTATGGCGCGGAACGGATGGGTGAAATGGTGGCGGGATGCTGCGCCATCGCCCGTCACCTGGCCCGCCGGGTGGAGGAAAATCCGCGCACGGAACTGCTGGCGCCGGTCACGCTGAACATTGTGTGTTTCCGTGTGCTCGCCACCGTGGACGACCTTGACCATTTCAATGGCGAAATCGTCAAGGACCTGCATGAAAGCGGCGTCGCGGCCCCGTCCACCACCGTGATCGGGGGACGCAAGGCCGTGCGCGCGGCCATCGTCAACCACCGCACGGTGGAGGCGGATGTGGACCGGATGCTTGAGAAGCTCCTCGAACTCGCGGATGCACGGCTTGCCCGGGAAAAGCAGGGCTGACAACGGAAGCTTCCGGACGTCGCCTTTTCTCTGAAAAGGCGACGTTCCCCTGAAGCTTTTTGGAAGAAGCTTCACCAAAAACTTTCAAGACCTGCCAGCAGCAGGAGAGGAGACTAGCGCCGTCCCCCCGACTTTTCTTCGGTGAACAGCTCGGAGAGTTTCTGCATCATCGTGCCACCCAGTTCCTCCGCGTCGGTAATGGTGACGGCGCGGCGGTAATACCGGGTCACGTCATGCCCGATCCCGATGGCCAGCAGTTCGATGGCGCTGCGCGTCTCGATCTGTGCAATGACTTCGCGCAGGTGCGTCTCCAGGTAGGAGCCGGGATTGACCGACAGGGTACTGTCATCCACCGGCGCGCCATCGGAAATCACCATCAAAATCTTGCGGCTTTCGGGACGCGCCCGCAGGCGGCGCTGCGCCCACAGCAGCGCTTCACCGTCGATGTTTTCCTTCAGCAGCCCTTCGCGCAGCATCAGGCCAAGATTCTTGCGCGCCCGACGCCACGGCATGTCCGCCGCCTTGTACACAATATGGCGCAGGTCATTGAGGCGCCCGGGATTGGCGGGCTTGCCATCGGTCACCCATTGCTCCCGGCTGCGCCCGCCTTTCCACGCGCGGGTGGTAAAGCCAAGCACCTCCACCTTGACCGCGCAGCGTTCAAGCGTGCGGGCGAGGATATCGCCACACATCGCCGCAACCGAAATCGGGCGGCCACGCATCGACCCGGAATTGTCAATCAGCAGCGTCACCACGGTGTCACGGAAATCCGTGTCGCGTTCGCGCTTGTACGACAGCGAAAGCATCGGGTTGACCACGATGCGCGACAGGCGGCCAGCATCGAGGATGCCTTCCTCCAGATCGAACTCCCACGCCCGGGTCTGCTGCGCCATCAGGCGGCGCTGCAGGCGGTTCGCCAGTTTCGACACCACGCCCTGCATGCTCACCAACTGCTGGTCGAGGGTCTGGCGCAGGCGGAACAGTTCCTCCGCATCGCACAGGTCTTCCGCGCCGATTTCCTCGTCATAGGCAGTGGTATAGGCGTGATAGCCCGGGATCCTGTCCTGATCCGCGTCTTCCGCATCTTCGGAGGGACCGCCCGCTTCCTCCGAACCGGAAGCCGCACCGTCCTGCTCGCCGTTATCCTGCTCGTCCTCTCCCATACCGGTGCCCTGCGACATCTGCATCTGCAGGCCGGGATCCTCTTCCTCCGCCGGGCTGTCCTGCTCCTGCGGGTTCGGCTCCTCCGGCGCGTCGGAGGCATCGCTTTCATCCGACTGGGCGGACGCGGTTCCGTCCTCGTCCTCCGCCTCGGGGTCGGTTTCCTGCTCGATCAGGTCACAGGCCATCAGCAACTGCCGGGCGGCACGGGCGAAATCCACCTGGCTGTCCTGCCGGGCGACCATCGCATCAAGCGCCTGCAGCACATTGGCGGGCAGTTCATCCTGCCAGCGCTGCATGGTGGTCTTCATGGACTCCGTCACAGGCTGGCCCGTCATGCGCGCGCGCGCCAGCAGGCCGAACGCAAGTGCCGTGGGCATCTGGCGTCCGCCATTGGCGTCGCCAAGGCCCATTTCCGCACATTCCTGCGCCAGCCTGGCCTGAAGGTTGGCGGCCATGCCTGCCATGTGCCGCGCGCCGACACTTTCAACCCGCGCCTGTTCCAGCGCGTCATAGATGTCGCGTGCCTCGCCCGCGTCAGGCTGGGCCGCGGCATGGATGGCCGCGTCATGATGGCGCACCCGCAATGCCGCCGCATCCGCGACACCACGCAGGCGCATCATGTCAACCTCCGACATGCCCGCCGCCGGCGCGGGCAGGCGCACCTGCGTGCCCACCACAGAGACACCGGGGGCGACGGGACCGTTAAGGAACGTCACCTCCGTCGCGGCATTGCCGCCCACGGCGCGGACAGCCCCGACCGTCGCGCGCTTGAAACGCTCGGCGCGTGCGGTCCGCTGGGCTGAAGCTTCGCCCGAACGCGAGGATGGGGTCTTTTCACGCATGCCGTATGCCTGCCTGCTCTGGAATCGTTCTGCGCTGCCTTAGCGTGCCTGCGGTGGCATCAGGTCGGCGTTGAAACAGCGCTGGTAATATTCGGCCACGGTCGGCCGTTCCGCCTCATCGCACTTATTCAGGAACGTCACACGGAACGCAAAGGCCAGATCCTTGAAAATACGATAGTTTTCGGCCCAACTGATGACCGTGCGCGGTGACATGACGGTGGAGATGTCGCCCGCGATGAACCCCGAACGCGTCAGGTCCGCAAGGGCGACCATCATCTCGATCCGCCTGGCGTCCTGCGGGTTCTTCTTCGGGTCGATCCCCATCTTCGCCATGACAATGGCGCTTTCCTGCGCATGGGGCAGGTAATTCAGCGTCGTGACGATGTTCCAGCGATCCATCTGCCCCTGGTTGATCTGCTGGGTGCCATGATACAGGCCCGTGGTATCGCCAAGGCCGACGGTGTTGGCCGTCGCGAACAGGCGGAAGGCGGGGTTGGGGCGGATGACGCGGTTCTGGTCCAGCAGCGTCAGATGTCCCTCCACCTCGAGCACGCGCTGGATGACGAACATGACATCGGGCCGTCCCGCGTCATATTCGTCAAACACCAGCGCGCAGGGATGCTGCAGGCCCCATGGCAGCAGGCCCTCGCGGAATTCGGTGATCTGCTTGCCGTCCTTCAGGACGATCGCATCCTTGCCGATCAGGTCGATACGCGAAATATGGCTGTCGAGGTTGATGCGCACGCTCGGCCAGTTCAGCCGCGCGGCCACCTGCTCGATATGCGAAGACTTGCCCGTGCCGTGATAGCCCTGGACCATCACGCGGCGGTTGAAGGCAAAGCCCGCAAGGATGGCCAGCGTGGTGTCATGGTCGAACTGGTAGGTCGGGTCGATCTGGGGCACATGGTCGGTGCGCACCGAAAATGCGGGCACTTCCATATCGCTGTCGATACCGAACACCTCCCGCGCCGAGACCTTGCGGTCAGGCTGGGAAATGGCGGAAATGGGAGGCAGCGGCTCGCCTGCCGCATCGACATTTCCGGGCGTAAGCTCTTCGAGTGCATTCATTGATATCGTGTCCGTCATATTCTGGTGCCCCTGCCATCATACGCCGCGATCCGGCACGACAGGTAACGTCATACACAGGAGTATAGGAAGGGGACGGGCGATCAGCCATCACTTAAAATCTAGGCCGAACGGGCAAGTCCGCCGTCCGGCATTGCCACAAGATGGGCACGGATCGCCGTATAGGCAACATTGATCCCCTTAAGCCGCTCTTCCGCCGCGCGATCGCCGCCATTGGCGTCGGGGTGATGCTGGCGGGCCAGCGCCTTGTAGCGTGTCTTCAGTTCATCGAGCGAGATGGGCCAGCCAAGGTCCAGCACGCTGAGCGGGTATTTCAGTTCATCCGGGGCGGCATGGCGCGCGTCACGTTCCTGCGCGCGGCGTGCCCGCGTGCGCGCACCGTTTTTCAGCAGGTCAAGCGGGTCGAGGATTTCCTCCTCGTCAAAGCCACGCGCGCCATTGGCCTGCCCCAGTCGCCATGACGGCCTGTTCCACGACACATCGGCGCGGATATGGGCCTCGATCTGCCAGGGCGACATGCCTTTGTAGTAGTCCCAGCGCGCATTGTATTCACGCACATGTTCCAGGCAGAACCAGAAATACTGGTTCAGCGCGTCGCGCGAACGCGGCGCGCGATAACCTGCGGCCTCGGTGCATCCGGCCATGTCGCAGCAGCGCGCCGGTGCGTCCGGATCGGGGTCAAAGGCCTTGGGACGTGTATTCCTTCTCTTCATCATTCCCGTTATGTGCGTCCGTTCATGCTTCGTGCAAGAGCGAAGATGTGCGAGTGTGGCCATGGAGCAGAGGAAGCAGCCAATGACAGACCGGATCGCGGGACGCGCCGCCCGAATCGAGACATGCCTTCGTGAGCGTCTCGCCCCCGTGGAACTGCATGTTCACGACGACAGCGCCCGCCATGCCCACCATGTCGGGATACGCGACAATGGCGTGCAGGCGGGGGAGAGTCATTATAACGTGCTGGTTGTCAGCGACGCCTTTGCCGACATGGGCCGGGTGCAGCGCTCCCGCCTTGTCCACGAACTGCTGGCCGATGAATTCGCGGGCGGCATGCATGCGCTGTCTCTGACCCTGCGCACGCCTGCGGAACAGGAACGGATGACGACATCATGAAAGATGCCATGAAACCGGCATTTCCCTTTCACGTCCGCCGCCTGATGGCGGGCGGCCTGCTGATGCTGCTTGGCGCTTGTCAGGCAGTGCCGGACAAGGCGACGCTGAGCCAGAAGGACGAGATCACGCGGGTCGAGCATTACCTCAATGACACGCACGGCCTTGGCGCGCATTTCGTCCAGACCTGGCCCGATGGCGGGAAGGGCGACGGGAAGCTGTATTATGATCCGGGCAGGCTGCGCCTTGACTACACCACGCCCGCCGCGATGAAGCTGACGGCGGCGAACGGGCATCTGGTGTTCATCGACCCGCGCCGCGATTCCGTAACGCGCATGTCGCTCGGGCACCAGCCGCTTGGCCTGCTGCTGCAACAGCCCGTGCATCTGGATGGAGAGATCGTCGTGACTTCCGTCCAGCACGGGACCAACAGCCTCCAGATCTCCATGGCGCGTTCCGACAGCCCGTCGCAGGGGCTCCTGACGCTGGGCTTTTCGGATATCTCGGGCACGCTGAGCCTGATCGCCATCGAGATGACGGACGTGGAACGCCAGCATATCCGCCTCGACCTCGATGATGTCCATGCCGGTCCTGCATGGCCTGATGACCTGTTTTCCCTCAGCACCACGAAGTAAGAGGCTGCGAATCATGCAGTTTCAGGGAACGCCATCCTGGCAGGGCGGCGTCCCGGATCTTCCGTCAGATCACTTTCAGGCAGACCCCGATGCCGTGACGCCGGGAAGATCGGCCGGCATCATGCCTCCAGATATTCCCCTTCCACCGGCACGCTGCCGAAACACTCCGTCCAGCAGTCACGCAGCGCGCGGTCCACATCCGCCATGGTGACGTCGAGCCCCAGCCTGCGCAGGCTGGTCACGCCATATTCGCGGATTCCACAGGGGACGATTCCCTCGAAATCCGACAGGGCATGGTCAACGTTGATTGCGACTCCGTGCCAACTGACCCAGCGCGAGACCCGCACCCCGATGGCCGCGATCTTTTCCTCCCGCCCGCTTTTCGGGTCCACCACCCAGACGCCCACGCGTCCCTCCCGCCGTTCACCGGTCACGCCGAAACGGCCGAGTGTGCGAATCAGCCACTCCTCCAGCGCATGGACATAGGCCCGCACGTCACGCGCGGGGACCGGGCCGTGTGGCTGCGTAAGGTCCAGCATGACATAGCACACGCGCTGCCCCGGCCCGTGATAGGTCCACTGCCCGCCGCGTCCCGCAGGCCAGGTGGGATATCCGGCCGGATTGAACAGGTCTTCCGGCCGGGCCGACGTGCCGGCCGTATAGGTGGGGGGATGTTCCAGCAACCACACCCGTTCACCCGCGTCACCGGCCCGGATCGCACGGGCGTCACGCTCCATACAGGCCAGCGCATCGGGGTAGGGGACACGTCCTGGTGCCATTTCCCATAAAATCTTGTTTTCAGTCATTGCCCGTTTGCCTTCCATCGGTTATACGGCCTGCATTGCTTCGCTATCGCTTACCCGATACCGAAGATAATGTATGCGGCCATGGCGGAATGGTAGACGCGCAAGCTTGAGGTGCTTGTGGGGGAAACCCCGTGGAAGTTCGAGTCTTCTTGGCCGCACCATACATTTCCAGAAAATTATCCCAATAAAGAGTCCCGGCAGGGCGGTGAACGGATCATCACCGCCTGTTGATTCGTGCTGTCCGGAACGGGTTGCCATAAAATCGGCACAATTATACATCTTTATGCCGAAAGACCTTGCCGCCGCCGCTTCAATATGTCGGCATGTCATGCCAGTCCGGCACAGGTGACATGACAGGTATGGAAAACCGGGGTGAATGCATTACAAAGCGTATCAGGCCCCCTAATGAATGCATTCCAGACCAAAACAGTTGATTTAGGTCATGTTGTTGCGTGACACTGCGCCCTAAAGATGCAGTCAACGCGACTTTCCCAAGGTCCAGATATTGCCGATTGTCCTGGAATTCAGGAGGGCAGGGAAAGGGAAGTCCGAGGTTATTTGTAAGATAAGGTGGATTTTGTGATCAAGCCCTTGAAAAAAGCCGTTCTTCCTGTTGCCGGAATGGGAACCCGTTTCTTGCCCGCAACGAAATCGGTGCCCAAGGAAATGCTGCCGGTTGTCGACAGGCCGCTGATCCAGTACGCGATTGACGAAGCCCGTGAGGCCGGGATCGAGGAATTCTGCCTGGTGTCGAGCCGCGGCAAGGACTCGCTGATTGATTATTTCGATATCGCATTTGAGCTTGAAGCCACGCTGAAGGAGCGCAAGAAGACCTCCGCGCTGAAGGCGCTGGAACCGACCCGTGTCACGCCGGGTTCGATGATTTCCGTCCGCCAGCAGGAACCGCTTGGCCTGGGCCATGCCATCTGGTGCGCCCGCAGCTTCATCGGCAACGACCCGTTCGCCATCCTGCTGCCTGACGACGTGGTGCAGAGCAAGACCTCCTGCCTGAAGCAGATGGTCGAGGTCTATAACCGCACGGGCGGCAACGTGCTGGCGGTGACCGAGGTCCCGCGCGAAAAGACCGACCAGTACGGCGTGCTGGATGTCGGCCACGACGACGGCAAGCTTGTCGAGGTCAAGGGCCTGGTGGAAAAGCCGAAGCCCGCGGAAGCACCGTCCAACCTGTCGGTCATCGGTCGCTATATCCTGACCGCCGATGTGCTGCCCCACCTTGCCAAGCTTGAAAAGGGCGCGGGCGGTGAAGTGCAGTTGACCGATGCGATGGCGAAGATGATCGGCCACGTGCCGTTCCATGGTTTCCGCTACGAAGGCCGCCGCTTTGACTGCGGCAACAAGATCGGCTTCCTCGAGGCGCAGATTGCCTTCTCCCTCGCACGCGAAGACCTTGCCGATGAGGTGCGTGAGTTCCTGAAGTCCTATCAGGAAAAATAAGGCCGGTGTCCTTTCGTCATCGCTTCGACCCGACAAGCCTGCGTGAATATGACATCCGCGGGATTGTCGGGAAGACCCTGACGGCACAGGACGCCTATGCCATCGGTCGTGCCTTTGGCAGCGTGATCGCCCGCACGGGCGGCACGACTGTCGTGGTCGGGCATGACGGCCGCCTCTCCTCACCGGGGCTGGAAGCCGAACTGGTGCAGGGGGCCATGGCGTCGGGCATGGCCGTAACCCGGGTGGGGTGCGGTCCCACGCCGCTTCTGTATTACGCATCGGTGGAACTTGGGGCTGACGGTGCGGTCATGGTGACCGGCAGCCATAACCCACCCGACCATAATGGCTTCAAGATGATGCTGGGCAGCAAGCCATTCTTTGGCGGGCAGATCCGCGAACTTGGCCATCTCTGCGCCACTGGTGACGTGGTGCCCGAAACCACGGGCAGCGTCCGTGACATCGACATGACGGAGCAGTATGTCGCACGCCTGCTTCGCGACTGGGACGGCGGGACGCGGTCGCTGCATGTCGTGTGGGATAACGGGCACAGCGCGGCGGGCAGGGTGCTGGCGCGCCTCGTAAAGGGGCTGCCGGGACGGCATACCATTCTGAACGGTGAAATCGACGGGCATTTCCCCGCCCATCATCCGGACCCGACAATCCCGGCGAACCTTGAACAGTTGATCGCCACGGTACGCAGCCAGCACGCCGATATCGGGCTTGCCTTTGATGGCGATGCCGATCGTATCGGGGTCGTGGACAATACCGGACAGATCCTGTGGGCGGACCAGCTTCTGCTGGTGCTGGCGCGTGATGTGCTGCGTGACCATGCGGGCGCCACGGTCATCGCGGACGTCAAGGCAAGTCAGGCCCTGTTCGATGCGGTGGACCAGGCGGGCGGCACGCCTGTCATGTGGGGGGCGGGCCATTCCCTGATAAAATCCAAGATGGCGGAAACCGGCGCACTTCTGGCGGGGGAAATGTCGGGACATATCTTTTTTGCCGACAGATGGTACGGATTTGACGATGCGCTGTACGCCGCCGTACGGCTGCTGGGGATTGTGGCGCGCCTGCCGGGGCCGCTGTCGGATGTGCGTCAGGCGCTTCCGGTCATGGTCAATACGCCTGAACTGCGGTTTGATTGTCCAGACACGCGCAAATTCGCCGTCATAGACGAGGTCGCGGATCGCCTGCGCGCGCAGGGGGCGAAAATGTCCCGGATTGATGGTGTCCGTGTCAGCACCCCTGATGGATGGTGGCTGCTGCGTGCGTCCAACACACAGGCCATGCTGGTGGCCCGTGCGGAAAGCACGACCGAATCCGGGCTTGCACGGCTGCAGGCCGAACTGGCGGCGCAACTGCACGAATCAGGCGTAGAATCCCCCGATTTTTCCGGCGCGGCCACCCGTCACTGAACAGGATTTCTGTCGCCCCGGCATGAATGTCCCGGCACAGGGGCGGGCCGTTTTTCATTGAACCTGCCGTCAACAGGTTTAAAAGGCCCAAATCGGTCCCATATGATATCGTGCCTCTCTCCCGGGTTTATGCTTCATGACGGCATCGCTGCCTTTTCACTCTTTTTTGACTCCCGGACAGCATGTAATGCATCCGGACCACCCGGAATGGGGCATGGGACAGGTGCAGTCCGCCACGGGACGGCGGGTGGTGGTGATGTTTCCCCACGCGGGAAAGGTCGCCATTGACGCAATGGTCATACAGTTGACGGTGGTGGACTGATTGGAACGCCTGATGACGCGCCCTTTCCTTGATTCGTTTGGCCGGGCGGTAACTTATCTGCGCGTGTCGGTCACGGACCGCTGTGACATGCGCTGCCTGTACTGCATGGCGGAGGACATGACCTTCCTCCCCAAACCTGAAATCCTGTCCTATGCGGAACTGGAACGTATCTGTGGCGCATTCATCCACAGTGGCGTCCGGCGTATCCGTGTAACCGGCGGCGAACCGCTGGTCCGGCGTGATGTCATGTCGTTTTTTTCGGCGATGGGGGAATGGCTGCGACGCCCCGATGACGGGCCGCGCCTTGATGAACTGACGCTGACGACCAATGGCTCCCGACTGGGCGAATTTGCCGCTCCGCTCCATGCCGCAGGGGTCAGGCGGGTCAATGTCAGCATGGATTCGCTTGATCCTGCGCGCTTTGCGGCCATCACGCGGCGGGGCAACCTGCACAAGACGCTCGATGGCGTCCGTGCGGCGCGCGAAGCCGGGTTGAAAATCCGGATCAATGCCGTGGCCATGGCGGGCCTGAATGACGATGAATTCGACGACATGGTGGCATGGTGCGGGCAGATCGGCGCGGATCTGTGCCTGATCGAGACGATGCCCATGGGCGAAACCGGGGATGACCGGCTCAACCGCTATATTCCGCTGGACCGGGTGCGCGCCGACCTTGCGCGCCGCTGGACGCTGGAACCGCTGACCTATCGCACCGGGGGGCCAGCACGTTACATGCGTGTGGCCGAGACCGGGCAGAAAATCGGCTTCATCACCCCGATGAGTCATAATTTCTGCGAAAGCTGCAACCGCGTGCGCCTGTCCTGCACCGGACAGCTTTATTCCTGCCTGGGTCATGAGGGGGCAAGCGACCTGCGTGGGCCGCTGCGTGCGGGAATGGACGAGGCAGGACTCCTGCGCCTCGTGCAGGAGGCCATCGGACGCAAGCCCAGGGGGCATGATTTCATGCTGGATCGCGCCGCCGACGACCCGGCGCGCATTTCCCGCCACATGAGCGTCACCGGCGGCTAAATCCCGGCAGATTCTACGTCCCGGCGTCCAGCGCATCTTTCAGCGACGTCGTGAACTGACCGGGCTTCAGGGGCTTTGGCTGCGTCGCGGCGGTGGCCCAGCCTGTCATGATCGCGACATGCAGCGGCATGGCGACATTCCCCTGCGCATCACGCGGCAGTCTCGCCAGTGCCGCAGGAAACAGGGCGGCGGTGGGACAGGCGCGATGCCGCTGGTCCAGCGCATTGGTTTCGCCCGCATCACGCAGGTCCTGCAGCAGCGCCAGCGGCGCGCGATAGGCCAGCGGGATGACATCCGAATCGGCCACGGGCAGGGCGAATCCGGCGCGCTGCAACAGGGCGGCGCAGTCGCGCAGACCCGGGAAAGGCGAAACACGCGCAGACGCCCCGCCCAGCAGGTCATGTTCGGCCCCCGCAAGGGCCTGACGCAATGGCGCCAGCGTCGGCAGGATCGGCACGCATGCCAGAAACAGCCCATCGGGCCGCAGGATATTGCGGATCTGCACCAGGGTTCCGGGCAGGTCGTTGACCCAGTGCAGCGACAGGTTGGCGATGACCAGGTCGAATGTGGCAGCCCCGAACGGCAGCCATTCCTCATCCATGCAGACACACGGCACGGTTTCACGCGCACACAGGGCAGGGGACAGGTCCGTCGCCACCACGTCGAGTCCGCGCGCCCGCAGCATGGGGGCGGTCACGCCACGCCCGCCGATATCGAGCGCATGGGAAAAACGATGGGTCGTATCGTCAAGCCGGTCCAGAAGCCGATCCGCGGCCGCCTGCACGATCGGCTGTATCCGCCCCAGCGTGGTGCATGCGCGATCCCGATGCAGTCGCACGGCATGGCGGTCAAAAATGATCGGCGTCTCCATGACAGTGATGTGCGCCATCCGCTAGCATCTGCCAAGGACACCATCACGTGAATGCACCGCCCCGATGCCCGGACTTTCCAGCATTTTCCCACCCCGCCGCCTTACGGAGCACCTGCGCCGTGGTGCGCGCCACGCCCTCGACCTGCTCCTGCCGCCGCACTGCCTGTCCTGCGGTGCAGAAGTGGCGCAGGCCGGGCATGTCTGTGCGGAATGTTTCACGCACCTGCACCTGATTGCAGCCCCCTCATGCCGCAGATGCGGCATCCCCTTCACATCCGAGGCCGCGGCAGGAGACAGCCTGACCTGTCACGACTGCCTGCACGCCCCCCCACCGTGGGAGGCAGGACGCGCGGCGCTGGTTTATGATGACTGGTCACGCCGCCTGATCCTTGGGCTCAAATACGGGGACCGGACGGAAAATGCGGCCCTGCTGGCGCGCTACATGTACCTGTCCGGTCGCGACCTGCTGCACCCCGACGCCATACTGGTCCCGGTGCCGCTGCATCGGCGACGGCTGTTCACGCGCCGCTACAACCAGTCCGCGCTGCTGGCGGGGGAACTCTCCCGGCTTGGCGGCATTGCTCACTGGCCAGACACATTGATGCGGATACGCCACACCCGCCCTCTTGGCCACATGGTCGGGGCGCAGCGTCGCGCGGTGCTGGACGGCGCGATCACGGTACGCCCACACCGGCGTCCGGACCTGCGGGGACGGCATGTCATCCTTGTCGATGATGTCATAACCACCGGCAGCACGCTGGGGGCCTGTGCCGTGGCGTTGCGCGGGCATGGCGTCGCCCGTGTCGATGTCCTGTCCGCCGCGCGTGTCTGTCCACCCGCCGGCACCCGATCCGTAACGGATACGGTTTCATTACCCAACTGACGCCCGGACATGGCATTATGGGGTAGCGTTACCGCAGAGACGACATTGATCCAGCAGATGAAAGTTCCGCATGCCTAAAGTCGAGATATACACCCAGCCGGGTTGCCCCTATTGCGTCCGGGCCGTCAGGCTGCTGCAGTCCAAGGGTGTCGCGTTCGAGGAAATCACCGCCCTGCATGGCACGCAGGCCCGCCAGACCGCCATCAGCCGTTCGGGCGGCCACATGACGATGCCCCAGCTTTTCGTGGACTGGAAGTTCATCGGGGGATGCGACGACATGATGGCGCTTGAGCGTGGGGGCAAACTTGACGCGCTGCTCGGCCTGGGCTGAGCACGCCGCTTCGAAACAGGGGGAAGCTGCATGATTCTCTACCGCCTGCGATGCGAAGGGGAGCATGAATTCGAGGGATGGTTCCCAAGCAGCGTCAGCTTTGAGCAGCAGGCGGAAAGGGGTCTGCTGTCATGTCCGCAATGTGGGGCACACACCATCACCCGCGCCCTGATGGCGCCCGCCATCCGCCGGGGCGCGGGGGACGGCGCCCCCATGGACGCGACAGGGGACGCGGCGATGGGGACGACGGGAACCACCGGCACGGGATGAGTGAGTACACCGCCCGTCACGCCTGCGCCGGCGCGCGATACGGTGCCTGTGCCCGATGCGGCGATGGCACTGTTGCAAAAAATGCGCGATGTCATTGAACAGCATTGCGTGAATGCTGGACCACAGTTCGCGGCGGAAGCACTGAAAATGCATCGCGGCGAAAAGCAGGCCACGGGAATTTACGGCAGCATGACCGAAGATGAGCGTGAGATGCTGGACGACGAAGGGGTAGAGGTGCTGACCATCCCCTGGGTCAGGCCCGCCGATAGCTGAAACTGAACACTACGCCCGCTTCGTATCCATTGCATGTTACGCGGCGCACGACCAAGGGGAGGGATCCATGCGCGGAACGACAGGAATGACCGGACGGATCGGTCAGAACCCGGCAACAGGCCGCATCTGGCGGCGCGTCATGTCAGGCGCCCCTGCACGGATGCTGATGGTGCTGGCGATCGGGATGGGTCTGGGCGGCATCCTTTCCCCCGCGCACGCCGCGCCATCGACGCAGGCACCGCCCATTCTCGGGGAATGGGAAACCAAGGACCATGACGGGGTGTTCCGCATCATGCAGTGCGGCACGGAAGTCTGCGGTGACCTTGTGGGGCTGAGCTATACCA
The DNA here is from genome assembly GCF_003206495.1 of Gluconacetobacter entanii. Lineage (GTDB taxonomy): Bacteria > Pseudomonadota > Alphaproteobacteria > Acetobacterales > Acetobacteraceae > Novacetimonas > Novacetimonas entanii. The sequence goes on along the minus strand of NZ_NKUF01000004.1, from coordinate 81,324 downwards.
AGGACGTCCCAAAGGACCATGCGGGCCATTCGGAATGCGGACTGCGGATGCTGACCGGCTTCACGCCCGATCCGGAGGAAACCGGCCACTGGAACGGCCATATCCTTGATCCCGACAGTGGGCGCGTCTATCACGCCAAGATCTGGATCGCGCCCAACGGGGCGCTGAAACTGCGGGGGTTCGTGGGCGTCCCGCTTTTCGGGGAAACGGAGACATGGACCCCCTTTACCGGCAGGATCGGGCCGGAATGCCGCCTGCCATGACGTGCGGGCATTTGGAACACCTATATCTGGGATAGCTGAAATTCGATGAAGTCCAATCTTACCCGGCGTGCCGTTATCGCGGGACTGGCGATGGCAGGGGTGCCAGCCGTCACCCGCAGGGCGCTTGCGGAACTGCCGCAGCGTTCACGGACCATCTGCTACATTGGCGGCTACACGCAGCATGGGCCACCGGGCGGCGCGGGAAACGGGCAGGGGATTTCGGTCTTCGAGATGAACCCCGACAATGGCAGCCTGTCGGCGCTGATGACCTATGTCGATATCGCCAGCCCATCCTTCTTCGTCATTTCCGCAGATTCGCGCTTCCTTTACGCCCTGAGCGAGATTGACGATTTCAACGACAACCACGAAGGCTGCGTGACGTCATTCTCCGTCAACCGCAAGAGTGGCGAACTGACCAAGATCAACGTCATGCGTTCAGGCGGGGCCGTGCCCGCGCACCTGAGCATCCATCATTCGGGCAAATACGTGATGGTCGCCAACTACATGGGCGGCAGTGTCGGCATCCTTCCGATCAAGCCTGACGGAAGCCTTGGCGATCCCACCGACGTGGTCAAGAATACCGGGCCGCGCATGCCCGACCGCGCCAGTGACAACCCGCCGGGCAATTTCGCCATCAGCGACCATTCCGGGTCGCATGTGCACATGGTCGCCTCCGACCCCAGCGGGCGCTTCGTGCTGGCCTGCGACGCGGGCCTTGACCGGGTGTATGTCTGGACGCTGGACCTGCATACCGGGCGCCTGGTGCCCAATGCCAAGATGCCGTTCATCACCATGACCCCCGGCTCCGCCCCGCGTCATTTCGCCTTCAACGAGAAGGGGAACATGATCTACATCCTGGGCGAGCAGGATTCGAAAGTGGTTGCGGCCGCCTTCAACGCCCAGACGGGCGAGATCGTACCGCAGCAGACCGTCAGCACCGTGACCCCGCATTTCCGTGGCAGCACCCTGGCGGCGGGGATCCTGCTCTCGCCCAACGGGCGTTACCTGTATGTCTCCAACCGGCTGGGCGATTCACTGGCAAGCTTCCACGTCAATGACGATGGCACGCTCAACCTCGTCGATGAGATCTGGATGCATGCGGATTACGGGCGTTCGATGATGTTCGACCCCAGCGGGTCGTTCCTGTTCTGCGCCAACCAGCGCAGCGATTCCGTCACGTCGTTCCGCGTGAATGCCGCCACGGGCGAACTGCAGTTCACATGGAACTTCACCCACGTCGGCAGTCCGACCACCTTTGCGTTCATGAACACGATCTGAACGCCCACGGGCCATGTGGCGGCCCCACGCAGGTGGGGCGGCCACATGGGTCCCGTGCTCAGTCGCGCACAAGCTGGGCGATATAGTTGACCCCGAGGTCACGGCTTTCGCGCCAGCCGCCAAGGCCGGGGACCATCCCCGCGATATCCGCGATTCGCAATCCTGCCTGCACGGCCTGCTGGCCCAGTTCCGCAGGGGTGATGAATTTGCGCCATTCATGCGTGCCGACCGGCAGCAGGCGCAGCACGTATTCCGCGCCGATCTTCGCCATCGCCAGTGAACGCAGCGTCCGGTTCATGGTGGAGACGATCAGCGCGCCACCCGGCCGCAGCATCGTCGCAAGCATGGCGAGGAAAGCGGCGGGATCAGTCACATGCTCGATCACTTCCAGCGCGGAAATCGCATCGAACCGCGCGCCTTCGGCACATAGTTCCTCCGCACTGCCACAGCGATAGGCCAGCGGCCCGCTGCCTTCGGGCAGGGGATGGTGGCGCAGGTGATGCCGCCCCGCCGTAATGGCCGCGCTGGAGGCATCAAGTCCCATGACATCGAAACCCGCGCGTGCGAAAGCCTCGCTCGCAAGGCCTGCGCCACAGCCGATATCCAGCAGCGTGCGCCGCGTCCCGTGCGCATCGACAGGGGCGGGCAGGTGGGCCAGCGACCATGATATCCGCAGGTCGTTCATCGCATGCAGCGGACGCATCGGCCCCGTGGGATCCCACCATCTTTCGGCCAGTTCGCTGAAACGGGCGATTTCGGAAGGGGAGACCGAACCCGGCCCCGGGGCCGGCGAATCGTGAAGCTGCATGGGTGCAACGCCTTTCATTTGGCTGTCTCGCGCTGGACGCAGAGGCGGGGGGGATGTATGTGACGCGCCTTGTACATAACCGCAATGCCCCGGACCACCCATCTGCGGAACTGGCCCGGACAGCACGAATCCTGACCCACAGCGGAGAGCATGTTCCAATGTCCACTACCGTACCGCGGATCGTTATGAAATTCGGTGGCACATCCGTGGCCAATCTGGAGCGGATTCGCGCTGTCGCGGAAAAGGTCCGCAAACAGGTCGATGCGGGATGCGAGGTCGCGGTCGTCGTCTCCGCGATGTCCGGCGTCACCAACCGGCTTGTCGGTTACTGCCAGGACCTCTCCACCCTGCATGACCCGCGCGAATATGACACGGTCGTCGCCACGGGTGAGCAGGTGACCAGCGGGCTGCTCGCGATCGCGCTGCAGGCGCTGGGGGTGGATGCGCGTTCGTGGCTGGGATGGCAGATCCCGCTGCGCACCGATGACGCGCATGGCAAGGCGCGCATTGAATCGATCGACGGCACGGCCCTGATCGCCTCTATGCAGGCGGGGCAGGTGCCGGTCATCGCGGGGTTCCAGGGCGTGGACCACGACAATCGCATCACGACGCTGGGCCGGGGGGGGTCGGACACCTCCGCCGTGGCGCTGGCGGCGGCGCTGCATGCGGACCGGTGCGACATCTATACCGACGTGGACGGAATCTATACAACCGACCCCAGGATCGTTGCCAAAGCACGCAAGCTCGATAAAATCACCTATGAGGAGATGCTTGAACTCGCGTCCGTCGGGGCCAAGGTCCTGCAGACCCGCAGCGTCGAACTCGCGATGAAGGAGCGGGTACGCGTGCAGGTTCTTTCCAGTTTTACGGATGGCCCCGCGCCATCAGAGGGGCATCTGCCCGGTTCAATAGTCGTGGATGAGGACGAAATCGTGGAAAAGGAACTGGTGGCCGGGATTGCCTATTCCAGTGACGAGGCAAAGATTTCCGTGCGCCGGGTTCCCGATCGCCCCGGAATCGCGGCCGCCGTGTTCGGCCCCCTGGCCGAAGCGAACGTGAATGTCGATATGATCGTGCAGAGCACGGGTGATGATGGCATGACCAACATCACGTTCACCGTGGGCAAGACGGATTTCGCCCAGGCCATCAAGGCGCTGGAGGAGGCGCGCGACGTCATCCATTACGGCGAACTTGCCACCGACGACGACGTGGTGAAGATCAGCGTGGTGGGCGTGGGCATGCGCTCGCACACCGGGGTCGCCAACACGATGTTCCGCACCCTGTCCGAACGCAACATCAACGTGCAGGTCATCTCCACCAGTGAAATCAAGGTCTCGGTCCTGATCGCTGCGGAATATACCGAACTCGCGGTCCGTGCCCTCCATGCCGCCTACGGCCTTGATGCAGCCTGAAATGAACCAGACCAGCCCTTCATCCCCCACTGCCGCCACCGATCCCCGCCGGGTTGCCGCGCGCGCGCGGCTTGACCGGCTCTGGTCGGCGGGAACCCGCTTCCTCGGCAGCGAGGTCTCCATCCTTGGCGGGGCCATGTCGTGGATCAGCGAACGCCACCTCGTCTCCGCGATTTCCAACGCGGGCGGCTTTGGCGTGCTGGCCTGCGGCGCGATGGAGCCTGACCGCCTTGCGGAGGAGATCGCAGCAACCCAGGCCCGCACAAGCCGCCCGTTCGGCGTGAACCTGATCACCATGCATCCGCGCCTCGACGACCTTGTGCAGGTCTGCCTCGACGCAGGCGTCGGCCATGTCGTGCTGGCCGGGGGGATCCCGTCCGGTCCCGTGATCCGCGCCATCAAGGATGGCGGGGCCAAGGTCATCGCCTTTGCCCCCGCCTTCGTGCTGGCCAAGCGCCTCATGCGCATGGGCGTGGATGCGCTGGTCATCGAAGGGTCCGAGGCGGGCGGCCATGTCGGTCCCGTGTCGCTGACGGTGCTGGCGCAGGAAGTGCTGCCCTTCATCCGTGACATTCCCGTTTTCGTCGCTGGCGGCCTGGGACGGGGGGATGCGATCGTATCCTACCTGGAGCAGGGGGCAGCGGGTGCGCAGCTTGGCACGCGCTTTGCCGCCTCGACCGACAGCATCGCGCATGAACGTTTCAAGAAGGCGTTCATCCGCGCCAGCGCGCGTGACGCCGTCACCTCGGTGCAGCTTGACGAACGCTTCCCCGTCATTCCGGTGCGCGGCCTGTCCAACGAGGGCAGTCGCCGTTTCCTCACCCATCAGGCGGAAACGCTGCGACGCTTCCAGTCAGGCGAACTGACGAAGGAGCAGGCACAACTGGATATCGAACATTTCTGGGCCGGGTCGCTGCGCCGCGCGGTGATCGAGGGGGATGTCGAAAACGGGTCCGTCATGGCGGGACAGTCGGTCGGCATGATCACCAGTGAACAGTCGGTGCGCGACATCATCGCCGAACTTGTTGACCAGGCGCTCGACGCCCTGATCCGGCAGGAAGACAGGATGCGCCGCGAATGAGCGAGGGCACACGCATGTTCCGCCAGAAAAACACGAACCCCGGTGACGCGGCCACATCTGCCCCGGCGGGTGACATCCCCCTTGGCGTCGGTCAGGAACTGCGCGCGCGCCGCGAACAACTGGGCTGGAGCCTGCCTGATGTCGCCTCATGGCTGCGCATACGCCTGCCATATCTGGAGGCGCTGGAGGAAGGCCGTGCACAGGCCCTGCCGGGCAGCGCCTATGCCATCGGTTTCCTGCGCACCTATGCCAAGGCGCTCGGCCTGGCGCCCGAACCCCTGATCCAGCGGTTCAAGATGGAGATGCGCGGGGCCTTCGACCGCAAGCCCGACCTGTCATTTCCGGTTCCGCTGCCTGAAAAGAGCCTGCCGCTGGGCGTGATCCTGCTGGGTGGCATTGTCATCCTGGTCGGGGCCTATGTGGGGTGGTACCGCATGACCGCGACACCGGAGCAGCCGGCCGTTTCCGCCCATACCGACCTGCCCGGCATTTCCACGCAGGGGACGGCGTCGCCACAGATCGCCTCCGTACTGCCTGCGCCGGTGGAACTGCCGCCCAACCCGCCGCAGCCCCTGCCGCAGCAGGAACAGAACAGCATCACGGCACTGGCCCCGTCCGGGCCGCCGGACGACAGTGCGACGGCCCGGACGCCCGCAGGCCCGGTGGAAAAGATGGGCGAGGACAGGAACGCCCTGGCAGGCCCCCATCCTGATGCCGATCACCCCGATGCCGCAGCCCCCGCGACGCCCGCCGACCAGATCACGCTGATCGCCTCCGCCCCGACATGGGTGCAGGTGCGCCAGCAGGGGGGCGGGGTCATCTATGACCACACGCTCGGCAGTGGGGAAACGTGGCAGGTTCCTGCGGACAAACATGACCTTGTAATGACGGTCGGCAATGCCGGCGGCCTGACGCTGAACGCGAATGGCGTGACCTCGCCGCCGCTCGGGCGCAGTGGGGAAGTCAGACACAACATCGTCCTGAGCGCGCAGGCCATCAGCAGTGGCACCATCACCCAGGCGACGCCTGCGCCGCGCGCGCCCATGCCGCCACCGGCGCGGCCGGCCACCACGACATCGGCCCCGATGCCGCCCCTGCCGCCGCCGGGACCATCGGATGGGGGGGAATAATGTGCATCCCCACTCCCATAAACCGACAAAGCGGAGTAATATGGTCGGCAACGGCACGTTGTGAAGACAGCATGCGTATCCGTCACCGGATCTGAAAACAGGACTTCATCACGGCCCGTCATGCCCGCGCATGGCGGGCCGCCATGAACTCCCCGCCTCGCATGGAGGGCAGACAATGAGCAGCTATCGTCCCTATCAGCATATCGAACGTCGCAAGTCGCGGCAGATCCACGTGGGCAAGGTGCCGGTGGGCGGGGATGCGCCGATTTCGGTGCAGACCATGACCAACACCCTGACCACCGACGCAGAGGCCACGATCGCCCAGATCCGCCGCGCGGAACTGGCCGGGGTCGATATCGTGCGCGTTTCGTGCCCCGATGAGGAAAGCACGACCGCACTGGCCGAAATCGTGCGCGAAGTGAATGTCCCCATCGTCGCGGACATCCATTTCCATTACAAGCGCGCGATCGAGGCGGCCAAGGCCGGCGCCGCGTGCCTGCGCATCAACCCGGGCAACATCGGCAGCGCCGAGCGCGTGCGTGACGTGGTCAACGCGGCAAAGGACTACAACTGCTCCATCCGCATCGGCGTGAATGCCGGGTCGCTGGAGAAGCACCTGCTGGAAAAATACGGCGAACCCAATCCCGATGCGCTGGTTGAAAGCGCGCTGGAACATGCCAAGATCCTCGAAGATCATGATTTCCATGAATTCAAGATCAGCGTGAAGGCCTCCGACGTGTTCCTTGCCGTTGCGGCCTACCAGCAACTGGCGGACGTCTGCGACCATCCGCTGCATATCGGCATTACCGAGGCGGGCAGCAAGCGCGCGGGCACCGTCAAGTCGTCCATCGGCCTTGGCAACCTGCTGTGGGCGGGCGTGGGTGATACGATGCGCGTCTCCCTGTCGGCGGAGCCGGAGGAAGAAGTGCTGGTCGGCTGGGACATCCTCAAGTCGCTGGGCCTGCGCCATCGTGGCGTGAAGATCATCTCCTGCCCGTCCTGCGCACGCCAGGGCTTCAACGTGATCCAGACCGTCCAGACACTTGAAGACCGACTGGCCCATATCAAGACGCCGCTGACGCTGTCGATCATCGGCTGCGTGGTCAATGGCCCGGGCGAGGCCCTGATGACCGACCTTGGCGTGACGGGTGGTGGCGCCGGACGGCACATGGTCTATTCCGCCGGGCGCCAGGACCACACGATGCCGGCAGGCGACATGGTCGATCATATCGTCGAACTGGTGGAAGCGAAGGCCAAGGCCATGCAGGCCGAGGAAGACGCCCGCAAGGCGGAAGAAGACAAGGCCCGCGCGTCGGAACTGACGCCCGCAGGCTGACACCAGTCGGGAAGGGGAGGATATCGCGGGTTTTTCCTGCATGTCCCCTTCCGGCAGGCCTGCCCCTTCGCACAGGAGGAGGTGGCAGGCATGATGTCGTTCAAGCAGGATTTTCGCAGTGAGCAGTTTACAGCCCGTCCGCGGTACCCACGACCTGATCGGGGAAACGCAGCGCCGTTTCGCGCATGTCATCGAAACGGCCCGTCGCATTACCGGTCTTTACGGTTTTGACGAATGGGCCACACCGATCTTCGAGGATACGCGTGTCTTCAAGCGGACGCTGGGCGATACGTCGGATGTCGTTTCAAAGGAAATGTACACCTTCGAGGACCGTGGCGGTGAATCGCTGACGCTGCGCCCCGAGGGAACGGCCAGCGTGTGCCGGGCACTGGTAACCAACGGCCTGACGCAGTCCCTGCCGCAGAAAGTGTTCTATGCCGGGCCGATGTTCCGCTACGAACGCCCGCAGAAGGGACGTTACCGGCAGTTCCACCAGATCGGCGCGGAACTTCTGGGGCCTGCCGAACCGCTGGCGGATGCCGAAGTGATCGCAATGGGGCGCGACATCCTGCAGGCCCTGGGCATTGCGCGCGATACCGTCCTTGAACTCAACACGCTTGGCGACATCGAAAGCCGGACGGCCTGGCGCGCGGCGCTGGTCACCTATTTTTCGGAACGGCGCGACGAACTTTCCAGCGAAAGCCTGAACCGGCTGGAACGCAACCCGCTGCGCATCCTCGACAGCAAGTCGCCGCAGGACCGGGCCGTTGTGGAAGATGCGCCGCTGATCTCGGGCTTCCTGACCCCGCAGGCGCAGGCGTTCTGGGACGACCTGCGCAAGACGCTGGATATCCTTGGCGTCGGTTTCCGCGAAAATCCCCGCATCGTGCGCGGACTGGATTACTACAGCCACACGGCGTTCGAATTCGTGACCGAACGGCTGGGCACGCAGGGCACGGTGCTGGCGGGCGGGCGGTATGACGGGCTGGTGTCCGAAATGGGCGGCCCGCAGACCCCGGCCATCGGCTGGGCCGGCGGGATCGAACGCCTTTCGATGCTGCTGGAGAAAGCACCGGCAGCCCCGCGTCCCGTCATGGTCGTACCGATGGGCGAGGGAGCGGCAGCGACCGGCCTGACCGTGCTGCAGGCGCTGCGTGGGGCGCATATCCGGGCGGAGACCTCCTATCGCGGGAACCTCAAGCGACGCATGGAACGTGCGAACCGCCTGAACGCGACCCATGCCATCGTCATTGGCGAGGATGAAGTGGCGCGCGGCGTCGTGCAGGTCCGTGACCTCGACATGGGGGAACAGACCGAGGTCGCGATGGATCAGGTCACCACCTTCCTACACGGTACCTTCCTACACGGTCTGTCGCAGGACGCATAAGGGTGGCGCGGTTTGACGAACGACTTGACCGGATCGTAGCCCGCAGCGAGGAATTGCAGGCGCAACTGGCCGAAGGACTGTCTGGCGCGGCCTTCAGCCAGGCATCGCGCGAATTTGCCGAACTCGATCCCATCGTTGCCAAGGTCAATGCCCTGCGCGCCGCCGAAAAGGCGGTGGAGGAAACGCAGGGCCTGCTTGACGATCCGGAAATGCGCGGCCTTGCCGAAAGTGAGCTTACGGAACTGCGCCAGCGCATCCCCGTGCTGGAACATGACATCCGCATCGCCATGCTGCCGCGTGACGAGGCGGATGAACGCAGCGCCATCCTTGAAATCCGTCCGGCGGCGGGCGGGGACGAGGCGGCGCTGTTCGCCGGGCAACTGTTCGGGGCGTACCAGCGATATGCGGACCAGCGGGGATGGCGGTTCGAGATCCTCGAATATGATGAATCCGAACTTGGCGGCCTGCGTGAAGGGATCGCCAACATTACCGGCCGGGGCGTGTTCGCGCGCCTGAAATATGAATCGGGCGTGCACCGCGTCCAGCGTGTTCCCGCCACCGAAAGCCAGGGCCGCATCCATACCTCCACCGTCACGGTCGCCGTCCTGCCGGAAGCGGAAGAAGTGGATGTGGAGATCAATGACAGCGACCTGCGCATTGATGTCTATCGCGCCTCCGGCGCGGGCGGGCAGCATGTCAACAAGACGGAAAGCGCCGTGCGCATCACGCATATGCCCAGCGGCATTGTCGTGGCGATGCAGGAAGAAAAGAGCCAGCACAAGAACCGTGCAAAGGCGATGAAGATCCTGCGTGCGCGCCTGTATGAACGCAACCGCGCCGCCGCCCACGAAACCCGTGCGGCCGATCGCCGGTCACAGGTTGGCACGGGTGACCGGTCGGAACGCATCCGTACCTACAATTTCCCGCAGGGGCGCGTCACCGACCATCGCATCGGCCTGACGCTTTACAAGATCGACAAGGTCATGGGCGGTGAACTTGATGAGTTCGTCGACGCCCTGACGCAGGAGGAACAGGCGGCCCTGCTGGCGATGGACGAGGATTGAGAAGCCGGAGCCGAAAGGTTACGACGTCGGTGCGGCGCACAGCGAACTGCGGCCGGGGTGATGTTCCACCACATCGGGATCATCGGGGTCATCAAGGTAGAATTCGGTAAAATTCTTCGCGCCCAGCGCCACCAGATGATGCCCATCGGGAGCATGGAGGACACCTTCGCCACTGACTTCATGCGTTTCGGCTTTGCCCGTGGGGAGGCGGATCGTGATCTCCCCGCACAGGGCGTAGCTATGATTGAGCCGGCCGACAGGTGTTTCAATAGTGACGGTGCGTTCGGCATGGCGGGGGTCAAGCTGGAATGTCGCCACCAGCCGTTCGTCGATATACAGGCGCGAAACCTCGGAAATCTCGTCCGAGGCACAGCCATCCGTAACATCGAACGTGCTGGCAAAAGCCGTGGACGTCATGGCCACAAGACAGAACGCCGCCGGGACAAGGCCGCGACAGAGAAGGTGAGCAACGGATTTCATGGCGACAGGGTATGATGGAAACATGGTCCAATGAAAGAGGATGATCCGCCCGGCACCCATGATTTGCGCATGGTCGTGCAACAGGCGACCCATCACCTGTCACAGGCCGGCATCGAAACGCCCCGCCGCGAAGCGCGTCTCCTGCTGGCGCATGTGCTGGGAACGGACCTTGGTGGCCTGCTGCTGCGTGACCGGATCGAAACCGCCCTGCTGGAGCAGTTCCATGCGCTGCTTGCACGACGGGCGATGCATGAGCCGCTGTCTTACCTGACCGGCAGGGCAGGGTTCTGGTCCATGACGCTGGAGGTTTCCCCCGCCACGCTGATCCCGCGCGCCGATACCGAAACGCTGATCGAAGCGCTGCTGGACCTGCGTCCCGACCGGGGGGATGTCCGCACGATCCTTGACCTCGGGACGGGGACGGGCTGCCTGCTGCTGGCGGCCCTGAAGGAATATCCACAGGCATGGGGACTTGGGGTTGATCTGTCCCCCGACGCCGCACTGCTGGCGTCGCGCAATGCGCGGCATGTGGGCCTGTCGGGGCGATGTGACATCATCTGCGGGGACTGGGCGCAGGCCATCGCGGGACGGTTCGACGTTGTATTCAGCAATCCGCCCTATATCCCGCATATGGACCTGCAGGGCCTGATGCCCGATGTCCGCGACCATGAACCGCACCGCGCCCTTGACGGGGGTGATGACGGCCTCGACTGCTACCGCATCGTGATGCGCGCGCTGGTGCACCTGTTGCGCCCGCATGGCCTTGGCATCGTGGAACTGGGGATCGGGCAGGACCGCGACGTGGCCGCCCTTGGCCGCGCAGAAGGGATGGAGGTGGTCGATATCCGCCGTGACCTTGGCGGAATCGCGCGCGCTCTGGTTGTGCGGCAGGCAGGGGAGCCATGAAAAAATAATTTGGCGGCCAATGATTTGCAGGCTATATTGAGGGCGCATAACGGAACTGGAAACGCATGACGTTTCGCAGTTGCCCGGAAAGCGAACGATCCCGATTGTATATAATCCGGTGGCAGATCGCGATCTGTCCTGTTGTCCCCTGACGTGGACCACGGGATCGAGGTTCGACAATGATGTCGGGCATTCATTATTTATAACAGGCAGGGGCATGAAGGCGTCCCTACGGTCAGGTGCCCTGCGGGTGACCGTTAACATGAAAGTGCTGCGCAGCTTATGAACATAAAACGCATGCGAGGCCGTCACCATCGTTCGGGCGGCAGCAATGGCGGTGGGTCACGCCATAATAACGGGCAGATACCCCTGAACCGCAATCATGTCTTTGACAGCAACGGTCCCGATCTTCGCGTGCGGGGGACCGCCCAGCAGCTTTTTGAGAAATATCTCCAGCTTGGCCGCGATGCCAGCGGGTCTGGCGACCGTGTAATGGCGGAAGCCTATTTCCAGCACGCGGAACATTATTTCCGCATCCTCAATGCCATGACGCAGGCCGCGCAGCAGAGCCAGCAGGAACGTCAGGAACGCCAGGCCTCCCGCCAGCAGCGTCAGCCGAACACCCCGGCACAGCAGAACACGGCGGATTCCGATAGCGAAAGCGACGAGGAAGAAAACAACGAATCCGTCGCGGAAACCGTCAAGCCGGACCCCAAGCCCGCCGAAAAGAGCCGCTCCCGCTCACGCAGCAGCAACAGCGGCAACAACAATGGCGGCAATGCCGCACCTGCCGCGAACACGGAAGAGCTCGCGTCAACCAATTCGTAAATAATGAACCCTCCCCATGTGACGGCAACATGCGCACATGGGGAAATGCCCGGACGTATTACTGTGATGTCTCACGCCCGGACGTGTCGGGCGTCACCAGTTTCCATACCTTGCGCCGACGTCCCGATGTCGGGTCGTCATCAACGCTGACCAGCCCCTGGTTCCTGAGCGCCTGAAGCGCCAGACGTGCGTGATATGTGCCCATTTCAGGGAACATATCGCCTATTTCCTTGACCGAGCGGGCTTTTCCATCAGACAGGATTTTCAGCACAATCTGTCGCTTGCTGTCATGGTTTGTCACACGCCAGGAACGATGTTGAAAAAACGTCATGGCGTATCCATACCAGATCCGGCAGGCATGACCTAGTGCAGATCGGGCAACGTATGCTGCCATGTCCACAGGTCCGGGCTCCGTCCTGCATTCCCCATGCAGGGACGGAATTGCCCCTCCGTCCCGCCGGCAGGCCCCCTTCGATCATGGATGCCTCAGCCGGCAGCGCCGTCGCGTATCACCTGCGCAATGGCCGAGGTCAGGCGCGACAGTTCCTCGGGACGCACGGTAAAGGCGGGGGTCAGGTAGATGATGGTGCGGAACGGACGCACCCAGACACCCAGCGCGATCAGCGCCGCCTTCAGGCGGTTCATGTCCGCGATCGCGTCGAGTTCCACAACACCCACGGCCCCCATCACACGCACGTCACGGACGTTCGGCAGTCCCCGGCATGCCTCAAGCTCCTCGGTCATCTGCGCGCTGATCCGCGCGACCTGTTGCAGGCGGGGTTCTGTTGCGAACAGGTCCAGCGACGCATTGGCGCAGGCGCAGGCGAGGGGATTGGCCATGAATGTCGGCCCATGCATCAGCGCATGCAGCGGATTGTCCGACAGGAAGGCTTCGAACACATGCGATCGCGTCACCGTCGCGGCCAGCGCCATGGTCCCGGCCGTCAGCGCCTTTGACAGGGTCATGATATCGGGCACCACATCCGCCTGCTCGCACGCGAACATGGTCCCGGTGCGCCCGAATCCGGTAAAGATTTCATCGAAAATCAGCAGGACCCCATACCTGTCTGCCAATGTCCGCAATCGGCGCAGCACGTCCGGCCCGTGAAACAGCATCCCGCCCGCGCCCTGGATCATGGGTTCGACCAGAATCGCCGCGATTTCATCCCCCGATTCGGACAGGAGCGTCTCAAGCGCCCTGAAACTGGCCTCATCGCGCGGCAGGTCCACGATGTAATGCTGGGGCAGGACACCGCTGAACAGCGCATGCATCCCTTCTTCGGGATCGCACACCGCCATCGTGGCCAGCGTGTCACCATGATATCCGCCCCTGAACGCCAGCAGGCGGTTGCGTCCCGAAACGCCGCGGTTGATCCAGTACTGGATGGCCATCTTGATGGCGACCTCCACCGCGACAGACCCGGAATCGGTGAAGAACACCCGCTCCAGATCCCCCGGAAGAATCGCCGCCAGCCGCGTGGCAAGTGTAAGCGCTGGTTCATGCACAAGGCCGCCGAACATGACATGCGGCATGCGCCCCAACTGCGCGCTGACGGCCTCGCGGATATGGGGGTGGTTATATCCGTGGCAGGCCGTCCACCACGACGCGATGCCATCGACCAGCACCCGCCCATCCGCCAGATGGATGTCACAGCCCGACGTGCGGACCGCAGGCAGGGGAGGCAGGACTGTCTGCATCTGTGTATAGGGCAGCCAGATGTGCGGCATGCCGTCATCCAGCCATTGGGGTCCACGCATGCGGGTTCTCCGTGATATTGGGACAGGCATGTTTGGCCGATGCGACAGCCATCGGCGGGAGAGGACGCTTCATGGCGCGTTTTGATGATTTTTTCCAGACGGCGCTTGATGCGCTGGAACATGAGGGGATACGCCGCAGACCGGCGACGATCACCCATCGCGACGCCGTGACGATCGTGCGTGACGGGCAGGTGCTGGTGGATTTCTCCTCCAACGACTATCTGGGCCTTGCGCACCATCCCGACCTCATTGACCGCGCCTGCGAATGGGGGCGGCGATGGGGCAGTGGCAGTGGCGCGTCACGCCTGGTTACCGGCACCACCCCGGCCCATCGCGCGGTCGAGGCGAAGCTGGCGGCATTCAAGCATACCGAGGCAGCGCTGCTGTTCGCATCGGGATGGCAGGCGAATGCCTCCGTCCTGCCGGCATTGTGCCGCATGGCCACGGCCCGGACCGGCAGCGCGCCGCTGGTTTTTACCGACCGCCTGAACCATGCCAGCCTGCATCATGGCTGTCAGGCGGCGGGGATACGCCAGATCCGTTTCCGCCATAACGACCTTGCGCATCTGGCGTCGCTTCTGGAAAAGCATCGCGACAGGCCGGGCATGCGCTTCATCGTCACCGAAAGCGTCTTCAGCATGGACGGGGACTGTGTGGACATCCAGGCGCTGCATGCGCTGGGCAGGGAATATGACGCCTTCCTCTATCTGGACGAAGCCCACGCGACCGGCGTGCTGGGGCCACAGGGACGGGGCCTGTCGGCCATGACGCAGGGCGTCGATCTGGTGATGGGCACGTTCAGCAAGGCGCTGGGCAGCTTCGGGGCCTATGTGGCGGGATCCCGTGCGATGTGCGAATGGCTGTCCAACTGCTGCTCCGGCTTTGTCTATACCACGGCGCTGCCGCCAACGAACCTCGGGGCGATCGACGCCGCGCTGGATCTTGTCCCGTCCATGGATGCGCAGCGCCTGCGCCTGCATACGATGGCCCGGACCGTCCGGCAGGCGATCCGGGCGCTCGGCCTGTCCACCGGCGCCTCTGCGACCCAGATCATCCCGATCGAGATCGGGGAGACGCAGCGGACGATGGCGTTCGCCGCCATACTGGCGCGCGAGGGCGTGCTGGGCATTCCCATACGGCCGCCTTCGGTCCCGCCAAACGGCAGCCGCATTCGCCTTGCGCTGAGTGCTGCGCATGATGACGCCATGATTGACAGACTGCTCGCCGCCATCAGGCAGGCTGCGGGGGAGGTACGACATGTCCATGACTGACATGCCACTCCTCTTTGTGCATGGGTGGGGGTTCGGGCCGGAAATATGGGCCCCGATCCGCGGGGCGGCGTCACAGCGGGAATGCCTGACGCTCGATTTCGGCTATTTTTCAGCCAGTCCCCACATGGCGTTGCCAGACCGGCCCTTCATGGCGGTCGGACATTCGCTTGGCGCGTTGTGGCTGTTATCCGAAATGCCGGAACAGTGCAGGGGGATGGTGCTGCTCAATGGCTTTGCACGCTTCGCCGCGTCCGAAGATTTCCCGCAGGGCGTCCCTGCACGCCTCCTGACGCGGATGATGCGCAGGCTTGAAAGCGCACCCGACGCCACGGTGCGCGACTTCCGCCATCAGGCGGGAACCGACATGCCTGCTCCCGGCGCGCCACATCCGGAACGGCTGCATGAGGGATTGCAGATGCTGCTGAGGCTGGATGCACGACCGGTCGCACGATCCACGGACTGCCCCATATACTGTGTCGCGGGAACCGGGGACGCCATTGCCCCGCCCGCGCTTACGCAGGCTTCCTTCCCGCCCGGAACCACCATTGACTGGCAGACAGGGGGGCACCTGCTGCCGCTGACCCATCCCGACGCCTGCCTGAACGTGATTGACCGCATGATGGAACGTATAACGCCGTGACCCCCTCGCATAAGCACCGTATCGCCCGCAGGTTTGACGCGGCCTCAGGCTATGACGCCGCAGCCCGCGTCCAGCGTATTGCCGCAGGCCACCTGGCGCAGCGGATCGAACGGGCCTGTCCGCCTCCGGGACCGAAACGCATCCTTGAGGTCGGATGCGGAACCGGTTTCCTGACGGGACATATGCGCCTGCTGTATCCCACGGCGCAGATCGTGGCCACGGATATCGCGCCGGGGATGCTGGAACAGACACGGGCCAGATTCCGCGACGACCCGCACATTACCTGTCACCTCATGGATGCGGAGCAGCCTGACCTGACGGGGCCGTTCGACCTGATCTGCTCCAGCATGGCCGCACAGTGGTTCGTCGCACGACGTGACACCATCGGACGGCTTGCCGCGCTGCTTTCCCCTGCGGGCGTGCTGGCGCTCTCCACGCTGTGCGAAGGCAGCTTTGCGCAATGGCGGGACCATTATGCAGCGCTGGACCTGCCCTGCCCGATGGCGGCCTATCCCGACCTAGCGACGCTGGAGCAGGACTGGCCACAGACGGGAAGTGGGACATGGACACGCGAAACCATCGTCGAGGTTCCGCAATCGGCACTTACCTTCGTGCGTGAACTGCGCGCCATCGGGGCGGATGTGCCCGTCCCCACACATGATGCGCGCGCAGAGGGTCTGCGCCGTGTCCTGAAGCGGGCCGACAGCGACGCCACGTTCAGCGTGAATTACAATATCGCCTTCGGGATCTTCCGGCGCACCCCACATTCCGGCGTTTTCGTAACCGGAACCGATACCGGGGTGGGCAAGACACTGGTATCCGCCGTGCTGGCGCGGGCCTGGGATGCCTCATACTGGAAACCCCTGCAAAGCGGCATCGCGGACGAACCCGCCGATACCAGCAGTGTCGCGGCGCTGGCGGAACTTCCTCCCGCGCGCCTGCACCCGCCCGCCGGGGTCTATGCCGCATCACTTTCACCCGAGGATGCGGCAGCCTGCGAAGGGGAGGTCATTGATCCCGACCGGATCGTCATGCCGCATGATTCATCCGGCCGCCCCATGATCGTGGAAGGGGCCGGGGGCGTCATGGTCCCGATCAGTCCCGGTTTCCTGATGCTCGACCTGATGGAACGCCTTGCCCTGCCGGTGGTGGTGGTGGCGCGCAGTACGCTGGGTACGATCAACCACACACTGCTCAGCCTCGCCATGCTGCGGCAGCGCAATATCCCGGTCATGGGCGTCATCCTGAACGGGCCGGAGAACGCCTGCGCCCGCAGCGCCATTGAACGGCATGGCAAGGTCCGGATCCTGGCGGAGTTTCCGATGCTGGAAGACGTCAATGCCCCGGCCATCGCCCAACTGGCCCACCGCGTGCCGCGATGGGAGACGCTGCGGCATCCCGCCGCCTGATCCGGTCCTTCAGTAACGCCGTATCAGGCCGGCAAGGCTGCCCTGTATGGCGACCTTGTCGGCGGGGATGATGCGTGTTTCGTACCGTGCGTTGGCCGGTTCCAGCGCAATGGTGCTCCCCTTGCGGCGCAGGCGCTTGAGGGTCACCTCATGCCCTTCGATCAGGGCGACGACAATTTCCCCGTTTTCGGGATTGCGGTCCTGCCGCACGATCACGGTATCCCCATCAAGGATCCCGGCCTCGATCATCGAATCGCCGCAGACTTCCAGGGCGTAATAGGTGCCGGCCCCGACAAGGCCCGCCGGGACATCAATCAGGTTCGTCGTATCGCTGATCGCCTCGATCGGGTGGCCTGCGGCAATACGGCCCAGGAACGGCACCCGGACCGCATCGACCGTGGCCGCAACCTGCACGGCGGGAAGGATGGGGGTGAAGTCTCCCTTGATGACCGTGGGGGAAAACGCATCGGCGCCACGCATGGCGGTGTCCGCCGCCTCGATCTGCGGGATCTGCACAACCTCCAGCGCACGGGCGCGGTGATGCTTGCGCCGCACGAACCCGCGTTCCTCCAGCGCGGAAATCAGGCGGTGGATGCCGGATTTCGAACGCAGGCCCAACGCATCCTTCATCTCGTCAAAGGAAGGGGAGAATCCTGTCTGCTTCAGGTGCCGGTCGATATAGAGCAGGAGTTCATGTTGTTTACGCGTCAGCATGAAGGATATCTCCCGCCACCAAGGAACAAAACCAGAAAACTTATCCTTCGTTCTATGTTAGTTCCCGCTCCCAGGTCAACTCCCTGTCTCAGGGAATATCAAGGCGGATGATCCTGCAGGCATCTCCCTTCCGGGCGGGCGCAGCCTTGGCGTCGCGTATGACCAGCGCCTGACTGTCACACAGGACCTGCAGCATCGCGGAATCCTGCTGCGGGAAGGGCAGGGCGATCAACCGGCCCGCCGCATCATGACGCAGGCGTGCGCGCAGGTAACTTTCGCGCTGGTCGTTGGCCTCCACATCCGCGCCGAGGATCGCCATCCCGATTTCGGGGCCGACCGCATCCTGTCCCATCAGACGCCGCAACGCAGGGGCCACAAACAGCGTTCCACAGACAAACGCAGCAACCGGATTGCCGGGCAGTCCGATCACCGGCATCGCCCCCAGGCGACCATGCATCAGCGGTTTGCCCGGACGCATGGCGATCTTCCAGAAATCCATCTCCACGCCGATCCGCTTCAGGGCCTCCTGCACAAGGTCGTAACGCCCCACGCTGGCGCCCCCGATCGTGACCAGCATGTCCATGCCCTCAACCATGCGTGACAGCGCGATGAGGTCCTCCATGCGGTCGCGCGCAACCGGCATCATCACGGGTTCCGCCCCTGCGGCGCGGATCAGTGCCTCAAGCATCAGGGTATTGGAATTGGCGATCATGCCCGGCCCCATCGGTTCACCCGGCAGGACAAGTTCATCCCCCGTCGCGACAATGGCGACACGCGGACGGCGATAAACGCTGAGCCATGGATGGTTGGCTGCGGCGGCAAGGCCGATGGCGCGGGCATCAAGCCGCCGGCCCGACGGGATGATTTCCCGCCCATGGGCGAAATCCTGTCCCCGCCTGCGCACATACAGGCCCGCCTGCGCGACCTGCGTCGTGGTCATGATGTCATCGTGGCGTGATGCATTTTCCTGCAGCACGATCGCATCCGCCCCGGCGGGCACGATACTGCCGGTATAGATCCGCACACATTCCCCAGCCCCCACCGTGCCGCCAAAGGGATGCCCGGCGGGACTTTCACCAATCAGGCGCAGTTGCACGCCGTCGCCCGACAGGTCCGCCGCACGCACGGCATATCCATCCATGGCGGAAATATCGGCAGGCGGGTTATCAAGCCGCGCGAACACCGGCGATGCGCTCACACGGCCCGAAGCGCAGGAGAGGGAGACGATCTCCGGCGCGGTGGCGCGAAGCCCCTGGAGGATACGTTCGCGGGCTTCTGAAACGCTCAACATGGCAGGCCGGACTCCTTTTTTTGCCGGTTAAGAGGATTTTGAAGGCGAATATCAAGACTAAAAGCTTGACCTCAGCCTCTTGTATGCGCATTTTCCGCCAAACTTGAACCACTGCTGCACCCAAGTGTTCCAGCAGCGGCGGAGCAGTGCTGAGGATATCATGGCAAAGACCAACACCATTCAGATCAAGCTCGTTTCCACGGCGGATACCGGCTATTTCTACGTCACGAAAAAGAACGCCCGTGCCCAGACCGGCAAGATGGAAATGCGCAAGTATGACCCCGTCGCGCGCAAGCACGTGACGTTCCGTGAAGCGAAAATCAAGTAACCTTCCGACCCTGTGTCGGTATGAAAAAACCCCGGTCCATCCAGTTGTGCCGGGGTTTTTTCGTATCCGTATCCGCGACTGGCCCGGATGGCGTCAGTACAACCGGTCATGTGGCCCGTAGGGAACGACGATCTCGTCCTGCCGCGCAAGGTTCTCCATCGAACGGGCGCGTTCGTCCATCAGGTCACGATCGAGGGTGTTTTCCTTCAGCCCCCGCACCCGGCGCAGCCAGACCTGCTGCTCTGCATAGGCGTCCTTCTGCG
Organism: Gluconacetobacter entanii; assembly: GCF_003206495.1. Lineage (GTDB taxonomy): Bacteria > Pseudomonadota > Alphaproteobacteria > Acetobacterales > Acetobacteraceae > Novacetimonas > Novacetimonas entanii. The sequence goes on along the minus strand of NZ_NKUF01000004.1, from coordinate 61,677 downwards.
CGCTGTTGGCTTCATCAAGCAGGCGCAACTGCGCGGCATAGCTGTGCAGGCCATGTTCGCCACGCATCACGTTCCAGCCGAAATAAGCCGTCAGCCCGATGAAAAGGGCAGGGGGCAGGGCGCTGCCGACAACCCGCCTGATGATCTTGCCAATCCGCATCTGTTATCCGGTATCCGTCTTTTGTGCGTCAGTGATGGCATCCGCATCGCACGGACGCCACCGGGATCCACGCGGCTTCAGCCCGCCTTGAGGATCGTGCGGCCAGCATAGCGCGCCGCGGTTGCCAGTTCGTTTTCGATTCGGATCAACTGGTTGTATTTCGCCGTCCGGTCGGAGCGGGAGAGAGAGCCCGTCTTGATCTGCCCGCAGTTCGTCGCAACCGCCAGATCGGCGATGGTGGAATCCTCCGTCTCGCCCGAACGGTGGCTCATGACGGCGGTATAGCCCGCATGCTGCGCCATCTGCACGGCCTCGAGCGTTTCGCTCAGCGTGCCGATCTGGTTGACCTTGACGAGCAGGGAATTGGCGACGCCAGCCTTGATCCCGCGACGCAGGCGGTCCGGGTTGGTCACGAACAGGTCGTCCCCCACCAGTTGCAGCTTTCCCCCGAGGTTCGCGGTCAGTTCGGCCCAGCCTTCCCAGTCATCCTCGGCCAGTCCGTCCTCGATCGAGACGATGGGATAACGCGCGGCAAGATCGGCAAGGTAGGCGATCATCCCCCCCGCGTCGAGCGACTTGCCTTCGCCTTTCAGTTCATAGCGACCATCGTGATAGAACTCGGTCGCGGCACAATCGAGCGCGAACGTCACGTCATCACCGGGGCGATAGCCCGCAGCCTCCACCGCGCGACTGATGAAGCCAAGCGCCTCATCCGCGGATTTCAGGGCCGGGGCAAACCCGCCCTCATCCCCGACATTGGTGTTGTAGCCCGCGCCGGACAGGCTCTTTTTAAGCTGTGCAAAGATTTCCGAGCCCATGCGGATCGCATCGGTCACCGTGGGCGCACCCACTGGCTGGATCATGAATTCCTGGATGTCGATGGGATTGTCCGCGTGCTGGCCGCCATTGATGATGTTCATCATCGGCACGGGCAGCGTACGCGCGTAAACGCCCCCTACATAGCGATAGAAAGGCACCTGCAGTTCTTCTGCCGTGGCCTTCGCCACCGCCAGCGAAACGCCAAGGATGGCGTTCGCGCCGAGGCGGGATTTGTTCGGCGTCCCGTCAAGGTCGATCATCGCCTCGTCAATAGCGACCTGGTCGCTGGACTCGACACCCTGCAGGGCGCCAAGAATTTCGTTTTCGACATTGCCGACGGCCTTCAGAACGCCCTTGCCGCCATAACGCGACTTGTCACCATCACGCAGTTCCACGGCCTCATGCGCGCCGGTGGACGCGCCGGAGGGAACTGCCGCGCGACCCTTGGCCCCGGATGCCAGTTCCACGTCCACTTCCACGGTCGGGTTGCCACGGCTGTCGAGAATTTCGCGGGCGATGATGTCGATAATGGCGCTCATGATATCCGTTTCCTCTTTTTCCAGAGTTTATTGAGGTATCGAAAACCGGACATGCTCCCGATACCCGATGCAGGTGACGATACCAGAAACATATGACGTGTCACATGTCTCAGTGCGATAAGATGAAAACTAGCAAGGAGTGCCCATTGTCGTGAAACGCCTTCCCCTTCTGGCCATTATCATGGGTATCGCCAGCCTGCTCCCGATCGTGGGGTGCACCTGTGCGATCATCTTCCTCTCGCCGGCCGTGACGCCACGCATGCTGGAGGTCACGGTGGGATACGGGGCGGTGATGCTGTCCTTCATGGGGGCCGTCCACTGGGGACTGGCGCTGGAGACACCCGCCATCATCACGCCGGGACAGGAGACGGGGAAAATCAGCACTTACCGCCTGCTGCTGGGCGGCGTGCCTGCCGGTATCGGCTGGCTGTCGCTGTGTGCGGCCATGTTCCATGAACTCGCGGCGGTACTGATGCTGATGGCCGGGTTTGCCGGCGTGGTGGTGGTGGAACGCATGGCATGGCGCAGGGGGGCAATGCCACGCGGCTACATGACCCTGCAATGGATTGTCGTGACGGTGGTGGAAGTCTGCCTCCTTGCAGTCACGGTCATGGCCCTGTCATGGAAATATAGCGCATGACGCCAACCACCCATGGCACAGCCCGTAAGTCATACAAGTTTTTGGTGAGGCTTTTTTGCTTCAGAAGAACACCGCCTTTTTTAAGAAAAGGCGGCGTCCGGAATTCAGACCGTCTCCTTGGTCAGGCGGTCATAACGCTGCAGAGTGGACAGCAGGCCTTCCATCTGTGACAGAGGAATCATGTTAGGACCATCGCTCGGCGCGTTGTCCGGATCTTCGTGGGTTTCGATGAACACGGCGGCCACCCCGATCGCAAGGGCCGCACGGCTCAGCACCGGGGCAAACTGCCGCTGCCCGCCCGACGAACTTCCCAGACCGCCAGGCTGCTGTACGGAATGGGTCGCATCATAGACGACCGGAAACCCGGTCTGCGCCATGATCGGCAGGGCACGCATGTCATTGACCAGCGTGTTGTAGCCAAATGACGTCCCGCGTTCGCACAGCATGATGCGTTCATTACCGGTCGAGGCGATCTTCGCCGCCACGTTGGCCATGTCCCACGGGGCAAGGAACTGCCCCTTCTTCACGTTGATCGCGGCACCCGTCTGACCCGCCGCAAGCAGAAGGTCGGTCTGGCGGCACAGGAAAGCGGGGATCTGCAGCACATCCACCGCCTCGGCCGCTGGGGCGCACTGCTCCGGCAGGTGGACATCGGTCAGTACGGGAATGTCGAAACGCTCCCGCACGCGGGCAAGGATTTCCAGCCCGCGACCCGCCCCGATTCCGCGCGCACTGTTCAGGCTGGTGCGATTCGCCTTGTCGAAGGAGCTTTTGTAGATCAGCCCGATTCCCAGGCGACGCGCGATGGCCTGCAGCGAATCGGCGGTCTCCATGGCATGGGATTCCGATTCGATCTGGCAGGGACCGGCGATCAGGGTAAACGGCCGGTCATTGCCGATCACCAGATCCCCGACCCGGATTGACACCGGTGCGTTCACTGGCGTGCGCTCCGCTCCAACGCCGCGCCAACCAGTCCGGAAAACAGCGGATGCGGGTCAAACGGCTTCGACAGCAGTTCCGGGTGGTACTGCACCGCGACGAACCACGGATGGTCGGGATATTCCACGATCTCCGGCAGGATGCCGTCGGGCGACATGCCGGAAAAACGCAGGCCCGTCTTTTCCAGTTGCTCGCGGTAATGGACGTTCACCTCGTAACGGTGACGATGGCGTTCACGGATGTCGGTCCGGCCATAGATTTTCGCCACATGCGAACCTTCTGCAAGCCGGGCCGGGTAGGAGCCAAGCCGCATCGTCCCGCCAAGTTCGCCACCCTCACGCCGGCGAAGCAGTTCGTTGCCACGCGCCCATTCCGTCATCAGGCCGACAAGGGGTTCCTCCGTCGGGCCGAATTCGGTGGACGACGCCTTGGGCAGGCCCGCCAGATTGCGTGCGCACTCGATCACCGCCATCTGCATGCCGAAACAGATGCCAAGGAAGGGGATGTTGTTTTCACGGGCGAACTGCACCGCGCGGATCTTGCCTTCCGAGCCACGCTCCCCGAAACCGCCGGGGACGAGGATGGCGTCGGACCGTGCAAGCGCCTGCAGGCTGGCGTCGGACTTTTCAAAATCCTCGGCCTCGACCCAGTTCAGGCGCACCTTGGCGCGATGGGCGATGCCACCATGGTGCAGCGCCTCGATCAGGGACTTGTAGCTGTCGAGCAGGGCGGTGTACTTGCCCACGACCGTAATCGTCACCTCCCGTTCGGGATGGCGGATCGCATCGACGATATGTTCCCACCGCGACAGGTCGGGTTCCTGGTCCGCGGGCAGGCCGAAATGGCGCAGCACCTCGGTATCCATGCCTTCTGCGTGATAGGAAATGGGGCAGGCGTAAATCGTATCGACATCGCGCGCGGCGATGACCGCCTCGGGCCGGACGTTGCAGAAACTGGCGATCTTGCGCCGCTCGTTGGTCGGGATCTCCCGGTCGGAACGGCAGACCAGAATCTGCGGCTGGATGCCGACATTCTGGAGTTCCTTGACCGAATGCTGCGTGGGCTTGGTCTTGAGTTCACCGGCCGCCGCGATCCATGGCAGCAGCGTCAGGTGAATGAACATCGTCTGCTCGGGCGCAAGGTCATTGCGTAGCTGACGGATGGATTCAAGGAAGGGCAGGCTTTCGATATCGCCAACCGTGCCGCCAATTTCCACAAGGACGAAATCAACGTCCTCGGTCCCCGCGACGATCATTTCCTTGATCGCGTTGGTGATGTGGGGAATGACCTGCACCGTCGCGCCGAGATATTCGCCACGCCGTTCCCGTGCAATCACATCGGAATAGATCTGGCCCGTCGTGGCATTGTCTGCCTTGGTCGCGGGTACGCCTGTAAAACGCTCGTAATGCCCCAGGTCGAGATCCGTCTCCGCACCATCGTCGGTCACGAAGACCTCGCCGTGCTGGTAGGGACTCATCGTCCCCGGATCGACATTCAGGTAGGGATCGAGCTTGCGCAACCGGACCCGATAGCCACGGGCCTGGAGGAGGGCGGCAAGGGCAGCCGAAGCGATACCTTTGCCAAGGGAGGACACCACGCCGCCGGTGATGAATACAAACCGCGTCATGGAGGGCCTTCCTACACTGCTTGCGCCCGGCATGAAAGACCCAATTGACGGGGTCATTCACGCATGGGCAGAAAAATCTCCGGCCCGGCATCCTGCACGCAGTCCGCCGGGCCGGTCACATACGTCATTTGGTCGCGGGCGTGCCCGTGGGTGCAGCCGGGGATGACGGGGCGGGGGGCTGCTCCAGGATGTCATGCCCGACACCCGACGACGCGCCGCGGTTCATGATCGCGAGCGTCAGCGACAGCACCATGAAGATCGTGCCGAGGATGGCGGTCGAACGCGTCAGCAGCGTTGCCGTGCCCCGGCCCGACATGAATGACCCCATTCCCTGCGAACTTCCGATCCCGAGGCCACCGCCCTCGCTGCGCTGGATCAGGATCGTCCCGATCAGTGCCACCGTGACAAACAGATGCAACAAAAGAAGGACCGTGATCATACTTGTTCCCAGCTATCCCCTGCGGACGGGGCCGATGAAATCAGATATCGACCGCCGCACGGACGATCGGCATGAACGTCTCCGCCGCCAGGCTGGCATTGCCGACCAGCGCGCCGCCAACATTGGCGATGGGCAGGATATCGGCGGCGTTACGTCCGTTGACCGATCCACCATAAAGGATTTTTATGGTTTTACCAGCATCGCCAAACTGCCGGACCAGTTCCTCGCGGATGAACTGCGTCATGTCGGCGATATCCTGCTGTGACGCGGCCGTGCCCGACCCGATCGCCCAGACGGGTTCATACGCCACGATACCGGAAAATCCCTGCGGCAGGGATCCCTGGATCTGCCATCCGACGGTTTCCTGCGAATCCCCGGTGGAACGCTGGTCGGCATTCTCGCCCACGCACACGATGGGCGTCAGGCCCGCCGCCGCGGCCGCGACCGCCTTTTCACGCACGGTTTCATCAAGTTCGTTATGGTCGCGGCGACGTTCGGAATGGCCGAGGATCACGTATTCAACACCAAGGTCACGCAGCATGCTGGCCGCGATGTCGCCGGTATGCGCGCCACAGGGATCCTGATGGCAGTCCTGCGCCCCCAGCGCGATCCCGTGTTCGCGCAGTTTCGGCCCCAGCAGCGCCAACTGCGTGAAGGGCGGGCAGATGACCACCTGCGCGCCAGAAACATCCTGTCCCATGGCCGCGCCCATGTCGTCGACCGCCTTGGCGGCGTCCGCGGTCATGCCGTTCATCTTCCAGTTGCCGACGATGATCTGCTTCATTGTTGTTTTTCCGGTTACTGCACTTGCTGGACTTTTTTCATACCGTTGGCCGGCCCGTGCCTGATGATGGCCGGGCGGCGCGGATGCTCGCTCCAACCTACACCATGCCGCCTGCCGGGTGGCAACCCGTCCGCACGGTGGGGCAGGGACGTGGGGGACGGCGTTGCGCGCAAACGCCCGACTGGTCAAACGCGCGGTGGGGCCGTATGGTGCCGCTGCTGAAAAAGTGGCCCATCCATGCCATGCGCGCATGGGTCATGCCGCGTCTACTTGCCGATTTTCGTCTGGGTCTGGTGTCTGCATGTTATCATTCTTGTGCCGTGTTTTTGTCGATTCCTGGGTCGGCAGGGTTGTCGTGGGGCTGTTTTTCCTGACGTTCGTCGGGTGGGGCGTGGGGGATGTCCTGATGAACATCGGCACCGAACGCGCCGATGTGGTGGCGCGCGTCGGGCCTGACCCGATCCTCGTGCCGGCCTATGAACAGGCGCTGCGCACGGAAATGCCCCAGATCGCGCAGCAGATGCACCTTGACGATCCGTCGCAGATCCCCGCCGCCACGCGCGAACAGATCGCGCAGCAGGTCCTCCAGCGCCTGATCCTGCAGGACGAGGTGGCGCTCGCCGCCCGCCAGCACGGCCTGCTGGTCCCCGACAGCGCGGTCCGCGCCGAAATCTTCGCCATCCCGGCCTTCCAGGACAAGAACGGGAAGTTCGACCGCGCCCTGTTCAACACCCGGCTGCGCAGCAGCGGCATGACCGAGGCACGGCTGATTGAACTCGTCCGTGCCGAGCAGGCGTCGAAGGCGCTGATGGAGCCGATTCGCAATGGCGCGGGCGCGCCCGCCATCCTGACGCGCCGCATCTTCGACCTGGAGGCCCAGACCCGCAGGGTGGACATCGTGCGCGTGCCCTTTGCCGCGCAGACGCCCGGGGCCCCCACGGATGCGCAGGCCCGCCGCTTCTATGCCAACCACCCGTGGCTGTTCGAGGCCCCGGCCTACCGGCACGCGCGAATCGTGGTCCTTTCGCCCGATACCGTGGCGCATTCCATGACCATTCCCGACGCGGACCTGCATCACATGTATGAACAGCAGGCCCAGCGCTTCAACACGCCCGAGACACGCTCCGTACAGGTCATCACCGCCCCGACCGAGGCGCGCGCCCGCGAACTGCTGGCCATGTGGCAGGGCGGGGCGAACTGGGACGCGATGCAGAAAAGCGCGGGCAAGGACAGCGCAAGCGTGGAGATGGATGACATCCGAATCTCCTCCATCCCGTCGCAGGACCTCGCACGGCAGATCTTCACGGCCCCGTCCGATACCGTGTCGCCGCCCGTCCATACGGATGGTGGCTGGGCCATCTTCCGTGTCATCCATGTGACCCCGGCCCATATTTCCGACTTTGACTCCGCACGTCCCGCCCTGCAGGCGCAGGCCCTAGCCGAGAGGGTTCAGGCGCAGATCGGTGAGCGGGTGCAGAAACTGCAGGACGCCATCGCCGGCGGTGGGCTGGATTCCATTCCCTCCGAACTTGGCGCCGTGGCGGTTGCGGGCAACGTTGATGCCCATGGCATGACGCAGGAAGGCAACCCCGCCCCAATTCCCGGCAGCAACGCCGTGCGCCAGGCGATCGTCGCGCGCGTCTTCTCCCAGCCCAGGGGCAGCAGCCCCGAACTGCTGCAGGCGCCGGAAGGGACGTGGTACGCCGTCTCCGTCGATGGGGAAACGCCCGCCCGCCCGCTGTCGTATGAGGACGCGGCGCAGAAGGTGCGGGACGCATGGATGGACGATGCCCGCCGCCACACCGCCGATCAGGCGGCGACCACGCTTTACACGCAGGCGCAGGATGGTGGTGGCCTTGCCCATATCCAGCCCGCCGTGCCCGATCTGGTACACAGCGCGCCTTTCTCCCGCGCGCATGACGTGAACGAGGTTCCGCATGATGTCGCGGAAATCGCCTTCCGTCTTGACCATGTGGGGCAGAGCCTGATGGTGGAGGCGGACGGGGCCTTCTATGTCGCGACGCTGACGGATGTTTCCTCCCCCGACCCGGCGGCGCAGCGCATGCTGTTCGACCGCATCAGCACCACCCTGTCGCAGGCCGTGGCCGATGATGTGGAGATGAGCTATGCTCAGGCGCTGCAGGCGATCGTAAAACCCAAACCCAACCCGAGCGCCATCAACGCCGTCATGTCCGCCGTTTCCGGCAAGGGCAATCCAGAGGCAGGACAGTGAGTACAGACCCTTCGCAGTTCATCCCTTCGTTCCGGGCAATGCCTGCTTCCGACCGGGAAGCGGCGCTGGCCCTGCTGCGCGCCGGGAAGGCGACGGTCGCATGGCGGGTGGAACCTGCGGACCTGCTGACACCGGTCGCAGCCTTCCTGCACCTGTCACCACTGGCGAAGCGTCATGGCGGCGGCACGGGTGGACGCAACGCCTTTCTGTTCGAAAGCGTGGAGGGAGGGGTCTCGCGCGGGCGCTATTCGGTCATCGGCCTGCTGCCGGACCTGATCTGGCGCTGCCATGACGGCCGCGCCAGCCTGTGTACGGACCCGTCCGCCGCCCGGCATGAATTCCGCCCTGATGAGCGTCCGCCACTGGACTCCCTGCGTGACGTACTGCACGCCAGCCGCATCGAACTCCCGGACCATCTTCCCCCGATGACGGGCGGGGTGTTCGGCTATCTCGGCTATGACATGATCCGGCAGATGGAATACCTGCCGGATATTCCGCCCGATGACCTCGACCTGCCCGAGGGGATCATGATCCGCCCCGGCCTGTTCGCCATTTTCGACACGGTGCGCGACGAACTGCTGCTGGCGGTGCCATTGCGCCCCGACGCCGATATCCCGGCCGAGGCGATATGGGACAGGGGGCAGGATCTCCTGCGACAGGCCGGCGCGGCGCTGGCCACGCCTTTGCCCACGCCGCAACCGGAGACGGGGACCATTGCCCCGCCGGTACCCACGTCGCCGTTCACGCGGGAAGAATTCTGTGCGGTGGTGCGTCGCATCCAGGACTACATCGCTGCGGGCGATGCGTTCCAGGTCGTGCCCAGCCAGCGGTTCGAGGCGGAATTCACACTGCCGCCATTCGCGCTGTACCGCGCGCTGCGCCGGATCAATCCCGCGCCGTTCCTGTTTTACCTCGACCTTGACGGGTTCAGCCTTGTCGGCTCCTCACCAGAGATCCTGGTACGGCTGCGCGATGGCACGATGACGGTGCGCCCCCTTGCCGGCACACGCCCGCGTGGGCGCACCGCCGCCGAAGACATGGCGCTGGAGCAGGATCTCCTGGCGGACCCCAAGGAACGTGCCGAACACCTCATGCTGATCGACCTTGGCCGCAACGACGTGGGCAAGGCGTGCGAACTTGGCTCCGTCAGGGTGACGGAACAGTTCGTCATCGAACGGTTCAGCCATGTGATGCACATCTCCTCCAATGTGGAGGGGACCATCCGGCCGGAGCTTGAAGCACTTGATGCGCTGATGGCGGGGTTTCCTGCCGGCACGCTTACCGGCGCGCCCAAGATCCGGGCCATGGAAATCATCGACGAGGTCGAACCCACACGGCGGGCGACCTATGCCGGGTGCATCGGCTATTTCGGTCCCGAAGGACAGATGGATACCTGCATCGGGCTGCGCATGGCGGTCGTCAAGAACGGCAGGATGTATGTGCAGGCCGGGTGCGGTGTCGTCGCCGACAGCGTCCCCGAGGCCGAATACGAGGAAACCCGCCAGAAAGCCCGCGCCCTGTTCCGCGCGGCGGAGGAGGCCGTCCGCTTCGCCAGTCGCGAACAGCCAGACCGGGCGGGTGAATAAATGTTGTACGGGAATATACACATTTATTTTACCGATCCCCCCAACAGGGATTTGACCCTGCCACGCCGGAAGGTCATGATATCGTCATGATCCTGTTGATCGACAATTATGACAGCTTCACCTTCAACCTTGTCCACTATCTGGGGGATCTGGGGGAACGCTGTGACGTCCGCCGCAATGATGCGCTGAGCGTCGATGAGGCGATGCGCCTCAAGCCCGAGGCGATCGTGTTTTCACCCGGCCCCCGATCCCCGAACGAAGCCGGAATCTGCTGCGACCTGATCGCGCGCGCGGCAGGGGAAATCCCCATGTTTGGCGTCTGCCTCGGCCACCAGTCGATTGGCCAGGTCTTTGGCGGCAAGGTCGTGCGCGCCCCCATCCCGATGCATGGCAAGGTCTCGCCCGTCATGCATGACGGGACGGACATCTTCACCGGCCTGCCGGACCCGTTCCGCGCCACCCGCTACCACAGCCTGACCGTCGATCCTGATACGCTGCCCGATACGCTGGTACCCACGGCATGGACGGCCGACGGGGTCATCATGGGACTGCGGCATCGTGACCTGCCGATCTTCGGGGTGCAGTTCCATCCCGAAAGCATCGCCTCGGAACACGGCCACGATATCCTGGCCAACTTCCTGTCCATCGCGCGCACCGGCAGCGTACCGTCCAAATCCCGGGCTGCCTGAGCGGCCATGACACAGTCATCCGGCCCGTCCGCCCCTGTGGTCGCCGATTTCCGCTCCGTGATGAAGGACCTGCTGCTTGGCCATGACCTTCCGCTTCCGGTGGCGGAAGGGATTTTCGCGCAGGTCATGGACGGGCAGGTCTCCGACATCCGTCTCGCCGCGTTCCTTACCGCCCTTCACATGAAGGGCGAGACGGCGGGTGAACTGCGCGCCGCCGTCAGCGCGATACGCGCACGCATGATCGGCGTGAAGGACCTGCCGGACGGGGCCATCGACGTCTGCGGCACCGGAGGCGACGGGCTTGGCACCTTCAACGTCTCCACTGCCGTGGCCTTTGTGCTGGCAGCGCTCGAGGTACCGGTCATCAAGCATGGCAACCGGGCACTGTCCTCACGCTCGGGGGCGACGGACGTGCTGCTTGAACTCGGGGTTGGCCTGCCGGACGGGCATGACGACATCCGCGCACAGGTCCATGCCTGCCGGGTTGCGTTCCTTGCCGCGCCGAACCACCATCCCGCCCTACGCCATGTGGGACAGGTCCGGCGTGAACTCGGGTTCCGGACCATCTTCAACCTTGTCGGTCCGCTATGCAATCCGGGCCATGTGCGCCGTCAACTGGTGGGCGTGTTCGACCCGCGCTGGCAGCGCCCGATGGTCGAGACCCTGCGGGATGAGGGATCGCACTGTGTCTGGAGCGTCAGTGGCGCGTGCGGCGACAGGCGCTGGGTCGATGAACTGACCCTGGCAGGGGAAAACCGCATCTGCGCGCTTGATGGCGGGGTCATCCGCGACTGGGTCGTGACGGCCGGGGACGCGGGACTGCCGCCCGCGCCGATCGAGGCCATCGCCGGGGGCACGCCCCGGCACAATGCCCGGGCGCTGAACGACCTGCTGTGCGGCGCACATGGCGCCTATCGCGACACGGTGCTGCTGAATGCGGCCGTTGCGCTGCATGTGGCGGGGCGGGGAAATATCATTCAGGGCGACAGGCTGGATATTGTCGCCCTGCGTACGAACGTTGCCTTGGCCGCCAGCGTTCTTGACAATGGCGCGGCGCATGCCGTGCTGCAAGCCGTTCGTGAATGCCGGGCGGACAGGCCAGAATAGAGTAACAGGGTAAAAAATGAACGACACGCCAATGATGCCGCAACAGACCGATTCTGTCCCGGACCTGGATGCCGATGATTTGCCCGATGTGCTCGACCGTATCTGCGCCCGCACCCGGGTGGATGTGGCGCAGCGTGCGACCGTCACGCCGCTCAAGGAAATCACCGCGCGGGCGCGTGAGGTGGCAACCCCGCCGCGCGGCTTCGGACAGGCGCTCAAGCAGCGCACGGCCGATCACCAGATCGGGCTGATCGCGGAAATAAAGAAGGCCTCTCCCTCCGCCGGCATCCTGCGTGCGGATTACCAGCCAACCCTGATCGCGCAGCAGTACGAGCAAGCGGGTGCCGCGTGCATCTCCGTGCTGACCGAAGGGTCGTGCTTCCACGGCAGCGCCGAAGACCTGACCCGCGTGCGGGAGGCGTGCAAGCTGCCGATCCTGCGCAAGGACTTCATCCTTGACCCGTGGCAGGTGCATGAAAGCCGCCTGATCGGCGCAGACTGCATCCTGCTGATCATGGCGATCCTGACGGATGCAGAGGCCGCGGAACTCCTCGACATTGCGCGGGGACTGGACATGGATGTGCTGGTGGAGGTGCATGACGAGCAGGAACTGAACCGTGCGCTCGCGCTCGATACATCCCTGATCGGTATCAACAACCGCAACCTCAAGACGCTCAAGACCGACCTGAACACGACGATCGAACTCGCGCCGATGGTCCCGCCCGACAGGATCATCGTCTCCGAAAGCGGCATCCGCACGCATGAGGACATCGTGAAGCTGAATGCCGTGGGCGCAAGCGGCTTTCTTGTGGGGGAAAGCCTGCTGCGCGCGGATGACCTCGAAAACGCGGTCCGCACGCTGCTGGGCACCGCCCAGGCATGACGGGGGCAACCCTTTCGCACCTCGACGCGGCAGGCAATGCCACGATGGTGGACGTATCGGGGAAGGCGACGACCCTGCGCGAAGCCGTGGCGAAGGGCCGCATCACCATGCGTCGCACGACACTCGACATGATCCTGTCCGGCACCGCGCCAAAGGGGGACGTGCTGGCCGCCGCGCGGATCGCTGGCATCATGGCGGCAAAGAAGACGTCGGACCTCATTCCGCTCTGCCATCCGCTTGCACTGTCCTCGGTCAAGGTGGACCTTGCCCCCATGGCCGATGACACCGGCATCGAGATTACCGCCCGCGTCCGCACCACGGGTCCGACAGGCGTGGAAATGGAGGCCCTGACGGCTGTCTGCGTGGCCGGACTGACACTGTATGACATGTGCAAGGCCGTCGATCGCGACATGGAGATCGGTCAAATTTGCCTGCACCATAAATCCGGCGGCGCGTCAGGGCTTTATGAAAGGACGGCACCGCCCTCCAGATAACCAGAGACTGCATCAGCCGGTGCTGCCGCGCGATCCTCTGGTCTGGCCCGGTCTGTACGTCATGTAAGAAGGCAAGGACACTCAATGAGTGAGAAACAAGTTTCCGATGTCGAAGGCGGCCGCAACAGCCAGGCCATGACCCAGGCCGAACTGCAGGAAGCCTATTACCAGATGGTCCTGATCCGCCGTTTCGAGGAGCGGGCGGGACAGCTTTACGGCATGGGCCTGATCGGCGGTTTCTGCCACCTGTATATCGGGCAGGAAGCCGTGGTGGTCGGCATCCAGATGGAACTCAAGGACGGGGACAAGATCATCACCTCCTACCGTGACCATGGGCAGATGCTGGCCGCGGGCATGACGCCGCGCGGGGTCATGGCGGAACTGACCGGACGTGAAGGCGGGTATTCCCATGGCAAGGGGGGATCGATGCACATGTTCTCCCGCGAGAAGAACTTCTATGGCGGCCACGGCATCGTCGGCGCGCAGGTCTCGCTGGGCATCGGCCTTGCCTTCGCCAACAAGTACCGCGGCACGGACGAGGTCTCGGTCACCTATTATGGCGAGGGCGCGTCCAACCAGGGGCAGGTTTACGAGAGCTTCAACCTTGCCGCCCTGCATAAACTGCCGTGCATCTTCGTCCTTGAAAACAACCATTACGGAATGGGCACCAGCGTGGAGCGCGCCTCCGCCTCGCGTGAACTGTGGCGCAATGGCGAACCGTGGGGCATTCCCGGCTTCCATGTCGATGGCATGGATGTGGAGGCCGTGCGCAATGCGGCGCGCGATGCCGTCGCCCACTGCCGCGCGGGCAGGGGGCCGGTGCTGCTGGAGGTCGATACCTACCGTTATCGCGGTCATTCGATGTCCGACCCGGCCAAATACCGCCAGCGTTCCGAAGTGGAGGAAATGCGCAGGAACCACGATCCGATCGAACGTGCGCGCAAGGAACTTCTGGCCATGGGCACGACGGAAGACGAACTGAAAGCCATCGACACCAAGGTCAAGGCCATCGTGACCGATGCCAGTGACTTCGCCCAGACCAGCCCCGAACCAGATCCGTCCGAACTGTGGACCGATGTGCTTGTCGAAAGCTGAACACAGATGCCCATACAGATATTGATGCCCGCCCTGTCCCCCACGATGACGGAAGGGAAGCTGGCCCGCTGGCTGAAGAATACCGGGGAAGACGTGGCCCCCGGCGACGTGATTGCCGAGATCGAGACCGACAAGGCCACGATGGAAGTCGAGGCCGTGGAAGAGGGAACCATCGGTCGGGTGCTGGTGCCCGAAGGGACGGAAAACATCGCCGTCAACACGCCTATCGCCATTCTCCTTGCCCCCGGGGAGGACAGTTCCGCCGCCGATGCGACGCCTGCCGAACCCGCGCCGAGCACAGGTGCCGCCCCCGTGGCGACAGCTCCCGCCACCACGCCCCCCACGCAGCCCGCGCCAGTAGCGCAGGCCGGCATCGAAAAGGACTGGGGCGAGACGAGCGAGATTACGGTGCGCGAAGCCCTGCGCGATGCCATGGCGGCGGAACTGCGCCGTGATGAGGACGTGTTCCTGATTGGTGAAGAGGTCGCGCAGTATCAGGGTGCGTACAAGGTCTCGCAGGGGCTGCTGGACGAATTCGGTGAAAAGCGGGTCATCGACACCCCGATCACCGAGCAGGGTTTCACCGGCATGGCGATTGGCGCGGCCCTTACGGGGCTGAAGCCGATCGTGGAATTCATGACCATGAATTTCGCCATGCAGGCCATTGACCAGATCATCAATTCCGCCGCCAAGACGCGCTACATGTCGGGCGGGCAGATGTCGTGCCCCATCGTCTTCCGCGGTCCCAACGGTGCAGCGGCGCGGGTGGGGGCACAGCATTCGCAGTGCTATGCAAGCTGGTATGGCCATGTCCCCGGCCTGAAGGTCGTCACCCCATGGTCCGCCGCCGATGCAAAGGGCCTGCTGCGTGCCGCGATCCGCGATCCCAACCCGGTCATCTTCCTTGAAAACGAGATCCTGTACGGACAGAAATTCCCCTGTCCCGTGGATGAGGATTTCATCCTGCCCATCGGCAGGGCAAAGGTCGAACGCGAGGGTAGCGACGTCACCATCGTGACATTCTCCATCATGGTTGGTGTCGCACTTGAGGCGGCGGCAAAGCTGGCGGAACAGGGCATCAGCGCGGAGGTGATCAACCTGCGCACGATCCGTCCCCTTGACACCGAAACGGTCGTCAACAGCGTCAGGAAGACCAGCCGCCTTGTCTGTGTCGAGGAAGGCTGGCCCTTCGCCGGGATCGGTGCGGAGATTGCCATGCAGGTGATCGAACATGCGTTCGACTACCTTGACGCCCCGCCGGTGCGCGTGGCGGGCGCCGACGTGCCGATGCCGTTTGCCGCCAACCTTGAAAAGCTGGCATTGCCCAATGTCGAGTGGATCCTCAACGCCGTCCGGCAGATTGTCTGAGGGAGCAACGCGATGTCCACGAATATCCTGATGCCGGCCCTGTCTCCCACCATGACGGAAGGCAAGCTGCTGCGCTGGCTGAAGAAGGAAGGCGAGGCGGTCAGTGCGGGCGACGTCGTCGCCGAGATCGAGACGGACAAGGCCACGATGGAAGTCGAGGCCGTGGACGAGGGCGTGCTTGGCCGCATCCTGGTGGATGAGGGGGCCGAGGCCATCAAGGTCAACACGCCGATCGCCATCCTCGTCGCCGAAGGCGAGGCCGTGCCCGATGCGCCCGGCGCCCCTGCACCTGCGGCAGCGGCCCCGGCGCCCACGCCGGCCCCCACGGCATCGGCTGCGCCTGTGACCGGTACATCCGGATCGGCTGCCCCTGCGACGCCTGCAGCAGCCGGACCGGCGAAGGGGAAGCGTATTTTCGCCTCTCCGCTGGCACGCCGCATCGCCGGCCAGAAAGGGATCGACCTGTCCACGCTCAAGGGCAGTGGTCCGAACGGGCGGATCGTCCGCCGCGATGTCGAACAGGCCGCGGCACAACCTGCCGCACCGCCACAGCCCGCAGCGCCAGCACAGCCGCCCGCAATGCAGGGCGTTGCGATCGCGGCCGATACCCCCCATCACACCGTCGCCAATTCGACGATGCGCAAGGTGATCGCCCGTCGCCTGACCGAAGCGAAATCGACCATTCCGCATTTTTATGTGGAGATGGATGTCGAACTCGACGCGCTTCTGGCCCTGCGTTCCCAACTGAACGCGGCATCGCCTGCGGACGGGGCAGGGGCCTACAAGATCTCGGTCAACGACATGCTCATCAAGGCAGCGGCCATCACGTTGCGCCGGGTGCCCGATGTCAATGTCTCCCATGCGGGCGACGTGACTGTCCATTACGACAATATCGACATCTCGATGGCGGTTTCCATCCCTGACGGGCTGATCACGCCCATCGTCCGGCAGGCCGACCTGAAAAGCCTTGGCCAGATCAGCACGGAGACGCGCGGCCTGATCCGGCGCGCGCGTGAGGGGAAGCTCAAGCCCCATGAATTCCAGGGCGGCACGTTCTCCATCTCCAACATGGGGATGATGGGGGTGAAGGCGTTCTCCGCCATCATCAACCCGCCACAGGCCGCCATCCTCGCCATTGCGGCGGGAGAAGCCCGCCCGGTGGTAAAGGACGGGGAAATCCGTGTGGCCACCGTCATGACCGTGACACTGTCGGTGGATCATCGCGTCGTGGATGGCGCGCTTGCCGCGCAATGGGTCTCGGTCTTCCGTTCCGTGGTGGAAAACCCGCTAAGTCTTGTGGTCTGAGGACGCTGGCATGAACTCTTCCCAATTTGACGTCATCATCATCGGTGGTGGTCCCGGCGGATATGTCAGCGCGATCCGCGCGGGGCAGCTTGGCCTGAAGGTCGCGGTGGTGGAAGCCGCGCAGCTTGGCGGCATCTGCCTCAACTGGGGCTGTATCCCGACCAAGGCGCTGCTGCGGGCGTCGGAAATCAATCACCTGCTGCATAACCTTGGGGAATTCGGGTTCGCGGCGGACAATGTGCGCTTTGACCTTGGGAAAGTGGTCAAACGCTCCCGCGCGGTCTCGGCACAGCTTTCGGCGGGTGTCGGGCACCTGCTGAAGAAGAACAAGGTAACCGTCATCAACGGCTTCGGCCGCCTTGACGGAAGCGAGGGCGACAGACGCCGGGTTTCGGTCACCCCGACAGGCGGGGGAGACGCGGCGACGCTGCTGGCCCCGCATGTCATCATCGCGACAGGTGCGCGGGCGCGCGTGCTGCCGGGACTGGAGCCGGACCAGAAGCTGATCTGGTCCTATCGCGAGGCCATGGTGCCGACGGAACTGCCCAAGCGCCTGGTGGTGATCGGGTCCGGGGCGATCGGGATCGAGTTCGCCTCGTTCTATCGCAACATGGGCTCCGAAGTGACCATTGTTGAGGTTGCTGAGCGCGTCCTGCCGGTAGAGGATGAGGAAATCAGCGGCCTTGCACGCAAGGCATTCGAAAAGCAGGGCATGAAGATCCTGACGGGGGCGAAGATCGTGTCCGTCTCCAAGGGGCCCGATACCGTGACCCTGAAGGTCGAGGCAGGCGGCAAGACGCAGGAGATTACGGTCGATCGCGTCATTTCGGCCGTCGGTATCGTCGGCAATGTCGAGAATATCGGGCTGGAAGGCACCGCAATCGAGGTCGAGCGCACCCATATCAAGGTCGATCCCTACTGCCGCACGGCGGAGAAGGGGGTCTATGCCATCGGGGACATTGCCGGGCCGCCCTGGCTGGCCCACAAGGCAAGCCATGAAGGCGTGATGTGCGCGGAGATGATCGCCGGGCGGAAGGTCCATCCGATGGATCCGCTGAACATCCCCGGCTGCACCTACTGCCGTCCGCAGGTGGCCTCGGTCGGCATGACGGAGGCACGGGCGAAGGAGGCGGGCTACAAGATCCGCGTCGGGCGCTTTCCCTTTATCGGCAATGGCAAGGCCATCGCGATGGGAGAGCCGGAAGGGCTGGTCAAGACCATCTTTGACGCGCAGACAGGCGAACTGCTTGGCGCGCACATGATCGGGGCCGAGGTGACGGAGATGATCCAGGGCTATGTCATCGCCCGGACATCGGAACTGACGGATGAGGAGTTGAAGGAAACGGTGTTCCCGCATCCCACCATTTCCGAAACCATGCATGAGGCCGTGCTGGCCGCCTATGACGGGGCGCTGCATTTCTGAACTTTGCAGCGGCCGCTTTCATGCACCATGAACGGGGGAGGTATGCTGCACCGCGTGCCTTTCCCGACCTTGTGATTGCCCATCAGGTTCCGGCACGCAAGAATGCTTGACGCATGGAACGGCGCGTTCCACTTGTGGATATCTGCCTGTTTTTCGGGGTTTTACCGCTTATGTCCGTACGTGTCCTGATCGATCATCGCAAGGAAGGGTCGCCTGCGGCGCGGCACCCGGAAAAAGCACACCGGCCTGACAACCCCATTGCCAGGAAACCGGACTGGATCCGTGTCAGCGCGCCCAACAACCCCGTCTATCACGAAACGCGCAAGCTGATGCGTGACCAGAAACTGGTGACGGTGTGCGAGGAAGCGGCCTGTCCCAATATCGGCGAATGCTGGTCGCAACGCCACGCGACCATGATGATCATGGGCGAAATCTGCACCCGCGCCTGCGCGTTCTGCAATGTCACGACCGGACTGCCGCACGCGCTGGATGCCGATGAACCGCAGCGCGTGGCCGAAGCGGTGGCAAAGCTGGGCCTGCGTCATGTCGTCATCACGTCCGTGGACCGTGACGACCTGCCGGACGGCGGGGCGCATCATTTTGCCCGTGTCATCACCGCGATACGCGAGGCGGCCCCCACCACGACCATCGAGATCCTGACCCCCGATTTCCTGCGCAAGCCCGGGTCGCTGGAAATCGTGGTCAGGGCACGGCCCGATGTGTTCAACCACAACCTTGAAACCGTGCCGCGCCTGTATCCCTCCATCCGGCCCGGAGCGCGCTATTACCAGTCGATGCGGCTGCTTGATGACGTCAAGCGCCTTGATCCGTCGATCTTCACCAAGTCGGGACTGATGCTGGGACTGGGGGAGGAGAAGCCCGAAATACTTCAGGTCATGGATGACCTGCGTATAGCGGACGTTGATTTCATCACCCTGGGGCAATATCTCCAACCTACGGTCAAGCATGCTGCGGTGGCACGTTTTGTCACGCCGGAGGAGTTCGCCGACTACGCCGCCATGGCCCGGGTCAAGGGATTCCTTCAGGTCAGTTCGTCGCCACTGACACGGTCGTCGTATCATGCGGACTCTGATTTTGCGGAATTGCGTGCCGCACGACAAAAGCGTCTGGAAACCCAGAACGGCGCGATGGAGACGAAGTGATGCCCACCCATGCCGAACGTCGGTTGATCGCCTATTCTCCGGATCAGCTTTTCGATCTGGTCGCCGATGTCGGAAAGTATCCGCAGTTCCTGCCCTGGTGCGTGGCCGCCAGGGTCAGAAGCCGCACCGCCACGCTGCTGGTGGCGGACCTGTCGATCGGTTTTGGTCCGTTCCGTGAAACCTTCACCAGTCGCGTGACCCTCGATCAGCCACGAACCATCCGTGTCACCTATGAAAAAGGTCCGTTCCGCTACCTGAACAATGTCTGGACCTTTACCCCTGATGAACGGGGATGCCTGATCGATTTCTTCGTCGATTTCGAATTCCGCTCCCGCCTGCTGCAGGCGGCAATCGGCGTTGTATTCAACGAGGCCGTTCGCCTGATGGTGTCGGCCTTTATCCGGCGGGCCCGTGACATCTATGGTCCACCCACGATAGTACCGCCCGCCAATCCCTCGACCATGCCCGCCAAGATGGGAAACGCATAATAGCGGGCATGCCTACTTCCCGGAAAATGGTCTAATGAAACATTCCTCTCTCCTGATCTTCCTGCTGGCTGGACTGGCGGGGGCAGGAACGGCGCATGCGTCACTGGCTGCGACGCATGCACGTCACCAGACATCGGACAGCCAAGCGCCCGCACCGGGCAGCAACGCCGAAACGGCGGATCTCAATGCCCTCAGCCTGCAAAAAGCGCGGGCCAGCCTGAACGCCAAAGCACCTGCGACCCCGGCACCTGCGGCGAAGGGGCCGGTCGCGAATGGCAAACCGCAGCCGGTTCAGGCCGCAGGCACCGGAACGACGTCTCCGCCGATCCGTGTGCCGGAGACCACCGATACGGTCGCATTCTATTAAGGCATGAAGCTATCGGATTGACCAATAACATTCATTCTATCGGGCTTTAACCATCACGGGCGCGATCAGGTCATCCCACCTGATCGCGTTTTTGTTTCAGCCGGCCTGCAATGCTTCGATCACCAGTGTCTGGGCATGGATCACGGCCTGCGTCCGGATCGAATCCCGGTCCCCGGAAAACACGACCGAGACCGTCCGCGTCAACTGCTGCTTCACCGCCACGGCGAACCACACCAGGCCCACCGGCTTTTCGGCGCTTCCCCCACCGGGACCTGCGATTCCCGTAATCGATACCGCGATATCGGCATCGGGGGCGACGGCCACGGCACCTTCCGCCATGGCTGCGGCGACCTCGCTGCTGACCGCGCCACGCAGGTCAAGCAGGACAGACGGCACATCCAGCAGCCGCACCTTCATCGCATTGGAATAGGTCACAAACCCGCCCGCCACGAATTCGGACGCACCGGGCGGCTGTGTCAGGGATCCGGCCAGCAGGCCGCCGGTGCAGCTTTCGGCCACGACGATCCGGCGCCCCTGCCGGGCCAGTTCCTCCAGCAGCAAAAGCGCGCCCTGCGTCATCCGGGCGGATAATGACGGTTCCATATGCTTTCATCCTGTTTTTGCGGCTGCATGTCCCGCACCGGGGTCAGGCGATGGCATGCAGGGCCATGACAATCAGCCCAGCCCCCATGCCCGCCACGATATCATCGCCCATGATACCCACGGCATCATGTCGCCTGTCAAACCAGCCCACCGGTCCGGGTTTCGTGATATCGAACAGCCGGAACAGGGCAAACGCCAGTGCCAGCCACAGGAAATCCGCACCACGCAGGGCATGGACATGAAGCTGGGCGAGCGGCCACATCGACAGCCACATGCCCGCGACTTCGTCAATGACGATCCAGCCATGGTCTTCCCCATCCGAAACCATGGCCGTCGCCCAGTATCCGATGACGCAGCACACCGCGATGGCCATTCCCATCCATGCCGCATGCTGCAGCAGCGGAACCCCCACCACCAGCGCGGCCAGCGATCCAACCGTCCCCGGTGCACGGGGGGCAAAGCCACTGCCACCAAAACTGGCGATCATGCGTGCGAAGGAACGCATTATCGTGCGGCCTCCGTCCCTGTTGCCGTCCCGGCCGCGCGCGCCTGGTAGATCACCATGTTTTCCAGCACCCGTTCCACGTAATTGCGCGTCTCCTCGAACGGGATGCTTTCCACCCAGTCCAGTATGACCTCGCCCGATGCATGATCGCGCGCCGGATCGCCAAGCGAGGCCAGCCATGTATCGACCCGGTGCGGCCCGCTGTTATAAGCGGCAAGCAGATAGGGGACACTGCCGCCGAACCGCTCCATAAGCTGCTGGAGGTAGGCCGCCCCCAGCGTCATGTTCACCTGCGGATTGGTCAGCGTGGCCGCGGTCACGGTGGTATAGGGCTGGTGCGTACGACGGGCCAGTTCCTGTCCGGTGGCCGGAAGCAACTGCATCAGGCCGACGGCATGCGCGCCGCTGACGATGGTGGGATCAAAGCTGCTTTCCTGTCGCATGACCGCCAGTTCCAGCCCCTGCGGCAGGTCATGTTCCGAGGGCACGAAGGGGCGGGGCCATCCATCATCCACCAGCGCAAGCCCGTCGCGCCCCGCACGACTCGCGATCAGCACCGCGACATCTGGCATCGCCAGACGGGTGGCAAGCCGGGCGGCAAGCACATGTTCCACCGGCCGCGTCGCTTCTTCATCCAGTTTGATGACAAAATCGCGGGCATGATGGAAATCGTTCCATGACACCAGGATCTGGGCCGCGCGCGCAAGGTCCGACGTATCGAAACGCACGGATTCCTCCACCGTGGGTTCGGGCGTGCGCAACCGCATCAGGTATTCGCGCACGGACTGCCCGGCCTGTCCGGGGGTCAGCAACCCGTTGACCCCATCATTGCGCAGGCAGGCAATCGACATCTGCCCGTAAAAGGTATTGGCAAACTGCGCGGCCTCTTCCCACGCGGTACGCGCCGCCGCACGGTTGCCACGCGCCGCCTGTGCACGCCCGCTCCAGTACAGTCCGCGACTGCGGGTGATCAGTGCGGTGGCGCGGGTCAACGGCTCAAAGCGCGCCAGCGCCTTTGCCGGCTGCTTCAGGCGTTGCAGCAGGATCCAGCCACTGAGGAACTGCGCGTCATAGGACGCAACCTCCGGCAGGCCCGACTGGTCATCGGCGATCAGCAGCGCATCGCGGTTGCGCCCCTGCATCAGCAGGTCACGCGCCAGCGTGTCACGCGCATGCCAGAACATGGCGGCGCCTGCCTTGTCCTGCTGCCGCTCTATGGCGAAACCCCTGCGCTTCCACAGGGCAATGGCCTCATCAAGGCGTTGCGCATGATCCAGCCAGCGCAACTGGTCCAGGACCAGCATGGCGTCATCGCGCTGGCCGTCGGCAACCGCCGCCAGCAGATCCTGCGCACCTGCGTCATTGCGACGCAGGGCAAGCCGCGCACGGGCAAGGGCCTGCTGCTGCGGGTCGAGATATGCGATCTGGGCATCGGCCGCGGCAAGGCGGCCATTACGCTCCTGCCGGTCAAAACGCTGCCAGTTGTCCTGCGCGGTAAAGGCCGCGCCAAACTGCTGCTGCATCAGGTGCGCATCGGCAGGCTGATCGGCCCCGGAAACCCATGCCGCGCGCGCCCACTGCGTTATCTGCGAAGGCGGTGGCGTGGCGGCGGTGGCACAGTGCGCCAGCGCCTGCGCGCTGCTCAACTGCCAGCGCGCGCACAACCGCGCGAGTGTGGCGGGATCCTGTTCCTGCGCCAGGGCATGCTCGAACCGGGCGAGCATGACGGCGCGCTTCGGCCATGTGGCGCTTTCGGTCAGGAAGTTGGCATATTCATCGGCGCTTCCCCCGGCGGGGGACAGCAGGCGCAGATAGACCGTCAGGCGGGCGGCAACCGGACTGTCATCGGCATTGCCGGTATCCGCCTGACGCTGCGTGGGCCATGCGGAGGAAGGGGGGATGGCGGGGACTTCCGCATGAACGTCACAGGCCGGGCATGACATCCACAATGCGGCCACCATGGACGCCACACGGCCACCACGCCCCATCCTGCGGCGCACATCCCGCCACCCACGGCCGCCTGTCACGAAAGATGGGTCCACACTTCACCTCCGCCCTTGACGATCAGTTCAATGGCCACCGCCAGCACCACCAGCAGCCCGATCCATGAAATCCAGCGGAACCGCTCCAGCAGTCGGGCGATCAGCGAGGCCGCGATGGCCATCATCAGCACCGAAACCACCAGTCCGGTCACCAGCACGCCGACATGTTCGCCCGCGGCCCCCGCCACCGCGAGGACGTTATCAAGGCTCATGGACAGGTCGGCCACAATGATGCGGATGATGGCATTGCGCAGCGAACCGGGGGCAGGGGCGGCATCGGCATCCGCGTGGCCCGCCCCCCGCATTTCACGATACATCCGCCAGCACACCCACAGCAGCAGCATCCCCCCCGCCAGCGTCAGGCCGATGATGGCCAGCAGGCGCACCGCCACCAGCGCCAGGCATATCCGGATCAGTGCGGCACCCAGCACGCCCGACAGGATCGCGACCCTGCGCTGCGGGGCGGGGAGGCCACGCACCGCCATTCCGACAACGATCGCGTTGTCGCCCGCCAGCGTAAGATCAATGAGGACAACCTGACCAAGCGCGTAAAGCGAGGAGGCGGAAACGGCAAATGACATGAAGCAGGGACATCCTGTTGCACTGTCCGGCAGGGACATGAAAAATGAAGTCGGTCTGCCCCAGTATATGCCGTGGGATGCGGATGCCATGCAATCATGCGCATCCGGATTTGAAATATGCATGAAAGGGAAGACGCGCGACGCGGAATTGGCTAGGAAAGGGTCCCACATTCCCCTATCGCGCATTTTGTTAAGGAAATCCAACCCTATGGTCCCGCGTTATACCCGGCCGGTGATGGCCGCCATCTGGTCCCCGGAAAACCGGTACCGCATCTGGTTCGAAATCGAGGCCCTCGCGTGTGAGGCCATGGCCAGGTACGGCGCCATCCCCGAAGAGTCCGCGCGCACCATCCGCGAAAAGGGCGACGCGGCGATGGCGGCGTTCACGCAGGCCGACCTTGACCGTATCGACGAGATCGAGGCCGTCACCCGCCACGACGTCATCGCGTTCCTGACATGGCTTGCGGAAAAGGTCGGCCCCGACAGCCGCTTCGTCCATCTGGGCATGACCTCGTCCGACGTGCTTGACACCTGCCTGTCGGTGCAGATGGTGCAGGCGACCGACCTGCTGCTCGAAGATCTCGACAGGCTGCTCGCCGCACTGAAGGCGCGGGCGTTCGAGCACAAGCATACGCTGACGATCGGGCGCAGCCATGCCATCCATGCGGAACCGACGTCGTTCGGGCTGAAGCTTGCGGGACATTACGCGGAATTCGCCCGCAACCGCGAACGCCTTGTCCGTGCACGGGAGGAAATTGCCGTGTGTGCGATTTCAGGCGCGGTCGGCACCTATGCCCATATCGACCCGCGCGTGGAGGAATATGTCGCGCACAAGCTTGGCCTGAAGCCCGAGGGCGTCTCCACGCAGGTGATCCCGCGTGACCGCCATGCCGCCTATTTCTGCGCGCTGGCGGTGATCGCAAGCGGGATCGAACGCCTTGCGGTCGAAGTCCGCCACCTGCAGCGCTCAGAAGTGCGCGAGGCGGAGGAGTTCTTCCATCCGGGGCAGAAGGGGTCGTCCGCGATGCCGCACAAGCGCAACCCCGTGCTGTCGGAAAACCTGACCGGGCTTGCGCGCCTCGTGCGTTCGCACGTCATCCCGGCGCTGGAGAACGTGGCGCTGTGGCATGAACGCGACATCAGCCATTCGTCCGTGGAACGCAACATCTGCCCCGATGGCACGATCGGCCTTGACTTCGCACTGGTGCGGCTTGCGGGGATGATGGAAAAGCTGGTGGTCTATCCCGACCGCATGCAGGCGAATATCGAAAGCCTTGGCGGTGTCGTCCATTCGGGCGAAGTGCTGCTTGCGCTTGCACGCGCGGGCATCCTGCGTGAAGATGCCTATCGCATCGTGCAGCGCAACGCGATGGAAACGTGGACCAAGCTGGGACAGCCTGACGGGCGGACGTTCCGTGAAAACCTCGACGCCGATCCCGAAGTCGCGGGACGCGTCCCGGCGGAGGTGCTGGACGCGGCGATGGACAGCAAGGCGCACCTGCGTCACCTGAACCACACCTACCATCGCGTTTTCGGGGAAACCGGCCCCCACCAGGCATAGGGACCGGACAGCCAACGGACCCGGCCACGGGCCAGACATACAGGATCAATGGCGTGTGTACTGTCGTTATCTCCCACCAACCGGACGAGGCATGGCCGCTGCTGCTGGCGGCCAACCGTGATGAACGCCTTGACCGCCCGTGGGAGCCACCGTCGCGCCACTGGAGCGAACATCCCACGGTCGTGGGGGGACGTGACTGTGTGGCCGGTGGCTCGTGGCTGACCATGAATGACGCGGGCGTCATCGGGGCGATCATGAACCGCGTCGGCAGCCTTGGCCCCGCGCCGGGCAAGCGTTCACGCGGGGAACTTCCGCTGATGGTGGGGGATCACCTGTGCGCACGCGATGCCATCGCGCAGATCGCGACCCTTGATGCCGGGGAATGGCGCTCCTTCAACATGATCGTGGGTGACGGCACGGACGCGTTTTTCATCCGCGGCCCCGGTTACGGCACGCCACAGGTCATCGCGCTGGAGGCGGGGACGCACATGATCGCGACCACGGATCCCGATGACATGTCGATGCCGCGGATCGCACGCCACCTGCCACGCTTCCGCGCCGCGCCACGCCCCATCCCGCCCGCATGGGAAAGCTGGACCACGCTGCTGGCCGACCGTTCGCTTCCTGCGGGCAGTGAACTCAACATCCCGCCGCGTTCGGGCTTTGGCACCTGCAGTTCCTCCGCGCTGGGCGTCTCGCGCGATCCCGGCGCACCCGGCGGACGGTCATGGTTCTTTGCCGCCGGTGCGCCGGACCGCGTGGGCTATGCCCCGGTGGACCTGAACGCCCGCCGCCCCGATGCGGGCATGGCGGCGACATAGAAACGTTATGGTATCTTCGACGCGCAATCGCTGCTATTGCATGCGCATCATTCTGGGTCCTGTTGCGGACCCGCAGGGGAGGATGCCTGCGGCATGCTTCCCACAGCCGTATGTGAAGGACGAGTATGGGCCGCCGCCGCCAGCTTTATGAAGGAAAAGCGAAGATCCTTTTCGAGGGTCCGGAACCGGGAACCATGGTTCAGTATTTCAAGGACGATGCCAGTGCGGGCAATGGCGCCAAGAAGGGCGTCATTACCGGCAAGGGCGTCCTGAACAACCGGATCAGCGAACACCTGATGCTGCGCCTGCATGAAATCGGGATCCCCACCCATTTCATCCGCCGGCTGAACATGCGCGAGCAGTTGATCCGCGAGG
The DNA here is from genome assembly GCF_003206495.1 of Gluconacetobacter entanii. Classification (GTDB taxonomy): domain Bacteria; phylum Pseudomonadota; class Alphaproteobacteria; order Acetobacterales; family Acetobacteraceae; genus Novacetimonas; species Novacetimonas entanii. The sequence continues at coordinate 35,041 of NZ_NKUF01000004.1, read as the reverse complement.
TGGAGATCATCCCGCTTGAGGTCGTGATCCGCAATGTCGCCGCAGGCAGCCTCAGCAAGCGCCTCGGCATCAAGGAAGGCACCCGCCTGCCGCACCCGATCGTCGAATTCTACTACAAGAACGACAGTCTCAACGACCCGATGGTCAGCGAGGAGCACATCACCGCCTTTGGCTGGGCCTGCGCCCATGACCTTGAGGACATCGTTTCGCTAAGCATGCGGATCAACGATTTCCTGTGCGGCCTGTTCGTGGGGATCGGGATCACGCTGGTGGACTTCAAGCTTGAATTCGGCCGCCTGTGGGAAAACGACAACATGCGCATCGTGCTGGCGGACGAGATTTCGCCCGACAACTGCCGCCTGTGGGATGCCAAGACCAACCAGAAGCTCGACAAGGACCGTTTCCGCCAGGATATGGGCAAGGTCGAGGAAGCCTATCAGGAAGTGGCCATGCGCCTTGGCATCCTGCCCGAGGCGACGAATTCCGACATGAAGGGACCGGAGGTAATGCAATGAAAGTACGCGTGACGGTCATGCTCAAGGACGGCGTGCTCGACCCCCAGGGCAAGGCGGTGGAACATGCGCTGCATGTGCTCGACTTCAAGAATGTCGGTGACGTGCGCATCGGGCGGGTGATCGACCTCGAACTCTCCGAAAGCGACCCGGCCCGTGCCATCGTGCAGGCCAACGAAATGGCCCGCGCGCTGCTTGCCAACCTCGTGATCGAGGATTTCGCGGCGGAGGTCGTTGAGGAATGAAGACGGCAACGGGCATTTTCCTTGCGGCCTGCGCGCTTGGCGTGGGCCTGCTGCCGCGTTCGGACGCACATGCGCAGCGCGTTTCGCGCATGCCCGCGTCGCAGCTGGGCACGCTGTGCACGCGCGCGTCGGGCACGGGGCTGTGTGACTCCTACATTTCCGGCGTGGCGGATGCCGCGGCCCTTGCGCACCTGTTCGAGCGCAATGCGGAAAAGGACCAGCACGATGTCGCCGCGTTCTGCATCGCGCCCGCGACCAACCTGTCCGACATGCGCGGCAAGGTCGTGGACTGGATGAAGGCGCATCGCGACCAGCTTTCCCGCCCGGCGGGGGAGGCGGTCTTTACCGCGCTTCATGAAGCCTATCCCTGCGGCGATCACAAATGAAGGCGGGCATTGTTGTTTTTCCCGGCACCAACCGGGAACGTGACATGGCGATCGCGCTGCGCAGCGTGACCGGCGTCGCCCCCCGCATGATCTGGCACCGCGAAACGGAACTGCCGGACCTTGACCTCGTCGTGCTGCCCGGTGGCTTCAGCTATGGCGATTACCTGCGGTGCGGGGCGATGGCGGCCCATGCGCCGATCATGCCCGCCATCCGCCGCTTCGCGCAGGCGGGCGGGCATATCCTTGGCGTGTGCAATGGCTTCCAGATCCTGACGGAAGCACAGCTTCTGCCCGGCGCGCTGCTGCGCAACGCCTCGCTGCGGTTCCTGTCACAGGACTGCTTCCTGCGCGTTGAACGCAACGACACGCCGTTCACCCGCCACTGGAAGCGCCATGACGTGTTTCGCACGCCCATGGCGCATGGGGACGGCAATTACATCGCCGACCACGAGACGATCCGCATGCTTGAAGACACCAACCGCGTCGCCTTCCGCTATGTCGCGGCGGACGGACGGCTTGATGCCGGGGATGGCACGCTCAACCCCAACGGAAGCATGGGGGCCATCGCTGGCGTCTTCAGCGAGAACCTGCGCATCTGCGGCATGATGCCGCACCCCGAGGATCTGGTGGATCCCCTGATGGGCGGAGAAGACGGAAAGCCGCTGTTTACAGGTCTGGTGGAGGCGCTGGTCGGATGAGCACAGCAGGACAGAAGCCCGTCAACGAGGCGCTGGCGAAGGAATTCGGCCTGACGGCGGAGGAATACGGCAATGTGCTGTCCATCATGGGACGCACGCCGAGCCTGACCGAACTGGGTATTTTTTCCGTCATGTGGTCGGAACACTGCTCCTACAAATCGTCGCGCGCGTATCTGAAGACGCTGCCGACGAAGGCGCCGTGGGTCATCCATGGACCGGGCGAGAACGCGGGCGTCGTCGATATCGGGCAGGGGCTTGCCGCCATCTTCAAGATGGAAAGCCACAACCATCCCTCCTTCATCGAACCCTACCAGGGGGCGGCAACGGGGGTTGGCGGCATCCTGCGCGACGTCTTCACGATGGGCGCGCGCCCGGTTGCGAACCTCAATGCCCTGCGCTTTGGCGATCCCGACAACCCGCAGACGCGGCGCATCGTCGATGGCGTCGTGCGTGGCGTTGGCGGGTATGGCAACTGCGTCGGCGTTCCCACCGTCGGGGGGGAAATCAACTTCCATCCCGCCTATGACGGCAATCCGCTGGTCAATGCGATGACGGTGGGGGTCGCGCGTCAGGACCGCATCTTCCTGTCGGCGGCGGCAGGCGTTGGCAATCCCGTCATCTATGTCGGGTCGAAGACCGGGCGTGACGGGATCCACGGGGCCACAATGTCCTCGTCCGAGTTTGACGAGGACGCGCTGGCCAAGCGTCCCACGGTCCAGGTGGGCGACCCGTTCGTTGAAAAACTTCTGATTGAGGCGTGCCTTGAACTGATGGCGACCGACGCGATCGTCGCCATTCAGGACATGGGGGCTGCCGGCCTGACGTCCTCCGCCGTGGAAATGGCGGGCAAGGGCGGGGTGGGCATCGAACTCGACCTCGACCAGGTGCCACAGCGCGAACGCGGCATGACGGCCTATGAAATGATGCTGTCGGAAAGCCAGGAGCGGATGCTGATCGTCATCCGTCCCGACCGTACGGAACAGGCCCGCGCCATTTTCGACAAGTGGGAACTGGATTTCGCCGTCATCGGCCACCTGACGGACACGGGACGCATCGTCCTGCGCCACAAGGGGCAGACGGAGGCGGATATCCCGCTGGCGCCGCTGGCGGACCAGGCCCCGGTCTATCACCGCCCGACCGCGCCGGCCCTGCCGCCCGTGCCGCTGGGTCAGATTACAGACCCGGTGGGGATCGAACAGGCGCTGCTGCGGCTGATCCGCTGCCCCGACCTCGCCTCGCGCGAGTGGGTGTGGAACCAGTATGACAGCACGGTGGGCGGCCAGACCGTCCGGCGCCCCGGCGCGGCCGACGCGGCCATCATACAGGTCGAGGGCACGACGCTCGGCCTTGCGATGACAACGGACTGCACGCCGCGCTACTGCCGCGCGAACGCCCGGACCGGCGGCGCGCAGGCCGTGGCGGAGGCATGGCGCAACCTGACCGCCACCGGCGCGCGTCCGCTGGCGGTAACGGACAACCTCAACTTCGGCTCCCCCGAAAAGCCCGAGGTGATGGGGCAGTTCGTCGATGCCATCGCGGGCATGGGCGATGCGTGCCGCGCACTCGACTTCCCGGTCGTCAGCGGCAATGTCTCGCTCTACAACGAAACCCGTGGCCCGGATGGGGAGTCGGTTTCCATCCTGCCGACACCCGCGATTGGCGGGCTTGGCGTGCTTGATGACGTCACGAAGGCCGTGGGACTGGGCATGCCCGACGGGTGTGACGTGATCGTGATTGGCGAGACACGCGGCGAACTGGGGCAGTCGCTGTGGCTGCGTGAAATCCATGGCAGCCAGGATGGCGAACCGCCTGCGGTCGATCTACAGGCCGAACGTCGCAATGGCGATTTCGTACGCGCGTCCATCCTCGATGGCACCATCGTTGCGTGTCATGACGTGGCGGATGGTGGCCTGCTGGTCACCGTGACGGAAATGGTCATGGCGGGCGACGCCGGATGCACCCTGCTGGCACCGCAGGCGGGCATGCGTCCCGAAGCCTTCTGGTTCGGTGAGGATCAGGCGCGCTACATCGTCGCGGTCCGCGATGGCAAGGCGTTCATGGACCGGGCGGCGCAGGCCTCCGTCCCGTGTCGCGTGCTGGGCCAAAGTGGCGGTGACGGTTTGACATTGCCCCATGGCTCCACAATATCAAAGGCACGTCTCGTCGCGGTGAACAAGGAATTCTTCCCGCGACTCATGGATCGCTGAACACCAGGGACAGGCAGGAGAACAGCCGATGGCCATGACGGCCCAGGAAATCGAAACCTACATCCGTGGCGCGCTGCCGGATGCGCAGATCCACATCGACGACCTTGCGGGGGATGGCGACCATTACGCCTGCAAGGTCGTCAGCAATGCGTTTCGCGGCCTGTCCCGCGTGAAACAGCACCAGTTGGTCTATAACGCGTTGCAGGGGCATATGGGGGGCAAGCTGCACGCACTCGCCCTTCAGACCAGTACACCGGACTGATCCCCCCGAACCGGGGCAGGCAGCCGGTCATCAGAACGAGGAGTCCATTATTATGGCCGAAACCATCACCCAGCAGATCCAGGCGCAGATCGACGCCAATCCGGTCATGCTGTACATGAAGGGCGATGCGACCTTCCCGCAGTGCGGTTTTTCCGCACGCGTCGTGCAGATCCTCAAGCATCTGGGCGTGCCGTTCAAGACCGCCAATGTCCTCGAAGATCCGGCCCTGCGTCAGGGGATCAAGGATTTTTCGAACTGGCCCACGGTGCCGCAGCTTTATGTCAAGGGCGAGTTCATCGGTGGCTGTGACATCGTGACGGAGATGTACCAGTCCGGCGAACTGCAGAAGCTGCTGGCTGAAAAGGGCATTGTCGCGGCATCTGCCTGAACGGCACCCGACAGGTCCCCGGTGTAACAGCCGGAACAGAAGGCGGAAGGGAAGCGCAGGCTCCCTTCCGCTTTTTTTTGTTTCAGCCAGTGCGGAGCCTTGCCTTGCGCACCCGATTTTGCGTAGCTTCGCTGCGATGACTGAATTGGAGTGTTAGATGCGCCATACGTGCTTGCGAATCACGACCCTGTCGGTGGTTTGCGCGGGTTTCTTCTACAGCGTCACGCCACAGGCGCAGGCACGTAGCCATGCCATGACAGAGATGGAAGCAGATCGCCTGACACTCAGCGCCCTGACCGCGCCGCCGCCGCCGGTGCGCCATGTGGTCTATCGCCGTGCTGTTGCCGGGCATCATGTCGTTGTGGCATCCGCCCATCACGCGACGTCATCGCACGTGCGCCATTCCCTGGTTCATGAAGTGTCCTACCGTCCGCATGGCACGACCGCCATCCATCACGTGACACGTACGAGCCTCCATCACCGGACCTGATTGTCCCGGATTGCGGCTCACTCCATCCTGAATGCGTCCTCGATGCGATGCAGATCGCCATCGGGCAGGACTACCACCACGTCAAAGCGCATTTCGTCATAGGTCCATCCGGTATTGAGCATGCACAGGGCCTGCGCCGCATTCATCAGGCGCTGCATCGTGCGGCGCGAGATGGCATCGCCTGCCTGCATGATCGACGGACGTGCCTTCACTTCCGTAAAGACCAGCATACCGTCACGGATGGCGACGATATCAATTTCCCCCCATGCCGTGCGGGCGCGCTGCGCCAGGATGGTCCATCCTTCCGACCGCATCCGCTCCATGACCTTCCGTTCCGCTTCCAGTCCCCTGTGATGGGATCGCCGTCCCATGGAACGCTTCCGCCATGATGGCGATGATGGGGCTTCTGGCGTTGTCGCGACTTTCATTACATTTCCTTTGCCCGGGGATGCCTGCGCAGGGACCAGCAATACCGCGATCCGGGTCTCACGGGGCAGCCAACATGACGGCCTGTGTCGAATTTTCATGCCTTCATGGCGCGTACGGAATAATGACCGCATCATGATCTATACTTACGTCACTTTCCTTGCCCCGATCGTGCTGGCGCTGCGCCTGTGTATCGTGGCGGTTGTCATCGTCCATGTGCTGCTGACGAAACGTGACGTAGGGGCCTCCATCGGGTGGATCGGTGTCACGGTCCTCATGCCGCTGACCGGTGGCATCCTGTATTCGATGTTCGGCATCAACCGTGTGCGGCGGCGCGCAAAGCGCCTGGTCGGCCTGCATCCGTGGCACAGCCGCACCATGACCTCGCGCTGGCGCAGGGGGGAGGAGGGACGCTTTGCCCCGCTGGCGGAGATGGTCACGAAACTGACACAGCGTCCGTTGCTGGCCGGCAACCTTGTCACCCAGCTGCATGACGGCGACAGCGCGTATCCACAGATGCTCGCGGCGATTGAAGGGGCGCAAAGCACGGTCCTGCTGTGTTCATATATTTTCCGGCCAGACGAAATCGGGCATAAATTCTGCGATGCGCTGATTGCGGCCCACCGGCGCGGCGCACAGGTGCGGGTGCTGGTCGATGGCGTGGGCAGCGGCTATTTCCATTGCGCGATCGCCAGCAGGCTGGCGCGGGCAGGGGTGCCGGTCGGGCGGTTCATGCATTCGATGCTGCCGTGGCGCATGCCGTTCATCAACATGCGCGATCACAAGAAAATCCTGGTGGTCGATGGCCAGACCGGGTTCATGGGCGGGCTGAATATCGGCAGGGAGAACCTGACGGCGCTGCATCCGGCCCATCCCGTCTCCGACACGCATTTCCGCATTGCCGGGCCGGTCATCCACCAGTTGAGCGAGGCCTTCGCCCGCGACTGGACCTTCACCACGGGGGAGGAACTACTGGCAGACCTGTTCTTCCCCGAACAGAAGGCCCATGGCGACAGCCTGACGCGCATTGTCACGGCGGGACCGGATTCCGACCTGGAGAAGATCGAATACACCATGCTGCAGGCCATTCCGATGGCCCGGCATTCCGTGCGTCTGATGACGCCGTATTTCCTTCCCGATGACAGGTTCCTGACGGAACTTGCCCTTGCGGCGCTGCGCGGGATCGAGGTGGACATCATCGTCCCGCGCCACAGCAACCATATCTTCATCGACTGGGCACGGGCGGCGAACCTGCCGCGCTTCCTCGATTCCGGTTGCAGGGTCTGGCAGGCGCGACCGCCCTTCAACCACTCGAAACTCATGGTCGTGGACCGGCACTGGTCATTCGTGGGCAGTTCGAACATTGACGTGCGCAGCCTGCGGCTGAATTTCGAGATCAACCTCGAAATCTATGATGATACGCTGGCTGCCACGATTGACGATTTCATCATCCGCCATCGCCATGAACGCCTGACCCATCACGACCTCGACCGGCGTTCCCTGCCGGTCAGGCTGCGCGATGCCTCGGCACGGCTGCTCCTGCCCTATCTCTGAGGCAGGAGTTCGAGCCGGACGGCGATGGGACGGTGGTCGGATGCGTAATTGTCGATCACGCGCTGCTCCACGCATGACAGGCCACGGATCAGGCACCGGTCGAGCCGGATCGGCAGGACATCGGCCATGCGATGCGTGGGCGCACGGGGGCCGACATCACGGAAATGCCGGACCAGCGTGGGACCGACAAGATTGAAGTCCCCAAGGATCGCGGCACGATAGGGCAGAAGCTGCGACATGCGGCGCAACTGCCGGCGGTTCAGCAATTGCCCATGCGAAAGGTGCACGTTGGCGATGGCAAACGGGCCACATTCAATGATCTGCGCCACGCGCCGTATCAGCGTCCCCGACGGCAGGGTGCAGGTCATGGGCGGCCTGCGATAGGGCCACGGGCTCCAGCATGCGACGCCATGGATGCGGCCGGGCAGGGGGGAGCGCGCATAATGCCCCCCGATCAGCGTGGGCAGGGCGTCGATGTCAATCGTTGCCTCCTGCATCAGCAGCAGGTCGGGCTTTTCCTGATGGATCAGGTGCACGACATCGCGCACCGTGGCGCCGATCTTTCGCAACAGGTTCCAACTGATGATCCTGATGCTGTTTTCGGAACGGAACGCGGGCTGGTATCCCGGCAGGGGAGAAGTCCCCGGCTGGGCGACGATGGCGGGCAGCCGCAGATACGGACGCGCAAGGTTCATGGCTCGACAAATGGCTCCCTGACCTCGGGCGGCAGGCGCGCGCCCGGATCTCCTGCGGCGAATTCAGCCGTCAGGGTATATCCCACACCAATAAGCACCGGCCCCAGAAAAATGCCAAGGCCGCCAAACGTCCAGATTCCCCCAAGAACGCCCAGCACCGTCAGGAGATAGGGAAGCTGCGCCCCGCGGGCAATGAACATGGGCCGCATGATATGATCGGCCCCCGACACGATGATGGTCCCGTAAAGCAGCAGGAACACGCCCCAGCCGGGATGGTGGGCGACGAACAGGAAGAACGCCGCCGGTATCCAGATCAGCGGCGCGCCGATGGGCAGGACGGAGATGAAGGCGGTGATCCCGCCCCACAGGATGGGGTTGGAGATCCCCGCGATGGCGAAACCGATCCCCGTCAGCACGCCCTGCAGCAGGGCGGTGCCGATGATGCCATAGACGGTGCCCCGGATGGTGCGCCCGATGATCCCGAGGATACGATCCGCATAGACCCCGGCGATGCGCCGCACGACGGCAACGAACGTATCACCAAGTGCTTCCCCGCCCAGCCAGAAGAAAAACGCCATGAACAGCGCCATGCCCAGATGCGCAAGCCCGCTGGCGAGTTGCATGACCCCGGCAAGGGCCCATTGCACCAGTCGGCCGCTGTAGGGGCGTATCATCTGGTCGATATTGCCCACGTCCACACGCCACTTCTCCCACGTCTCGTTCAGTTGCGCGCCCAGATGCGGGATATGTCCCAGCCATGCGGGCAGGGGCGGCAGGTGGATGGAGGTGGTGATGCTGTCGATCGCGTCGGGCAGGGTCTGGGGCAGTTCGACAATGCTGCTGGAGACCACAAGCGTAAGCGGCACCACCAGCACGACCGCCGACATGACCGTCATGCCCAGCGCGGCGATCAGCGGGGAGGTCTGCCGCCGCAGCCGCACATAGATCGGCCATGTCGAAAATGTCAGGATTGCCGCCCACAGCAGGGCTGACATGAAGGGGTAGAGGATGAGAACGCAGCCGAAGGCGATTCCCCCCAGCATAAGCCCCATCATGATGCGTTCGACCATAATCCGTCGCGATCCGTCCCGTGGCAATCCGTGCGAAGGCGTGACCCCGCTTTCGTCATGGCACAATATGCTGCACCTTATCGCAAAGCGCTGAAACACCAAAGGTTGGCACAGATATGCACCCACTGATTTCCGCCGAAGACCTGGACCGCTGCCTGTCACATGACGATGTTGTCATACTGGACGCGACGCAGGCCCTGCCGGGACAGAAATTCGATCCGCAGACCTGTTTCCTGTCGGGGCATATTCCCGGCGCGCGACGGTTTGACATCGACGCATTTTCGGACCCGGACTCCCCGTTGCCCCATACGGTGCCGGGTCAGGCGCGCTTTACCCGCCTGGCCCGTGCGCTGGGCCTGCATGACGGGGCCCGCATCATCTTTTATGACCAGAAGGGCGTGGCCTGCGCCGCGCGTGGCTGGTGGCTGATGGGGCTGTTTGGCCATGACCGCACGCAGGTGCTCGATGGCGGGCTGCCCGCCTGGCAGGAAGCAGGGTTGCGGCTGGAGACAGGGCCGACCCCGGTGCCCGCGCAGGACACGCCACCCTTTGTCGCGCGTCCCCGCATGCGCAGGCTGAAGGGGCTTGGGGACATGCTCGACATCGTCCATGCGCCCGGCTCATCGCTGATCCTTGATGCACGCGCCCATGGGCGCTTTACCGGTGAACAGCCCGAACCGCGCGCGGGCATGCCCTCGGGGCACATGCCCGGCGCGACCAGCATGCCCTATACGACGCTGCTGACGGCCGACGGGCGCATGCGGCCGCCCCATGAACTGCGACAGGTCTTCGCCGCCGCGGGCATGCGTCCCGACAGGGAAGCCGTCTGCACATGCGGCAGCGGCATGACCGCATGCGTGCTGGCGCTCGGGCTGGTGGCGGCGGGGCTGGGACAGCACGCCGTCTATGACGGGTCATGGGCGGAATGGGCATCGACCCCGGGCACCCCCATCGTGACACGGAACGCATAGAAAACGGGCGAGGGAAACATACCGATGGATCATGAAAACCTGCGCCATGCCGTCTCCCGCGGCTGGCGGGAGATGGCGTCGCTTGCGGTGCGGGTGGCGCGCGATGTGCCGCAGGGCGGGCAGGGCGTCTTCGTCAACCCGCCGGTCGCACGCGGGTCAACCGTGCTGTTCTCCTCGCTTGAGGCGATGGAGGAGGCCGGGCGCAAACGCTATGATGACGAACTGATCTATGGCGCGATGGGAACACCGCTGCAGTATCGGCTGGAACAGGCGATCGCCACGATCGAAGGTGCGGCACATACCCAGATCGCGCCCTCCGGCCTTGCGGCGTGCATGCTGCCCCTGCTGGCGTTCCTTGATGCTGGCAGCCACTGCCTGATGTCCGATTCCGTCTATGGCCCCACGCGGCGCTTCGCGGAAAAGGTGCTGCGCCGCTTTGGCGTGGACATCTCCTACTTCCCGCCATGCGCGAGCGAGGAAGACCTGCGCCGCATGTGCCGGGCGGAGACGGGCGTCATCCTGACCGAAAGTCCCGGCAGCCATTCGTTCGAGGTGCAGGACATCCCCATGCTGGCGCGCGTGGCCCACGGGCATGGCGCGCGCCTGATCGTGGACAATACATGGGGGATCGGCATCTTCCAGCCATTCCGCCATGGTGCGGACATTTCGATCCAGGCCCTGACCAAATATCCCGCGGGCCACGCCGATACGGTGATCGGCGCCGTTTCCGTCGGGAACGAGGCGGACTGGCGTCTTCTGCGCGACACCGCCATCCAGAGCGGGCAGGTCGCGGGACCGGACGACTGCGCCCTGACGCTGCGGGGGATACGGACCCTGCCCGTGCGTCAGGAGCGGCAGTCCCAGTCGGCGATCGATGTCGCCGTGTGGCTGCAGTCCCGGCCAGAGGTTAGCCGGGTGCTGCATCCCGCATTGCCGTCATGCCCCGGACACACATTCTGGAAACGGGATTTTTCGGGCGCGTCCTCCCTGTTCGGGGTTGTCCTGCGCCCCGAATTCACGCTGGCGCAGATGGAACGCATGATTGATTCGCTGCGGATGTTTGGCATCGGCGCCTCATGGGGCGGATATGAAAGCCTGGTGCTGCCAACGACGCGGGGCATCACCCGTTCATGCGACAGCGTGACGCAGGCAGGCCCGACCTTTCGCATCCATATCGGGCTGGAGGAGACGCAGGACCTGATCGCCGATCTGGCGCAGGGGCTGGACGGACTGGCGAAAGGGGAGGGCTGAGCGTGCGTTCATACTGATACATGTCAATGCACCCCGAAGGCTGCCCTGCCATTGTGGCAGAAGCAGTGATCCACGCCCCATGGGGCGGCACACGCATCAGTGATGAGGTAGTGAAATGGCCGGTAAGATGAAAGCAGCGGTTGTCCGCGAATTCTGAAAACCCCTGAGCATCGAGGAACTCGATATCCCCTCGATCCGCCCCAACCAGATTCTGGTGAAGGTCGATGCCTGTGGCGTGTGCCATACAGACCTGCACGCCGCGCGTGGCGACTGGCCCACCAAACCGAAACCGCCCTTCATCCCCGGGCATGAGGGGATCGGCCATGTCGTGGAAGTCGGCGCCGCGGTTGACTGGATCAAGACCGGCGACGTCGTCGGTGTGCCGTGGCTGTATTCGGCCTGCGGACATTGCGAACACTGTCTGGGTGGATGGGAAACCCTGTGTGAGAAGCAGGAAGATACGGGATATTCGGTCAACGGGTGCTTTGCCGAATATGTCGTGGCCGACCCGAACTATGTCGCGCACCTGCCCAAGGACATCGACCCGATCCGCACGGCGCCTGTCCTGTGTGCCGGACTGACGGTGTACAAGGGCCTGAAGATGACCGACACGCGCGCGGGCGAATGGGTCGCCATTTCCGGCGCGGGGGGACTGGGTCAGATGGCCATCCAGTACGCGGTCGCCATGGGCCTGAATGTCGCGGCGGTGGACATTGATGACGGGAAACTGGCCGAGGCCCGCAGGCTCGGCGCCAGCGTGACCGTCAATGCGCGCACCACCGACCCGGTCGCCTATATCCAGCAGAAAACCGGCGGCACGCATGGCGTCCTGGTCACGGCCGTCTCCAACACGGCCTTCACCCAGGCCATCGGCTATGCCCGGCGGGGCGGGACCATTGTCCTCAACGGCCTGCCGCCGGGGGAATTCCCGATCTCGATTTTCGACATGGTCATGAATGGCACGACGGTACGTGGCTCCATCGTCGGTACGCGCCTCGACATGATCGAGGCGATGTCCTTCTTTACCGAAGGGAAGGTCTCGACCGTCGTTGCGGCCGACAAACTGGAAAACATCAACGATATTTTCGACCGGTTGCAGCACGGAAAGGTCGCGGGACGGATTGTTCTGGATTTTCGTAACTGAGTATATGCAACCCCAGGACGCACCCGACGTTGAAAACACAGACCCTTTCGTCACGGAAAACAAATCCATGACGGAAGGGGATAAGTTATCGCGGCCCCGCGTTTCATGCGCGGGCAGGATATCTGCCTGTCGTGCCTGACTGTTTTCGGCGGATATCCATACGACAGGATGGATATTGGGAAATATGAGAAAATCATTACTTATTGGACTGGGAATTATTGGCCTGACGGGCATTTCCTCTTTACCGGCACTGGCCGATGAATGCACCAATTCTTCGGATTATGATGCGTGCGTGGCGGGAAAGAAAATAGACCATACGGGCCACGCGGCGCATGACGAAGCCGCGCAGGATACGCAGCACGTCAAGAACTGGGGCAACAGGACCGGAAAGACGCTGGATAACTGGAGCCACGAGACCGGGCACAAGATGGACCGCTGGAGCCACAAGACCGGTTCGGACATGAACAAGTTTTTTACGGGCAAATAATCCCGCCGACTGAATGCCGCATCAGGCTGCCTGATGGGGCAGGGCGGCATCCACAGGATATAACCTGCGGATGCCGCCTCACTTCATACCTTATTTGTGATGATCGCCGGCTTCATGCTCCCGCCACCCGGTTTCGAGCGTGTGCAGGAATGACTTGAAATGTGCCTTCACCTCGGTGGGGGAGGCCTTTTCAATCACTTCCTTCTTTGCTGCGGTCAGGACTGCCGCCGCATGAATCAGTGCGGCATGAATGGCTTCCGACGGTTCCTTACTCATCAACAGGTTCCTTTCCTTTGTTGAGATAATTCACGATGGAAGGGAACCCTGCCGCTGACAACTGTTATCCCCGCATACCGGGAAAACGGAACTGTCACATCCAGCATGAAGCGAACCAGGTCCCACTATTTACCTCTGAACAGATTGGGAAACACCTCGATGAACCATTACCGTCTTGCATTTCCGTTACTCGTCTGCGGGTTCCTGCTTTCCCCTGCAATCAGCCATGCCGAGCCGGGCGGCTGTATCAAGGGCGGCATGGCCGGTGGCGTCGCCGGGCATTTCGTCGGAAGCGGCCATGCCAAAAGAGGCGCTGCCGCAGGCTGTGCTGCCGGCATGGTACGGCGCCATAATGCCCGCAAGGCCGCAGCAGCACAGAAAAACCAGGAAGAAACACAGCCGCAACCTGCCGCACCGGATGCAGGCGCAGCCCCTGAATCCCGATAGGGACTGCCTATCCATCACCTGCTGACAGAACATAAGTCTCCCTGGGCACCGTCTTTTTGCAAAAAGGCGATGTTCCTTCTTCCACCATTGTCCCGTCAACCAGCAGGAATGTTCATTCCGATGTGGAATGAACACTCTTGACGCCCAGCGCACGCGCGAAACAGACATTCATCATGTTGTGCGGATCCGGTGAAATCCCCACAAACAGGATATCCTTGTGCACATAAAGAAGTTTGTGCCGTGGTCCCATGGTCACGCGGGGCAGGGTGACGTCTTCGAACCCCGCGCTATGCGTGGCAGTCTGCCGGTTCCACATGGCGCTGACATGCGCGAGTGCCAGCAGGTCCGGCACGCATACCCACATGTGCCAGATGGCCAGACCAGCAATTCCCGCCCCCAGCATCCGGTTGCGCACGCCTGCAGGCATCGGGCGATTGATGAACAATGTTGCCAATATGCAGACCAGATAGATGCTGGCAGGAAAAGATACCCTTGCGGCAAGCGACGATCGCGGGAACAGCAGCAATATCATCATGTAGATCAGGGAAAGTGCCGCAAATGTCCCGATTTTTTTCCATGATCGGGACCATTGTCCTCCGTCCTTTACCACCGCAACGTGGCAGAGGAGCAGGATGATGACAAACGGGATCCAGTACAGATCGAACAGGCTTCCGACATTGCCCAGCACACCATCAAGACGGTTGACGATCGTGTCATGCTCCATCGTGCGTGCGCGAACATAATTCCCCGGCGCAAGCCACAGAAACAACGTGCCAAGCAGATGGAACCCGATGAAGAGGCAGGCGACTGGCCTTCCGTCCCGATGGCGACTGATTCCGAAAGCGATCAGCACCATGCTCATCAGCAGGGAGAGGGGTTCCAGAAATGTTGCAATAAAAAAAGCAAAGCCACAGGCAAGGACACCAGACGGCAGGCGTCGGGCAAGGACCTGTCGCAGGATCCACAATTCCCCCGTCACGGGCCACAGATAGCCGATCGCCCCGGTCTTCCAGAGTGCCACTTCGGAAATATCGCGTGGTATCCACCAGATGGCCAGGAATACAAATATGATATCCGCAAATCCGGCTGTCATGTCCCTGTCCGGATCAGCAGTATCCCTGCATATCATGCAGACATTATGGACAAGAACGCAGAAAACAAGCGCATTCAGGACATCAAATATGAAAATTGATCCATAGGAATGAAATTCGAGCACCAGAAATGTAATCAGTGTCGTGAAATATCTTCCAGTCCAGTAAAAATAATTTCCATATACAATATGAAACGTATTCTTCAGATCGACCGGAATGGTCCGACAATAATCATCTGCCCATAACGGGGTCACAATATTGGCCCATAGGGAAAACAAAAAAATCATTCCCAAAGCACAAAGCTTTGCCCTGTCTGCGGTCATGAAGCGCACGAGATCCGTATTTTTCATGAAATCCTTCCTGCATGGCCCCATCTCCATAATGGCCCGTGCGCTGGCGTCGTATGCGTCCATAACCCGCCATCGCATGGATGCGATGACTTTCCCCTGAAAACCGGACAGAAAAAGACATGCCCCGGTGTTGCATCATGGATGGATGCCGTATCGGTCATTATGACGTCAACATAGACGTCAGAAACATCCCGGCCGGGAGGAAAACGGAACGTGATTCCCACCGCAGCAACACCAGTCCCCCCATCACCATCAGGGCGGAAAGCCTTTCGTGCGGGCCTGATCACGGCCTGCGCCGGCCTTCTGGTCGGGCTTGATACGGGCCTGATTTCCCAGGCGCTGGGGTTTATCGGAATGGATTTCCGGGCCTCCACGCGCGATCAGGAATGGATCGTATCGGTCCTGATGCTCGGCGCGTCGGTCGGATCGCTGGGGGCGGGGACGTTTTCCGCACGTTTCGGACGACGGACGGTGCTGACGGCTGCCATGGTGCTGATGTTCGCAGGGGCATGCCTGTGCGCCAACGCCATGGGGATTCCGCAGATCCTGACCGGACGCCTGCTGATCGGCGTTGCCATTGGCATCTGCACCTTCACCGCCCCGCTATATATTTCCGAAACCATGTCCGGCCACCTGCGGGGCAGCATGGTTTCAACATTTTCCATGCTGCAATCTGCGGGCATCCTTGCCGGATATCTGGCAGGCGGCATCCTGTCCTCCGGAGGGCACTGGCGATGGATGGTCAGCATGCCCATGCTGCCGGCAGCACTTCTGTTTATCGGATGCTTCCTCCTGCCGCCCAGTCCATCATGGCTGATCGCACGCGGGCAGGATGCAAAGGCCCGAACCGTCCTGCGCGCCCTGCGTGACACCCCGGAGGAGGCCGATGCGGAGTTCGCCAGCATCAAGGCCGAAACCGGAAAGGGACGGACAAGCGGCCTGAAACTGCTGCGTCAGCAGCCAAACTTCCGTCGCTCCGTCATGCTGGGCATCTGCCTTCAGGTCATGCAGCAACTGACGGGGATCAATATCGTCATGTACTATACCCCGAAAATCCTGCAAAACGCCCATTTCGGCACGTCTGGCGCGGCCTGGGCGACTGTCCTGATCGGTGTCATCAACACCGTTGTCGGTATTGCCGCGATCTTTCTGGTCAACCGGTGGGGCAGACGTCCACTGCTTTGTGCAAGTGCCGCAATCATGGCGGTTTCGCTGGCTGTTGCCGCGGTAATCACCGGCCTTCACCTTTCGAGCATCGCCGCGACACTGTGCCTGCTGGCGGCATTGCTGACCTTTGTTGGCGGATTTGGCCTTGGGGCCGGCCCGCTGGTCTGGACCCTGTGTTCCGAGATCCAGCCGCTGGAGGGCAGGGACTTTGGCGTTGGCTGTTCCACGCTGGCCAACTGGTGGGCGGACTGGATCGTCAGTAACACTTTCCTGAGCATTGTCTCCGTCATCGGCTTTGGCCAGACATTCGCCGGCTTTGCCCTCATGAATGTTGTCTTCATCGTGTTTACGCTGATGTTTGTTCCCGAAACCCGGGATGTCCCGTTGGAAACCATCGAAACCAACCTTCTTTCCGGAAAAAAGTTGCGCAATATCGGTCGATAGATTTCAATTATTTCGTTCGTATCCCGTTCCTCATTTACTCCTTGCATGCCTGATATGCGGTATGTTTCTGTGCGTCCCGCACCTCCTGTACGGGGTGCTGAGCCGTATTGTCATGCTCGGATGAGGATAACTATATGACGAATTTCAAGAACATTGTTTTCAGCACGGCCAATATCATTGCCGGGCAACTGAAGCAGGAAATCGGTTACGTGACGGGAAGCCGGAAAATCGCACGCAGTGGCATCGCGCAGGAAATGAAAGGCCACGCGCAGAAAGTCGCGTCCAGTCGGCCATCGGCCTACTGACCTGCGGCAGGGCAGGGAGATCCTGCACCTGTCAAAACACAATACTGCCCCGTCAGGATGACAATAATGTGCTCCCCCTGCGGAACGCTGCATGTTAACCTGTATTAATAATTTTTTTGCTATATCAAAAATACTGTATTAAACGCCTCCCGCCAGAAGATCATACATGGTGACATGGTGATTTTCACATGCAGGATGCGTCGATTACAGTTATGGTAGGTAACGAAAATTATGGGTCGTGCCTGACGACCCATATCTCAGGGGCAATAAACACCATGACTGAAAAAAAAACCGCTCCCATGTCTGCCAGACAGATCCTGGTCTATGAGGCCCATATCTCTGGCCTTGAACACGCCCTTGCGGCGGCGGTGGAAATGTTGACACCCATGCAGCAGGCCAGACTGCTCGGCGTCGTGCAGAAGGCCGCGGCCGAGGACAGTCAGTGCGACACGCTGGGAACATGTCCCGCAGACGAACCCTGCATACAGCCATTTACCAATGGGCACCTGATGGCGGCCACCTGCATCCAGCATGCGGCCTATCCGGCGGCAAGACACCCATCCGCCTGAAACAACAAAAAATCTGACATCCTGGGGGGCGTGTCTTGTCACGCCCCCTTTTGCGCGTTGCGGCAGGGACCAGATCAGTTGCTGGTTTTCGGCAGGGCCGCAGCAGGGCAGGTTGCACCCTGCTTTGCATAGTCACTGATGGTACTGACAACCGTGGGCACGGCCTCGGACGAATTGATATGCACCAATGTCCCGGTAAACGACCATGCCGCAACGATTTCGTAGCTTTTGGTCGTTCCCGGCAGAACCGCATTTGAAATGATGAACCGGTCTTCCTGCAGGTCGCGACGCATGAAGGGCTTGGTGCTGGGATTGTTGCACGCCAGCGCACGCCGGATATTTTCCGCGGCATTGTAAGGTTCGACCGGAACATAAGCCGTATTCGGCCCCAGCCCATAAGCCAGATAAGGCCCACGGTTGAAGGGTTTGTTGTGTGAACAGCCAGCAAGAGCCACCATGATGCCGATGGCCGCCACCCATTTGGAACAAGGTGTGACGATGGTGTTTCGTAACCGGTGTTTCATTGACAGGCCCATGTGAAAATCAAGCAAGGAACGACACAGGAGGCATAGCCGTCTCTGTGGAAAATAACCAGACCACTCAATCTATAATCCGCTACAAAACGCCTGCGCGGCGGATCAGGCACGCAGCATGCCGGAAAGGGGCAACGCGTCGGGATATTTCCCGGTGAACGGACAGCAGGTGCCTCCTCCCGTAAGGCCGGGATGGGATCATAATATATGCAAATAATTCTTAATTAATTATATTAATTAAAATTCCACATCCTCAATTATATTCCCGAATATCGGGAAACTTTTAGCATACAGATGACGTTGACGGGCAAAACTTCCAATCAAGGCAGGCCCGATGAGCAACAATTTCAAGAAAAGTGGTGAACCACCGCCCTTGGCCGATAAAAGCCTTAAGCCGCCGTTTGGCACACCTCTGGAGCGAAGAAACGCCATGCTGACCACAATGATGGTCATCCTTTTCTTGGCAGGTATCGCGCTGGGATGTCTGTTTTCGCCACAGATACCACTTCCAAAAATATAACTCCTCCGGGGACATGATCAAAACGGACGTTTTCATTTCAAATACATATAAACAAAGGGAACAGACATGGCGACGGATGATGATGTCTGCTTTTATACAATAAGCAATGCCTCGTATTTCCCCGGTCTTGTCGCCCTGATCAATTCCCTGATCCTTACCGGCCATACCCAGACCATCCGGGTTGGGGACTGCGGCCTGACCCCGGCGCAGAAAGCGGTGCTTGCGACCTGCGGGCAGGTAGAACTTATTGCCCTTGATCCGGCGAAAATCAGGAACCCGGGCCAGTACAAGGCCTTTGCCCATATCGCCAATGCAACCGGTATCGCCGTAATTATTGATTCCGACATGATCGTGACCGGATCGCTCGCCCCCCTGATCGCACAGGCGCGGCGGGGGGGGATCTGCGCCTTTCCCAACCCGATCGACGACCGGTGGTATGCCCAGTGGGAGGAGATCTTTGCACTGAAGCGTCCCCCACGCCGCCAGGTCTATGTCTGTTCCGGGTTCGTGGCCTTTTCCACCGACCGCTGGCCTCACCTGCTGGAACGCTGGTGGCAGGCATGTGAGGCCATACATTCCCACCCGACCTACCAGGAAGGCAGCGAATGGGATTCGCCCACGGCCCAGTCGGATCAGGACGCCCTCAATGCCATCCTGATGAGCGAATATGAAACGGATGCAGTCTCACTCGCTCCCATTGAAAAACAGGTCTATCGCTGGGATTTCCGTTTTCTGGAAACGCAGGATCCACATACGCTGGAATGCCGTTTCCAGGGGCATACCCCGCTCATCCTCCATGCGGCGCTGACATCCAAGCCGTGGGAGGAAAAAGGGGCGGCCCACGATACCTATTTCGTATTCCTGCGCCGCCTGCTGCTTGGCCGCGATGTCGCAATCCGGCTTCCCCCCGATCTGCTGACATCTGTCACGGCATCCGGGCTCGTACCATGGTTTCGCAGGCAGTCCTGTTTCGTGAAAAACATGGGCGTAATCGAATACGGCCTGTCCTGCCTGCCACCGGCCACCTGCATCAGGGCCAGGCATGTAAAAGACCGCCTGAGGGAAAAATACCTGCAATTCCGCAGGAAAGATGCGACCTCCGCCCCCGGCGGCGCCGTGCTGCTTACCGAGGAGGTGCAGGCTGGCGATCAGGCCTGACCCATACCGCGAAAGGGCAGGGGCTATTTCGTACCGGACGGGTTACAGGGCGCGTTCTTCCTCCTCATCCTCGGCGCTCATCATCTGGATCAGTTCCTGCGCCTGCCCGTCATGCTCCTTGATCAGGCTGATATTGGCCGGATTAAGGTGCGGCAGTTCCCCATGCGCTTTGGAATGTTCCTGCAGCAGCGCTTCGGTCATGCCGAAGCACGTAATCCCCATGACAAAGTCGCGCGCCGTCATGCCATAGCGCTGGAGGATCGGCTGAAGCTGCTGCATGGCTTCGGTTCGGCGGATGGTCATCGCCAGCGTGGTGTTGGGCGTCGTGGTGGGCGGGGAAAGGTGGGCCTGCTCGATCTGCTGCATCAGTGGCAGTATGCGGGCAAAAAAATCCTTGGGCAGGGGATACTGCGCCACGGTCTGCATGTCATGCTGGACCGCGTCATGCACCGCGCGTTCCAGTTCGGCCTTCTGTTCCGCCGTGGGGCCATGACGCGCCGCCTCCTGCGCCATCGCCGGGGACGTGCCGGCGATCTCCCATGTCACCAGCAGGCTGCATGCACTTGCCAGAAACATCTTGCACAAAGAGAAAGAGGACATGGCAGAGGGCTCCTTCGCCCCATCTCGTCAAAAGGGTTGCTGCATGATGGTGGTTGATGACACCCGCATTGATTTTGCTGCCGTTTCGCAACCAGTCAATATCCGTTCGCCCGGCCACTCCCTTCGCGGCGTTGCCGACGCGCCGGCAGACACGAAAACATGAAGGCCGAACCCACGCGGGCATGATGCGTTGAAGGCAGGCAGCGATGCAATATCACAGATACCTCGTGAAAGTTCCAACGCCCCAACACCGCACATGCACAAGGATATGCACAGGGAGGTGGATATGACGACGAAGTCTGATCCGGGAACGACCAGTCCCGAGCTTGAACTGCTGGCGATGAGCATCTGGAACCAGCAGCATCCCGACCGTCCGTGGGAACGGCGCGGCAGTTTCAGAAACCACCGGAAGATGTCCCATGCCCTGCAGGGCATTCCCGCCTATCCCGAGGAGCAGGCGCAGTTCCGGTTCCTGGCTTCGCACGCGATGGCGACGACAGACCGTAAGGGCCTGTCCTGAGCGGCCCGCCATTGGAAAAGCCATCATATCCACATCAGGATATTTTTCAGCGCGCCTGAAGCGCCATCAGGCGCGCTTTTATGATAAGGTGGGAAAAATCGATATTTTCCATCGACGGACCATGCCCCGGTCTGGTCCGGACTGGAAAACGACCCCGTCCAGCCAGGGATCGCAGATATACGCGTGGCATGATCCGGACGCAATAAACGCGCGACGCGCAGGCAAAGGACGGTGTGTTACCGTCCAGATGACGGGTGCCAGAACAAGGGGAAATGATGTGCCACAGCGCAATAGCAAGGGAGTGCTAAACAGGGGAAAAGCAATGTGCCAAACCCCACACAACAGACAGACTGTTGAGAGCGAGGAGTAACCGCAATTTTTCTAGGAAAATCAATCCTAACGCGGATGGTAGCGGCGGACGGATTTGAACCGCCGACCAAGGGATTATGATTCCCCTGCTCTACCGCTGAGCTACGCCGCCATCGCGTTAGGATGTGTGCGAAATATCCCCACCGAAGGGAGAAGTCAACCCGTTATCGCCATGATTCTCCTGTAAAAGAATTCAGGCCGCAGGGTCGCATTGCTGCTGCGTGCACGATATGCGTGGCATACCCCCGGATATATAAGAGAGAAGCTGAGATTCATTCGTGAAAAACGAATTCATTACCGTACTTACTGACCTAAAAAATCTTTTCGGGTGGTTACCTGGACCCGTCTCCTCCATCCTCATGCTCTGTGCCGCCGGCCTGATGGCGGAACTTTTCAGCCGCTTTTTCACAAAACTCGTCCTGCGAATCCCGGGCCAGAAACGCGGCGCGTTCATCCGCACCTTCACCATGGCCATGCAGCGCCCGGTGCGCATCATGCTGGTCGTGCTGTTTGTCGGCACGGCGCTGCCGGCATCCGGCCTGCCTTATGAAATGATCCAGGCCACGACGCACACGCTGCTCGTGCTGTTCGTGCTGATGCTGGGATATGCCGCGGTCGTCGCCACGCGCATCCTGTCGGAGGCGTACCTCGCCCGGATCAATGACAAGAACGACAAGGACGACATCCTGCTGCGCACGCACATGACGCAGGTGCGCATGCTGCGCCGGACGGCCGACCTGCTGATCGGGCTGCTGACGGTTGGCGCCTCGCTCATGACGTTCGAGCCGGTGCGCCAGTACGGGCTGAGCCTGTTTGCCTCCGCCGGTGCGGCGTCGCTTGTGGTGGGTCTGGCGGCCCGCCCGCTGCTGACCAATCTGTTCGCGGGCATGCAGATCGCCATGACACAGCCCATCCGCATGGAGGATCTGATCATCATCAACGGCGACTGGGCCTGGGTGGAGGAAATCACCTCCACCTATGTCGTGCTGCGGGTGTGGGACTGGCGGCGGCATATCGTGCCGATTTCATACTTCCTTGAAAACACGTTCCAGAACTGGACCCATAATTCCGCGGCCCTGATCGGCGTGGTGTTCCTGTATGTGGACTTTCATGCGCCGATGGACCGCATCCGCGAACGCCTGCGTGAAATCGTGCATGCGGCCCCGCTGTGGGATGGAAAGGTGTTCGACGTGCAGGTCGCGGACTGCAATGCGCAGGTCATGACCATCCGCGTCATCGCCAGCGCGCGCTCCGCGATGCAAAGCTGGGACCTGCGATGCGAAATACGTGAACAGATCATCGCCTTCCTGCGCGATGAATGCCCCGAGGCCCTGCCGCGTGAACGCCTGGCCTATGTCACCTCGGCCTCGGGGCAGGGGGGCATGCATGAGGGCATGATGCTCTCACCCCCGATCGACCGGCCGCCCCCGGGGGCCTATCACGGGCCGGGGCAGGGCGGAACATCCGCCCCCGGCACACAGGGGCAGGGTCAGGGAGCGCCCCAATAAGCCGCCGGACGGGACGGGAAATGGTGCGGGTAATCGCCCAGCAGCCCGCATATGAGGGGTTCCAGACACCGTGCGATCCGCGCCTGCGCCATGGCGACCGGATGCAGCGGCAGGGCGGGCGGCGACAAAAGCGGATCCATGAACAGGTCCGCATCAACCCTGCCATCCGTTTGCAGGCACCCGGCAAGGTCAACGTAATGCAGCCACCGCCCACGCACGGCGGCAAAGGCACGCAACATCCGGTTCAGCGTATGTGTCTGCGATGTGACCCATGCGGAGCGTAGCGAGGGCAGGATACCGGGCAGGAGGATGGCGCTGTCGGGGAAGGTGCGGTGTATGCGTTCGACAATGCGGCGGATTCCGCCTGCGGCCTGTCCTGCGCATTGCCGGAGATGCCCGAGGTTGTTGACCCCGATCAGCACGACAAAAACGCGCGGGGCCCGGCGGAATTCCAGTTCGCCATGTTCCATGCGCCACAGGAGGTTTCGCGTGTCATCCCCACGAAACCCGAGGTTGAGCGCCCGGCGGTCGCCATAATATGCCTGCCACACCGGGGCAAAGTCCTGCCATGCCGGTGGCCCCCGGCGTTCCCAGTTATGGGTGATGGAATCCCCGAACCAGACCAGATCACTGATGTCATGGCGGATATGACGCTGCTTGTGCCAAAACCGTTCCCGCCACCACGCGACCTCCATGCGCGGGACGGCACGAATGGCCGGGTTGACGTCATGCTCCTGCAATATCGGCACGCCCCTTCCTCAGCCCAGATAGATGAACGAAAAGACCCCCATGGCGATGCAGTAATAGCCAAAAGGCTGCAGCGCCCATTTTTCATGGTCATGGAAATACCGCATCAGGATGGCGGTACTGAACAGCGCGACAATGGCGGCCACGACCGCCGCAATACCGGCTGTTTCCAGTTGTCCGGGTTCCAGCGTGACATGCCGCATCTCGAACGCTTCCTTGACCGTGGCCATCAGGATGACCGGCTGCGCCATCAGGAACGAAAAACGCGCCGCATTTTCATGCGACAGCCGACTGAGCAGGCCGCCGACGATACAGGCGCCGGACCGGGAAATGCCGGGGAAGAATGCAAGGCACTGGCACAGGCCGATCATGACGGCTTCCCCCATGCCCAGAGAGGCGATGGGGCGGCCCAGCACGCTGTCGGTCCCGCGCCCCTTGATACGTTCCGTCAACAGCAGCATCGCACCATTCAGCGTCAGGAAAATCGCCGCATAGCGCGCGGTACCGAACAGGTGGCGGATCATGTGTTCAAACAGGCCCCCGACGATCACCGCCGGCACGGTCGCAACACCGAGCAGGATGAAGATGCGCACGCTTTCGATCTGCCGCTGCACACCATCGCGCCCCGACGCCCCCGACAGCAGGGCACGCCAGTCCCCCCAGAAAAACAGCAGCAGGGCAGTGGCGGTTCCCAGATGCAGCATGACCAGAAACGGCAGGAACATGTCCCCATGCAGGTCCACCGACCAGTGCAGGAGTGCGGGCACGATGGCGGCATGCCCAAGGCTGCTGACAGGGAACAGTTCGGTCGCCCCCTGGATGATTGCAATGATGATTGCCTGCAGGAGTGTCATTGTCGGGATATCCGTGGCGAATTAGACTGGTACAACGTCTGGGTGCGATGGCCGGTGCCATCGCCGCGATACATAAATGGGCAAAGGACCGTCATGGCAAGGGAAAGAAGCGGCGCGATCATTTCCAGCGGCCTGGTGCTGCTGGTGGCTGCGGGGTTCTGTGCCTATGCCCGCGCCTCCCAGATGGGGCCGGATACGGCAGGG
The DNA here is from genome assembly GCF_003206495.1 of Gluconacetobacter entanii. Lineage (GTDB taxonomy): Bacteria > Pseudomonadota > Alphaproteobacteria > Acetobacterales > Acetobacteraceae > Novacetimonas > Novacetimonas entanii. The sequence continues at coordinate 10,593 of NZ_NKUF01000004.1, read as the reverse complement.
CGCCCGCTGACGGCGCGGTTCATTTCCGCAAACGGGCTCAAGGTGGGCGCGGATGTCGAACTGGGCGGGGTCTCGGTCGGGCGCGTCACCTCCATCACACTGGATCCCACCACCTATATGGCGAATGTGGGCTTCACCGTGGATCGTGCCGTCAACCTTCCTGCGAATACAAGCCTTTCCATCGGCAGTCCGTCACTGACGGCCGACATGGCGCTGATGGTGCGCGCGGGCGACAGCACGACAGCGCTGGCCCCCAACGCCGTCATTACCGACACCCATGAACCTGTCAGCCTGGAACAGCAGGTCAGCAATTACATCTTTGGCAATGGCGGGCTGCCTTCCGATCCTTCATGACCCCTCCGCGAACGGGAATCATGAGGAAGCGTCACGCAATAGTGCTTCGTTGAAAAGGCAGCCCCGCCGGAAGGCCGTTTAGTCGTTCATGGGATAGGACGACAGCAGCCTGCGCTGACGCAGCCAGCAGCGCAGCATGGTCATCGCGCCACTGGGCTTCCATCCCGCGCTGCGTTTCTTCGCACCGATGCGGAATGTTTCACGATAATGCATGAACTGCGCGGCATAGGCTTCACGCAGGGTCGTGCGCGAATCCCAGATATGGGTGGCTTCGGAACCCACGCCATTGATCTCGATGATCTCGAATTTCTCCCCCCGCAGCAGCGAGGCTGCGGATTCGGCCTTCACGTCGATACGCCCGAAATGGAAATCGGGAATATCGTGCATGATCCCGTCGATCCGCGCTTCGAGTTCGGGCGTCACATCGGCCGTGCAGTTATGGAAAATCGCCCCCTTGCAATGATTGCCGGTAAAGACGAGGGGCAGGGTCTCGCCCGCGGCAGGCACCTGCGCCAGACGTTCACGCAGGCGCGGGACATAGATCTGGGGCACCAGGCGGGTGCGCGGGTCCGCATGCAGCAGTTCCTCCACCGTGGAGCGCCCGTCGCCGACAAGGACCGGCACTTCCTTGTAGGTCATGGAGGTGATGCGTCCATGCGCCTCGTCAGGGTGGCGGATATAGAAAATCCCGACTTCGTATGAATAGGGGATGAGGCGCTGCAGCATCAGCGAGACACGGCGCGGGAATGCGGCCAGTGCCTGCGTCAGCGCCGCGGCATCGCCCACCAGCTTGACCCCGGTGCCGTTGCAGCCGATGTCGGGCTTGAGCACCACGGGAAAGGACAGGCCCGCATGTTCCATCGCCTGCAGGGCGCGGGCGGTGTCGTTGCGCCCGGTCTCCACCATCGTATAGGGCGCGATCCAGCGGCGCGCGGTCTCTCCCGCCATGTTGAGGATCGAACTCTTGCTCTCCCCGCACAGGCCGCCGGTCTCGATACGCGGGTTGGCGGCGGTGGGCAGGCTGACGTCGCGATAGCGCAGGCCCATGATGATCCAGTACATCACCACCGGGGTATAGAAGATCCACCCCGGCCAGAATTCGAACATGGACAGGGGGGAGGGCGCCTTTTCAGGACGGGCGGGAGCGGAGAGGGTGGACATGTCGGTCATCGGGATTGGCCTTGCAATCGGGCAATGGTACGGCTGATGAGAAAGATGGTCACGATGAATCCCGCCAGCCCCAGCCATTTCCAGGTCCCCAGGTGGGAAATCAGGAACTGTCCGACACGCAGGGAAACGGCGAACAGCAGCGTCGTCCAGATCAGGGTCGCCAGCACGGCGGCGACACAGAACAGGCCGAGACGCGCACGGAAGAAACCACAGGCGGTATAGAGCGGCAGGCGCGCGCCGGGGATGAACCTGCTGATGAAGACGATGCGAAAGACGTTGCGGTCGAACCAGTGGCCTTCATGCTCCACATTCGGCAGCGTGACCCACCGGCGCGCAGGCGGCCAGCACGCGGCAAGATAGCCAAGCCCGTAAAGCCCGATATCCCCCACCACGATGCCGATATACAGCGCCACCAGCGCCACCGGCAGGTCGACATGTCCCGTCTGCACCTGCATGGCGGTCACGATTGTCGCCGCGTCCTCCAGAATGAACGTGCCTACGATGATGGCCAGCCCCTGCAACAGGGGGGAGGCACCTGCCGCGGCAAGGATGGAAGTCAGGGATAGGGACATCTCCGGCCCGCTAACGCACGCATGACAGGAAAAGTGGGGGGAGTGTGACCAATAACTGACAAGCCTCTTTCAACTCATGCGCGATGCGGGCCATGCACGCCACGGAAACGACATGACGCGGCATATCGCAGGCGACAGACGGCAGGCAGGGCAATACCGCCCCCTGCGCGGCCCCCGTGCGTCCCCGCAACAACGGCCCCTGCATATAACCGTGCCGTGGCGACCTTGTTGCATGCTTCGACGATACGGACAAACCCGAAGTTGTTATCCGATTGTGTCCCCCCGCCACAGCGCACGGCAGAAACAGTCCCCAATGGGGCGTCGAGGATTGAAACCACCCCGCCTCCGTGGCAGAGCATCACAATGCTTGTACGTCGCGCATTCCTGCTGTCCGCCGCCACCCTGTCCACCGGGGCCATGACATCCGTCCTGCGTCCACGCAGCGCCCGCGCGCGTGCACAGGACTATGCCACGTTCGTCGCGGGCGTGCGCGAGGATGCGATTCGGCAGGGGATTGATGCCGGGATCCTCCAGCGGGCCCTGAACCTGTCCACCCCCAATGCGCAGGTCATCAGGCTGGACCGCACGCAGCCGGAATTCCACCTGACCTGGGCCCAGTACCGCCAGCGCGTCATTACCGCGCGCAAGATATCGGACGGTCGCGCGGCCGTCATGGCGCAGCGCGCGCTGCTGGACCAGGCGCTGACACGCTATAACGTGGCGCAGGCGGCCATCGCGGGCATATGGGGGCTGGAATCCGGCTATGGCGCGCATATGGGCACGTTTGGCGTCATCGATGCGCTGTGCACGCTGGCGTATGACGGGCGACGGGCCAAATTCTTTCACGACGAACTCATGAAGGCGCTGCGCATCCTCGGGATGGGGGATATCGCGCCCGAACAGATGATCGGCAGTTACGCGGGCGCCATGGGACAGCCGCAGTTCATGCCCAGCGCCTACCTGCGCTATGCCGTGGACATGGATGGCGACGGGCGGCGTGACATCTGGCATTCCACGGCCGATGTCTTCGGCTCCATCGCCAGCTACCTTTCGCAGTCGGGATGGGTCAGCGACGAACCATGGGGACAGCAGGTCACGGTGCCCGACACGCTGCCCCAGTCCATGCTGGGCCGTGCGCAGAGCAGGACATTGCAGGAATGGATGAACGCCGGGGTGCGGCAGGTCGATGGCAGCGCATTCCCCCGCACGGACATGCGTGGCGCGATCCTGCGCCCCGATGGGGTGGGGGGCGAATCCTTCATGGTCTATCGTAATTTTAACGCAATCCGCCGCTATAATCCGTCGGATTTCTATGCACTGGCCGTAGGGCTTCTGGGTAACGAGATTACATGACATCAGGACACGCACCGCTTCGCACAGACATGCTTCGGGCCGCCGCGCCGGGCCGTAATCCCACACGTCGCGCGATCCTGTCGGGCGCAGCCAGCGCGCTTGCGCTGCTGCCTGCGGGACGGGCACTGGCCGCGCGCAGGCACCGCCCCGCGCCGGCCGGGGCAGCCCCCGCGAACGCGGGTGCGGATGCGTCCGCCGTACCCGCGTCCCCCGCCAACAGCCTGATCGGCCCGGTCGATACGCCCGCGCGATGGGCGTGCATCGTGGATTACACCACCGGGGCGGTGCTGCTGGAAAAGGCGGCCGATGAGCGCATGCCGCCGTCATCACTGACGAAGATGATGACGGCCTATGTCGTCTTCGGGATGCTGCGTGCGGGACGGCTGAAACTCGACCAGTCCCTGCCGGTCAGTGAAAAGGCATGGCGGATGCAGGGGTCGAAGATGTTCGTCCCCCTGCAGGGGGAGGTACTGGTTTCCGACCTGATCCAGGGAATGGTGATCCAGTCGGGCAATGATGCATGCATCGTCCTTGCCGAAGGGGTGGCCGGTTCGGAATCCCAGTTCGTTTCCCTGATGAACGCACAGGCGGCGCAGCTTGGCATGGCCAACTCGCATTTCATGAACGCGACTGGCTGGCCCGCCGACGGGCATTACATGTCCGCGCGCGACGTCACCACCATCGCCATGCACCTGATCCACGATTTCCCTGAATATTACCATTTCTTTGCGGAAAAAGTGTTTCGCTATAACAAGATTTCGCAGGAAAACCGCAACGCGCTGGTGGTCAAGGGCATTGCCGACGGGCTGAAGACCGGCCACACGGACGCGGGCGGATACGGCCTGTGCGCCAGTTCGGAACGCAACGGAAACCGGATCGTCATGGCCATCAACGGCCTGCCATCCAGCAACGCCCGCGCGTTCGAGGGGGAGCGGTTGCTGGAATGGGGCTTCGTCAACTTCGAGAACGCCACGCTGACGCATAACGGCGCGGTCATCGACAACGCCCCGGTCTGGCTGGGCCATGCCCCGACCGTGCCGCTGGTGGTCACGCGCGACGTGCTGCTGACGCTGCCGCACGGATGGCAGAACCGCGTGCATGTCGTACTGGATTACAAAAGCCCGGTACCCGCGCCAATCGTGACGGGGCAGCCACTGGGACAGCTTGTGATCTCGAACACCGGACTGGCCGACATCACGGTGCCGCTGGTGGCGGGCGCCGACGTGGCGCGGCTTGGCCTGTTCGGCCGGGCCTCCGCCGTGCTGGGACAGAAGCTGGGGCATCACTGAACCCATGGCGGGAATGTTCATTACGTTCGAAGGGGGGGAAGGGGCCGGAAAATCGACACAGGTCCGCCTGCTGCAACAGCATCTGGCCACCATCGTGCCATCAGGGCGTGTCGTCATGACACGCGAACCCGGCGGCACGCCGGGGGCCGAGGCCATACGCGACCTGCTGCTGTTCGGAAAACACGACCTGTCGCTGCGCGCCGAGACACTGATGCATTTCAGCGCGCGCTACGACCATGTCGATCACCTGATCCGTCCCGCGCTGGAGGCGGGGAAGATCGTCATTTCCGACCGCTTCACCGATTCCACCGAAGCCTACCAGGGATATGGCAGGGGGGCAGGGGATCACGATATCCTCGCCCTCATCGCGTCGCTGCGCCAGCAGACGGGTGTGGTCCCCGACCTGACCTTCATCCTTGACATCCCCCGCGCCGTGGCGCGTGAACGCCTGCGCGCGCGCGGCAACCGTCCCGACCGTTACGAAGCCGCGACCGAGGCGTTCCATGCCCGCGTGGCCGAAGGCTTTGCCGCCATCGCCCGGCACGAACCGGATCGATGCATCACGCTCGATGCGACCCTGCCGCCCGATATTCTGGCGCGGGTCATCGCGGGCTATGTCACAACCCGCCTGCCGATGCCGCAGGAGGGAACATGACCACCCCGCGCGAACGCACACGCCTGCACGGGCACGGGGCGGCATGGCAGCAGTTCGTATCGGTGATGCGCTCGGGCCGCCTGCATCACGCCTGGCTGCTGACCGGGGTCGAAGGGATCGGCAAGGCGACGATGGCGTTCATGATGGCGCGCGCCCTGCTCAATGCGCAGGACCATGGCAGCGCGGTCGGCCGGCGCGTCACCGCCGGGACACATGCGGACCTGCTGGTGGTCGGACGCAGCGTGGATGAAAAGACCCGTCGCCAGCGCCGCGAAATCGTCGGTGATGACGTGCGTCCGATCGGCGCCTTCCTGCGCCGCACCGCGGCCGAGGGCGGATGGCGGGTCGTGATCGTCGATGGCGCGGAATACATGAACCGCACGGCCGCGAACGCCATCCTGAAAATCCTGGAGGAACCGCCCACAGGCGCGATCCTGATCCTGACCTGCGCCGCGCCGGGGCGCCTGCTGCCGACCATCCGCAGCCGTTGCCGCACGCTGGACCTTGCCCCGCTGCCGCCGCACGAACTGCGCGCGGTCCTGACGGACATCGTAGAGGACGGCTATGGCGGGGAGGATATCGAAAAGGTCATCGCGCTGTCGCACGGCTCTGCGGGGCGGGCGCTGTCACTGCTGCAGAAGGACGCGCTGAAGCTGTATGGGCTGGTGGAAGAGGTGATGCAGGGACAGGCCCATGGCAGGGAGGCCTATCGTATCGCGGGCCGCATCATGGAATCGGAAAATGGCTTTCCGGTCTTTTTCGATCTGCTGTGCGATGCCATATCGGTAAGGACACGTGAACTCCTCAACGGACCATGGCACGAAGGGCAGCCACGCGATACACGCCCCGAACGCATGGCGGGCGCATGGCAGGATCTGGTCCGGCTGCGCGAGGAGTGCGAAAATTTCAATCTGGATAAGCAGCAGGCGCTCCTTTCGGCGCTTGCGCGGGTGAATGCAATATGACACGGCGCTATTACGTCACGACACCGATCTATTATGTGAATGGGGCGCCCCATATCGGACACGCCTATACCTCCGTCGCGGCGGATGTGATCGCGCGTTTCAAGCGGCTGGCGGGTTTTGACGTCTTCTTCCTGACCGGCACTGACGAGCATGGACAGAAAGTGGAGCAGGCGGCACAGGCCGCGGGCGTGGCCCCGATCGAACTGGCCAACCGTGTCGCAGCGGACTTCCGTGACATGTATGACAAGATGGCCATCTCCTATGATGACTTCATCCGCACGACGGAACCCCGCCATGCTGCGGGGGCGTCGGCATTGTGGAAGAAGCTGGAGGAAAACGGCCATATCTACCTCGGCGCATATGAGGGATGGTACGCGCTGCGCGACGAATGTTTCTATCAGGAAGAAGAACTGGTCACCGGACCTGACGGCACGCGCACGGCGCCTACCGGCGCGCCGGTGGAATGGGTGAAGGAGCCGTCCTATTTCTTCAGCCTGTCCAAATTTCAGGACAGGCTGCTGGAACTGTACGAAACCCATCCGGGATTCGTGGAACCCTCAAGCCGCCGTAACGAGGTCATCAGCTTCGTACGCGGCGGCCTGCGTGACCTGTCCATCAGCAGGACCAGCTTCAACTGGGGCATCCCCGTGCCGGGCGACCCGAAGCATGTGATGTATGTCTGGGTCGATGCGCTGGCCAATTACCTCTCCGCCGTGGGCTATCCCGATGAAAGCGCGCCGCGATGGGACTTCTGGCCACCGAACCTGCATCTGGTGGGCAAGGACATCCTGCGCTTCCATGCCATCTACTGGCCCGCGCTGCTGATGGGGGCGGGGCTGCCGCTGCCTGACCGTGTGTTCTCCCATGGGTGGTGGACCATCGCGGGACAGAAGATGAGCAAGTCGCTGGGCAACGTGCTTGACCCGCGTGACCTTGTGGCGGAATTCGGCCTTGATCCGGTCCGCTTCTTCCTGATGCGTGAAATGCCGTTTGGCGGCGACAGCGACATCAATCGCAAGGCCATCATCACGCGCATGAATGTCGAACTCGCCAACGACCTCGGCAACCTTGCGCAGCGCACCCTGTCGCAGATCGCGCGCAACTGTGGCGGCATGCTGCCCGAACGCGGCACCCCCACGGCGGAGGATACCGCACTGCTGGCGCAGGCCAGCCTGCTGCCGGACATCATGCATGGGCAGATCGACCGCCAGGCGCTGACGGATGCGCTGGAGGAAGTGTGGAAGGTGATCCGCGCCAGCAACGCCTATATCGACCATCAGGCCCCATGGGCGCTGAAAAAGACCGACCAGCAGCGGATGGCCGATGTGCTGCGCGTGCTGGCCGATGTGCTGCGCACCGTCGCCACCGTGCTCCAGCCCTACATGCCCGGTAGCATGGACGCCATGCTGACCCAGTTGGGCGTGGAGGCGACGGAGCGCAATTTCGCAGCCCTTGACACCCCCCTGCCGGCTGGTCGGGCGCTGCCTACGCCCAAGGGCGTGTTCCCCCGCTTTGTCGAGCCGGAAGCCCAGTGATGGCGCGCACAGGCCTTACGGACTCCCACTGCCACCTCGACCATTTCTCGGACGAGGAACTGCCCGACCTTCTGTCGCGCGCCCGCGCGGCAGGGGTCAGCGGGCTTGTCACGATCGGCACGCGCCTGTCCCGCGCGGCGGAGCAGAAGCGGCTTGCCGGCTTTGATTCCGATAACGTGCGCGTCTGGTGCACGGTGGGGACCCATCCCGACCATGTTGATGAAACGCCCGTCCCGACGGCAGGTGACATCATCGCCCAGACGCATGAGGATTGCGTCATCGGGATCGGCGAAAGCGGTCTGGACTATTTCCACGGCAAGCCTGAAATCCGCCCCCGCCAGCAGGAGAGTTTCCGCGCCAATATCGACGCGGCGCGGCAGACGGGCCTGCCGCTGGTGATCCACACCCGTGACGCGGATGAGGACATGATGTCCATCCTGCGCCACGAGCATGAGGAAAAGGGCGCGTTCCCGTTCCTGGTCCACTGCTTTTCCTCCGGCCCGGAACTGGCGCGCACGGCGGTCGAACTTGGCGGGTATATCAGTTTCTCCGGCATTGCGACCTTCGGACGTGCGGAATCGGTGCGCGCGGTCGCGGCGGAGATCCCGGCCGAACGGCTTCTGGTGGAGACGGATGCCCCGTTCCTGGCCCCCGTGCCAAAGCGGGGCAAGCGCAACGAACCGGGCTATGTCGCGCATACGGCGCGTGTCGTGGCTGAATTGCGGGGAATGGAGGATGACGCATTCGCCGCGTTGACCACCGCCAATTTCCACCGCCTATTCACCAGGGCGGCCTGAGCCATGGAAATGACCATTCTGGGGTGCGGTGGTTCTGCTGGCGTGCCGATGGTCGGCGGGCCGGACGGGGCAGGGGAATGGGGGGAATGTGACCCGCGTGAGCCACGCAACATCCGCCTGCGCTCCTCCGTGCTGCTGCGCGATGATGCGGGCAATGCGCTGCTGGTCGATACGGGGCCGGACCTGCGCGCGCAGATGCTGGCGCAGCATATCTCACGTGTGGATGCGGTCCTCTATACCCATGCCCATGCGGACCATATCGCGGGGCTTGATGAATTGCGGGCGATCAACCGCATCATGGGCCGCCCGATTCCCGCCTATGGCACACGCGACGTCATCGACGAACTGATGACGCGCTTCGATTACGTCTTCCGTCCGTGGACGCCGCCATCGTTCTATCGCCCGGTCCTGACCCCCAATGTCATCGAGGCCGGCAGCGAAGTCGTGATCGCCGGCATGAATGTGCGTGTTTTCAGGCAGGTACATGGCCGCACCCTGACGCTTGGCCTGCGCGTGGGGCCGATGGCGTACTGCACCGATGTCGCGGAACTTGATGATGCGGCGCTTGATATCCTCCACGGCGTCGATACGTGGGTGGTTGGCTGTTTCCAGCGCACGACCCATGTTTCCCATGGCTGGCTGGAACGCGTGATCGAATGGCGCGAACGCATCCGCCCGCGCCGTACCGTGCTGACCCACATGGGGCCGGACATGGACTGGGGCTGGATGCAGAAGCACCTGCCCGATGGGATCGAGGCCGCGCATGACGGACTGGTCCTGCGAACCTGACGCCTGCATGACGCCGGGCCTACCAATGGTTCATCATGAAGATTTAGGTTGAATCCGGCGCATCCACGGCGATAGCGTAAACGGACGGGCCGATCCTGCACATCGGGACCCGTTGTTTACGGGGTGACGAAATCACTAGGTTATATCAGGGCAATACCGCCCGGCCTCACGATACCACGCCCATGCAGGCGATCGGTCGTGTTCATCATCACCAGACCACAATGACAGGTTGCTGACACTTCCCCCCGCATGAAGGGGTACAGGCACAAGATACGACGCATACTCATCCTATGGTTCACCCCGAACCCTGCTGATTTCGGAGAAATCTGCTGATGGCCAATGAGTTCAATGTCTTCTCCCTTGCGACGGCAATGCGCGACGAACACCGCGAAGTCGAAATGGGGCTGTCCGACTACCTCGAACACTGCAAGGCCGATCCCTCCTGCTATGCCACGGCGGCGGAACGCATGCTCAGCGCGATCGGAGAGGCCGAGACGATCGACACGTCACGCGACCCGCGCCTGTCGCGCATCTTCATGAACCGCACCGTGCGGATCTATCCCGCTTTTTCCGATTTCTACGGAATGGAGGAAACGATCGAGCAGATCGTGGGCTTCTTCCGCCACGCGGCACAGGGACTGGAGGAACGCAAGCAGATCCTCTACCTGCTGGGGCCGGTGGGTGGCGGCAAATCGTCACTTGGCGAACGGCTCAAGGCGCTGATGGAGAAGGAGCCGATCTATGCACTCAAGGCCGGGCGCGAGATCAGCCCGGTCTTTGAAAGCCCGCTTGGCCTGTTCGATCCCGAACGCATGGGTCCGGCGCTGGAAAAGCAGTACGGCATCCCGCGACGCCTGCTGACGGGGATTGCCAGTCCGTGGGCCATCAAGCGGCTGGAGGAATTCGATGGCGACCTGTCACGCTTCAGCGTGGTGAAACTCCATCCCTCCCGCCTGCGCCAGATCGCGATCGCCAAGACGGAACCGGGGGATGACAACAACCAGGATGTCTCGGCCCTCACATGAGGAGTTTCACGTCAATGGCCACTTTCACTGCGAGATCATTTTTTCTTCTCCGTGTTTTGGATCCATGGTCTGAGCCTGTTTAACGACTA
>NZ_NKUF01000049.1 GCF_003206495.1 Gluconacetobacter entanii | reverse complement strand
GGATGATCAGATGCCTCGAGCATGGTTCTGCCCTCCAGAGAGTTTCAGCAAGCACACTCTGACACGGCGCGGCTCGCTATCCACTCCTCATGGAATCTGAAGCAGGACCAGTCCATCGGCGGCGTCCAGTCCCGCCATGTCCTGCAGGGTGGGCGCGCAGACAATGATCCTGTGTGGGGGATGGGTCTGCCGGCGCAGTTCCGCAATCGTTTCGCGCAGGATGCCCGGCCGTCCGCAGGTCGCGATCCCGACCGTGATCTTCATGTCCCGCGCGGCGGCCGGGCCATTGTCCGCAGCCTCCCGCGCGGCGGGGCTGCGCTGTGACACAAGTTCGCGTGACAGCGCGACATGACGCAGCGCATAGGACCGGGAATTGAGGTCCGTGCGCATGCGTTCGCGCGCATTGGATACCATGGCCGTACACCGGTCCGGGTCGCACGCCAGCGTGACGATGGCGTGTCCCATCGCCTGCGCATCGCCAACGGGTACATAAAAAACGCAGTCTTCACCAAAATAATGACGCAGGCCGCCGGTATCCGTGGCGATGACCGGCACCCCCCGCAGGGTCGCTTCCTCGATCACGGTAATGCCGGAGGCATGCAGGTTGTGCGTCAGGGGAACGACCACGAGGTCGGCTTCGTCATACAGCCGGAACAGCATATCGTTATGCGTGGGGGTGACGCGCGTGACATGGGGGGGCGGGACAAAGCGGTTGGCCGTGGCGATGGTGACATGACATGCCACCCCATCGGGCAGGGGGGACGTGGCGGCCATCAGCGTGCTCCAGTCACGATGGCGGTCATTGCCCAGCGACAGCACCCGCACCGGATCACCCGATGTACGTACCGGCGGGGGATGGTCCGTCATGTCATCCGCGCGGATGCCGAACGGGATCCATTCCATCCTCTGTCCGGGGAAAACGGTGCGTGCCTGCGCCAGGTTTTCGGGCGAGAGGAATGTCAGCATGTCCGCGCGTGACAGCAGGCTGCGCATGAACAGTCGCCGCCACGCCGGTTCATGCGGCCAGCGATCCATCAGCCAGACGCTCTGCGCGATCAGGGGGGGATGGGTGCGGCGTGGCGTCAGGCGGTAGAGCAGCAGCACCGCAAGGGCCTGTGCCTCGGTATGGGTCCAGACCACATCGGCGGACAGGATGCCCGCACGGTTGCGCCAGGCCTGCACGAAATCGAACCCAAGGACGAAGCGCACCCCATAGCGCACAAGGCGCGAAAACGGGTTTTCCGCCCTGTCTTCGGACTGTTCAACGATAACATCCGGGCCTGCCGCGCGATAATATCCATAGGCATAGGGTTCGTTGACCCCGGGGATTTCTCCTTTCTGCCAGCGCGCATGCCAGCTCATGGCCCCGTATCCATAACTGAGCTGCACGAAAGCACGCAGGGGCGGGGCGGTCTGTGTGGGCATGAGGAGGTCTCCTGTGCGCGAAGCTAGAAAATACCGACCGAAACAATCCTGAAATTGCGTTCCGCCATATGCGCGATCAGGTCCGCATGTGCGGCGGCGGCGCGATGGGGAGAGGGAAAGGCGTGGCAATAGGCACCCTCCAGCACCACATGCATGCCAAAGCGCAGGTTGACCGTGCGTGCGAACCTGCCGCCATAGGCATAGACCGCCATGCGCGATGTCATGGGCAGGGGATAGGGATTGCTGATGAACAACTGTTCGGAGGAGGAATCGCTGATGCTGCACCAGACCGACTGCGTTGGTGCGGCATATGCGCCTGCCGTGACGGCCATGGCCATCATGCCTCCCAGATGCAGTCCCCCCAGCCAGCGCAGGATGGGCGCATATTTCATGAGGTCATGTCCTGTGTGATCTGCAGCAGCGACTGCGCGGCCCTGTCCCACGTCAATTCATCCGCCCGCGCCCGTCCCGCCACCCGCAGTTCCTGCGCCACGGCAGGGGAGTCGAGGATGCGCACCACACTTTGCGCGATGGCGTCGGGATCGGCGGGATTGGCATAGATCGCGGCAGGGCCACAGACTTCATGCAGGACGGGAATGTCGGCGGCCACCACCGGGCAGCCACATGCCATGGCCTCCAGCGGGGGCAGGCCGAACCCTTCGTACAGTGAGGGAAACACGAAACATGCCGCCGCTTCATACAGCGCGCGCAGTTCCCCGTCGCTGACCCGTCCGACATAGGTGGCCGGGCGGGGCAGGATCTGTGTGCCGCTGGCATTGAATATGGTGGTGTTCACGCTGCCGCTGATGACAAGCGGGATGCCGCGCAGGGACAGCGCACGCGCCAGCGCATCAAGCCGCGACAGGTTCTTGTGCGGGGCAAGGTTGCCGACCGCCAGCACGAAACGCTGCGGGCGGAGGTCATGGCGCGCCAGGATCGCGGGATCGGCCTGCGTGCGGACGATATGTTCGGCCCCTTCGCCAATGACCGAAATGCGTGCGGCAGGGATGTGCAGGTAACGCGCCAGTTCATTACGGGAAAATTCGGAAACGGTGACAAGGCGCGTGCGCGTGCGGCACAGCAGGAAATGCAGCACCCGGTACCACAGGCGGAATTTCCATGAATAGGAATCAGGATGGCCGAACACCCCCGCATCGTGGATGATCACGATCTGGCGTCGTCCCCACAGCGGGGCCGTGTTGCCAAGGTTGAGCAGGATGCCACTGCGCGCGGCGAGGGGCAGTTCGAACTGTTCCCAGACCTGCCCGTGGCGTTTCCCCACCGTGCGGCGCGGCAGGTCGGGCGCATCATCTTCGGTAATGCGCCCTTCGGGGATCAGGAGGATCGGGGACGGGCGCCCCTGTGCGTGGCTGACCCGGGCGAGGGCATGGCAGATCTCCAGTGCGAAGCGCTGCACCCCGCTCAGGGGCTGGGTCATGAAGCGACCGTTGACATAGATGGCTGGTCTCACCAAAGCACTCCAAACATTGCCTGCCGCCTCAGGTCGGGGGCAGCAGTCCATAATGGCTGTAGATCCGGAAGGGATGTTTCTCCGCCTCACCCAGGCTGTGCGGCGGGGCCTGCGTCAGCACGGCGCCCAGCGTGCGCGCGTCATAGGTGTGCAGCGTGCGCATCGCCTGCACCAGTGTTGCGGCACTGGTCTGTCCCCACTTGACCACCATCACCACGCCGTCGGTCTGCCGTGACAGGACGGCGGCGTCGGGAAACGCCAGCGCCGGCGGCGTGTCGAGCAGGATCATGTCGTACTGCGATCCCACCTGCGCCAGGATCTGGCCCAGTTCCTCCGGCAGCAGCATGGCGCCGCCACCACGATGCATCATCCCCTCGGGGGTCAGGATATCGACACCGGGCAGGACATCGCGCTCCAGCCCCGCCAGAAGCGGCGAAACCGGGGCGTGGGTATTGCGCATGATGCTGACCGCCCCCATGACCCGCATGGCCGACGGATTGCGCATGTCACAGTCGATGACCAGCGCACGCTGTCCGCACCGCCCCGTATTCGCCGCCAGGGACAGGGCGAAGGTGGTCTTGCCTTCCGCCTGCTCTGCCGATGTGACCAGCACCACCTTCGCGCGGAAGCGGCTGTGGCCGAAGGACAGGACGCTGCGGATCGATTCCACCGTCTCCAGATAGGCCGAACGCTCCCTGCTGGCGTACTGGCGCGCCAGTGGCCCGGCGAAGGCCGTCACCAGACCCAGCGCGAACAGCCCCGGTATCGCGTCGAGTTCGGCCGTGCTGCGTACCCCCTTGCGCATCCGTTCGATCACCAGCGCCGACCCGGCCCCCATCATCAGCGCAAAGAGGATGGCGATGGCCATGTACTGCTTGCGCGGGGGGCCATAGGGGCCAAGCGGCGTTTCGGCCCGTGAAATCAGGTCGGCTTCCGCCACCTGCAGTTCCGCCTGCGTCGATGTCTGGGCAAAACGGCCGAGATAGTCCTGATAGACCGTGCGTGCCGCCGTGGCCTCGCTCTGCAACTGGCGCATGGTCACGTCGGCTTCGTTTTCCGCCGTAACCTGTCCCTGAAGCCTGTCCACCTCGGCCGACAGGGCGGCGACGCGGGCTTCGGCGCTCGACAGTTCCTTGGCGGCGCTGTTGGCGACGCGCTGGACTTCCGCGCCGATGCGCGCGCGGACCTGGGCTGCCGCCGCGCGCACGGATTGCAGGTCGGGATTGCCGTCCATGACCGTCTGGCTCAGGCTGGCGGCGCGGCTGCTGATCTGGGCTTCCTGCGCCTGAAGCTGCTGGATCAGCGGTGAGGAAACGGCGTCGGGAATGCTGTCGAGGCTGCCGTTGCGGATCGCGTTGCGGACCTCGGTATAGCGGGCGCGCCTGCTTTCAAGGTCGCCGCGCGCGGTGATCAGTTCACGGTTCATCTGGATCAACTGCTGGTCGGTCACGGTGGTGCCGCCGCTGTCGGCACTGTTGCTGCTGCCGTTCGCGCCGGGCGCGCGTTCGAGTTCGGCCGCAATCAGGCCGTTCTTTTCACGAAAGGCCTGCACCGCCTGTTCCGCCTTGCGCAGCCGTTCGCGCAGGGGGGCGATCTGTTCATCCAGCAGTGCGTTCGCCTGCCATGTCGCCGAGATCTTCATGTGGCGTTTGAAGTCGAGATAGACATCGGCATAGGCATTGGCGATGCGCGCACTGGTGGCCGCGTTGACCGTGCTGGCCGTGATCGTGATGATATAGGACCGCCCGTCATTAAGGATCGTCACCCACTGGTCCAGCAGCAGGCTGACGGCCTGCAGGCGTTCGTCCGCCGTCATGGGGGGCTCGACCGGTGGGGTGACGAACATGCGCGAAACCGCATCGACCAGCCGTTTACTGACAGGTACATGATCCAGTGCCTCGCGAAAGTCGGGATCGTTCACCAGATCCAGCTTTTTCGCTACCGCCCGTGCGATGGCCGGGCTTCGCAGGATGCTGACCTCGCTGTTGACGGCGACAGTGTCCACCTCGGGCGAGGAAACGGTGGCCTGCAGGTCACGGAACGGGGCCTGGTGCGTGCCGACGATCAGGATGGACGAGGCATTGTAATAAGGCCGGAGCGAGAAGATGCCGATCCCCGCAGGCACCGAGATCCCCAGCGTCACAAGCGCTATGGCCAGGCGATGGCGGCGCATGATGCTGAAGGCATGCAAGGGTGAAACCTGCTGCGTTGCCGTCGGGTCCGGCACGGGGCCGTTGAATGATGCGGGCAATTGGAGCGTATTCATCACTTGCGTCCTCTCGAAAGGGGAGGGGCGGGTATATGGGGCATATGGCTGCTTTTCTTCCGGGATGGGCCGGGATGTTCAGTTCAGCGTGCGCCTTTCTGGCCCAGCACGGCCGGAATGGTCTTCAGGAGGATCACGATGTCGCGCCACAGGCTCCAGTTCCGGACGTACCAGTTATCAAGCTGGACACGGCGGGTATAGGAAGTGTCGCTGCGGCCGCTGACCTGCCACAGGCCGGTGATGCCCGGACGGGTGGCCATGTAATATTCCATGTCCACGCCGTAATGGACTTCCTCGGCCATGACGATGGGGCGCGGGCCGACAAGGCTCATCTCCAGGCGCAGCACGTTGAAGATCTGCGGCAGTTCATCAAGGCTGGTCCGGCGCAGCAGCCTGCCAACGCGCGTGATGCGCGGGTCCGATGTCAGCTTGCGCGTGGCGGCCCATTCCGCCGCCGCCTGCGGGTCGCGCGCCAGCAGGTCGGCCAGGATCGCATCGGCATTGACCGCCATGGTCCGGAACTTCAGGCAGCGGAACGGACGGCCGTTGCGCCCGATACGCATGTGGCCAAAGACCGCAGGCCCCCCGTCAAGGCGGACCAGCGCATAGACCACGGCAAGGATCGGCAGGATGGCCATAAGGACCAGCATCGCCACGGACAGGTCCAGCGCCACCTTCATCGCCCGGTGGACCGGGCGGTCAAGGTTGTTGCGGAACGTCATGATCATGGCGTCATGGCTGAAATAGGCATGGTCCCCATGATCCAGCGGGACGCCACGCAGGGGCGGCATCAGCGAAAAAGGCAGCCGTGTGCGCGTGACATGTTCGATCACGCTGCGTCCGTCGCCTTCATGCGTGTCCATGACCAGCAGCAGTCGCGCGGCACCATGGCGGGCCAGCAGCATGTCATGCAGGTGCGTGCCCGACATGTGCAGGAGGCGCGACGGCGGGATGCACCAGACCGAGCGCAGGCCGGGAAAGCGTTCGCTGGAAAAGATCTCGATCGCGCGGGTGCAGTCCTCCGGTTCACCGGCCAGCAGCACGGGAATGCGCCACAGTCCCATGGCATGGAGCACCCGTTTCGTAATCTGGCGCAGCGTGACATCGACAATGGGAAACATGATGAACGGGAACAGCGCGGATGCAACCTGCATATCGGGCCATGACAGCATGACGATGGCCACCCCCGCCATGGCGGCAGCGGCAATGATCTGCGCCACTTCGTTCCAGAAGGGGGGGCGGTCGGTATAATGGCGCTGGTACGCAAAATAGCCCAGCATGACCACCAGCATGGCGCAGGAGAGGAAGAACACGCTTTCCATGTAATGAATGTTCTTTGGAAAGAACATTTCCTCCATCCCCAGGCACAGCGAAAATGCGGCGCAGTCGGTGGCGATCAGGGCTGTTGCACATGAAAAATGTATATGTCGCAACTGGATTGCAGGAGCATGGAATCCGTCCACCTCCGCCAGGTGGGCATCACCGGGGTGAACTGTCGCCGGGGTGGAGCCAACCGCCGCGGGGGAAAGGTGCGTATCCATGATTTACTCCGCATTATTACAGAACATGTAGAGTCAGAATACTTGGTGCCGCGTTTTCAGAGGGCCCGGCCATTGTGGGTGGAGCCTGTTCATGACTGCTCCTCCGGCCGTGACAGGGGCTATACGTGGCAGCGGGGAAGCAAGTTCCGTTAAAGTGTTAAAAATTTATTTCCAGTAATAACGCGAACGTGACCACCGTTACGTCCGGAAAACATGCAAATGGAGACAGAAGCCAAAAATAATTTAATCTTGATAGGGGATTAAATCTGCGTGCCCACGGCGCTTCATGAAGCAGGAAACAAGAACACCCACCAGGGCAGGTTGCCAGATGAGTCCTTTTCCCATCTCTCCGTCATGAATGTTCAATAGGTATCTGGTGCGCAAAATAATGGTCTTCAGGCTGGGCCTGACTGCGGCGGCTCCCCTGTTTGTGGTGGATGGCGCATATGCCCAGGTTATCGACAACTATTTCCCCGCCATTGGCAGCGGGGCGGGCGAACTGGCGCAGGAACCCGCACAGGTGCGTGCGATGGGGGCCTATGCCCCGCTGGGGAAGCGTTACGGGCCCCTGCGCATCGACGCCGACGGAAGCGAATCGGAAGGTTACGTCAACAACGCCGACCGTACTGTCGGCGGCCATTCCAGCGCCGTTGTCTCCACGCAGGGGAACCTGTCGGCGGTGTCGAAATGGGGCAAGCGCGACCAGGTCCATGGCAACATCAGTGTGGACGATATCCGCTATCCCTCCCGCAGTATCCAGAATCGTACGAACTGGACCGCCAATGTCGGCGGCGTGCATGATTTCGGTCATGACACGATAGGGGTTTCCTATTCCCATCTGGCGCTTGTGCAGATGCCCACCGACCTTGGCGCGCTGGTGGTTGACCATCCCGTGCCCTACCAGGTCGATGACGGCAGGGTCAGCTATACCGCGACGACGCATGGGCGGCTGAGCCTCATCCCGCAGGTCGATGTGCAGCGTTATCATTTCGATTCCTTTCCCCCCACCGCCAGTCAGCCAGGGCAGGGATACCGTGACCGCATCCTCGTGACCGAAGGGGTGACGGCGCAATATGAACTGCGCGGGGACAGCCACGCCCTGCTGGTGATGCAGGGGACGGAAATCCGGTACCAGAACCAGTTGGAAGATGCGCCTTCGCGTGATTCCAACGGGGCGTCGGTCATGGCGGGATACGATTTCGGGATGCGCGGCCCGCTGCGTTTCCGGGCCCTTGTGGGGTACAAGACGCGGCGTTACCGCGCCAGTGCGTATGGCAGCATCAATTCCCCCATGGCGGAGGCGGAGTTCAACTGGGCCCCTACGCGCCTGACCTCGGTCACGCTCAGCGTGCGGCACGGGATCGAGGACAGCGCCTTTGAAAACGTGGTGGGGTACACCTTTACCGGCGCGCGGATCGGCGTGACGCACACATACAGGCGCAATATCGTTTTTTCTGCATATGGACAGATACAGAAAGCGAACTATCCGTCCGCTCCGGCCTTTCTACAGAATACGGTCCTGTATCAGGAACACAACAACCAGACGTTCTATGGCGTGGGCGCCGAGGTGCAGTGGCTGATTAACCGCCACATGCACCTGTCGGCAAATTATGATTTCAGCAGTCAGAATACGGTGGGAAGCGGACAGTTCCCGATCCACACCTTTCTGGTCGGGTTTCATCTATCGCTTTAGGGGACGCGCATCCGGGGCGTCTGGTTTTCCTGCCGGGACGGATATGATGACAGGAGCATACGACGCATGCCGACGACCTGTTCAAGACCCCGCCGCGTGGCCATCTGGCTGCCGGTCGTCATGGGTGCGATGGGGGGCCTGCTTGCAGGTTGCACGCCCGGTTGGGATTTAAAGCCGGTTCCACCATATGATCCCGGACAGTACCGTCTGGGCGTGGATGATGAAATCCGTGTCATGACCTATGAACAGGATCAGTTCACATCGGATTTTCGTGTTGACAGCAGTGGAAAGGTCGCCTTTCCCGTTGCCGGCAGCCTTCAGGCCGCGGGCCTGACCACGGTCGAATTCGCGGCCGAGGTGACAAAGGCGCTACAGCAGGCGCGCATGCTGCTCGAACCCAGTGTCTCGGTCGAGGTTTCGGCCTATCGTCTTGTTTCCGTCCTCGGTGAGGTGGCGAAACCGGGGCAGTACCCCTACCAGCCTGGCATGACGCTGCTGACGGCGGTTGCGGCGGGGGGGGGATTCACCTATCGCGCGCTGGAAACGCGGGCCTATGTCGTGCGGCAGGAGGGGGATCATGCCGTTGTCGGCTACCTCAAGCCCCATGATTACGTAAAGCCGGGCGATGTCATAAAGATTTACGAACGTCATTTCTGATCTGGTGTCCCCGCCCCCCCCGTGTTCACCGCATCAGGCAGAACCCCGCGATGAGTACGCCCCAGCACGCGATGCCCAGTACGATACCCACGACCAGGCCCCGTGCGGGGCGCAGGCGGTCTGGCGTGGCGGGACGCGGCAGGGATTGGGGGGACGCGGATGTGCCGGATGGTCTGTGGCGGGATTTCAGGGGGCAAGGCTCATCTCCTGCTTGGTGCCGCATCAGGCCCTGTTTACGTAATGTCGGCGATATCTTCATGCCGATATCTGAAAATATCGATAATGCCCACGTGTCCGACCTGTAAAGCATGGGGATACATGCACGGCAAGGGGACGTCGCGGCCAGCGAAGCGGAGGGTCGGTTCATGAATGTTCTTCCTGCATCACGTCGCGCGGCATATCCGCCGCCCACGGGGCCACGTGTCGCCATCGTTCACGAATGGCTGGAACATTACGCAGGTTCCGAACGGGTGCTGGAACAGCTTGTAATCATGTATCCGGATGCGGCGGTTTTTGCGATTGTCGATTTCATGCCCCCCGATCAGCGTGCCTTTCTGGGCGGACGCCCGGTGGAGACGACGTTCATACAGGAACTGCCCTTTGCCCGGCGATATTTCCGTTACTATCTCGGGCTGATGCCTGTCGCGGTGGAGCAGCTTGACCTGTCGGGGTTCGACCTTGTGATTTCCAGCAATCACGCCGTGGCCAAGGGGGTCATTACCGGACCGGACCAGGTCCATGTCTGTTATGTCCATTCGCCCATGCGCTACGCCTGGGACATGCAGGCGGCCTATCTGCGCCATGGCGGGATGGAGCGTGGGATAAAGGGACTGTATGCGCGCTGGCTGCTGCACCGGATGCGCAACTGGGACGTGCGCTCCGCCGCCGGGGTCGATGTGTTCGTGGCCAATTCGACCTATATCGCGCGCAGGATCCGCAAGGTCTATCGCCGGGAGGCCGAAGTCGTCTATCCCCCTGTCGATATCGACAGGTTTCATGAAAAGGACCAGCCCTCGCGCGCCGCCTATGTAGTGATATCGCGCATGGTTCCCTACAAGCGCATCGACCTTGTGGTGGAGGCCTTCCGCCGCATGCCGCAGCATGTCCTGCATGTAGCGGGCGACGGGCCGGAACGCGAACGGATCGAGGCGGTGGCGAAAGGCGCGCCGAACATCATCTTTCGTGGCCGTGTCAGCGATGCGGAGGTGCTGTCGATGATGCAGGACGCGCGTGCCTTCGTCTTCGCCGCGGAGGAGGATTTCGGCATCGCGATGGTCGAGGCACAGGCCTGCGGCACGCCCCTGATCGTCTTTGGCCGTGGTGGCGCATGCGACATCGTGCGTGACGGGGACGACCCGGAGGGGCCGACCGGCGTATTTTTCGGGGTGCAGGAGGCCGATGCCATCATCGCGGCAGTCGAACGGTTCGAGGCGATGCGCACGCGCATCACCGCCGCAGCCTGTCGCGCCAATGCCCGGCGTTTTTCGTGCGATGCCTTTCGCCGCTCCATGTTCGCGGTCGTGGAGCAGGCGATGCGTGATGCCTGTCCACGACATCTGGGCGTGGCGCGGTAGGCCGCACGCAAAGGGAAGCGGGACGGACCAGCAGGGGGTGGCGCGCGATGACGATTGTCGGACTGATTCTGTTCCCGTTATGCCTGCTGTTATGGATGCGTCCGCAACTGATGCTCCATATCCTGCTGCTGGCGGGGATATTGCCGGCGGCGGCGGCGCTGGTGCTTGGTGGCCTCGGGGTGCAGCCCGCCATGGTGCCTGCCATGGCGTTCATGAGCTTCGTGATGCTGCAATGGGTGCTGGGCGTTCATTATCCGGGGGAACGCACGGTCATGACGCTGTGCTTTCCGTTCATGCTGGTGGTGACATGGACGCTGCTGGCGTCGCTGATCATGCCGCGCCTGTTCATGAACCAGGTTATGGTCTGGCCGCAGAAAAGCGATTCGGTGGGGGGCAGGGTCCTGCTTGCGCCCAATTTCGGCAATATCTCGCAGGATATGTACCTGCTGATCAATACGATCTTCCTTGTCCTCGCCGCCCGTTTCCTGACCCGCAGCGACGTGCGGCTGGATCGCCTGTACCGGACCTTCCTGCTGTCGGGATGGTGCGTCGTGGGGATATGCATGTGGCAGTTCGCGCACAGGGTCGGTGGCGTGCCGTTTCCCGACACGTTCTTTTATTCCAATCCCGGCTGGGCCGTCCTCAACACCCAGACCGCAGGGCCGGTGCCGCGCATCAACGCGTCATTTTCCGAACCGGCCGCCTGCGCCGCATTCCTGAGCGAGATCCTGTTTTCCAGCGTCTGGATCGTCCTGCAGGGCTATTCCGTGGCGCGCGCCAAATGGCTGATCCCCGCCTCGGCACTGGCGCTTGCCTGTACGACATCGACCACGGGCTTCATTACCGTGGCGGCGGAAATCTGCCTCCTGCCCGTGGCGGCCATCGCGACCGGGGCGATGCAGTTGCTGGGGAACGTCATGCGCCTGATCGTGGTGGGGGTCGCGCTGCTGGCCTGCGGGGTGCTGGTGGTGGTGACGGTCGCGCCGCAGGTCGTGCCCGCGGCGCAGTTCGTGTTCCAGTCCACGGCGGAAAAGAAGGACAGCCAGTCCTATCAGGACCGTTCGCAGGTGGACCGGGATTCCATGTCCCTCGTGACGGAAACCTACGGGCTTGGCGTGGGGTGGGGCAGCAACCGGGCATCCAGCCTGCTGCCGGGGCTGTTATCGACCATCGGTGTCGTGGGGGCGATCGGCCTGCTGGTCTTTGACTGGAAACTGCTGCGCGGGGCGATGGTGGCGCGCAGGCGCGTCCCCCCGGGGCCGGAGCGACTGGTGATCGAAGGGGTGGTGCCCGCCCTGGTGGCGCGCCTGATCGCGGCCTGCCTGTCCAGTCCGACGGTCGGGTTCCTCGATTTCTATCTGCTGATCGCCATGCTGATTGCCGCGATCGCCCGGATCGACCTGATGTGCGCGGGCAGGGGGCGCGCGCAGGTTCCACAACGCGCGCTTGCGCCCGTTTACGCAACGCCGGCGCAATGCCATGCCAGGGTGGAGACGGACCGACCGCAGATCCATGCATGAGATGGGGGACGCAATGCATTTCATGACCAATGCAGGCGACCAGGCCCTGATCATTCCCATCGAGGCAGGCGTTTTCCTTGTGTTCCTGGTATGTCGCTGCTGGCGCATGGCGGCGGCGTGGGCGGTCATGATTGTCGCGGGATCGGGACTGATGCTGGCGCTGAAGCTTTATTTCGAGGCATGCGGTCCTGCGCGCCACCGCGTGCTGTACAGCCCCAGCGGCCATACCATGGCGGCCACCATGGTATATGGCGGACTGCTGTCGCTGACGCGCCTCAACCGTGCGGCCCTGCTGGCGGCAACACTGGCGATCGCGATGCTGATGGGATGGACCCGTGTGGCGCTGGGGTACCATACGGTAATGGAGGTCGTGGTGGGCGGCGCGCTGGGCCTTGCGATGGTGGCGTGTTTCGGCATCCGGACGCAGGGGTGGCAAAAGCAGTTCCGCCCGGTCCTGTCCATCCTGTGTGTCCTCGTGCTTGTGGCGATATCCATGCGCGGATGGCATCCCAATATCGAAAGCAGGATACAGTCCGCATCGCGGTTGTATTTTTCGCAATGGGAATGTAAAAGGCCGCTTTTGCACGAATAGAGCAAATATTGTCATAACATGGCGGATGAAACGTTCGGACATATCAGGCGCAGAATGGATGTTGCGGCATCGCGATGCGCAGGTTCCATGTCCCCGGTCCGGGATATGGCCGCATCTTTGTTGCAGAAACGTACGAACATACAACAGGTAACAGATATCCGATAATGCGCCGTGCCCCGAGACGATCTGACCCTGTGATGCTGTCGCTGCTGTTGCGTCGCGGATGGCTGGTGCTTGGGGGGGTGATCGTGCTTTCGCTGCCCCGGCATGTGCAGGCGGCGGCCAATACCACGCAAAAGGCCCATGCGCGACAGGCGACGAAGCCTGCAGCGCCCGTGCATGCGGAAACAATTACGGTCAATGCGCAGCGCCGCGACTTTGCCTATCCGGAGGCGCAGCATGTGCCCGATGCGGATACGCGCCTGACCGCCGCCCGCCTGATCGAACGCGGGGTCGTCTCCCTGCGCGGGCTTGAGCGCGTGGCGCCGAACCTGACCGTCCAGAGCATCAACGGCACGGCCTCGACCAATTTCTACCTGCGCGGGGTGGGCTTCAACGATTTCACGCAGAACAACATGCCCTCCGTGCTGTCCTATTTCGATGACGTGCCGTTCGCGTTTTCGACCATGACGGACGGGATGATGTTCGACCTTGCCGGGGCGGAGGTCACGCCGGGGCCGGTCGGCACACGTCATGGGCAGTCGGATACGGGGGGCGAAGTGCGCCTGCGCACCAATGACCCGACCGATAGCTGGCATTACGGCGCGCGGGAGGACATCGCCTCCTATTCCCGCAGCAGGAGCGAGGCCTATGTTTCCGGCCCGCTTGCGCGCGGACTGAGCTTCCGCCTTGCGGGACAGACGCAGCAGGGCGGCGGGTGGCAGACCGATCCGCTCAATGGCTCCCACCTTGGCGATGCCGACCTGTGGGCGTTGCGCGGCAAGCTGAAATGGACACCCGACAGCCATACAACCCTGATGATATCAGGGCATTTCACGCAAGACGACAGCGAGGTCGTCAATCCCATCCCGGTTGACCGTCTTGTGTGGACGGCGCCCCTGCCTGTTGAATCATGGCAGCAGACACAATGGTCCATGCGTCCCGAATTCGCCCGTCTGATCGGACGCAAGCCGGGCCTCAAGCCCAGCGAGCATAACCAGTTCTGGGGCGCGGATGTCCATTTTTCCCACGATTTCGGCCCGGTGACGTTTTCGTCCATCAGCGCGTTCGAGACGGAGCGGCAGGGCGAATATACCGATCAGGACGGCACCGCACTGGCGCAGGCCGATACCTACCGCACCATCGACGCGAACACCTTTACGCAGGAAGTGCGCCTGCAATCCTCCCACCCGCATGACCTGCTGCAATGGACAATCGGCGCGTTTTACCAGCGCAGTCGCATGCAGCAGCGGTTTTTCTTCGATTATACCGATTATGTGCCGCAACGTGGTTACATGATGGCCACTCATTTCGGCATGGATCAGGAAAGCACGTCCGAGTTCGGCAATATCAGCTATCGCTTCGGGCATGGCGTGACCCTGTGGGCGGGGTTGCTGCATGAAATTGACGACCGTTCCATTTCCGGCCTGCAGTCCGTCATCTTTGGCGGTACGTCGCAGGATTTCCACGGCGAGAACACGGCCGCCGCGCAATATGCAGGACAGGCCGGGGTGTCATGGCAGGCAGCGGCGCATGAACTTGTCTATTTCAAGATCAGCAAGGGGTTCAAGCCCGGCGGCTTTACGGCGAACAATACCCAGATCCAGGCGCAGTTGAACCCGTTCAGGCCGGAGACGGTCCTGACCTATGAACTCGGCCTGAAAAGCGATCCCGTTCCCAACCGCATCCGCCTCAATGCCGCGGCATTTTACAATGATTACCATAACCAGCAGCTTGTCGGGACGGTACTGATCCCGAACTACGGGCCGCTGAGTGAAATCACCAACGCCCCCAAATCCGAAAGCTGGGGGTTCGAGGCGACATTGGACATCCATCCGTTCGCGCACCTGTTCGTGACGCAGAACCTGGGGTGGCAGCGGGGAAATTTCCAGAATTTCCCGACCGTGAACCGTGCCGCCACCAATGCCTATTATGCGCAGCATGGGGTGTGGAAGGCGATCGAGGACAATTTCGCAGGCGTCGATAACGGGCAGCCCAAGCTGACCCTGAACGGCAATGCGGAATGGCGACAGGCGCTGGGTCCGCATTATGGCATCGATTTCGGCCCCGACTGGCTTTATCGCGACAGCCAGGCGATCACGCCCGGCGGGACGGGGTTCTATCGCCTGCCGCCCTATTTCCTGCTGGGCGCGCATGCGACGTTCCATCCGGCGTCCGGGCACTGGTCGGCGACGGTCTATGCCACGAACCTGCTGAACCGGCGGTACGCCGAAAGCGGGGGCATGGCGACCACCACCTATTTCTACCTGCCCGGCGCGCCCCGGTTCATCGGTGGCCGCATTGCATGCGATTTCTGAACACGGCCCCTGCACGTCACCAAAATGTGCACCGCAATGCGCGGCAAAGTCACGTGCCGGGAAAGGCGATCATGTAATATGCCCGCGTAAAAAGGCCAGTGCCCGCAGACATCTTTCCAGTCCGGGCCGTGATGGCAGCCTTTTTGAAACAAGGGGATTCCATGCGCGAACATGATGCCATGCCTTCTGGTGAACTGACCATCCGTGTCGTCGCGATGCCGGCGGATATCAACCCGGCGGGTGATATCTTTGGTGGCTGGCTGATGTCGCAGATGGACCTTGCCGCCAGTACCACCGCTGCCCTGTGTGCGGGTGGGCGGTGTGCGACGGTTGCGATCGACCGGGTTGTCTTCCACCGTCCCGTGTCGGTGGTGGATGAGGTCAGCATCTATACCCAGATTACGAAAATAGGCCGCACCTCCATGACCATCGCCGTGGAGGCATGGCGCAGGGTCCGCCACGCCAGCGTGCGCCAGAAGGTGACAGAGGGGCATTTCGTCTTCGTCGCCCTCGATGAAAATGGCCGTCCGCGCCCTGTCGATACGCCCTGAGGACCATCCGGAAACCGTAAGAAAGTTCTTGGTGAAGATTTTTCCAGAAAGCTTTGAAAGACGCTTCCTTTTTGAAAAAGTCAGTTCCCAAAAAATTACGTTGTTTTCAGGCGCTCCCTGACGGAACGGACGCCACGACGTCCCGGCTCTCCCCGTGCGTGACGTCGAGGAGATGCAGCATGCCGGCCATTTCATCAAGTGTCGGCAGCGCATGGGGCGGGGCGGTTATGTCCGGCCAGTCCATCTGGCGCATGACCTGTTCGAACCGCGCGGGGAAAGGGGCATCGGCGCTGGACGGGGAAAGGGAGCGTTCCATCCATGTGACACTTGCCCGTCCAGCCATCTGGCGCAGGGCAAGCAGGATCTGTTCCGCCCTGTCCAGTCGGGCGGACCTGCGCAGCCCCTCCAGGCGTGTCTGCTGGCACTGGATTTCAGCGCGGGTGCTGGTTGTGCCGGCCATGCGGCGGGCCTGCTCGATCTTTTCCCGGCCGGCGGCATGCGCGCCACTCGCCAGCACGGCATAGCGGATGTTGGCTATGAAGGCGTCCGCCACCTGCGCTGCAAGGCCGGGACCACGACGCTCGGGCCAGAGCAGCAGGCATCCCGCCAGCCCCACAAGGCTGCCGATGATGTTGTTGACCGATCGTGCCAGCCCCACGTCCCAGCCCACGCCGGGACTGACAAGGTCCGTGACCAGCACGAACAGTTGCGTCATGAACAGGACAAGCAGCGTGTAATTGACGGCACGCAAGGCAATGGTTGCGGCTGCCAGCGGGAAAATCATCACAAGGATCAGCCACACAGGCATCACGACGCCCATGATGGCGGCCAGCAGTCCGCCGACGATGCTGCCGACCACGCGTTCGATCGTGCGGGGCAGGGTGGTCATGCCCTGTGGCTGCATGACCACGACCACCGCCATCATCGCCCAGTAGGCAAAGGGCAGGGCGAATGCCAGCGTGATGCCATAGGCCACCATGACCGAAACCGACAGGCGCGTGGCGTGACGCACCGCCACCGGCCAGTCACGCCATTTCCCCGGCTGTGCCGCCCGCCTCCCGTCCTGTCCGGCAGGGAGCAGCGGGCCGGGCGTTTCATGCAGCGCAACCAGCAGGTCGCGCAGGGCGGCGGCGCATGTGCGTGCGCCGCGTCCGTACAGGCTGTCTTCATGCGCGCATAATGTGTCGATGCGTGCGATCTGGCGCCGCAGCGCCGTCATGTCGGCCGCCGGGTGGCCCACCACGCGCGCCGCACGTTCGAGCAGCAGTTGCAGGTGACGCAGAATACGGCGCGTCGTTGGCGAGGCAGGCGTCAGCACGACCGCATGTTCAAAGGCGATCAGCACCACGAAAATCCGGTCGCATATTTCCAGCGCCGGCAGCAGGGCGGCGCGTGTCTGGCTGCCCGCGGCATCGGGGGACAGGATTTCGATACGCGTGCGGGTCCGTTCGATGCGGCTGCGGATTTCGCGGCGGTGGGCGCCGATGGACCCGCGTGTACCGGTTGACAGGGCCACGTCGCGACCGCGCAGCATACGTCGGGTCATGCGCCCTTCCTCGCGAAAGATCTCCGCACAGGCCCGGCGCAGCGGGGCATAGGCATCGACCGGCCATGCAACAATACATACGAGCGTGGCCCATCCGGCCCCCAGCGCAAACAGGCCCGCCAGTCCGAGCGCACCCTGCGGCGTCATGGGATAGCATATGGCCACAACCGCCACGATGGCCGCAAGCACCCCGATCTGTGTCGCAGTGGCCCCGCGCAGGCGGCCCAGTCCGCAGCCAAGGACGATCAGCGCCAGCAATGGCGCCGCCATGATGGGACCATATCCCGATGCCATGGACATGATGGCTGCCAGCACCGTGCCCACCATGCCGAAGGTCAGCAATGTGCGCAGGCGGATCGCCAGCGGGCCACCCGGATCAACCAGGCAGGTCCAGAACGCGGCAAAGGCCGACCACGCCATCAGCGGCACATCCAGCGCCAGCGCAAGCGCCATCATGATGCCCACCGCCACCGCCGCGCGCAGTCCTTCACGCAGGGCGATCTGTTCCGGTGCCATACTGATGGCCCGCATCCCCAGCCAGTGCGTCAGTGGCGTGGGGGTCATCCGCCGGGACAGCGTGCGCAGGGCGCCGGATGGGCGTGGGCGTAGTTTTGTCTTCATGGGCTACCGCGGAAAAGGGGGCGGGACGGTCAGGTCTGTTATTCTTGTGTTCCTGTAAGGTCGTCTTCTGGTGCCCCGACCATGGCAATGTCCTGGACGGGGGAGGGACCTGCTGCTGGTTCCTACCACGAAAAAATAGACTGGCACGATATCTGTCGATTGTTTCATGAAAGAAAAAATATTGACGTAGCGGATTTATCAACATGCCTGCCGCCGCATTTTCGGCGCCATGGCGCATTATTGATCCGGCGGGGCGCGGGGAATGCGGCACATCCTGTTATGTCTGGATGTACAAGGATCAATGGAGGACAATTGATGAAGCCCGAGATCGTGCTGCTGGAACGCATGATGCCCCAGATCGAAAAGGCGCTGGATGACGCCTATACGGTGCATTACCTGCCGGACACGCCCTCACTGGCGGCGGTTGCGCCACGGGTCCGTGCGGTGGTGACTGGTGGGGGAACGGGGGTTCCGCCCAATGTCATGGCCGCGCTGCCTGAACTGGGCCTGATTGCGGTCAACGGGATCGGCACGGACGCGGTTGACCTGCGGGAGGCACGGCGGCGCAACATCCACGTAACCACTACGCCTGGTGTCCTGACCGATGACGTGGCGGACATGGCGATCGCCCTCCTGCTTGCGGTCAGTCGCGGCATTGTCCGGGCCGACCGGTACGTGCGCGCAGGTGACTGGTCCACGGGCGCGCCCATTGCGCTGGGGCATCGCGTCAGTGGGAAACGCATGGGGATCGTGGGGCTGGGTCATGTGGGACGCGCCATCGCCCATCGTGCGCAGGCCTTTGGCATGCAGGTCGCCTATAACGATGTGCGTGAAATCCCCGATGCGGGCTTCGCCTATCACGCCGACCTGACGGACCTTGCCCGTGCCAGCGACATCCTTGTGGTGGCGGCGGCAGGCGGGGCGGGATCACGCGGGATCGTCAATGCGGGTGTGCTCGACGCACTCGGGCACGCAGGCATACTCGTCAATGTCGCGCGTGGCAGCGTGGTGGACGAGGATGCGCTGGTCGCGGCACTGCGTGAGGGACGTCTGGGGGGTGCGGGGCTGGATGTCTTTGCCCATGAACCCGACGTCCCTGCGGCGCTGCTGGCGATGGACAATGTCGTGCTACAGCCCCACCGCGCCAGCGCCACGGTGGAAACGCGCCTGGCGATGGGGGAGATGGTGCTGGGCAACCTTGCCGCCTTCTATGCGGGCAGCAGGCTTCTTTCCGCCGTGGTCTGAACGGGAGGGATGGGTCTGTTGCGGCCTAGAGCGGGCCGCCGGGCACATCCGCCGCCGAGAGGACCGGCAGGTCGTCGCCATCAGGCAGGTTGTAATGCCACCATTCGGGTTCGTAGCTTTCCCACCCCGCCGTGGTCATCAGCCCGAGCAGGAGGGCGCGGTTGTGGATGACCTCTGGTGAAAGTCCCTCCAGCGCGCCATGGGCCGAGAGCGGCGTTACCGCGTCGAACCCGGTTCCCATGGGCAGGTCCCTGCCCGTGGCGAGGTCGAACAGCGTAAGGTCAACCGCGATGCCGCGTGGATGTGTGCCGCCAAGTGCGGGGTCGGCCACAAAGGCCTTGTCGGATACGGCGTCCCACAGGATGGCCTGCACCTCGATCGGGCGAAATGCATCGAAGATCCTGAAGCCAAGCCCCAGCACGCGCGCCCGCGCCGCCGCACGGCCAAAGGCCGCATGCGCGTCCCGGTGCAGCAGGGCGACCGGCCGGGCATAGACCGGACGCCCGACAAAGTTGTTATCCGAAGCATAGCGGATGTCGAAAATGACACCCTCGTTTTCCT
This sequence comes from Gluconacetobacter entanii, assembly GCF_003206495.1. Taxonomy (GTDB): domain Bacteria; phylum Pseudomonadota; class Alphaproteobacteria; order Acetobacterales; family Acetobacteraceae; genus Novacetimonas; species Novacetimonas entanii. The sequence continues at coordinate 455 of NZ_NKUF01000049.1, read as the reverse complement.
CAAGTGGTACCAGCATGCACAACCGTCCCGTATGGTGGATCAATAAACCGCATCAGGCTTACTTTATGCCCATTTCATCTTTCATCTTGCGTATTTCCACATCCTTTTCATAGGCCGCCATCTGCGGCTGCATGTGGGCGAACAGGATACGGTCGTTGCGGATCACCAGCTTGCGCAGGCGCCAGAACTGTTCGGCGTCCATGACCAGGGTGCGCGAAATGCCGTCGAGCGCATCGACCTGGATATAATCCAGATGATGTTCCATATCCCTGTATGTTTCCTCGGCAAAGATGGGGACAAAGCACAGTTCCACCTTGCACGGGATCTCCGAATATGGCGCGAACTTTAGGCCGTCGAGGGACTATCCTGAATTTTGTGCGGTGTGGTGATAAATTGCTCGAAGAGGAGCCCCCGCATGAGCATTGATAAAGACCTCCTGGACCGCCTGATGGAAG
>NZ_NKUF01000048.1 GCF_003206495.1 Gluconacetobacter entanii | reverse complement strand
CCTTCCATCAGGCGGTCCAGGAGGTCTTTATCAATGCTCATGCGGGGGCTCCTCTTCGAGCAATTTATCACCACACCGCACAAAATTCAGGATAGTCCCCATCAACGGGGCCTCATGTGCTCGAAGGGGCGACGCGGGCGCCGGATGCCGTCCCGTGGGTTGCATAATCGAGCATCGCACGCGCGATCTCGCGTTCCCCCATGATAACCAGGCTGGCACCATATTCGGAAAGGTAATCAGCCGCACTGTCGAAATGCGCACGCGCGACGATATCGAGTTCGGGGCTGAGACCGCGCGCCTGCTGTATGATCTCCCCCGCCTCGAACGCATCGGGGATGTCCACGATCAGGATACGCGCGCGATCCAGACCCAGCAGTTGCATCAACCCGGGATCGGTCGCATTGCCCAGCATGACGTCCAGCCCGCGTTCACGCAGCGCGCGGACCTGCATGTCCGCTTCCTCCACCACCAGCAGCGGGATGTGATGCGCACGCAGCCCCTCGGCGACAAGGGAGCCGACCCGGCCGCACCCGATCAGGACGGCATGGCCCTGCAGCTTCGCGGTCGGGTCTTCCCGGGCCGTCCCTCCGGCGCGCAGGAGCGCACGGCGATCCAGCATGGCGTTCACCCGGTTGACCATCCCCACCATGACGGGATTGAGCAGTATGGACAGGATCGACGCCCCCAGCACAAGGTCACGCGCACGTTCCACCAGCAACCCCGACTGCACGCCCAGGGCGGCAAGGATGAAAGAAAATTCCCCGATCTGCGCCAGCCCCGCCCCGACCGACAGCGCCGTCTGCCATGGCTGGCGCAACAGGCGCAGGATCGCAACCGTAAGCACCGGCGTCGCCACCATGATGACCCCGAGCGTACCCACAAGGGGCAGGGGATGGTGCAGCAGGATCCCCGGATTGAACAGCATCCCCACCGAAATGAAGAACAGGACCGCAAAGGCGTCGCGCAACGGCAGCGTTTCCGCGCCGGCATGCTGCGACAGCGGCGATTCACTGAGCACCATGCCCGCCACGAACGCCCCGAGCGCAAAGGAAACCCCAAAGATTTCCGTCGCAGTCAGCGCCACCCCCAGCGCGATGGCCAGCACGCACAGGCGAAACAGTTCGCGTGAACCGGTATGGGCGACATAATGCAGCATCATCGGGATCAGGCGCCGCCCGACGATCATCATCAGGGCGATGAAGGCTGCGACCTTGCCAATGGTCAGGCCCACGGCCAGCACCAGTTGCCATGCGTCCGGTGCGGCGGCGTGTGGATCATGCTTCAGCAATGGCGCCATGACCGGCAGGAGCACCAGGACCATCACCGTCAGCAGGTCCTGAATGACCAGCCAGCCAATGGCGATATGTCCGCGCTGCGTATCCATCAGCCGGTATTCCTGCAACGTCCGCAGCAGGACAACCGTGCTGGCGATGGCCAGGGTCATGCCAAAGACAACGCTACTTCCCCATGACCAGCCCAGCAGGTGGCCCAGCAGCATGCCGCATATCGTCGACAGGATGACCTGCACCACCGCGCCGGGAATGGCGATGGCCCGGACGGAGACAAGGTCATTGACGGAAAAATGCAGCCCCACGCCAAACATCAGCAGGATGACGCCAATTTCCGCCAGTTGGGGCACCAGTTCCTGGTCCGCCACGAAACCGGGCGTAAACGGGCCGATGATAATCCCCGCCAGCAGGTAGCCGACCAGCACGGAACACCCAAGCCTGCTGGCCACCGTCCCCAGTATGAAGGCAAGGCCGAGGCCAATGACCAGGATGGTGACAAGGGGACTTCCATGCGGCATGGCCTGCTGATCCCGTAGAGGCGATTATGACATGATTACGCCGAGGAATTTCCCTCCGGATTTTCCCCTGCTTCAGGAAGTCCCATCCAGCCCGGATGACGCCGTTCGACCCATGCCAGAAGACGCGCCATGCCCCGACGCAGGAAGGAAATGTCCTCGGCCAGCAGCAGAAGCCCCAGTGGTGTCATCCACAGGCCAAATACTGGCAGGATGGCCAGAAAACCGGCCGGAACCAGCACGATGCCGACCGGCACCCTGATCCATCGCGCGGACGGGCGACGCAGTCTGCGCACAAGGGACTGGATGCGCGCAGGAAGCCTGCGGACAAGCAGTTCCATGCGACGTTCATAATCATGCGTGAAAGACCCGGCAGGATGTTCATCACCGGAGGCTGGCTGCGTCATATGCTGGCTTTTTTCATATATCCTGTTCCATCTTTGTTATTGCGGCAGTTTCCGCGCCATTTCCAGATGGGATTTCAGGGTGGGCAGGGTTTTCGCCGCCCATTCCTTCAGTTTCATGTTCTCCCCGTTATCGGCATAGCGCTGGAACAGGGAAATCGCGCTTTCATGTGCGCTGATCTGCTGCGAGCGGTAGCGTGTCTCGAAACTGTTGCCGTGCAGTTTCCTCAACCGGTCGAGCATGTCCTGATGCGAACTGTCCAGGGTCGTGGGCAGTTCCACCTGCAGGTCACCACTTTGCACCATTTCCTTCAGTTGCCCGGAAGTGGTTTGATGATCGGCAATCATCCGGGATGAAAATTCCTGCAGGGATGTGACATGTTCCTGCTGCGCCAGTTGGCTGGACTGGATTTCGAACTGGTCGCTGACAGCCACTTCCCTGACAAAGTCGGCAGTGGCCGGGGCCACGCCGAGCACGGAATTGATGCCCGTCTTCTCCGGCAGCGACTGCGCCAGTGCCGAAGATGAACAGAGCAGGGCGGCAAAAACGAAGCAGACTTTTTTCATGACACGACAACTCCTGTTGTGCATGTGAAAAGTCTTTTTCAGGATGAAAGTTTTTATATTTATTCGTGATTTGCAAATTTACCTGCGTTACTCCACCCGCTTAATCCAGCCAGTTCGGGCTTGAGGTACCGACGCCGTGTCAGCCAGTAACCGGCCCGCATGCAGGGGGATTCCACAAACCAGAAACAGACTGCCGCAACCATCACGCAGACCGGCAGGGAAAGCGCGCCCCACCTCCACAGCGACATGTGATCCAGCAGGGTGTAGGCCATGACAAGAAGGACGACCATGTGGCTGAGGTACAGGCTGTATGAAATATGCCCCAGGCCCTGCATATGTGACTTCTGTAGGAAGGATCTTATCTTTTCATTGTTGATCGCAATGCAGATCATGGAAACCGAACCGATGGTCGTGCAGACGATCCATATGAGATTTTTCATGATGCCAACTGCATTTTCCGGACCGATGGTCGGTGTCCCCAGCAGCAGGACCGCCAGTGGCATGATGACATTGCGGATCACGGGCCGGGTCGATCCATAAAACCCGCTTATCCGGTCCCTGAACTGGTAGAAAAGAATGCCCACGACAAAAAGCGGCAGGTATTCGAATGTAAAGATTACGCTGTGCATGAACGTGGTCGGCGGATTTTCGCCCAACCTGTTGAGAAAAATGCTGGAGCAGAAATATGCGGCCGTCACACAGGCCAGTGTCTCGTTCCTGTATTTTTCCATAAGGATGAACAGGATCGGGAATATCAGTGACACCCTCATTTCAATGATAAGCGACCACATCGGGTTATCAAGGCTGATCAGCGGTATGGTCCCGATCATCAGGAGATGCCCGGCCACCACCTGTTCCGTCGGGTACACGGACCACGGTTCATTTGCAAACCAGTCGCTGACCCCATGTAGCGGCGCCGTCTTGACAAGGGGAAGGAGAGCGGCGCTGAACAGGACAACGATGGCAAAGGGCAAGTATATCCGAAATATCCGCCGCACGATGAAACGCCCATAAGACGTCATTCTCTGCCGCGCCACAGAAAGGGAAAGAACATATCCGCTGAGCACGAAAAACAGTCCCACCGCACCGGATCCCGAAACCAGAAGGCGTAGCGGGGTGAAATGGAACAGCATTTCAGGTGTAAGGGACACCCCCATCATATGTGTGACATATGCATGTGTTTTCCACCCATCCGGAACAATCAGCCAGAAATGAAAAAACATGACAATCAGCGCGGCAATGCCACGCACTGCATCAAGCTCTGTTTCGCGACGCATGACAGTCCCCATTCATATCGGGTTGAACAAAAAGTCCGCATATTATCAAGAGATATGACCGCAGGACTGTATGCCCGACCTTCTGGAGCGGGTGTCCCGGGAATCATAACTGAAGATATTTTGTCCATGAATCTGACATGGCACGCCTGTGTCCAGACGATCGCCATAAAAATAACATAATTTGAAAAATGTCGAGAATCCAGATTATTTTCAGACATAGAATGCAGTAAACCGAACACGTTTATTTTCAGGCCGAATCAAAGCCGGGTCCGGAACTTTTTCTTGACATTCATACTGTTTCGAAAACGCATCAACAACACACGCAAAAGTCCTGATTTTCCCTTTACATGACATTGCATGTACAAAATCAGGAAATTCCATTCTATATCTGGACCAGACAATCAACCGGGACACCACCTTGCAGGAAAGACAGCGCAAGGCGTGTCGCCGGCGCATGCATCCTGCCTTCGTGCACGATGCTGCGCCATGTCCCGTTTCCCGAAACCCTAAGTGACAGATAGGTCTGTTCCAGTAAGGACATATCAAGACTCAGGTCATGGGGAGAAGGAACCAGTCCCCATGCATGACGCACCACCACGACAAGTAGCGCAATCCCGTCATATCGCCGCACGAAGGCGATGACATGCTTTTCAGCCGCACCCGACACTTCGACCGGTTCATAAGAGCCCTTGGAAAACACAAGGGGATATTGCGCCCGAAACGCCAGAACCTTCTGGAGGAGATACATCTTCACGCCACCTGTGCGCCATTGCGCGGCCTGCTGGTGCAGCGATGTATCCTGCTGGAGCATCGTCTGGCGCAACGTGAAATCCACCGGCCGCCGGTTATCGGGATCCACCAGTGAAAAATCCCACAGTTCGGTTCCCTGATACAGGTCCGCAACCCCCGGCAGGGCAAGGCGCAGCAAAAGCTGCGCCAGGGAATTCAGCGCGGCGGCAGGTGCGATGGTCGCCACGATCATGTCCATGTCCGCAATGAATGGGCCGGATGCCCGCGGATCCAGCAGGCGCCGCGTGAATTCGCGACAACCATCTTCATACTCCATATCCGGGTCGGTCCAACTGGTGTGACGCTTTGCCTCCCGCAATGCCTTGACCTGCCATGCCACGATCCGGTCATGGAATTCCTGCCTGGCGTCGGCATCCGGCCATGGCACCAGCGGCCATGCCCCCAGCATCGCCTGGTACAGGATCATTTCATCCGCGCGGTCCGGCGTCATGCGACGCCGGCGCAGGTGTGCATTGCGCACGATCCATCGGTTGACCAGATCATGCCATCGCGCCGCAACCTCGCTCAGCACCGCAAGGCGCATGCGCGCGTCTTCGCCACGTTTATGGTCATGCGTCGCGGTGGCCAGCAACGTATCGGGGTATGCCTTGTGACGATGCAGGTTGTCCTTGTGAAACCGTGCAACCGGCAGGGCCATCTTTCCCGGATCGGAACCGACCTCGTTACGCGACAGCAGGCGCCCGTATCGGTAAAAGGATGTGTCTTCGACCGCCTTGGCGGCCAGTGGGGCGGTCAGGTGCTCAAACCGCCGCTGTGCCTCGTGGATGGAGGCATCGCTCGTTCCCGTCCGGCCCAGTATGCCGACAACCCAGTCCATCATGTCATGGCATGATGGCAGCAGATGCGCCTTTGCCCCATGCGCCGCAGCCTTCAGCACGGCATGGTCGGCCTGATATCCGCCCTGCGCATCATCGGAAAAATATGTGCGGTAGAAATGAAATTCCGTCAACAGGGCCGAAAGGACAGCCCCAATGCGCCCCACGCTGTAATCACATGTATCAGCACTGCATTGCGCGATCGCGGCCAGCAGCGTCCGCAGGCCCGACAGTTCGGCCGGAAATACCTCATGCAGGACCAGTGCACGCGCATTGCGTTCCGTATCGGCGAAAGTCGGGTCCGCAATGGCATGGTCACGCCATAACCCGTCCAGCAGCGCAGTCCCGTCAGGGTCATGCAGCACGGCGGAAACCTGATCCATGAAATCATAACCGGTCGTTCCGTCCACCTGCCACGACGGGGGCAGGTGTTCGCGCTCATGCAGGATCTTTTCTACGTGGATCGAAAGATGTTGCGGGGCCGTGGCCGGACGCAGGTGCTGCACCGCCGTCAGGCGCTGGCGCAGGCGCAGGCAGTAGGCCGCGGGTTCGGTCAGGCCATCGACATGATCCACCCGCACCCCGTCGATCAGGCCATCGGCATACAGGTCAAGGATATGGCCATGCACGGCATCGAACACATCCTCATGCTCCACGCACAACGCGGCAAGGCCGGTAATGTCGAAAAAACGCCGCCAGTTGATAAGGTCCGGTGTCGTGCGCCACCATGCCAGCCGATAGGACTGCCGCCCCAGCAGTTCATGCAGGGCCGAACGCCCGCAGGCCGTGCGTGTATCATGCCGTTCCACAATGCGCGCGATCGCGGCCTGCCCGTCCGCTGTCGCCCCCCATGCCGCCAGTCGCGACAGGGCAGGGACGTCGCCCCGGCACCAGGCCCCCGCGGGTGTGAGTGCCCCAAGTTCCGCGCACAGATCAGCGGGCGCACCCACATCGGCCAGCAGGGCGGCATAATGACGGGGGCAGACAGGGAAGCGGTGTTCATGATGATGGACGAAGAACATGCCCGTCTGCACCTCATGGGCGAGGCGCAGCATCCCGTCGCGCAGCGCCGCCCCATAGGACCGGTCCAGGAAAGGCGCCAGCATCCGCCCATGCAGCCACGGGGCAAAGGCATCCCAGTCAATGTCGAAATAATGTGCATGCACGCTGTCGCGGCCCCAGGCCAGCACATCCTCCCACCACCGGTTGCCCGCCCCGCCGACCGCCATGTGGTTGGGCACGATATCGACAATCAGCCCCATTGCATGCGCACGCAGGCGCGCAACAAGGCGGCACAGCGCATCGCGCCCGCCAAGTTCGGGATTGACCCGCCCGTAATCGAGGGTGTCATAGCCATGCATCGACCCCGGCCGCGCCGTCAGGATGGGAGAGGCATAAACATGGCTCAGCCCCAGCCGGGCAAAATAGGGAACCCGGGCGGCCGCATCGTCGAGCGTGAACCCCACATGCAGTTGCAGCCTGATGGTTTCGCGCAATCCGTTCATGGTGCTTCACGTCCCCGGCGCAGCAGCGCCAGCCGATGCATGGCATCGGGGCATGACAGGAGGGGATGCCCACCGGCCGGGTAACGGCGTCGCCAGTTGGGATGGCCATCGACCGTGCCGGGCAGGTTTGGCTGCTCCACCAGGCCCAGCACATCCTCAAGCGGCAGGATCGCCAGTTCGGCGCAGGAGAGGCCGATAAACCGCGCGGCCGCGTCCACCACGCTTTGCGCGCCTTCGGGCGTCAGCGGCGGCAGGGGGGCATGTTCGTCCCCGCCCAAGGCATGCCACAGGGCCTTGCGGTCCGCCTGCCGCTGCGCGCGCATCGTGCGCTGGTGCTGGCGCGGGCCTGCCTGCCTGAGGCGTTCGCGCCAGTCGAGATCGCTTCCCAGCCACCATCCCGCCACGGTGGGCAGGTCATGGGTGGAGGTCATGGCGACCGAGCCGGCCGCCCATTCCCGTGGCGCCATGAACGTGCCGTCCGCATGGCGCTGGAACCACAGGACACTCATCCCCATGATGGCGTGCCGACGCGCGTCGCGGCGAAAGGAGGGGGCAACCGTCCCGAGGTCTTCCCCCACCACAACGGCATCATGCCGCACGGATTCCAGCGCGATCAGGCGCATCAGTTCCGTCCCCGGAAAGGCGAGGTAGGCCCCGTCCATGGGGCTGCCGCCTTCGGGTATGATCCACAGCCGCTGCAGCCCCATGACATGATCGATCCGCAGGCCCCCGCCATGGGCGAACCCCGCGCGCAGGGTCTGGATGAAGGCCGCATACCCATGATGGCGCAGGCCGATGGGCGAAAAACCGGTCAGGCCCCAGTTCTGGCCCATCGGGCTGAGCACATCGGGCGGAGCACCGACCGAAAGGCCCGTCAGGAACTGCTCATGCTGCGCCCAGCACTGGCTCCCGCCGGGATCAACGCCTACGGCAAGGTCCATGATCAGGCCGATCTTCATGCCGGCATTGCGCGCGCCCTCGCACGCACGGCGCAGGCTGGTGGCCGCCATCCATTGCATGAACCCGTGGAACTGCACCTCGGCGGCATGGGAACGCGCAAAATCGCGCACCTCCTCGCTATCGGGACAGCGCAGGGAGGGCGGCCACATGCGCCAGTTCCCGCCCTGCGGCCCCTTGCGGATCTCCTGCGCATGCAATGCCTCGAAAATGGCGTGCCGCCGCAGGGCCTCGCCCACCATGGTGATGAACTCGGTCATGGCGGCAGGCGGGGCGGGCACGATGACATGCTCATACAGCCGACGCAGCAGGCGCATCCGCACCTGCGCCACCTGTGGCCAGTCGATCAGGTCCGCATCCTGCAGGCGTGACAGCAGATCCGGCGCCTCCTTTTGCGCATGCATCGCCATGGTGATGTCATGCGCGCTGAAGACGCAGTACGGATCGGCCAGCAGCACATTAAGGAACAGGCGGCTGGAGGGGGAATAGGGGCTGTACTGTCCCGGTGTCGCGGCGAACATCGCGTGGACCGGACTCAGCGCCAGAGCATCCGCCCCCTGCGCCGCCGCCTGCCGGGCAAGCGATTCCACGGCGCTGAAACTGCCGATGCCCCCGTCATGGGGCATCCGCAGGCCATAGATCTGCGCCGCCACCCCCCACAGGCGCGGATGACGCCGCCCCGCCCGCATCGCGACACTGCAGCAGCGCGCGGGGGCCATGGCCAGGGTCGTCATGCCATCATGCAGGTACAGCCGGTGATATCCGGGCACCGTCACGGCGGGCAGCATGCAGGTGTCCGCGTCATGGGGATGAAGGAATCCCTCCACACTGCCACCATCCTCCAGCTCCAGCCGGAAGGCGCCCGTCCCATGGAACACGCCCGCGGGGAGGGGCGTGGGACGGTCAACCTCGCTTACCAGCAGTGGCGGCAGGAGCGGGGCATCGTTCAGGGCGGCCTCCTCCTTGTGCAGCACACGCAGGAGGTGGCGCAGGCTGTCATTGCCAACATGGTGCATCCGCCCCGTGGCATCGCGCCAGCGACGGCTCAGCCCAAGGGCGCGGGCACGCGCGGAAAGGGTGCGCTCATCCACCATGACCTCCCTCCGTCATGAAGACCCTGATGCCATATCCCGGCAGCCACACCGGCCCATCCGCCCCCACATCCGGGAAGGCATGGATCAGCCTGTCGGCGCAGGGAGGGACATCCGCCACGGCTTCGCCCCCCAGGTTGAGCATGATCGTCAGGATCGCACCGTCATTCATGCGCCAGCGCGCCAGAACCGCACGGTTGCCGATCGCATGGGCGTCGAGCGCATGCGCGCCCCGCAGACGCGGGATGATCCATTTCGTCCGCAGCGCCAGCAGGTGTGTGGTCAGGTTGATCCGGTCCTGCGCCCGTGGCGTCTGGCGATCGGATTGCGGCAGGCGGCTGGCCTCGAACGTTGCGGGATCGTTGGGATCGGGAATGGTCTCGCGCACCGCCGGGTCGGAGAAATGTGAAAACGCCGCCAGTTCCCTGCGCCGCCCGTCACGCACCACATGGCCCAGTGCCGCGTGATGGCTGGTGAAAAACAGGAACGGGCGCGTGCTGCCCCATTCTTCCCCCATAAACAGCATCGGGATCTGCGGACACAGCAGCAGCAGCGCATAGGCCACGCGCAGGGCACGGGGGTTCGCCAGGACATCCAGACGCTCACCAAAGGCACGATTGCCGATCTGGTCATGATTTTGCAGGAACAGGATGAAACTGGTGGCGGGCAGGTCGCCACCCGGGCTGCCGCGCGGATGGCCGGTGACGGGTTCGACCTGTCCCTGGAACAGGAACCCGTCACGCAGGACAGTGGCAAGTTCGCGGGTCGTGCCGGTTTCAAAATTTCCGTAATATCCCTCATGTTCGCCCGTCAGCAGGACATGCAGGACGTTGTGGCCGTCATCATTCCACTGCGCATCGAATCCGCGCCGCAGCAGGTCGGCATCGTTGTTGCGGTTTTCCAGCATCAGGTGCACCCGCCGTCCCGGTTCGACACATTCGCGCACGCGCACCAGCAGTTCCAGCAGCCAGTCGCGTTCCGTAATCGCATCCACCGCATCCAGCCGCAGCCCGTCGAAACGGAATTCCATCAGCCAGTACAACGCATTTTCAAGGAAGTATGTCCGTACCTGCGGCACGGCGAAATCAATGGCCGCTCCCCATGCCGTATGCGACCCGGCGCGAAACAGGGGGGCTGCGTATTCGGCCAGGTAATTCCCGTCCGGGCCGAAATGGTTATAGACGACATCAAGAAAAACCATCAGCCCGATACGATGCGCGGTATCGACCAGCATCTTCAGGTCATCCACCGTCCCGTAGGCGGACTCCGGGGCATAGGGCAGCACGCCGTCATAGCCCCAGTTGCGGCCACCCGGAAATTCCGACAGGGGCATCAGTTCGATGGCCGTGACGCCAAGGGCGGCGATCCGTGGCAGGTCATCGCACAGGGCGCGAAACCCGCCGGCGATGCCGACATGCACCTCGTATATGACGGTCTGTTCCCAACTGCGCCCGGTCCATTGCGTGCTGCGCCATTCGAAAGCGCGCGGATCGACCACCATGCTTGGCCCATGCACGTCATCAGGCTGCGCGCGCGAGGCGGGATCCGGCACGACCAGGTCCGGCCCGACGCGATAGCGGTATCGCGCCCCGGCCCCAACAGGTGCGATACATTCAAAATACCCATCCGCCGTCGCATGCATCACCCTGTCGGGATGCCCGTCAAGGAGAAGGGAGACGTGCGTGCACGAAGGCGCCCACAGCCGGAACAGCGTGCGTGACGGGTCCAGCAGCGTGGCCCCCATCGTGGTGCGATAGGCATGGCGTGCGCTCATGACGGGATCTCTTTCGCTACACTGTGTGGGGTAAAGGACATGAACTGCACCGAAGAGGCGGCAACCCGGAAGGTCCGCGAAACCTTCATCCCCGTCCGCGGCCCGAACGGGTCCGCACTGTCGAGCAGCAGCACCCAGTCCCCTTCGGCGTCGGGCAGGGTGCAGGTGGCCTCCTGAAAGCCGGGGTTGAGCAGCAGGAACGTGACATCCGTCCCCCCACCGGGACAGCGGCAGGCACGGCACAGGCCAAGGACACGGTCGTTGGGATCATTCCACCGTTCCGGCGTCATCGCCGTCCCGTCTGCGGCATGCCACGAAATATCGGTGATGTCAGGCGAAGGGCAGTGCCGGGCATGCCAGAACGTATCCCCCCGCACGGAGGGATGCGCACGGCGCAGGGCAGTCAGCAGGGCGACGTAATCATGCATCCCGCGCCCCTGCGGATGGTCAAGCAGGGACCAGTCCAGCCAGCTTGTCACATTATCCTGGCAGTAGGCATTGTTGTTGCCCTGCTGCGTCTGCCCGAACTCGTCCCCCGCCAGAAGCATCGGCGTGCCCTGCGCCAGCAGCAGCGTCGCCAGCATGCCGCGACGGACAAGGGTGCGGACATGCGTGATGGCGGGATCGTGGGTCGGTCCCTCGATGCCCCAGTTGGCGCTCAGGTTATCGGAATGGCCGTCCTGCCCGTTTTCGCCATTGGCCTCGTTATGGCGTTCGGCGTAACTGACCTGGTCCATCAGCGTGAAGCCGTCATGCGCGGTGACGAAATTGATGGAGGCCGTCGGACGTCGCCCCCGGCGGTCGAACAGGTCGCCCGAACCCGACAGGCGCACGGCCATGTCCCCGCGCTGCAGCGCATCGCCACGCCAGAACCGGCGCGTCGTATCGCGGAAACGGTTGTTCCATTCCGAAAGGCCGGGCGGAAAATTGCCAAGCTGGTACCCACCCGGCCCCGGATCCCACGGTTCCATGATGAGCTTTAGCCGCGAGAGCACCGGATCCTGCCGCAGGGCGTCGAAAAAGCCAGAGCACGGGTCAAAGCCGTAGGATTCCCGCGCCAGCGTGGTGCCAAGGTCAAAGCGGAACCCGTCAATATGGAACTCCGTCGCCCAGTAGCGCAGGGAGTCCATGACCATCTGCAGGACGCGCGGATGCGAAAGATTCAACGTGTTCCCGCATCCGGTATCATTGATGAAATGCCGTTCATCCGACGGGACCAGCCGGTAATAGGTGGCATTGTCCAGCCCGCGCCACGACAGGGTGGGGCCGAGTTCATTGCCTTCGCACGTATGGTTGTACACCACGTCAAGGATGACCTCGATCCCCGCCGCGTGCAGGCGCCGGATGGCGACGCGTATCTCATGCAGCGACCCGTCGGACAGGTAGGCCGCATGCGGGGCGAAAAATCCCAGCGTGCTGTAGCCCCAGTAATTCGTCAGTCCCCGCTCCAGCAGGAAGCGGTCGCGCGCAAAGGCCTGCACCGGCATCAGTTCAAGAGAGGTCACGCCCAGCTTTGTCAGGTAGTCGAGGGTGCGCGGGTGCGACAGGGCGCGGAACGTGCCGCGTTCAGCCACGGGCATGTCTTCACGCAGGACGGACAGGCCGCGCACATGCGCCTCCATGATGACGCTCTGCCCCCATGGCACGTCGGGTCGGCGGTCATTCCCACATTCGCAGGTATCGCCTCCGCCCACGACGCATTTGGGCATCGCCTGCCCGCTGTCGCGCCGGTCAAAGGACAGGTCGCCGCGCTGTGCGCCGATCCGGTATCCGAACAGCGCATCCGACCAGACCAGCGCGCCATGCAGGCCCCGCGCATAGGGGTCGAGCAGCAGTTTGTGCGGGTTGAAGCGATGTCCCCGCAGCGGGTCATACGGACCAAAGGCGCGAAACCCGTACAGCAGGCCGGGACGCGCATCAGGCAGGTAACCATGCCAGACTTCGTCCGTGTATTCCGGCAGGCACATCCGTGCCACTTCCCGACGTCCCGCCTTGTCGAATATGCACAGGTCGATCCGCTGCGCATGGGCGGAAAACACGGCAAAATTGACCCCCAGCCCATCCCATGTCCCCCCAGCGGAAAGGGGCGGCCTGCATGCAGGGTGGTGGGCCACGGTGCCGTCATGATCCCACCCGCGCCATGCTGAGATACAGGACGCCAAGCGGGGGCAGCGTCAGCACGCAGGCATGGCCGTGCCCATGTATCGCGTACGGCCTGCTCTGCACGCCACCGCCGTTGCCGACGCCGGATCCGCCATATGCGATGGCGTCGCTGTTGAAAATCTCGTGCCAGTACCCCTCATGGGGCACGCCGACATGGTAGTCGTGGCGCACTTCCGGCGTCATGTTGCATATGATCAGGACCGGCGCATTGTCCGGGTCATGGCGCATCCATGCAAAGACACTGTTGGTCATGTCATCGGCGATGACCCATGCAAAACCGCCGGGAACACAGTCCCCGCGATGCAGCGCGGGACAGGCACGGTAGAGACGGTTGAGGTCGCCTGCCATGCGCCGTGTCCCCGCAGCCAGGGAAAGGTCGGCCGTCTCCCACGGCAGTTGCCCATCCGGGTTCCACGCGATGTCCGGCGCGAATTCCTGTCCCATGAACGCAAGCTTCTTGCCCGGCCATGCCCACAGGAAGGACAGGTAGATACGCAAGGTTGCATGCCTGCGCCATGCATCCCCGGGGAAGCGTGAAAGCAGGGAAGGGGTCGCATGCGCCGTCTCCGCATGGGAATGGCACAGGATGTATTTTTCCGAAAATGCCTGTGCGGACTGCGCGATTATTTCACCATGATGCTGGCCGCGCCATTGGGGGTCATGTTCCAGATAGGTGCGCAGGCCGCATGGCGTGGCGCGGTTCCATTCAAAGGAAAAGCCGTATCCGCCCCGTTCGACCGGCATCGTGATGCCGGAACCGGGCAGCCCACCGGAGGCGATGACCAGTGCGTCGGGCACCCGCTGCGCAATGGCCATGTTGAGTTCGCGCATGAAAGCGGCGATTTCATCACGATGCTCGGCCGCGCACCCGCGCAGATCCACGCGCAGGCCATCGACATGGTAATGCTCCAGCCACATCAGGGCACTCGCGATCAGGAAACCGTGGACCTCCGGACGGCCAAGGTTGCACGACAGGGGCGTCCCTTCCGCCGCCGATCGGTCATGGGGACGCGGGTGCGGATGTTCGTACAGCGCCGTTCCGTCAAAACAGGCAATCCCATGCAGGTCCGGCGGCAGGCGGTCGGGGATCCAGTCCAGGATGACGCCAATCCCCACGCCATGACATGCATCGACCAGGCGACCGAACCCGTCCGGCGGCCCATGCCGGGCCGAAGGGCAGAACAGGCCCAGCGGCACCCCGCCCCATGACCATCCGGTCGGGTGTTCCATGACCGGCAGGAAACCGGCATGCGTGAACCCGGCCGCCTGGACATGGGGAACAAGTGCTGCCGCAAGTTCATCCCACGACATGGTCAGCGCCGGATCACCCTTGGGCCGCCGCCATGACGGGGCGTGAAGCGCATATATCGTGATGGGGGCGTTATCGGCCTGCCGTCGGGCACGATCACGCATCCACACCTCATCCGTCCAGGGAAGGTCCCCCGACGTGCCGATGACAGAGGCCGTGGCAGGTGGTATTTCCGCCTGTCGTGCGAAAGGGTCAGACTTGTGCGGGACAATGCGTCCCTGCGCATCAAGGATTTCGTATTTGTAGCGTTCACCGGGACCAAGGCCGGGAATGAAAATCTCCCATATCCCCACGTCCGGACGCAGGCGCATCGGGTGGCGCCGTCCGTCCCATATGTTGAAATCCCCGATGACCGACACACGCCGCGCATGCGGCGCCCAGACCGCAAAGCGCACGCCCGCCACCGCATCGACCTGCATGGGATGCGCGCCCATGATCCGGTCAAGCCCGGTGGCCCGGCCGCTGGAAAACAGTTCGAGTTCACGTTCGGAAAGCAGGGGAGGGAAGGCATACGGGTCTTCCGTCTCCTCCACCCCGTCCGCCCACGTGATCCGCAGGCGATAGGAAGCGCCGGCCGGGACATACCCGACATAAAGGCCGGTATCGTCAATCCGGCGCATGGCACGTTCGGCCCATCCCCCCTGCGGACGACGGATCACCAGCCGTACCCGCCGCGCATCGGGATAGAAGACGCGCACGATATCGACAGCCCCCGCATTGTGACGGCCCAGGATGGAAAACGGCTCCCTACATGTGCCATCCAGCAGGGCCTCCGTGCCATCGGGCAGGACATAGAGTGTCTTGTCATCTGATCTTGGCATTGCTCAGCCGCCTTCCGCATGCCCGGACCTGCGGGCGACCAGCCTCATCCCTGATATCCCGGACGGGGCCGGGACGTGCGCAGGCGTGGCTGGCGCGCAATCCTGCGCCGGGCAGCGGTAGCAGCCGTGCGATCCGCACGATGGAGGGAGACGACATTCCCGCCCGCATCTTCCCTTGATCGCGCGCGCGCGACCACCATGCGGAACAGGTCGGCATATTGCGCGGCCTTTCCGGACCATGACACATCATATGCCACCGCGTTGCGCTGCAGGATGGCCCATGCCTGCCGGTCGCGAAAGGTCGTATGCGCACGCCTGATCGCCGCAAGCAGCGTCGTTGCGTCCACGGGCGAAAACAGGAACCCCGTCGCGGAATTCCCCGCCATGGCCGCCGCGTTGGCATCAACGATGGTATCCGCCAGCCCGCCGACACGCGCGGCAATCGGCACGCCGCCATAATGGCACGCACTCATCTGCGTCAGGCCACACGGCTCGAACCGCGAAGGCATCAGCAGCGCATCCACCGAGGCGGGCATGCGGTGGCCCAGCGCCTCGCTATAGCCGATATGGCAGGCGAACCGACGCGGAAAGCGGCGCTGCAGGATGGACAGTTCGCGCTGGATCGACAGGCTGCCGCTGCCCACCACGACCAACTGGATATTGTCGCCAAAAAGGTCCGCCGCCACATCAGGCAACAGGTCGATGCCCTTTTGCATCGTCAGGCGGCTGACAATCCCCAGCAGGAACGCATCGGGGTCCTGCGGCAGGCCGAATTCCGCCTGCAACGCCCGCTTGTTGGCCGCCCGCCCCGCAATGTCGCGCAGGCGGTAGGGAAAATGCACGTCGGGATCATGTTCGGGATTCCAGATATCGACATCAATGCCGTTGAGTATTCCCGTAAGCATCCGCGCACGTGCCCGCAGCAGCCCATCCAGCCCCATCCCGCCTTCGGGCGTCTGGATTTCACGGGCATAGGTGGGGGAGACGGTCGTGATCCACGCGGCAAAATACAGCCCGGCCTTCAGGAACCCGACCTGCCCGTAATATTCCACCCCCTCCATGCACAGCGCATGCGCGGGCAGGCCCAGCCGGGGCAGGGAGGATGCGGGAAAGCATCCCTGGAACGACAGGTTATGGATCGTCTGCACGACGGGCGGGGCGGGACGCTGGTCATAATGCAGGTACGCCGCCGTCAGCCCCGCCTGCCAGTCATGGGCCTGCACCAGGTCGGGGCAATAACCTTCTATCGCACCGTGCGCGATATGTGCCGCCGCACGCGCCAGTACGGCAAAACGGATGTCATTGTCGGGCCAGTCATTGCCATCGGGGCCTACATACGGATCCCCGGCACGGTCATAGAGCGCGGGAACGTCGAGTATGAAAATATCGTTCCCATGCAAACGGTTTTCCCATATCGCCGCCTCGTGCCACAGCAGGTCCGAAAACCGTGCAACGCACCGCCCTTCGTTCCGTGCCGCCTGCAGGGTCGGATATCCCGGCAGCAATGTGCGTGTCCTGATGCCATGGGCCAGCAGCGCACGCGGCAGGGTACCCACGATATCCCCAAGGCCGCCCGTCTTTACAAAAGGAAACATTTCCGATGCAACGGAAAGCAGTTCCACCGGGCGGACAGGATGCACGTTGACAAGACTCATCCGCTGGATGCCCCCATTCGAAAAAACCGTGGAATAATCTGTTTTTGTGCAACGCAGCCTGAGCGCGACAGTGCGGCGGTCACGGTTAAGTGATGTGTCTGGGGCGGCAGAAGGGACAGGAGACGATATTACAATCCATTTCAGGTCTGGAATTGCATGATTAATAATACGTAAATCAAATATTTGCGGAATATCAGAAAGTATTGTGGATCCTGCCCGTTCCCCCTCCCGATGCCGCAACCCTCCATGCGGGTATGCCGTATACATCGAAGGGTAATGCCGCATGATCTGCGTCAATTACTGCCCCGCATGGACGACGTATGGAAAAGATGCCTGAAGACTTTGTGGAAATGTGGATCTGAGCATGCATATTTAATCTGGACTGCCCGCCTGCCGTTCGTTGCAAAACAGACACAGCGTTGTATTTCGACATCGCTTTTTTACGTAATGATTCCAGTGTCCGGAGAGCCTGCCGCAATCGTGGCAAAAAACGAGATTTTCGCCATTTCCCGTCTCGACGGGGGGACATTTCATCCTCTAGAGATTAGTGCCGAGGCCAAGAGATGTTCCCGTGATCGTCCAAGCGGGTACCCCTGATATCCCCACACATCCTTTCACGGAGACAATCATGTCCAATCAGATCAGTCCCCTGGCGGGCAAGACGGCCCCGGATTCCATTCTGGTCAACATTCCCCGCCTGATGACCGCCTATTTCACGGGCAAGCCGGACCCGAAAATTCCGGCACAGCGCGTATCCTTCGGCACGTCGGGCCATCGTGGCTCCTCGCTGAGCAACAGTTTCAATGAACATCACATCCTGGCCATCAGCCAGGCGATCTGCCTGTACCGTGCAAAGGCCGGGATTACCGGCCCGCTGTTCATCGGCATCGACACGCATGCCCTGTCCGAAGCAGCACTCGCCAGCGCACTGGAGGTCTTCGCCGCCAACAAGGTGGAGGTGATGATCGACCAGGACGGTGGCTATACGCCCACGCCCGTGATCTCCCATGCCATCCTGACCTACAACCATGGCCGCACGACGGACCTGGCGGATGGTGTTGTCATTACGCCGTCGCACAATCCGCCAGAAGACGGGGGGTTCAAGTACAACCCCCCCAATGGCGGCCCCGCCGATACCGACGTCACGACATGGATCCAGAACAGGGCCAACGACTTCCTTGAGGCAAAGATGGAAGGCGTGCACCGGATCGCGTACGAACAGGCGCTGAAATCCCCGCACATCCATAAATACGACTACATCACGCCCTATGTCGCGGACCTTGAGAACGTCGTTGACATGGCGGCGATCCGTGAGGCGGGCGTGAAGATCGGCATCGACCCCCTGGGCGGGGCGGCCGTGCATTACTGGAAGCCGATCATCGAACGCTATGGCATCAATGCCACGGTCGTCAGCGAGGAGGTCGATCCCACCTTCCGCTTCATGACGGCCGACTGGGATGGCAAGATCCGCATGGACTGCTCCTCCCCTTACGCGATGGCGCGCCTGATTGACATGCGTGACAAATTCGACGTCGCCTTTGCCAATGATACCGACGCAGACCGCCACGGGATTGTCACCCGCACGGCCGGGCTGATGAATCCGAACCACTACCTCTCCGCTGCGATCGCCTATCTGTTCGAACACCGCGCGGGGTGGAGCAAGGATGCAGGCGTTGGCATCACCCTGGTCAGCAGCGCGATGATCGAACGCGTCGCCGGTATGCTCGGGCGCAAATTCGTCGAAATGCCGGTTGGCTTCAAATGGTTCGTCGAAGGGCTGAGCAATGGCTCGCTGGGCTTCTGCGGGGAGGAAAGCGCAGGCGCGTCATTCCTGCGCAAGGATGCCGGTGCATGGTCCACGGACAAGGACGGGATCATCCTGGGGCTGCTGGCGGCGGAAATCACCGCGAAGACCAGGCTGAACCCCAGCCAGATCTATGCACAGTTGACCGAGAAGCTGGGCACGCCCTTCTATGCCCGCATTGACGTGGCGGCCAACCCGGAACAGAAGGCGCTGCTCAAGAAGGTCACCGCGGAACAGCTGGACTACCTGAAGGAGCTTGGCGGGCAGCCGGTACGTGCGAAGCTGACGAAGGCGCCGGGCAATGATGTCGCCTTTGGCGGGATCAAGATCACCGCGCAGGACGGATGGTTCGCGGTGCGTCCGTCCGGCACGGAAAATGTCTACAAGATCTATGCCGAGAGCTTCATTAGCGCCGATCACCTCAAGCAGATCCAGCTTGAGGCGCAGCAGGTCGTCTCGACCCTGTTTGAAAAGGCCAAGGCCTGACCTGCCTGCCGGGCCGCCAGATCTGGCGGCCCGGCACATGTTCCACCCACCAGACGCAGACGCGGCAGGTTTTCAGTCGCTTGGGGGCAGGCTGCGCAATCCTGCCAGGAATATCCGCACCGCCACATCGGTCTGGTAGTGGATTGCCTCACATGTCGGTGCTTCCGTCGCGCAGCCAAGCGTCTGGAGCACAAAATCCCCCACCGTCATCCCGAACAGCATCTTGCCCAGGAACCGGACATTGGTGACGGGATATCCCTGCTGCCTGCAATAGGCCTGCAGCCATGCTTCGAGTGCGTTGTCCTCGCCCCCGGTTTCCAGCGCGGCGATGATTTCACGTACATTTTCGGATTCCGAAGTCTCGGCAATGATCGCCCGGATCAGCGAAATGCGATCAGGCCGCAGGATCGTACGCGCCAGATCGACCAGAAGGCTGGAAAGTTCCTCCTCCGGTGTGCGGGCGTCCGACGCGACCTGCGGCTTCACATCGAACAGCCGTTCGCGGATCAGGATCTGAAACAGTTCCAGCTTTGACGGAAACATCTTGTACAGCGTCCGCTTGGACATGCCGGAACATTCGGCAACCTTGTCCATCGACGCGCCATGGTAGCCGTGTTTCTGCAGGACCTTGCATGCGGCCTCCAGAATACGCTCGCGCCTTACGCATTCCTCCATTTCCGGAGGGCGCCCACAGCGCGGCCTGTCCTCCGTAGAGGGCTGAACCGCCTCATGCATTTTGTGGCTGTTGCTGTTTTTCATCACCTCGCCCAGTTACGTGCGCCACCTCATCATGACGGCTTGACCGCCGTATGGAGACGATATAGTTTTCGTTTCTCGGAAAACCAAGTGGTTTCTTTATCCCATCTCAGTCGGGCACGTCATGCATGTTACGTCTTGAAACGGAATTTTCGGGATGCTGCGGGAGACAGACTGGGGTCTGTTGGGAATTGTACTTTTTCAAAGTCACCAAATGTGATTCAAAATCCGTATGGATCGCTTCGTACTGACAGATGCCCAATGGGCGAAAATGGAACCGCTGTGCCTTGGCAAGAAAACAGATCGCGGGCGCAGCGGGCAGGACAACCGTCTTTTCATCGAGGCAGTCTTATGG
>NZ_NKUF01000047.1 GCF_003206495.1 Gluconacetobacter entanii | reverse complement strand
CCATAAGACTGCCTCGATGAAAAGACGGTTGTCCTGCCCGCTGCGCCCGCGATCTGTTTTCTTGCCAAGGCACAGCGGTTCCATTTTCTCCCATTGGGCGTCTGTCAGTACGAAGCGATCCATACAGGCTTTGAATCATATGCAGATGCTTGAAAAAAGCATAATTCCCAACAGGCCCTGGAAAAAGCTTCACCAAAAACTTCTGAAACGATTTGCCCGATGCTGCACAGGCAGTCTTTTTTCAGGTTCCCCAAGTCCGTCCGGCCCCGATGGCCTGACGGACAGGGAAGAAAAAATCAGCGCGGCGCGACCCAGCCATTGCCGGTGGAATCGCCAAGCTGCCCGTCGCCATTGATTCCGCTCGCCTGATAGGAGGAGCCGAAGCGCGACAGGTCGGTGCCGGTCACGGAATCGCGGTGGACATGTTCGGCATGGTCGGGATCGGGACCATGGTTCAGTTCCATTGACGGCGCGTCCTGGTAACCGGGGGGCAGGCGGTTGCGCTGACCATGAACGGTCATGCGGTCCTCGCTGTTGTCCGAACCCGAATCCTGGTCCGATGAACCCGGTGGCGCGGCGTTGGCGCTGACACTGAACAGGCACAGCCCCGCGGCGAGTGCTGTCATGAGTTTTCCACGCGACATGAGCATGGTTCGGTTTCCTTCCGCTTACGGCCCTCTACAATGCCAATTCCCGCCACGCGGCGTAAGGCGCATGGCAGCAGGCCATCCATGTTGATGTGTCATATGGAACGAACCGGGCGACAATGCGACCGCCAATGCTGCATTGGGCCGCCTGCTGTGGCGATCCGGCAACGCCATGCGGGACATATAATAACAGCAAATGTGCCCCCGGCATAACAAGATGCTTTGCCAGCGGGGGTTTTTTCGACATAAAGGCAACCCCCTCGTGGGCAGGACGGCGGATGGCAGGTCCGCGCCCGGGGGTGAATATCGTTTTGACCAGAGGACACAGGACACGACCCATGAGTGCGACGCACATGAAAAACAGCTCCGCGCGGCAGAACTGGACGCCCGGAAGCTGGCGGTCGTTTCCCATCAGGCAGGTGCCGACCTATCCCGATCCCGCAGCGGTGGAGGCGGTGGAGGAACGGCTGCGCCGCTATCCGCCACTGGTCTTCGCGGGGGAGGCACGGCGCCTGAAATCCCACCTGGCGCAGGCCGCGCGGGGCGAGGCGTTCGTGCTGCAGGGCGGCGCGTGCGCCGAAAGCTTCAGCGAATTCACCGCCGACATCGTGCGCGATACCTTCCGCGTGCTGCTGCAGATGGCCGTCGTGCTGACGTTTGGCGCCAAGGTGCCGGTCATCAAGCTCGGCCGCATGGCGGGGCAGTATGCCAAGCCGCGTTCGTCCGACACGGAAACGCGCGATGGCGTGACGCTGCCGTCCTATCGCGGGGACAACATCAACGGCGCGGCGTTCACCGCCGAATCGCGCATTCCCGATCCGCTGCGCATGGAAACCGGCTATTTCCAGTCGGCCGGCACGATGAACCTGCTGCGCGCGTTCGCCAGTGGCGGTTATGCCAACCTGCATGAGGTGCATCGCTGGAACCTCGGCTTCGTCGAACGCTCCGCCATGGCGCAGCGCTATGGCCTGCTGGCCGAGCGCATTGGCGAGACGCTGGATTTCATGGCGGCGTGTGGCCTGACGACCGCCTCCACGCCGCAACTGGACGAGACGGAGTTCTATACCTCGCACGAGGCGCTGCTGCTGGGGTACGAGCAGGCGATGACGCGCATCGATTCGACGTCGGGGGAATGGTACGACTGTTCCGCGCATTTCGTGTGGATCGGCGACCGCACGCGCCAGCCTGACGGCGCGCATGTGGAGTTCCTGCGTGGCGTGCGCAACCCGATCGGCATCAAGGTCGGCCCCACCACGACCATTGAGGACCTTGAGCGGCTGCTCGACATCCTCAACCCCACGGACGAGGCGGGGCGCATCTCGCTCATCTCGCGCATGGGGGCGACGAAGGTGCGCGACCACCTGCCGCAGCTTTTGCGCAAGGTGCAGGGCACGGGCCGGACGGTCACATGGCTGTGCGATCCCATGCACGGCAATACCAGTTCGACCACGAATGGGGTAAAGACCCGCTCGTTCGACGCGATCCTTGCGGAAGTGAAGGGCTTTTTCGATGTGTTCGAGGCCGAGGGCGGGTTCCCCGGCGGCGTCCATTTCGAAATGACCGGCCAGAACGTGACGGAATGCATCGGCGGCGCGCAGTGCTTGACCGAAGATGACCTGGGCGAGCGGTACGAGACCTTCTGCGACCCGCGCCTGAATGCGGAGCAGTCGCTGGAAATGGCGTTCCGCCTGGCCGAAGAACTCAAGACCCGCAAGCACCACACGCCCGCCGGGGGAAAGTAGGCCTGTCGCCAGACGGGCGGTAGTGACGGAGGAAACATGTCCAGACCCGACCATGACGCGTCTTCACCGGGGCAGGGCCACACGGAGGAAGGCGGCCTGACGGGCGGGGCATGTTCCTCCCCCCTTTACGGGGTGCCCGACGATGCGGCCATTGCGGCGCGCACCGATGCCTATTTCAACCGCACCTGTGAAATCGTCACCCATTTCGGGGACTGCACGGTGACGTACGCGCTATTCCTGCGCCGGCCGGTCGTCTCCGCCCCGCGCCTGATGGTTGACTGGCTGGCGCGGGTGGCGCAGGCGCGCGGGATCAGCGTGACATGCGACGTGATGTTCCCCGAAGGGGCATGGGTGGGGGCGGGCGAACCGCTGGCCTATGTCACGGGATCGTTCGCCCATCTTGCGGACCTTGAAACCCTGCTGCTGCAGCAGTTGGGGCCGGTCTGCGTCGCCGCGCACAATGCGTACCAGATGGCGCTGGCCCTGCCGAACGTGCGCTTCATTGCGATGGAGGCGCGGCACTGCGCCGGATATGAAATGCAGGTCCAGATGGCCTATGGCGCGTCGGTCGGAAGCCGAGCGGCGCAGGCCGAAGGCGCAATGGGCTTCATCGGGGGGGCGAATGACGTCACCGCGCCCTTCTTCGACACGGCCTTCGGCCTTGGCACCATGCCGCATGCGCTGATCGGCTATGCCGGGTCCACCCTGCGCGCGGCGGAGATGTTCCACACCGTCTATCCCGATTCGGACCTCGTGGTGCTGGTGGATTACTTCGGCCGCGAACTGACGGACGCGCTGGAGGTATGTCGCCGTTTCCCCGACCTTGCGGCAGCGGGACGGCTGAGCGTGCGGCTTGACACCCATGGCGGCCGTTTCCTGGAGGGGCTGGACCCGCAGGGGTCGTATGCGGCGCTGGAACGCAACACGCCGGGCACGATCCGGCGCTACCGCTCGGACAAGGAACTGCGCTACCTTGTGGGGACGGGGGTGTCGGCCGCTGCGATCTGGCGCATGCGCGAGGTGCTGGACGCCGCCGGATTCCCGCATGTGCGCATCGTCGCGTCCTCGGGCTTCAGCGTGGAAAAATGCCTCAGCATGGCGGACGCGCACGCGCCGGTGGATGTGATCGGCACGGGGTCGTTCATCCCCGACCGCTGGTCCTAAACCTATGCCACGGCGGACATCGTCGCCTATGACGGGGAACCGCGTGTGAAGGTCGGGCGGGAATTCCTGCTGCGCCATGCGCGCGGGCGCGATACGGTGCGCCACTCCTGACCGGTGGGGCCGGGACCATTGCGTCCCGGCATTGCCGTTCACACCAACGAAAGGGCCGATCGTGTCGGAAACTCTATTCGCTCCCGAAGGGGGCTGGCGTGTGCGTATCATCGACCTGTCCGGTGGCGCCGAAGACAATATTGTGGAGGAAATCGGCGGTTTTCCCGACCTGATCCACGCCAATGCCTTTGCCCGTGCCTATGTCCGCGACAGCATCGAACGCTGCCGAAGCGCGGGCCTGTCGCCCAAGGAAGTGCTGCAGGCGTGGTTCGCCTATGGCGAGGATGCGGAAGTGCTGGAAGCGGGCGATGATGGCTGGCGTTCGGCCAATGAACTTGACGATTTCGCCGCCCACCGCGCGTCGGAGATGGAACGCGACTGGCGTGCGCTCGACCCCCGCCGGGCAGAGGATGAGGACGAGGAGGACTAGGCCCGCCGCCATGGATGCGACAGTGCATCTGGTGACTGGTTTTTCCCACGCGATCCCCGCATAAAGGGCGCATGAAACTCCGTTTTGCGCCCAGTCCGACCGGACTGATCCATGTTGGCAACGCCCGGCAGGCCATCGCCAACGCCCTGTATGCCCGCCATTATGGTGGGCAGTTCCTTCTGCGTATCGATGATACCGACGTGGCACGTTCCAGGGAGGAATATGTCACGGCCCTGCAGGCGGACCTGCAGTGGCTGGGTATCGAATGGGATGAATTCGTGCGGCAGTCGGACCGTCTGGACCGCTACGCGCTGGCGATCGAACATCTCAAGGCCACGGGGCGGCTGTATCCCTGTTTCGAAAGCGAGCAGGAACTTGCCTCCAAGCGTGAGGCGCGGATTCGCGCGCGCAAGCCGCCGATCTATGACCGTGCGATGCTGAAGCTGACGCCGCAGCAGCGCGCGCAGGCCGAAGCCAATGGCAAGGTGCCATACTGGCGTTTCCGCCTGTCGGACCGCATGGTGCGCTGGGACGACATGGTGATGGGCGAAAGCCGGGTGAAACTGCCGTCGATTTCCGACCCCGTGCTGGTGCGCGCGGACGGGACGGTGCTGTATACGCTGGCCTCTGTCGTCGATGACATCGAAACCGGCATCACCCATGTGGTGCGCGGCGAGGATCATGTCACCAATACCGGCGTGCAGATCGACATTGCCGTGGCGCTGGGTGTTGCGGCGGACCATTTCCGCTTCGCACACCTGCCGCTGCTGCTGGATGAAGGGGGCGGGAAGCTGTCGAAGCGGTTCGATGGACTGTCGCTGCGCTCGCTCCGGCAGGACGGGATCGAGCCCTCGGCCATTGTCTCCTACCTTGCCCGCCTGGGCAGCGCGGATGACCCGGAGCCGATGTCCTTTGCCGAACAGGCGGCAAGTTACGACCTGTCGCGCGTTTCACGTTCCGCCGCGCGGTTCGACATGCGGCAGTTGCTGGGGCTGAACCGCCGCATCATGCACACCATGTCGTTCGACGAGGTACGCCCGCGCCTGCCCGAGGGCGCGACGGAGGCCTTCTGGCTGGCGGTGCGGGGCAATGTGGACATGATTGGCGAACTGCGCCACTGGTGGGATGTGGTGGCTGGCTCCATCGTGCCGCCCGTCATGGAGGCGCAGGAGCGTGACTACCTGCTCAGGGCCGTGGACCTGCTGCCTGCGGAACCGTGTGGGCCAGAGACATGGAAGGCGTGGACCACCGCCCTGAAGGAAGCAACGGGACGCACGGGCAAGGCCCTGTTCCATCCGCTGCGCCTTTCCCTGACGGGAGAGGAGAAGGGGCCGGAGATGCGCGACCTGCTGCCGCTGATGGGATATGACCGCGTGGCCGGACGCCTGCGGATTGCGGCACGGTAAGGGGATCAGGGCGCTGCCCTGAAACCCGGCAAATGGCATTGCCCTTTGCAAACCATTTGTTTTTTAGAGTTTTTGGAAAACAGATCAAAAGTTTTTGGTGAAGCTTTTTTCAAAAAGCTTCAAAAGACACCGCCTTTTTAAAAAAGGCGGCATCCAAAAACTTTTAATACTTTCGCCTACTGCTGCCGCGCCTTGCGCCCACGCGCCAGTTCCGTCACCACGCCGTGCAGCGTGCGCAGTTCCTGTTCCGTCACCTCGCCCCGCAGGAAGAAATGCCGCAGGTTGCGCACCATGCCGAGGCGCTTCTGCTCGTTACGCAGGAACCCGCATTCATCCAGATCGCCGATCAGGTGACGCATGAAATTGTCCAGCTCCCCCTTGGTCGCGACATGGGTTTCATTGGTCATCAGCGTGCGCGGCGGGGTGTCATCCTCCGTCATCCACCATTCATAGGCCATGATCATCACCGCCTGCGCCAGGTTCAGCGACATGAACGCGGGATTGAGCGGATAGCGGATCAGCGCATCGGCGCGGGCCATGTCCTCGTTATCGAGGCCCGCGCGTTCCGGCCCGAACAGCAACCCCGTGCGCAGCCCCCGGCGCGAGATCGCGCGCAGTTCGGCGGCCCCGCCACGTGCGGTCATCACGGGCTTGACGATATGGCGCGGGCGCGGGCAGGTGGCGAAGACATGGTGCAGGTCGGCCACCGCGTCATCGACGGTTTCAAACACGGTTGCGGATTCAAGGATCCGGTCCGCGCCGGAGGCCGCGCGCCACGCCCGTTCCTGCGGCCATCCGTCGCGCGGGGCGACAAGGCGCATGTGGAACAGGCCGCCATTGGCCATCGCGCGCGCGGTGGTGCCGATATTTTCGGCCATCTGCGGACGGACA
Source organism: Gluconacetobacter entanii (assembly GCF_003206495.1). GTDB lineage: Bacteria > Pseudomonadota > Alphaproteobacteria > Acetobacterales > Acetobacteraceae > Novacetimonas > Novacetimonas entanii. The sequence continues at coordinate 14,206 of NZ_NKUF01000047.1, read as the reverse complement.
AGGATGACAACCGGGGCGTTGCCAATGGGACCGATATCCGCCCCGCCATCACGTCCGGTCATGCCTTCCTCCATGTCGTGCCGCCGGGACCATCCTCCAGCACGATGCCCTGCTGCGCCAGTTCGTCGCGGATGGCGTCGGCACGGGCGAAATCGCGGGTCTTGCGCGCGGCAAGACGTTCGTCGATCAGGGCCTGTATCTTGGCCCCGTCCACCTGTGCATCGCCACGGAACCAGACGTCAGGCGTGCTGCCCAGCAGCCCGATCAGATGGCCCGCCGCCCGCAGGTCACGCGCGCCCTGCACGTCACCCGCCAGCGCCCGGTCCGCCATGGCATGCATTTCCGCAAGGGCGGCGGGGGTATTGAGGTCCTCGCACAGGGCCGCGACAAAGCTGTCCGGCGGCGGGGTCGTATCGGCGGCCTGCGCATCCGGCAGCACCGCGAGCGCGCGATAGAACCGGTCGAGCGTCTGGCGCGCATCATCCAGTCCGTCGCGCGTGAAGTTCAGGACGGAGCGGTACTGCGCGCGCAGAAGCAGCAGGCGCAGCGCCTCCGCCGGGGTATCGCGCAGCACGTCGCGCACGGTCAGGAAGTTGCCGAGGGATTTCGACATCTTCTCCCCATCCACCAGCAGCATTGCATTATGCACCCAATGGTTGGCGAAACGTCCGTGCGGGTGGCAGCACATGCTCTGCGCGCGTTCGTTTTCATGGTGCGGGAACAGAAGGTCCGACCCGCCGCCATGGATGTCGAAACTCTCGCCCAGGTAATGGTAAGACATGGCGGAACATTCGATGTGCCAGCCCGGACGCCCCCGGCCCCACGGACTGTCCCAGCCCGGCGTGTCGGCGTCGGAGGGTTTCCACAGCACGAAATCCCCCGGTGCGCGCTTGTAATCCGCTACCTCCACCCGGGCGCCTGCCATCAGGTCGTCCGCGCTGCGGCCCGACAGTTCGCCGTAATCGGGATAATCCGCGACGGAAAACAGGACATGGCCCCCGGCCTCGTACGCATGGCCATTGTCGATCAGTTCGCGGATCATGCGCTGCATCTGCTCGATATGGTGGGTGGCGCGGGGTTCGATGTCGGGCGGCAGGATGGCGACGGCCGCCAGGTCGTCGTGGAAGTCACGGATGGTCCGCGCAGTCAGGGCCGAAATCGGTTCGTTGTTTTCGCGCGCGCGGGCGTTGATCTTGTCATCCACGTCCGTGATGTTGCGGACATAGGTAACGCGCGGATACAGGTGGCGCAGCAGGCGCACCAGCACATCCGCCGTGACCATCGCGCGCAGGTTGCCGATATGCGCAAGGTCATAGACGGTCGGCCCGCAGTAATAGACGCGGACATTTTCGGGGTCGAGCGGCGTGAACGCAACCGTCTTGCGGCTTTTGCTGTCATGCAGGCTCAGGCGGGGCATTGTGTCGGACATGATGCGCCTAGATGCGCCAGACAGCGGGCCTGACGCAATACTCTTGTGGGATGGAAAGGCCAAGCAGGGAGCGCGGCGTCAGCCGATCTCCTGGCCGATCTGCTTGATGTCGTGGAAGGCAAGCTCGGGCTGCCCTTCCGCCGTGCGCCGCATCATGAACGCCGACGAGGCGAGGAAGACCGGGTCGCCGTCGATATCGTCGGACATGGCGCTGCGGTTGACGCTGCAGAACGTCTCCAGCTTCTCACGCGGGCCGGTGACCCAGCGGGCAAGGTTGTAGGGCGTCGATTCGAAACCGATCGACACGCCATATTCCCCCTTCAGCCGCGCCTGCAGCACGTCCAGCTGCAGCGTGCCGACCACGCCGACGATCGGCGGGGAGCCATCCTGCGGGCGGAATAGCTGCACCACCCCTTCCTCGGCGAGTTCCGTCAGCGCCTGGCGCAGCTTCTTGGCCTTCATCGCGTCATCAAGGCGCACGCGGCGCAGGATTTCCGGCGCGAAGTAGGGCACGCCGGTAAAGCGCAGGTCCTCGCCTTCCGTCAGGGTGTCGCCAATGCGCAGGGTGCCGTGGTTGGGGATGCCCACCACGTCGCCGGCAAAGGCTTCCTCCGCCAACTGGCGGTCACGTGCGAAGAAGAACTGCGGCGTGTGCAGGGCGAACTGCTTGCCGATGCGCACATGTTTCAGCCGCATGCCGCGCTGCAGTTTGCCCGAGCAGATGCGCGCGAACGCCATGCGGTCGCGGTGGTTGGGGTCCATGTTCGCCTGGATCTTGAACACCAGCGCGGTCATCGCCTCCTCGTCCGCGTGGACGCTGCGGGTTTCGCTCGCCTGGTCGCGCGGCGGCGGCCCGAACGACGCCAGCGCGTCGAGCAGGTCGGTCACGCCGATTTCCTTCATCGCACTGCCGAAGAACACGGGGGTGAGGTGCCCGGCGTTGAAGCTTTCAAGGTCGAATTCCGGCAGCGCCGCTTCCGCAAGTTCCAGTTCCTCGGCCAACTGGACCATGCGCGGGTCCGACTGCTCCAGCGGTTCGGTCGTGTGCAGTTCGCGGCGGTAGAGGTCATAGGTGCCGACGAATTTCGCAGCCCGTCCCACCGGCCATGTCGCAGGCGAGGTATCCAGCGCCAGTGAGGACGAGATTTCGTCGAGCAGCGCGAACGGGTCCTGCGCCTCGCGGTCCATCTTGTTGATGAAGGTGACGATGGGGATGTCACGCAGGCGGCAGATCTCGAACAGCTTGCGCGTGCGTGCCTCGATCCCCTTGGCCGCGTCGATCACCATCACCGCCGCGTCCACCGCCGTCAGCGTGCGGTAGGTATCCTCGGAGAAGTCTTCATGGCCCGGCGTGTCGAGCAGGTTGAAGATGCAGTCGCCATATTCGAACGTCATGACCGAGGTCACGACCGAAATGCCGCGGTCACGCTCGATCCCCATCCAGTCCGAACGCGTGCGCCGCCGTTCCCCCTTGGCCCGCACGTTGCCCGCCATCTGGATCGCGCCACCCGCGCGCAGGATGCGTTCGGTCAGCGTCGTCTTGCCCGCATCAGGGTGGGAGATGATGGCGAATGTCCGCCGCCGCGCGATTTCATGCGCGATGCTGCCGGGGGCCGAAGGCGTGGCAGGCGTGGTGTCGTCGGATGTGGTGTCGGGGGCGGCGTTCATGGGCATATACCTTCGTGCGTCGCGCCATGCGACGGCACGACAGGGGCGCGCGCCGCAGGGGGCACGCACGACAGGCCACAGGATACCGGAGCAGGGCGCCCGGGGCTACAGAACGGGAGCCCAGAAACACGTACGCCGGACGTGGAGGCAATGCCCCACGCCCGGCGCCATGCAGCCCGGTTCCGGGTGTGGATCAGCGAGAGTAGAATTCGATGACCAGGTTCGGTTCCATCTGGACCGGATACGGAACGTCCGACAGCTTCGCCGTGCGGGTGAAGGTGCCCTTCATCTGGCGATGATCGACTTCCATGTATTCCGGCACGTCGCGTTCGCCGCTCTGCGCCGCATCCAGCACGATCGCAAGCTGCTTGGACTTCTCACGCACTTCGATCACGTCGCCATCACGCACCAGGTAGGACGGGATGTTGACCTTGCGGCCGTTGACCGTGATGTGGCCGTGGCTGATGAACTGGCGTGCCGCGAACGGGGTGATCGCGAACTTCATGCGGTAGACGACCGCGTCCAGGCGACGTTCCAGCAGGTCGATCAGGTTTTCGGACGTATCGCCCTTGCGACGGACGGCTTCGTCATAATACTTGCGGAACTGCTTTTCGCCGATGTTGCCGTAATAGCCCTTGAGCTTCTGCTTCGCCATCAACTGGATGGAGAAGTCGGACGGCTTCTGCTTGCGGCGCTGGCCATGCTGGCCGGGGCCGTATTCGCGCTTGTTGACCGGGGACTTCGCACGGCCCCACAGGTTGACGCCAAGGCGACGGTTGATCTTGTACTTGCTCTCAAGGCGCTTGCTCATCGCGCGCTCTCTTTCTTCATCTGCATGACATGACCGTGGCCGTGGGCCTGTATCGTCACGCCATGATGTGGCACCGGTAGGTCCTGTTCCCCATGAACAGGACGGGCGCGTCCCGCATTAACCGGCGCCGGGGGAGCAATCACCCCTTGGAATACAGGCACCGGCCGGTCCGTCCACGTTCCCGGCAGTCGGGCGCGTATAGGAGTACGGCGTGTCAATGTCAATTCCCGCGCACGGCAGATGATGCAAAAGCCGGTATCGTCATCATGGCCTTGCCTGTTATGTATCGGGGCCAGCCGTCCGGTGCGGGCGGCAGATCCGCATGATGCGTTCATAAAGCCGGGGGATTTTTACGATGGACACGCCATTTACGCAGCGCTGGGGCCTGTTCTGCGGGCTTGGGGTGGTGCTGGTTCTGCTGGGATTCGTGGCGTGGATCGATGCCATCACGGTCACGATGGCCAGCACGATCCTGCTGGGCCTGCTGCTGTTCCTGGCGGGGACGGTGCAGCTTGTGCATGCCTTTGTCGTGCGTGACTGGGGCGGGCGGCTGATGTCGATCCTGGGCGGTGCGCTCTATATCCTTGGCGGGACGCTGATGATGGAGGAACCGGCCACCGGGTCAATGGTCATCACCATCTTCCTCTCCGCCTGCCTTGTCGTCTCCGGCGTTGGGCGGATCATCATGGCGTTCCAGCAGCGCGGGCTGAACGGGTGGCAACTGATCCTTGCCGGTGGCGTCATCAGCCTGCTGGTCGGGTTTGTCCTTTATATTACCCTGCCATGGTCGGGCCTGTGGCTGATCGGGACGTTCATCGCCGTCGAACTGATCGCGGCTGGCATCGGCTGGGTGCAGTTCGGGCTGGCGCTGCGTCAGGCGGCCTACCTGCCGCCGGGCGGCGATCAGTAGGAACACGCCCGCCTCCATACGCGGCCCTGCGTGATGCGAAGCCCCGTCCGGTGACCCGGCGGGGCTTTTTTCATGGGCGGGGCACACGGATTCGTCACTTTCGCGTAACGGAATGTGGACAGGCGGCGGATGCGTGGCGTACCATGACATGCTCCGCATGACTGGCGACATGAGGTGGAATGACCACCGGGAAGTGCGGACGGGTTCGTCCGCCGTTCGCCTGGGCATCCTCCTGTCATGATCGGAGCGTATGCATGCCCGTAACATCCGGCCCGGCCGCCGGTCCCGCACCGGGCATGTCCCGACTGCTGGGGATTGGCCTTCTGGCGGCGGCGCTGTTTTCCATCACGTTTGTCCTGAACCGCGCCATGAGCCTGGGCGGCGGGCACTGGGTCTGGAGTGCGTCGCTGCGCTATTTCGACATGGCGCTGCTGCTGCTTGCGTGGCTGCTTGTGCGGCGTGGCCCGCACTATCTGGGGGCGGTCCTGCGCCTCTTTCGCGCGCGGCTGGGGTTCTGGCTGCTGGCGGGCGGGGTCGGGTTTGGCGTGTTCTATGCCTGCTGCTGCTTTGCCGCCGACCATGCGCCGGGATGGGTTGTCGCCGCGACGTGGCAGTTGACGATCCTTGCCACCCCGTTCGTGCTGCGGGCGTTCGGTATCCGCGTCCCGCTTCGTGGCCTTGTCTTTCTGGGGCTTATCTTCCTCGGCGTCCTGACGCTGAACCTGCAGCGTGCGGCCTCTGGCGTGGGGATGGCGCAGATACTGGCCGGTGTCGTGCCCGTCATGGTCGCGGCGGTGGCCTATCCGGTGGGGAACCAGTTGCTCAACCGTGCGAAACATGCGGGGGATGAGGCATCCGTGCTGCTGGCGGATCCCGTGGCGGCCGTGCTGCTGCTGACGCTGGGTGCGCTGCCGGTCTTCCTGGGGCTGGTCCTGTGCGTCCGGCCCCCGCCGCCGGATGCCGCGCAGGTGGGGGCGACCGCCCTGATCGCGCTTGTAGCCGGGTGCCTTGCGACCACGCTGTTCCTTTACGCGCGCAACCTGTCGAACGACCCGCTGCGCATCGCGGCGGTGGATGCGACGCAGGCGGCGGAGGTCGCGTTTGCCCTGCTGGGCGAGATGTTCGTGCTTGGCGCGGCCCCACCCGACCTGCCCGCATGGCTCGGGCTGGTTGCGGTCATGGGCGGCCTGATCGGTTTCACGTTCCAGGAACGGGCGTAGGGAGGGCTACCCGTTGCGCTGGTCCGTTGCGGCGGGCAGGTTCAGGATCTCGCGCAGGTGGGCGGCGGTGGTCGCGGCCTCGAACGCGGGGCCGCCGGGCTGGAATTCCCGCGCGGTGGACAGCGGTCCCACGATCACCGGGTCCATGCCCGCGTCCCAGACCAGTCCCTGCGCCGTCTCCAGCGCCGCGCGGGAATCGCCGGCAAGCGGGATGCCCAGGCGCGGCGGCTTGCGCCATGCCTGCGCGGCAATGGTGGTCATGTCTTCCGAATTGAGGCCGCGCACCACCGCGCTGTTGGGGAACAGGTCGCGCGTGGTGATGCCCGCGCCCTGCTGCATTGCCAGCCGTGCAATGCCCCCGTCGCGCCATGAATAGGGGTTGGTGGCGTCGAGGATGATCTTGTCCTCGGTATTGCGGCCAAGCGCCTGCGCCAGTTCCGGCAGCACGCCATAGGGCACGGCCAGTACGATCACATCGCCAAACAGCGCGGAATCGGCAGGGTTCCCGGCCTTGGCCAGTGGGGCGAACTTCCGGGCGAGGCGCCGGGGCGCCTCCATTCCCTTGGCGGAAAACATGATCTGGTGCCCCGCATGCGTCCACAACTGCCCCAGCGTTTCCCCCACATGGCCCGAACCGATCATCCCGATCCGCAGGGGGGCGATGGCACGGCCATGGCGTGCGCGCGCCAGCGGCGATAGTGCGGCCCCGGCAAGCATTCCAAGGGCCATGCGGCGGGTCAGCGGACAAGAAGACATACGGGACGGGTACCTGATCCTGTGGGACGTAAAGGGCGCGATGCTGCTGGTAGCCAACGGGGCGTGGGCGGAGTATGCGATGCCCGCGCGGCCTTTGAAACGAAAAAATCATGCATCCATGGCCGTGTTGATGCAGTTGGTGCTTTGACGTGGGTCGGCTATATTGCATGACGATTCCACGTGTCATGGCCCGCAGGAGAGACGCAGATGCCCGACGCCGACAGCCATGCGGATCATCCGCTGTCCGCCAGTCCCCAGTCCGTCGCCGCCGATATCGCGCATGACCAGGCGGCCTCGACCAATGTGCCCGATCCCGGCCCCGTGCCGGGTGCACAGCCACTGACCCCCGAAACCCGTGACGCCGCGGGCGACGCCGCCGATGCCGCGGCCGTGGCGACAGGGGGAAGTGCCGCCGTGGCCGCCGCCGCCGTCCCGCCGGAGTTGATGCCGTTCAAGGAACTGCTGCAACTGATGGGGGCAATCATCTTCGTGATGGTCCTGCTGGCGATTGGCTGGGCCGCCGCCCATGCCTCCGGCGTCTGGCCCGAATAAGATACCGTCCCTCGGGCGTAGTACTCCGTCAGGCGCCCGGCGGGTCCAGCAGCGCCTGTAGCCCGTCGAATTCCGCAGGGGGCAGGGCGCGCGCCATCGCCACATTGTCGCTGACCTGCCGCGCGCTGGTCGCGCCTGCGATGACCGATCCCACGATGTCGTGCGACAGCAGCCAGCCGAAGGCAAGTTCACCCAGGCTGCGGCCATGCGCCTTGCCGAACGCCTCCAGACGTTCCAGCAGCGCCCAGTTCTCATCCGTCAGGTACCGCTCCCGCAGATAGGTCCATGCCGCCAGCCTGCTTCCGGCAGGGGGCGGGGTGTTGCGCGTGTATTTGCCCGTCAGCACGCCACTCGCCAGCGGGAAGTAGGGCAGCAGTCCCAGCCCGAAATGCCGCATCGCGGGGATGAGGTCACGCGCGGCCGTGCGGGCAAGCAGCGAGAATTCGTGCTGGCAACTGATGAATCCGCCAATCCCTGCCGCGCGCGCCGTATGCTGCGCATCCGCCACCTGCCATGCGGGCAGGTTGGAACAGCCCGCATAGAGGATCTTCCCCTCCCGCGTCAGGTCATCGAGCGCGCGCAGCGTTTCCTCGATCGGGGTGTCGGGATCGGGGGTGTGAAGCTGATAAAGGTCGATGTAATCCGTGCGCAGGCGACGCAGGCTGTCTTCGACCGCGCGGCGGATATACCGGCGCGATGCCCCCTGCAGGTGGCCGTCGGGGTCCATGCGCATGCCGAATTTCGTCGCCAGCACGATATCGCGCCGCCGTGGGCCAAGGATCGCGCCCAGCGCCTCCTCCGACGCGCCGGCATGGGCGTCGCGGCGGCCATAGACATCGGCCACGTCAAACAGCGTGATCCCGCAATCCAGCGCCTGATGCACGACCGCGCGGGAGGTGTCGAGGTCGATGCGCCCGCCAAGGTTGTTGCACCCGAGGCCAATGGCCGAAACCCGCAGGCCCGATCGGCCCAGATGACGCATCTGCATGGTCTGTTTCCCTTTGGGATGTGGTTGAGGGGAATGGAAGTTTTTGGTGAAGCTTCTGATCGAAAAAGCTTCGCAAGACGCCGCCTTTTTGGAAAAAGGCGGTACCCAAAAACTTTTATTTTCTAAAGAATGTTTAAAAACAGATAGTTATGGCATATCCAGCCCGATGGAAACCGGGCAATGGTCCGACAGGCGTGACTGTAACGCGGGGTCCTGTTCGCGATACAGCATGACACGCAGGCTGTCGGGCTGCAGCCACTGCCGCGCCTGATCGCCCAGCACGATGTGGTCGATGAAATATGTCCCGCCCCAGCATGGACTCGCCATTCCCACGGTTGGCGCCTGCAACGGGCCATTTTCCGCCAGCATCGGCAGCATCACGTCCCCCGGTCCAAGCATGTGGTTGAAATCGCCCATGACGGCAAAAGGTTCGCCTTCGTCCTGCCGCTCCATGATCCAGTCCGTCAGGGCGGCGACCTGCCGGTACAGGGTGCGGCAGGCGGGGCGCCGGTCATCGGGGCCGCCATCGCGGCATCCGGCCTTCAGGTGGACCACAAGCACGCGCAGGCTGGCGCGGCCATCCCCCACCGTCACGTCCAAACCGCTGCGCAGGTGGCGGGGCGCATCAGGGGGATAGACATCAAGTGCGCGCACATCCGGATGACGTGTCACGATCAGCCCCGCCCGCACCGCGAGCGCGGTTTTCTGCACCACGTCATCGCCGGAAATGAGGATGCGGTAATCAGGTGCGGGAAATAGCCGCGCGGCGAGTTCCGGCGTATCGACTTCCTCCAGCGCCGCGATGTCGGGATGCAGGCGCGTGGCGTATCGGGCCAGCCGTGCGATATCGGCCATGTCGCGCGGATGCACGTCATCAGGCAGGGCACGGTCCCCCACCGGCCGCGTGGTCAGCCAGTCGAGGTTCCATGTGGACAGCCGCAGCGTCGTGGCATGGGCCGTCCAGGCGGATGGGCACCCGCCACCGATCAGCAGCATCAGCAGAAACACGAACGGGCGCGGCAGGCGGGACATGCCCGACCTTACCGCGCCCGTTGTCACAAGGCAGCAGGAGTGGGACGAAAAAGGATCAGGCGGACTGCGCCTGTGCCCTGGAGGCCGCGGTTGCGGCGCGCAGGGTTTCGATCGCGTCATGCACGCTGACGAAATGGCGCGAGGCCTCGTCAAGGATCACGACCTCCCCACTGGGAATGTCATAGAACCACCCCTGCAGCGTCAGCGTATTGCGCGCCAGGCCCGCCGCCACCGCCGGGTGCGTGCGCAGGTGGGAGATCTGCAGCAGCACATTCTGTTCCGCCAGGCTGCGCACGGAGGCCGGACCCGCGTCGGAGACTTCGAGCACGGCGCGCGCCGCCTCCGCATTGCGCAGCCACGAGGCGACGGTCGGCATCCTCGCCAGCTTGGACGGATCGGGATCCAGCAGCGCCTTCATCGCGCCGCAGTCCGAATGGCCGCAGACGATGATGTGCGAGACCTTGAGCGCGAGGACCGCATATTCGATGGCCGACGACACACCGCCCAGCATCTCCCCATAGGCGGGGACGATGTTGCCGATGTTGCGCAGGACGAACAGTTCACCGGGCTTCGTCTGTGTGATCAGGCTGGGGTTCACGCGACTGTCGGCGCAGGCGATGAACAGGGTGCCGGGGGATTGCTGGTCCGCAAGGCTGGCGAACAGTTCGCGGTTCTTCGGGAAGACCTCGGTATTGAAACGTTCCACACCATGCAGAAGGTCAATCAGGGTTTCACTGGCATTCGTATCGGTCATGTCGGCACTCCTGTCACGTTATGTCCGGAACGGTAACACCCAATCATGAACTGGGTTCTGATATGAAGTGTTATTCCTGTTTCCTATACAGTTTAATGCATAAAGTAAACAAGCGTTCCGTGTTGAAGTGATTTAGAAATACTATGTAAATGTAATTAAAAAATGTTCATGTTTGTACAGGGTTTTGTTAATAAATGCGGGTATTTGTGGTTATATTATATTGAAACACGTCATCATTTGTCGTGTCGTTACAAAAAAGGCGGAGCCACTGGCCCCGCCCCTGATGAAGATGTCCGGCCCATGGGCCAGAACGGTCAGCCCTTGAGCATTTCGGGCAGGGCCTTGCGGATCGCGTCCAGCGCCGCCTGCGCCTTGCTGATGTCCGGGCCACCGGCCTGCGCCATGTCGCGGCGGCCACCGCCACCCTTGCCGCCCATCGCCGCACTGGCGAGACGCACGAGGGCCACGGCATCCACCTGTTCCGTGCGGTCGGTGGTCACGGCGACGCCAATGCTGCCCTTGCCATCGGCGGTGGAGACCAGCGCCACCACGCCAGAGCCGATTTCCTTGCGCAGCGAATCCGCCAGCGGCTTGAGTTCCTTGGGCGGCAGGTCGCCGACATTACGCGCGACAAGGCTGGTCCCGGCCACGTCCTCGACCTTCGGCGTGCCGTCGCCACCGGCGGCAAGCTTGCGCTGCAGGTCGGACAACTGGCGTTCCATGACCTTGCGTTCCTCCAGCAGGACCGCAAGGCGTTCGGGGGCCTCTGCCGGGGTGACGCGCATCATCGCCGCCATCTGGAACAGGCGCTGTTCCGTGGTGACGGCTGCCGCTTCCGCCGCCTTGCCGGTCACGGCCTCGATCCGGCGCACACCGGAGGAGACGCCGTTTTCCGCCGTGATGCGGAACAGGCCGATATCGCCCGTGCGCCGCACATGCGTGCCCCCGCACAGTTCGATCGACCATGCCGCGCGCCCTTCTTCCGGCCCGCCCATCGACACGACGCGGACCTCATCGCCGTATTTTTCGCCAAACAGGGCCATCGCACCCTGTTCGATCGCTTCTTCGGGCGTCATGTGGCGGGTCGTGACCTCGGTGTTCTCGCGGATGAGGGCATTCACCTCGGCCTCGATATCCGCCAGTTCCTCCGGCGTGATCGGACGCGGCTGGCTGACGTCAAAGCGCAGGCGGTCCGGGGCGTTCAGGCTGCCTTTCTGCGTGACGTGCGCGCCAAGGCGGCGGCGCAGCGCCTCGTGCAGCAGGTGGGTCGCGGAATGGTGCGCGCGGATCGCGCTGCGCCGTTCGTGGTCCACGCGCGCGGTGACGGCATCGCCGGGATGGACCGTCCCCTCGATCACGGTGCCGGTATGCACCAGCAGGTCGCCCAGCTTTTTCTGCGTGTCGGTTACGGCGATCTTCAGGCCCTTGGCCGTGATCGTGCCGGTATCGCCCACCTGGCCGCCGCTTTCGCCATAGAACGGCGTCTGGTTCAGCAGGATTTCCACCTTCGTGCCCGGACCCGCGGCATCCACGCTGGCGCCATCGACAACGACGATCTGTACCTCCGCATCGGACACTTCGGTCGTGTAGCCAAGGAATTCGGAGGCGCCGAATGTGTCGCGCGCCTCGAACCAGATGGTTTCCGTCGCGCTGTCGCCCGATCCGCTCCATGCCGCGCGGGCGCGCTGGCGCTGGACTTCCATCGCCTCGTCAAAGCCCGCGACATCCACCTCATGATGGCTGTTGCGCAGTGCATCCTGCGTCAGGTCGAGCGGGAAGCCGAACGTGTCATACAGCTTGAACGCCACCGCCCCCGGCAGGGGCGCGCCCGGGGCAAGGTGGGAGGTTTCGTCCTCCAGCAGCGCAAGCCCGCGCTCCAGCATCGCCTTGAAGCGCTCTTCCTCCCCGCGCATCGTCTCCTCGATCAGGGCGCGCGCCTGCACCAGTTCGGGATAGGCGCTGCCCATCTGCCGGATCAGGGCGGGCACCAGCTTGTAGAAGGTCGGCTCGGTCGTGCCCATCATGTGCAGGTGGCGCATCGCGCGGCGCATGATGCGGCGCAGGACATAGCCGCGCCCGTCCTTCGACGGCAGGACGCCATCGGCGATCAGGAAGGAGGTGGAGCGCAGATGGTCGGCCACCACGCGGTGGCTGGCGTTGAACGGGCCATCCGGATCCTGCCCCGTGACCTCGGCGGAGGCGAGGATCAGGGCGCGGAACGTGTCGATATCATAATTGTCGCGCTTGCCCTGCAGGATCGCGGCAAAGCGTTCCAGCCCCAGCCCGGTGTCGATTGACGGGCGGGGAAGCGGGGAGCGCACGCCCGGCGGGTTTTCGAAATACTGCATGAACACGAGGTTCCAGATCTCGGTAAACCGGTCCCCGTCCTCGTCCGGGGAGCCCGGAGGCCCGCCTGCGACTTCCGGCCCGTGGTCGTAGAAGATTTCCGAACACGGCCCGCACGGCCCCGTGTCGCCCATGCGCCAGAAATTGTCGGTGGTGGGGATGCGGATGATGCGGCTGTCGGGCAGGCCCGCGATCTTGCGCCACAGGGCGGCGGCTTCCTCGTCCTCGGAATAGACGGTGGTCAGCAGCCGGTCCTTGGGCAGGCCGAACGTGCCGGTCACCAGCTTCCATGCCAGTTCGATCGCCTCGGCCTTGAAATAATCGCCGAAGGAGAAATTGCCCATCATCTCGAAGAAGGTGTGATGGCGCGCGGTATAGCCGACATTGTCGAGGTCGTTATGCTTTCCGCCCGCGCGCACGACCTTCTGCGCCGTGGTGGCGCGGGAATAGGGGCGGGTTTCCTGGCCGGTAAAGACATTCTTGAACTGGACCATGCCTGCATTGGTGAACAGCAACGTCGGGTCGTTGTTGGGAACCAGTGACGAGGATGGAACGATCTGGTGTCCGTTCGCGGCGAAATAGTCCAGGAAGGTGGCGCGAATGTCATTTGTTGTTGGCATGGCGGAAAACAGACGATCCTGTGGTGAAAGAAATTGCGGTCTTGGTCCCCTTCACCTAGCGCACGCGCAACGCCACAGGAAGGGTACACATGACCCGGCCCGTCACATGATGTCGTGTGCCGGGACCGACTGCACAATGTAGCCGCGTACGAAGACAAGGAAAATAGACATGACATGGCATGCACAACGTGACTGGCCCCTTCTGGAATCGGGACTGGCGGGACGGTTGCGCCGTGACTGCATGGAGGAATGGGGACGCTTCATCCACCATCCTTTTGTAAGGGGACTGGCTGACGGGACGTTGCCGCCGGAGGAGTTCCAGCGGTTTCTGGTCCAGGATTACCTCTACCTGATCCAGTACACCCGTGCCTGCGCCCTGTCGGTCCACAAATCGACCACGGTGGAGGACATGCGCGCGGCCGCCGCCCTGGTGTCGGGCATCCTCGATACGGAACTGCCGCTGCATGTGGGGTACTGCAGGGGATGGGGCATTGACGAGGACATGCTGCGTCGCGCGCCGGAATCGCTCGAACTGCTGGCCTACAGCCGTTTTATCCTTGACCGTGCGCAGACGGGCGACCTGCTGGACCTGCTGGTGACGCTTGCGCCGTGCATGATCGGATATGGGGAGATCGGCGCACGCCTGCATGCCGATCCCGCCACCGTGCGGGAGGGGAATCCCTACTGGTCATGGATCGCACTGTATGGCGGGCAGGAATTCACCGATCTGGTGGAGGGGGGAATCCACCGCCTCAACACGGTGGGGGCACAGTACGGTGCCGATGCCCTCTATCCCATGCTGCGGGCGGAATTCAACACGGCCGTCCGTCTGGAAGCCGCGTTCTGGGACGCGGGACGGGGCCTTGGCGCGTAAGGCAGGGCGTAGGGAAAACGTGCCTGCGAACCGTCCGAAAAGAAGTTTTTGGTGAAGCTTTTTCCAAAAAGCTTCAAAAGAACACCGCCTTTTTGAAAAAGGCGGCACCCAAAAACTTTTATTACTTTTCAAATATTTCCCAGACCACCGTACAGCAAAAAGGGAGTGCCGAAGCACTCCCTTTCGCTGAAGTCAGTCTGACTGATTTTGGGATCAGTGCAGGATGATTTCGACGCGACGGTTCTG